>JBIOIY010000010.1:0-62482 GCA_044450345.1 Thermodesulfovibrionales bacterium | reverse complement strand
GGTGGTACATCAAAAGGAAATTGTAAAAAGATTATGCTAACTAAAAAAGGCAGGGTGTCAGGCTCAAGCCAAGAAAGACGAAATGGTTATTGTCATAAAGCCCGGAGGGAAGGCTCTACCGCGAAGCGGTTTCGTTCTACTCTTGTAAATCCGCATTTGTTTCAATTTCTGATAAGTGTTTGTCCTCTAAATGGGTGTCGGTGGATCAAACAAAAAGGCGGTAAATAGTTCTGGGCGAAAGACGCAACGTGAAAATAGATAGAGCTATGTGCAACCTTCCTTCCTGAAGCCATGCAATCTGAGATCTGAGGCAATAATATATTTCTTCTAAAAGTCAGTAACCCTTGCATTCTATAACTAAATCCATTAGATTTTAGTTATAGGAGTGCGAGGAACTTTTTTTCAAACCTATGCAAGGGATGGCACCAGTAAAAACCTCGTGAAAAGGAGATTCGATATGAAATGCTGGGAATTTACGCAATGCGGACGCGGGCAAGAAGGGGGATGTCCTGCATGGCCTGACAACGGAGAAATATGCGCTGAGGTTGTGGGGACATTCTGTATAGATAAGGATCGCATCCTGGGCATAAATGCGATCAAGCTGAAAGACTGCACCAAATGCGCGTTCTTTAAGAGTGTCCATTACAAAGGTAAAAAAGAGCTTTAATCGACTCTCCTAAAGCCTTCCTGAAGTCGAGCGGCAATGTCGGGCTTTGCATATTTGTATTTGATGTGGTAAGTGCGAGAGGGAAATACAACAATACAAAACCTCACATATCGAACGAGGAGGTAGGCAAGTGGAAAACGAGAGGTTATGTGATTGCGGGTAGGTAACAGATTAGGCGGAAATAGGCAGCACGTGGATATGCGTGGCGTGCAGAGACAAGGATGTAAAAAAGAATATAGGTGAGTTTAAAGAGGCATTGGAACAATTGGAACGAGCGGCGATAGCCTTGCGCATGCTAAAAGTCGACACCATTTCAATCACTGAGTCGCTGAGCAAACTTAAGGCAGAGATAAATAACATTGTAGTATGAGTTGAGAAGATTTGCCTTACTTTGTGGGAAATCGCGCTGAACCCATCAGCAGCGCCAGATTAAGGTCTGTCAAAACAGTATCCTTCGGTCCCTTTCTGGAAGTGAGACCTCCAGCGCATAGTATAATAGTGCATGTTTCAACTGGGAATGCATAAAACTATACTGATTATAGAAGTCGAGAGTACCGGGCCCCACCTATACGACGTCGTCGGACGCACTATCCGGATGCCATGAATTATTTCAGGATTACATGCCTGATGCTTGCTTTTGTATTTGTACCGGCCTCGATAATTGACGCCTCGGACATATCAAGCCTTCTAGAAAAAAAGGGCCCAAGGGCGAAAGAGGTAATAACCAAGCCAACCATTTCCCGCGTGTCGGAACTGCCTCGTCTGCCGGTCAGTTTGAGGCAGTATGAGTTTCTGATGGATCACCCACGGCTTTCCATGGTTCTCGCGCACATCTACGATCAGTCTTTGGACTTATACAAAATAGAGGTGAGGCCCGACGGCTTAATCCATGTTGACGACCCCGCAGGGTTGGCGGGGGACGTGGAACTCGTTAATTCTATCCCGGGCAGGCGGGTCTATTTTATTTCGGGCCATTTCGACATTCTAAAGATGAGGTTCAACGGTCATGTAGTCCTGATGACATCGTATTCCGAGCGTCTCGGTGGGGCGGGAGCATCAGTAGACTCAACGACCACTAGCTATATCAAGGTCAACAATGCCTTCGTTGGACTTTTGACAAGGTTAATGACTTTTCTCTTTCCCAAAAAAGTGGATGAGAGGATAGGCCGCTTTGCAAATGCGGTTAAGAGAGTCGCCATTGTTGTCCATGACGACCCGGCTGGCACATATCGGAAGCTTGCAGCATCGGGCGAAGTCGGCCCCGAGGAGCTTAAGGAGTTTGCCAGAATGTTTTTAAGCAGGGCGTAGGCACTATTAGATTTTACTTATAGGAGTGTACCGTCCCCGGCGGCTCCTATCGTCCAGCCCTGGCCAACACCAACAAAAAATGGGAGTTCAGTAGATCACTGCAATTAAACAAAAGCTGTTAATAAACTGTTAGCAAGGCCAATAAGTTCTTTACAGGAATATTACACAGTGCGAAAAATGACCTTTTGCCCAAAAAACAGGCACCTCACAAAATGAATAATAACAGTATGTTACGACGACCTATTTGGCTTTTTTCCGTTGATGCCCATATAGAGTGTCTTCCCGCCTGAAAATTAAAGGGTTTTTAGTTGTTGGGCCTTCACGGGCATGGGGAAAAGACCAACAAGGAGGATGAGGATGTGTTATCACAACCTTCATTCCTGCCCAAGATCTTTGTCCGGCCGCACTTCAACGTGATCGCGAGCGATCAGAACGCGGCTTCGACGGAATAGACGGCATCGAGTGGGAAGCAGGCGCGGGTCTGTAAGCTCGCGCAGCGTGGCCACTTCCACTGGTTGGACGATGGTCACCGTCATGGCGATGGTCACCGCCGCGAAACGGCGCCACGTGGTAGCCAGGTCCCCAGCCACCGTATTCCACACCGGAGGGTTCATAGTAACCCGCCCCAAAGTCCCCGCTGTCGTAGTATCCGCCACCAGTTAAGACGCAGCCGGACAACAGGACCGTCAACGTCCAGATCACGAAGGCAAGCGCTAACCGGCGTAAGAGTGAGATATTCACTTGGGCACCTCTTTACTCTCAGTGTCCGGCCATTCAAGCAATCCGAAGGGTGCCCCCAAAGGGTCGGCGACCACCGCGACCTTCCCGCCGTGGCGATCAATCCACGGCTCGACCAGCACGCGGCCACCGAGCGCCACGACCTTTGCAGCCATCTTGACCGTATCTTCGACGCGTACGTAATTGAGCCAGTGCGGATGGGCATTGGGCCTATTCGGCTGCAGCGTATTCACGCTCGCACGAGCATAGTTGTCGGACGCAAGCAAAAGATGTTGGTTACCCTCGCGCGCAGGCAACTCGAAGACTTCGTAATCGAATAGCTTCTGGTAGAAAGCCGCATCGGTGTCCGGATCGCTCGTGATTAACGAGCTCCAAATCCATTCTCCGGGTGAGGCCAGAACATCGGGCGGATCACCGCTACTGGAGGCGAGGACCGCAAAAACGGCTCCCTGCGGATCCGCAAATACTGCTTCCCGGCCGCGGTCAGGGATGCTATGCGGCTCGAACAGCACCTTTGCGGCATTTTGCAAAGCAACCTTTTTTGCTGCGTCGACATTGCCCACGGCGAAAAAGCTCAGCCACGCCGGCCGTCGATGTTCGCTCGCCGGTACATTCTTGTGAATCAGTCCCGCGACCGGACGACCGTCGAGAAATGCCTCGGCGTATGCTGTCCCACCGGCCTGAATGTCGCGAAATGTCCAGCCAAACAGTCCCGCGTAGAACTTTTTGGCGGCGGCGAGGTCCGGCGTCACCAACTCAACAAATATAACTTTGCCGACATGATGCTCTTGGCTGGCGGGCTCAACAATCGCCGGCAGCTGGATCGGTGCGGCTATGACCGGTACGGCACAAGCAACGGCCAGAAGTATGGCGAGCGAACCTTGCCTCAGAAAATGCTTGACTCGATAAGGCCGCATCCTTTGCGGACTGATTTGATTTGGTTTTTGTAAGTCAATCAGCTTTGTGCTGTGTTGCGGATTCATCGTGGTCTCCATGTTCTGCTCTTTACTAGAACGTCGTCGTCATTAGATCCGGGTTTTATTTCACGGTTCTGATAATAATATTTCATATCATCCACTTGTATCATTTATTTTAATTTTAGAATAAAAAAAAACGATGTCAAGTTTTTTAGGGAGAACTTCACAGATTATGAGCTGCTGGGCGGGCTTCGCAAACTTCTTTCTCCTGAAGTCCCCGCGTGGACGAGCTTTTCCATAATAATGATTCTGTAACCGGAAGCTGTAAATCTGTCCACGAGACCTTCATGAAGCGTGTCCTTGACGGCTCCGGAATAACGTGAGAAGATTTGGTAAGCGAGGCCGCAGGTTTTCTATTGATTTTGTATTTGAATAAGGTATGCGCTGACTATGCGAAAGGAGACAGAGATGAAGAGAGGCAAAAGGTTAGTGAGTATCATTTGCATCTTCGGAATGGTTGTTACCGCATTACTGGGCGCCGGGTGTGCTACGGAAGGCCAGAGAGGAGCAGCAGTGGGAGCAGGAACGGGCGCTCTCATCGGAGGGCTTGCCAATATGCACGGGTCGTGGGGAGCGACAGCCTTGCTCGGGGCAGGTATTGGCGCCGGGATTGGGTATCTCATCGGCAATGAAGAGGACAAGAAGGCTGCAGAAAAACGCGAACATGCAACCGAAGAGGAGTTATGGCCTCTTGCCGGAACGACCTGGCAGGTGATCAGCATCGTGCCTAAGCCCCAGAAGTCCCGCAAGTCCGTTGTTTCATATTTCACTCATAACGGGACCGCTGTGACGACAAAGACGAATATGGACGGGAAGGTTGAAATAACCACGGAGCGGTATCGTATCGTTGGATCAACGCTCATCCTGAGTACTCCGAACTACGTGGAGAACGCCAAATTCAAGATCGAGGGCGACAAGTTATTTATCGATTACGGAAACGGGAGTGCCGTCCTGCAGCGCGTCAGCTGAGAATTGGCAGTGTAGCGATTGGGAAAATTGGAACGAGCGGCGATAGCCTTGCGCCTGCTAAAAGTCGACACCATTTTAATCACTGAGTTGCTGAGGCAAACTGGGGGGCCACGAAATGAATGAATCAACGGATCTGAAAAATCGTCTGGAGGTTACGGCAAAGATTCTCATTAGGTGCTTCATCCTGAATTTTGCCTTGGTTCTGTTTTGGTTTTTTTTCTTTCTGATCGGCAGCAGTCAGTGGGGCTATGAGCTTCATTCAAAGATTTTCGATATCACCAGACATGAATTTGCGTTGATCAACTATTGCGGAATAGCTTTTGTAAAAATGTGCAACATCATCTTCTTTCTTTTTCCCTATGTCGCAATCAGGCTGGTACTGAAGCAAAAGCAATTTTAGACAATGAGGATACTGGGCCGGTCATTTCCTCAGAGCGCAGGCAAAGAGGCTGAACTCTTTCCAGCAGCCGAGAGCGCCGGCGTTGCGCTACAGTCTTCTGAGTGCCCCTCGAAATCATCTCCTGTGGTATACTTTTCAAAACTGCAGATTCACCGAGCAATGAATGCTCGACTTGAGATAAGTCCTGTAATACGAACATGAATAAAAAGCCTTGTTGAAGATCATAGTTGTTTCCATTTTATGTGTCCTCTGTATCACGGGCGAAGCGCAAAGCAAGGAGAGGAATGCATTGTCTCGCAGATCTTCCGGCGGATCGGATATCGATATCACCCGGATCGAAAAGAAGATACATGCCCTGGTCAATAAAGAAAGAGCGAAAAGGGGGCTGTCAGCCCTATCGTGGAACGAAAAACTGCACAAGGCAGCCTGGAAATACAGTACGGCTATGGCTGAGCGGAACTTCTTCTCACACAATGACCCTGATGGCGGATCTTTTTATGACAGGCATAAGGCTGAGGGGTTCGAGTGCAGTATCAGGTCAGGTGACACTATCTGTCTGGGTGCAGAAAATATTGCACAGGACAATCTCTACAGCTCTTATATTTATAAAGATGGCGAAAGATTTTTCAACTGGAAAACGGAAGACCAGATTGCCGAGTCAGTAGTAAAGCGGTGGATGAGCAGCAATGCGCACAGGGCGAATATCCTGGCTCCCCATTTCAAACGACAAGGGATCGGAGTTGCTTTCTCTGATGACAGGAGGGTCTACGTAACCGAAAACTTCTGCTGAAAAAGTGAAACAGGCTACGAAAAGGTCCCGACCGGGAGATGCCTGAAGACGGCACGAGAGGAGTGATCTGGGGCTTGTGCATTTGCCAGTATAGAATGTTCGCTTCCTGGTCTAATCATTATTTTTATGAAGGGAGTGCCACTTTACGAGAATGACAGACAGGTTTCCAGATTGAATGAAAGCCTTTCTGTCTTTACTCTGCATGGGCATTTCTTTCCGATCAAAAGTGAACACTTGGAATGCATAAGAATGTTCCTGGACACACTCCCCAGCATTCCCTTAACGCCCTTTAGGCCTCTGCATCCCACCACAATAATGTCCATTTTTGATTCTTCTGCGAGTGAGAGAATCTCTGCCGCAGGGTCTCCTACCCGTGTCAGTCCATTTACATTCGGGAACCTTTCCTGAAGATACTTCACGGCAGGTCCAAGGACCTTCTCCGATGTTTCATATTCGATCGATCTTGCCCTGGCGACATTTTCCTTGATTTGTTCTCCCAGTTCGAGGGAAAGCCTTTCCGGTATATCGGACACCGCTGACCATACAACATTCAGGACGGTTATTTCCGAATCCCCGTGAAACGGCATCGATGTCAAAAACGCTCCGGCGGCTTTTGCACAGTCGGACCCATCGGTCGCGAAAAGGATTTTCAACTTAGCCGAAGCCGCAAATTGAGGCGGTTTTATCACTAGGACCGCTTTGGGAGAGTTGATGGCGACTGACCTTGTCACACTCCCCACGATAAGCTGTTTGATCCCCTTTAATCCCCGTGCTCCCATAACAATCAGGTCAACACCCGAGGTTTCAGCAACTTCGATGATAGATTTGTCAGGATATCCCTCCATAGATTCCATGCTGACTTTTGCAGGCAGGGGTTTTAGTATATTTACCGTTGAGTCGAGGATCTTCGGGGCGATATCTTGTTTTGTCTGGTTGAGACTGGCGTAATGTGATTCCACGTCATCTGCGAAAGGCACCCCGCTGATTACATGAAGGACTGTGACTTCGTCGTTCCGGGTGAGTGCGAGCTGCGCCAGAAACCGCGCTGCACCCTCAGAGTAGTCGGATCCATCTGTCGGTAGTAACAATTTCATTGCCGTATCCTTCTTCCGTAACTCAAACTCATTGGTAAAATGCGAGGTAGTCGCCGCATCGAAAAGGGGCCGGGAATATTACCCGGCCCCTGAATCATTACAGCGTCGCGGTTTCAGCGTTTGCGATAACCGCCCGCCCTTGTCTACCGGTTCTCGGAATGATCTTCTTCCACCCGCACTAAACCATCTGCCTCGCGGACAGGTTGCTCGTCCGGAGCTAATCTGAATACCTTCTGACGTCTTGTCGACATATCGCGGAAAACCATAATCGCAAGTCCGCCAAAGACAGCAACGGTAAACAGCATGCCGAAAGTAACATAGGCCAGCATAAGCTTATCGGTATACGACTCATAAAGACCTTTCAACATGCCCGGTAATACACCGATAGCGATGAGGGCAAGCGCCGGAACTATTGCGCCTCTCCAGTGCTTCCATGCATTTGCCGCCTTCTCGTCTTTACTTCCTTCCTTACCCATATCCATAATCTCCTTTCCAGGCCTGAGCCCCGTATTGAATTATAAGATTATCTTATTAACTTATAGGCATCCCTGACAATTGGTACTATGTCCTATTTCAAAGAGAAATACGTCCTATTTTAGAGGGAAAATGATGAGTAACCCTTCGTTTCGCCTTGTCAACATAGTTTTGTCGATAGGTTTTCAAGATATATCCTTGGTGTATCCCTACGTAGTTCAACCGAAATTGTTAATTGTTCTTCCCGTCGAGAAATACGCCTGCCCTAATGAAGTTTATTGATTAAGAAAATTTAATCCTTAATTGTGATACTCATCACACCCTTCCACAGAGATTTGATCTTACACTTACTTACAAGGGACATACACCGAGTTTTAGTCGTTCTTGCAGTACTTTAAGAAAAGGAGGTTAGCGAATGAAAAGAATTGTAGTGTTTTTGCTGTCCTTTTTACTTTTGGTGTTTATTTCGATATCCGTAGGTGGTAATACCGCCTTCGCCCACCCCGAGGAAGGTCACAATCAAGCAGTGGTGGTGAACTTAATATGCTCACTTTCCACTGCAACTCCTCCCACGTTTGCTGTTATTGCTTTCAGCAGTAGCGCAAATCTTCCTACGACTGTGACTCTAACCGTAGGTGAAGAATGTGCTCAAGCCTTAGCGGATCTTTCAAGTGCAGGCATCCAGTTAAAGGACGTCCAGTCCATTGCCCCTAATGTAGTCTACTCTCTGGGAGGCAGGCATTAGCAAAGTAATATATTGGAAAGTACTGGCAAGCACGTAACTCGGATTTCGTAAAGCCCTTAATCAAAAATAAGAAGGCAGAGTTAGAGATGACTCTGCCTTCTTATTTCGTTCTACCGAAGGTATCGATTCAACATTTCGGTAATCAGGATAGCCCCAGTCCAGGTTAAGAGCGAAGATTCATAACTGCCGTGGGAGAAAATGGCATGTGACCTTTGAGATGGTCCGTGTATGATGCCCGCACACAGCGGTGGCGAGGCATCAGTTCTTCCTAAAGTCGAAAGTGCCAGCGTCGCGCTGAAGAGTTTCGGTTACTGCGGATGATTCGCAGGAGTCATTGCCCGGCCTGGACAATGTTCGCTACAAAAATAAAAAAAGACAATTTGTTATTTGGTCGTATATAATTTGTTATGCCGACGATTAAAAATATCTCGGGACTGTATCGGTTTTTCTTTTACAGCTTTGACTGTAACGAGCAAAATAACGGAGGCATGGCATGAGCACTGCGGTGAAACTTCAAGAAGTAAGAATTAAAGATATAAAAGTCACTGAGGACACAATTACGGCTCACCTTGTTGACGGACGTGTAATCAGTGTTCCGCTTGCATGGTCATGGCGGTTGTCCGATGCGACGCCTAAACAGCGCGCAAATTACAGAATAATAGGAGACGGGGACGGTGTGCATTGGCTGGACATTGATGAAGATATTAGCGCAGAAGGTATGCTTTATGGTATTCCTGCTCCACGACCTATAAAACACAAATCCAAAGCTAAGTAATACGCAAAAAGGCCAGCAAAAACATCCCGCCCGACCGGGAATGGAGAGGCGGTCCCCAAAATTCGGTCAATCGTGTGGGAGTTTCCATATTTGTATTAGATGCCGCTATTGAGAGGGCAATACAACAATGCAACGCATGACCCTCACACGCCAACGATTAAAGCCCGGCCCTTTCCGTAAAAAAAACCCGAACTTCCGATCTAAAATATTCAGTTCTTCGTGATCTTCACCTTCCATTCGTCCGGCCCTTCCTGGACGTACTCCCATGCAAAATGGCCTGTCCGTTCGTGAAGGAACTGGTAGTAAAGGGGTTTAGGGTCGTGATCGTTGATGAGGACGAACGAATCGCCTTCTTTTAGGTCATCGAAGGTCCTGAATATAAGCGGATGTCTTTCCTTGGGGACAATGTTTGAAACTTTCAGTTCTTTCATGGCGGCTCCTTTTACTCCTTAGAATTTCTGCTTAGCTATTATCATTCTAAGGTTTCCAGGAACTTCGCGCTATGACGCATATCATAAGGTCAATCTGCTTTTTCGCGCTTCGCTGAAATTTTCTTAATGCGGGTTCCTGCCTCATCTAAGTCGGAAGACACTTAAAACAAAAAGGGCGGTCTCATCGATCGCCCTTCAGTTTTTATATTTTGGAAATGATCCCCTATACGTTTTCGACCATCTCCCATACGCCGCAGGGGCATACGCCGGCGCAGAAGCCGCAGCCGATGCACTTGTCGTCGTCAACGACATATTCGTACGACCCGTCTTTGTGTTCGGTCCTGCTTATCGCTCCCCAGTAGCAGGTCACCTCGCACATATGGCAGTCCCTGCAGGTCGCGCAGGACATACAGACACTCGCCTCTTTTTTGGCATCGAAGCCTTCGAACCGGCAGACGTCGTAGTATTCGGTCTTGATCTTTTCATAGGCGACGACCTGTTTCACCTCGGGCATGTAATCGTAGTGCATCAGCTGAGAATGGATCACATCTGCCGCGATACGGCCCTGACCGATTGCGTGGGTAACGAGTCCGGGTTTCGTCGCATCGCCGATAGCAAAGACCTTCACGTCGGAGGTCTGGCCGAGCTCGTTCACCTTAAGCCATCCCCTCTCGGTGATGATATCGGGCGGGAGGAAATCGAGTATCGGCACCTCGCCTACCGACATGACCACAAGGTCCGCGAATAGGGAAGTGCCGTCTTTGAAATATATCTTCTTTTCCTTCTTGTCGTATCTTTCGGTCGCCTTCGGCCAAAGGACCTCCGTCCCCTTCTCTTTGGCCATATCCATCTCCTTGCCGAAGGCAGCCGGTTTCTGGATATCGACGGCAGTGACCGATATAGCGCCGCAGTTGAATGCCTGTGACGCCACGTCCATCCCGACATTTCCTGCTCCGATCACGACCACTTTTTTGTTCTTCAATGCGATGTTCTTCCCGAAATTGACCCCTTTGAGGAACTCGATCGCGGCCATCACATCCTCGGACCCCGGGAATTTGATCTCCCTCGGTCTGTGTGCGCCGCAGGCAACTACGACAACATCGTGGTTTTTGTATATCCTGTCGAACTCCTTGCGGTTGACCGCCTTGCCCAGATGAGGGGTAACGCCGATCTCTCCAAACCTCGAAAGTTCCTTAAGGAGGACCTTATGGGGCAGCCTCTCCCTCGGTATGCAGAGTTCTATCTTGCCGCCCAACTTGTCCGCCGACTCGTAAAGGTCGACCGTATGGCCTTTGAGACCTAACTGCCAGGCTGCTGAAAGTCCGGCGGGTCCGCCGCCGATCACAGCGATCTTGTGCCCGGTCTTCCTTGCGGGTTTCGGAGCAGGTTGCTTTAATGCGAGGCTTCCCATCTCCTTGATATTGAGCGGCCTGTCGACCCTCCCCCGGCTACAGCTCTGCATACAGAGGTTCGGACATATCTGCCCGCAGACCGTGGCCGGAAGCGGGCTATATTTGAGGACGAGGTCAATCGCCTCCTTCATCTTCCCCTGGCGTATGAGCGTCGCACGCTTATGGGAAGGGATCCGTGACGGACAGCTATATGCGCATGGCGGCAGGTATTTTTCATTGCTCCAGACAGGTCTGTTCCTGCGGTCCGCGCCGGTAGTGATGTATGGCAATATCGTCATTTCATGATTAATGAATTCGGCGAAAATGCCGCCCTCTCCCACTCCCTTTTCCCAGGAATTTTTCCGGAAGTCGGCCGTCGAAAGTTTCGTCTTCGCGCGGGCCGCCTTCTCCGCAGGGGTATAGGCTACAAATTTTTTCCATTCGGACATATCGCGCGTGAGTTCGCCGTAATAAGGTTCGCGGTCTATGGCCTTCAGGAACTCCTTCATTCCCGCGGTGAGCCATTCCCAGTCCTGGGCGCTCAAATCGAGAAGTTGCACGTCCCGGTCGCTGTAGCCGCCTATCTTTCCGCGGAAGTAGATCGCCCCGCCGACCATGCCGACGCAGGGCCGGTATCCAAGGACGTTTTCAGGGTCTCTCGGGTCAACGCCGCAGACTACGGCGATGCCGCCTGCCTTGAATTCCGCAAAGGAATCTCCCACATTCCGGAAGTACCATGATTGGGGTGGATCGAAACGCGGGTTCCTTTTCGTCATCGTGTCGCACCGTGCGCCGCCGCTGCCCTGCACATAGAGGACGCCCTGTGCAGCAGCATTATGGGCCCCGTTCGTCACGTCGCCCAAAACAGTGATCTTCGCTCCGCAGTTGATCCACCCGGTGTCGTCGGATGCGCTGCCCTTTACGATGATGTCCGTGCCGAACATGCCCATGCTGCCGAGACGCTGGCCCACAGGACCCTCAACGGTTATTTTTATTGTTTCGCCCCTCGGCCAGATGCGTCCGCCGATGCCGTGCTGGCCTTCGGCCACCACATGTACTTCACGGACGCCGTCTTTGACGGCCTCCTGGATCTGCTCCTCGAGGATCCTCGAAGGGACACGTTTTCCGTCGACGTTACCGTGTATAATCACCTTTGCCATAATTGAAACCTCTGGATGAACTGTAGGGGCGGGGTGACCCCGCCCCTACCCTTAGCATGCATAGTCTATCTGCAACCTCTCTGCCATCGCCTTATCGTTTATGCTGAGACCGTCCGACATGCCGATAGGCAGCTCTGTGCTGCGGCCCATCGGCGCGAATACCTTCTTCAGTTCGGTATCAGCGGTCTTAAAGACGTCCACTACGCGTTCTGCGACCTTGTCGGCGTCCAGCCTCCGATAGAGTTTGGGGTCCTGAGTCGTTATCCCGCGCGGACACCTGCCGGTATTGCAGAGGTTGCACCTGTTGTATTCATCGCCGAAACATTGGGCAGCCGCCTGCATGATATATTTGCCGATCGAAACAGCAGACGCCCCAAGCATGATTAGTGCTGCGGCATTCGCGGCGAGGTTCCCTTTCTTGCCCACACCGCCGGCGGCGATGAGGGGCAGTTCGTTCTGTTTGCCCTGCTTGACGAGGTCGAGATAGCAGTCCCTGATATTGGAGGCTATCGGATGCCCCATCTTGTCCATCGATACATTGTACGCAGCGCCGGTGCCGCCATCTTCTCCGTCTATGCTGAGAGCAGCTGCTAAAGGGTTTCTCGCAAGGTTGTTGAGGACCGCCCTTGCCGTCTTCGTCCCGGAGATCTTCGGATACACGGGCACCCTGAATCCCCAGGCCATCGACATCGACTGTATCATCTTGGCGACCGCCTCTTCGATAGAGTATTTCGTCTGGTGCGTGGGCGGCGACGCGAGGTCGACCATCATCGGCACACCCCTGATCTGGGCGATCAGCTTGAGTACCTTATAGGCCATCAGGAGACCGCCGTCGCCGGGCTTTGCGCCCTGTCCGTATTTGATCTCGATGGCACAGGGGTCTTCCACCATATCGGGAAGGGAGTGGATGATCTCGTCCCATCCGAAATAACCCGAAGCGATCTGTAGTATGAAATACTTGAGGAACTTCGACTTGAGGAGTCTCGGCGGCAACCCGCCTTCTCCCGAGCACATCACCACGGGCATGCCTTCGACCTCGTTGAGGTACGTGACGCCCATCGCAAGTCCCTCCCACATCGGGGGCGAAAGCGCGCCCACAGACATGCTGCCGATCATGATCGGATATATCTCCCTGACAGGCGGGATGAATGTCCCGTCCCGGTCGATAACGAGTTTCCCGCCGACGTTCTTGAACGGCAGCTGTTCAGGCGGGAGGTTCCTTCCCAGGAACGTCCTGATCCGGAACTCGTGCCTTCCCGCGTCGAGCGCAGGGTCCGTAAGCATCGATATCCTGGTGAACTTAAGCTTGTCGAGAGTCGAGATGGACGGGTCGTTTCTCCTGCCGCCCCTTTTATAGGCGTCACCGCCCTTGTTCTTGAAGTGGAGGAGCTTGTTCTGGGGGTTAAGTTCGGGCTCGATGGCCTCGTTGGGGCATACAAGCGTGCAACTCCCGCACCCCGTGCAGTAGCGGTTTATGTCCTTCACCTGCTCGACCATGTAGGTCACCTTTTTTGCGGCAGACGGCTCGGGCACCGGTCCTTCGGATACAACAGACCTGAGGATCTTTACGGCAGGCTCGATGGCCTTGACCGGGCATACGGCCGTGCATCTGCCGCAGCGCTTGCACCTGTCGTCCCGCCATCTGATTATATAGGGAAACTCTCTGAGGGAGAGCTGGTGGTTATGGTCTAACTGTGAAGCTGGTTCCATACCGTTACCTCCTGTGCGCCCGGTGAAATGATAACCGTGTCGTACTTCATCGGGAAGATGTCCTTAGACCGGTCTCGCCGGGGGACGGCCTTGTCGACTCCGCATTCTTCGGACATGAGGGCGTATTTCCCTTTCAGGCCTCCTACCATGCCGGGACGCAATTTCTTCGAGTCCTGGACCATGAAGCAGGTACCGTCGGGGGTGAAGCCGATGACACAGTTCGGGCCGTCGATGCAGAGCATCCTGAGGGACTTCCGGAGCAGGTCGAGGACCTCCCGGTCGGGCCGCTCAGCGATCTCAGACGTCTTGAGCGGTGTGATCACATGTTTATAGTAGGTCAGGGGATAGCTGAGCTGCCTCATTGAATAATGAAGGATATGCGTAAACACCTCGCTGTCGCTGTTATAACCGGTATATCCCGGGAATCCCCTGGACATAAGGTATTCACGGATAGGGACAAAAGCCGTGTTCTCTCCGTTTGTCATCGTCGAAAAACCCTGGATGAAGAAGGGATGACAGGCATAGAGGTTAATTGCATAATTGGTATTTTGCCGTCCCTGGGCCATAATTATCCTGGCCTTGACCGAAGAGTTGTCCAGCCCGAAAAATTCGCTCACCTCAAGGGGATCGCCGACCTCCTTGAGGACCATGATGTCGGGGTAGAAGGCAAAGACGATGATCGATTCATCCGCCTGCCCCATCTTACGGAGGGTAAGTCGCGTCCTGAGAAGGAGGTCTTCTTTCTCACGGACAGACTTGTCCTGATACGGAGCAGGGTATTCGTAGGCGCGTGCGAAGTAGTGGTCCCTTCTCTGGATCCCCTTCATCTCTCTTATGTCGGGCGTCCAGGAATGCTTCACCTCGAACCCCTGTTTTTCCATATATTCATCGAGTACGGCGAGCCCGGCGTCTGAACATATCGCCGAGAGAACAGGGTACCCCTTCAGCCTCTCGAACTCTCCGCCCAGGTCCTTCATCATAATACCCAGTCCGGAACCGTCATGTCCCTCTTTCATCGTCTCGAGGGCGAGAACCGGCTCCATCGGGGAAACGTATTCAGCAGACGTTATTGCAGCTAACCGGCACATCCTGACCTCATCATTATCATTAATATTTTCCGTTGCGTATTTCAGCGCTAAAAAAACGCCTAGCAGCCAGGGCAGCTGTTTTAGGCGTCGTCAGCGTTTCTAAATATACGTCAATCGGCCAGTACTATAATAAAATTTATCAGCCGCGGATGTCAATCGACAGCTACTCCGAAAAAGAAAGCCGGGCACCCACTCCCTGATGCCATCGATGAGTTCCGTCTTGTCCAATGTCTGCTTGCTTTTTGGCCGGTTTTTCACTTATCCTAAAAATATCAACTAAAATGGAGGTTCTATCGTGTTAAAGGTATCCGATACAGCCGCTGAGAAAGCGAAAGAGATTTTAAAGGTTGAGGGCAAGGAAGGCTGGGGGCTGAGGATTTTTGTTCACGGCGCCGGCTGCTGCGGTCCGAGCTACGGCATGGACATAGATGAAAAAGCATCTGAAGGCGACGAGACGGTCGAAAAAAACGGGCTGAAGGTCTTTGTCGACAAAGAGGCCCTTGCCAGTCTCAACGAGAAGGAAATCGATTATGTCAAAACGGAACAGGGCGAGGGGTTCGTCATAAGCGGCAATGAGCCGCCGCCGTCATGCGGTTCCGGCTGCAGTTCCTGCGGATAGACGCGGCCTGCAATGTTTCCCTATCTTAGACCGAGGAGACTGAGAAAAAACGAGATAATCAGGAGGATGGTGAGGGAGACCTCGCTGTCCCCTGATGATTTAATCTATCCCCTGTTCGTTACCTTCGGGAAAAACGTCCGCAAAGAGATCAAATCGATGCCCGGATGTTTCCAGGAGTCGGTCGATATGATAGTCAGGCATGCAAAAGAGGTCCATTCCCTCGGCATACCCGCAATCCTCCTCTTCGGCATCCCCGAGCACAAGGACGAAATCGGATCGGGAGCTTACGACCCGAAAGGGGTCGTACAGAAAGCCATTATCGTGATCAAGAATAAAGTCCCCGGACTCTATGTCATCACAGATGTCTGCATGTGCGAGTACACAAGCCACGGCCACTGCGGCGTTATTGAAAACGGCGAGGTAAGAAATGATCCTACGCTCGAACTTCTCGCGATGGAGGCCGTGTCTCATACAGAAGCCGGTGCGGACATGGTAGCTCCCTCGGACATGATGGACGGCAGGGTCGGGGCGATAAGGGCGGCCCTCGATAGAGAGGGGTTTGCAGAGACTCCCATCATGAGCTATGCAGCGAAATACGCTTCGGCCTTTTACGGGCCATTCCGCGAGGCGGCCGAATCCACACCTCAGTTCGGAGACAGGCGTTCCTACCAGATGGACCCGTCAAACAGGCGTGAGGCGCTCAAAGAGGTAGCACTTGATGTCGAGGAGGGCGCCGATATTGTTATGGTAAAGCCTGCGATGACCTATCTCGATATTATCTCTGACGTCAGGGAGAGTTTCGACCTGCCGGTGGCGGCATATAATGTGAGCGGTGAGTATTCCGTCATCAAGGCGGCGGCGAAGCTAGGTTGGATCGATGAAAAGCGGGCCATGATGGAAGTGCTGACATCGATAAAACGGGCCGGCGCAGACCTGATACTCACCTACTTCGCAAAAGAAGCTGCAAAAGTCCTCAACAAATGATCCCCTTTCCTTTTTCCCGCAATAGACAGCGGAATATCCGCTATAATGGAAACATGCGGGACATTCAGAGGCGTGCGTGCGCGATGGTGTTTTTTTTGATCTTCCTCCATCCCCTTTCATCGTGGGGTGCAGAGAAGAATAACTACCTTCTCCTTAAGGGCGGGACTTACACCTTTATGGACTCTCTCAAAGACGCAAATCTGGCTACCGGGTTCGATGGAGAGTTGGCTTACGGTCGATACATTCTGCCCAATCTTGTCCTTGAGGGCGCAACAGGCTATTTCCACGACGGCGTGAACAAAGGATATGGGAATGATGTGAAGGGGATACCGGTGACGCTGACGGCAAAGGGGGTGTACCCGATCAAAGACTTCGAGCCTTTTGTCGGGGCGGGGATCGGCGTCTATTTCACGAAATTCCACGGAAAGGTCAAAGGGACCGTCAACGATGTAAGCAGAACAATTCCCGGAGGCCATGTCGTTATCGGTTCATATTATAATTTCACACAATCGCTGTTCGCCGGGGTGGAGGGTAAATACATCTTCACGGAAAAGGCGGATTTCGGGACATTGAGAACCAGCCTAAACGGCTTTACCGCAACAGCCACCTTCGGCTACAGATTTTAGCTGACGACATTAAAGATCATAGTCACAAACAGGGGGATCTGCTTCCGCTGCCTTAGACATGAGGCGAACTTCCTGTCCTCCGCGATGATGTGCTCAGGAGCCGGTCCCGGGACCGTGTCGCCCGAAGTCAGTCCCTTTTGCTTCATTCACATACTTTCTCATTTTATTTCAGCACCTTTGACCGCCTTTGTCGATTCGTTCCGGACTGTACTGAGCCCCTATCGCTGTCCTTGATGTATAATAAAAAATGGGCGAGGAACTTCTAAAAGAAGAGGAAAAAAAGATGAGGCGGCTTAGGTTCATCGTAGATTTGGCCGAGGCGGTTCTGATGCAGTCCGATCTCTCCCTTCAGGAATCTATGGGACTAATCGAAAATACAAAAAAAGCGGCGCTCGGCCTTTTTCCGGACAAGGAATTCGTCTACGACCTGGTGTACACCCCGAGATTCCGAAGGATCTTATATGCCCGATTCACAATCCCCGGCAGCCTCTCCGGAAAGAACTGAGGGCACAAGTCTCCCGTCAGCCCTGGCCCTTCCCGCAATAGAGTTCGCGGCAACGCCCCTTCATTGCATTGGAAAAAATGTTGCCAGCTTCCATAGGGCGGTGTAAGATTTATATATATTTATTTCGACCGCATCTACCGGAGGAATTATGATCGTACTCAATTTTGCGAACATGATGAGGAAAGTTATAGGCGTCAACGGCTTGGACGAAAAGGTCTTCGACGAACTCAAAGGCAGGGTGCGCGAAGAGCATAAAGAGATCGCAGACAGGAAATGGAAGGAACTTGAATTTATGGACCTTCCCGACAGGGACACCTCGGAGATCAAAAGGATCGGCAGCGAAGTGAGACAGGAATCAGACACATTCCTCGTCCTGGGTATCGGGGGCTCCGCGCTCGGGCCGAGGGCAATACTCGAAGGTCTCCGACCGTTTCATAACCTCACGGAAAAGCCGGGGGTCTTTATTTACGACAACGTGGACCCTCGCACACTCAAGGGCATCCTCTCTCTTGTCGACCTAAAGAGGACAACGATCAACGTCATCTCGAAATCGGGCAGCACTGCCGAGACAGCCGCCTCCTTTATGATACTCTGGGACGAAATGAGAAAGGCGGTCGGCAACGGCGCCGCAAAGAGGTTCATCGCAACGACCGACCCTTCCTCCGGAAACATGAGGAAGATAGCATCCGATAACGGGATGAGGACACTGCCGATAGAAAAAGGGATAGGCGGAAGGTATTCGGTACTGAGCCCGGTCGGGCTGCTTCTTGCCGAGGTCGTCGGAGTCGACTCGCGGGAATTGCTCAAGGGCGCGGCCGATCTGCGTGAGAGGTGCTCCTCGGATGAGATATGGCAAAACCCGGCATACATGTTCGGCGCGATGCTCTATCTCATGAATGTAACCTCGAGAAGAAATATAAACGTGCTGATCCCTTATGCGGACAGTCTCAAGTTCCTCTCCGAATGGTTCTGCCAGCTCTGGGCCGAGAGCCTCGGCAAGCAGGGCAGAGGGATGACGCCCTACCCCTCCGTCGGCACAACAGACCAGCACTCCCAGCTCCAGCTCTGGATGGAGGGGCCTGCAGACAAGGTCGTCACCTTCATAAAGGTCGATGATTACGGTGTCGACTTTGGGATACCCCGGGTATTCGATGAAATCGAGGGAACAAGTTATCTTTCAGGCCGCACCCTTTCTGAACTGATAAAGGCCGAGGAGGAATCCTCGGAACTCGCGCTCGCAAAAAGAGGACACCCGAATATGACTATCACTATTCCGGCCATAGACGCATACAACCTTGGGCAGCTCTTCATGTTCTTCGAGATCGCTACGGCCTTCACAGGTCTTCTGCTCGGGATCAACCCCTTCAACCAACCGGGCGTCGAAGAAGGCAAGAACTACACCTACGGCATGATGGGTAAAAGAGGGTTTGATTCGAAAAAGGCCGAAGTGGAGGGGGCAAGAGAAGACAAGGCCGGCTGGCAGATGTGAAGCTCCGCATCTTACTCATAAACCCCTGGATATACGACTTCGCCGCCGCCAACCTCTGGTCCAGGCCGCTCGGACTCCTCAAGGTTGCCGAATGTCTGAGCTGCTACGATGTTGGACTCTCGCTCATCGACTGCACTGATGTCTTCCTCAAAGCGGGATCGTCGAGAGGCAAATATCCGAAAGAACCGGTCCAAAAACCTGAATGCCTGAAGCAGGTGCCGAGGACTTTCGGAAGATACGGCATAACTACCGATGATTTCAGACTGGGACTGTCGAGGGCAGCGCCTTGCGATCTTGTTTTCGTCACCTCTATCATGTCATGGTGGTACCCTGGGGTCCACAAAGTCATAGAGATTATGAAAGAAGAGTACAAGGATGTCCCTATTGTCCTCGGGGGCATATACGCGACGCTCTGGCATAGCCACGCGTCCGGCAGATCAGGGGCCGATTTCATTTATAAGGGTCCCGTCGGAGAAGATATAAGGGTAGTCTTCAATACCTTCGGGTTCAGGCTGAAAAAGAAAACGGAAGCCGCATCCCCTTACCACATGCTCGGTCTATATCCTGACGACCCGTTCGCACCCATCCTGACGGGAACGGGATGTCCCTTTGCATGCGCATACTGCGCCTCACGCATCCTCCAGAAGGACTTCTCCAGGAGAACGCCCGGTGAAGTCGTACATGAAATAAAAGAGCTCAGTGAGAAAGGGGTCCGGGACTTCGCCTTTTACGACGACGCCCTCCTGGTCGACGCCGATAGACATATCAAGCCCATCCTTAGCGAAATCAAGACGCTCGATCTGAATGCAAGGTTCCACTGCCCCAACGGACTTCACGCAAGGTTCATCGACGACGAACTCGCCCGTCTCATGAGGGGTTCCGGGTTCAGCACGATCAGACTGGGCCTGGAGACGGTTGACAGGGAAAGGCAGAAAGAGACAGGGGACAAGGTCACGTGCGAAGACCTCGCTTCGGCTGTGGGGCATCTGAAGAGGCACGGCTTCGCGAAAAACGAGATCGGGGTCTATCTCATGTACGGTCTGCCCGGTCAGTCATTCGACGAAGTAAAGGAAGGAGTGGCTTTCCTGACGTCACTCGACGTAAATGTCCACCTCTCCGAGTTTTCGCCTATACCGGGGACAGAGTGCTGGAAGGACCTTCAGCATAAGGGCGTTGTAAAAGAAGGCATGGACCCGCTTCTTACCAACAACACCGTCTTTTCATATCTCTTCTCAGGCTATGACCCTCATGAAGTAGACAAACTCAAACTCAAAGTGAAGAGCCACAATATGTCCTGACACCCGCCACCACCTTTAATCCCCTCTTTAAGATAACGCCCCCAGGCTCCGCCTCTCCCCCTCTTAAGATAAGAGGGGGTTAAGGGGAGTTATGATTCCCGAAGGGGGGACACAGAGGGATGGTTCTCGCTCGATCCCGAAAGCCCCTCCCCTCTTCCCCTAGGGAGAGGGGAAAAAAGTAACACCCCCCTTGACACAGGCAGGTTCGATGACCGACACTATCAACGATGGAGTCTTGCGATATCAAATGAACGTGCCGGACCTGATACCTCGTTTCAGCCTTCCCCTTGCCGGAGAGCCGGGGATGAATATCCCTTCCCCGGGGGGCGATGCAAGAACAGGGTTAATGTGGTTATTTTTCATCATCGCTGTCCCTGTAATCATTCTCCTTTTCTTACTCCTCAGATTCGTTTATAAAAACACCATCGGAAAAAAGATGCAGACCACGCTACTGGAAGACTACAAAAAAGAGGCAGAGGATTACGAAAAGAAAGGCAAATTCGTGTCCGCCGCGGATGTCTATGAAACCAGGCTGAAGGACCGCGGGAAGGCCGCGGCACTTTACGAAAAAGGCGGCGCGCACCGCGAGGCTGCAGTCCTTTACGAATCCCTTGGAATGTCTCAAAAGGCAAAAGAGATGTACGAAAAACAGGGTGACTTGGAAGGCTCGGCCGAGGTCTCTGTCAGGGAAGGGGATTATGAAGGAGCTGCAAAGCTCTATGACAAGGCCGGAAAAAAAATCGACGCCGCCATGATGTTTGAAAGGGCGGGGAGGAACCTTGCCGCAATGAGGGCCTACAGGGAGGCAGGAGAGTACAGAAGGGCGTCGGTCCTCCTTGAGAAGGAAGGCATGGACAAAGAGGCCGTCGAGATGTTCGGACTTTCCCTCGCCGGCAAAGCAGTGGAGGCCTCGAACATTGAAGATCATTACACCTATGCCCATAAGCTCGAAGTCATAGGCGAAACAGAAAAGGCGCTAGGAGTGCTGAAGGAAATAGACAAGGCCGATCCGTCCTACAAAGACGTAAGAGAAAAAATCCATCTTCTTTCGGCTTCCGCCCGGAAGGAAGAGGCCCCGGAGGGAACGACAAGGCTCAGGAGTCTCATCAGAAGCGGCAGGATAGAGCCTAAATACAGTCTGAAGCTCTGGGTCCAGATGCTCAGAAAGTTGCAGGAGGCGCATAGAAGCGGCCGCGGCTTCGGCCTCCTAAGTCCGGATACTGTTGCAATAGACCCGCAGAACAACGTCTCCTTTCTCAGCGGCTTTGTCTCTTCGGGCTATCGTGCCCCGGAGGTCTCAAAGGGGGAGCAGCCGGATGTAAGGGCGGACATATACTCCTCCGGAGTCATGCTTTACGAAATGCTCACAGGGGACCTCAAAGGTCTCGGCTCCACTCGGGCCAGCGATATTACCGACGTCCCCGATTGGCTTGACGAGATCGTGATCAAATGCACACGGAAGGTAAAGGAAGACAGGTACCAGAGTCTGGAAGATATCTTCATCGACCTCAAGAACCTTTCGAAGAAAAAATAGCGCCCGCCTTAAGTAAGAGCGAATCGCGATACGCGAAGGTCGAATCTGTCCGGAGCCCGGAAAGTGGCATGAATTGTGGGAAATGCTCCCCGACAAAAAACGCGTTGGTAACGGATGGCAGCCGCCCTTACCGCTAATTCTCGCAGCCTGGGACAATACATCAGGGATAGAGAAAATGTTAAGACTCAGACAACATATTGAATATGCTGCAGAAAAAGGGATTCTCAATGTTGTAGACCAATATCTTCGCAGTCTATCAAATGACGACTGGCATTCCGCCAGCAAATGAAAGTACAATTTCTATTTTGCTTCAATATAGCAAATCCGCTATAATAATATCGTGAACTGGACACTCACCTATTACAGTGAATCAGTGCAACAAGAAATCCTCGCCATGCCGGCAGGCTTGCTTGCCCGCTATCTTCGATATTCCGACAGGATGGAGGTATTTGGTCCAGACTTGGGTATGCCGCACACTCGCGCATTGGGTGACGGCCTTTTTGAGTTGCGGCTAAACGCCGCAGAAGGAATTTCACGTGTCTTTTACTGCACGATGATCGGAAAAAAGATCATGGTGCTTCACCAGTTCATCAAAAAAACAGACAAGACGCCGCCCAGAGAGATTGCAACAGCTCGGCGGCGTATGAAGGAGGTAAAAAATGCTCACACACAAAGAACTTAAGTCTCGTGCTCTAGCTCGTACGAATGTTAAGGCCGAATATGATCGGCTCGATGAGGAGTTTGCCCTCTTTGACGAGTTTTTGAAGGCACGCACCGCAGCCGGTGTCACTCAGGCGGAGGTCGCCGAACGTATCGGGACAACGCAGTCCGCTGTGGCACGCCTAGAATCCGGAAAAGGGAAACATTCGCCATCATTGGCCACATTACAGAAATATGCTCATGCCCTCGGTTATCGACTTGAGCTGCGATTGATCAATGAGGCTATAAAGGCAGGCGGTCTAACAAAGCACTCAACCGGACGCGCAAGAAAACTGCGCGCCGGTTAGTTTAGTCGTTAAGACAGGCGATAATGAAAAAGTGTCCCTTCTGCGCTGAAGATATTCAAGACGCCGCTATAAAGTGTAAACACTGCGGTGAGTTTCTGGACGCCTCCGCCCCCCCACGCTCTGCAGAAGAAAAGCTTCCATGGTATTTCCGAAAAGCCTTCATTATCATCGCAGTCTGCACTGTGGGGCCTCTTGCGTTGCCCCTGATTTGGTGGCGTCCTAAAACGACCCGGGCATGGAAGATCGGACTTACCATAGGAATCCTTGTTCTCAGCTGGTTCTTGTTCAAGGCCACGATGGAATCCATTCGTACAATCAGGGAGTATTACAAGCTGATTGAAGGACTATGAAATGATCTACGGGTGGAACAAGTCGGTAAACACAGTTCTTCCGTTCATATCGCTGGTTCTTATGTTTTTGAAGCCCAGGGTCTGGTAATATTAGTCACCGTTGAAGAATGGAATCGTTTATAGGAGGAGCATCGTTGTGAATTTGCTGGACAGGATGGAAAGAAGGTTCGGGCGATATGCGATAAGGGAATTGATAGTGTATATCGTCGGCCTGAATGCACTGATCTATTTCCTCCGCTATGCCTATCCGCAGAGCGGGGCGATAGGCAAACTGGTCCTCGATCCCTATCTCATCATGCAGGGTGAAATCTGGAGACTGGTTACCTTCGTCTTCATACCACCGGCGACCTCGATCCTCTGGATTTTTTTCATCCTCTATTTCTACTACATCGTAGGTATTGGCCTCGAACACGAATGGGGGAGCTTCAGGTTCAATATGTATTATTTTACCGGGATGCTCGCGACCGGCCTTGCTGCATTCATCACAGGACAAGGCGCAACCGCGCTCTACCTCAACCTTTCATTATTCCTGGCGTTTGCATATGTATACCCGGACTATCAAATACTGCTGTTCTTCATCCTCCCCGTGAAGGTGAAGTATCTGGCCTGGCTCAACTGGGCCTTTATCGCATTTACCGTACTGACCGCGCCGCTTTCGGGCAAGGTAGCGGCACTTGTTTCAGTCGGAAATTATTTCCTTTTTTTCGGAAGCGACATCTTCTCGACCATTCACCAAAGAGGCTCTGCATTTCAAAGAAGGAAACCCTTCAGGGCACTGGCCCAGCAAAGGCCCGCCACCATACACCGTTGCACGGTCTGCAATAAGACCGAAAAGGACGACCCGGGGATGGATTTCAGATATTGCTCCACCTGCGAAGGCGACTATGAATACTGCATGGAGCACTTGAAGGCCCACGAACACGTGAAGGCGGAAAATAAACAGCCGTAGGGGCGCAATGTGCCCCTATTAACCGACTATGCCGTCGAGGATGTTCTTCTGGAGCGGCCCCAATGCGGTCACGGCAAACATGTCGTTGCTGATGAGCCTCTCGGAGAGCTCTCTGATCTGCTTCATGTTGACCAGATCGACCGACTTGAGGACCTCCTCGGGGGAGATGTACCTGCCGAAATAGATCTCCTGCCTCGCCAGGTTGTTCATCCTGCTGTTCGTCGATTCGAGACCCAGTATCAGGTTCCCCTTCAGGTGGTTCTTCGCCCTCTGGAGTTCGACATCGGTAAGGGTATGGCTGAAGTCCCGCATCTCGGCGATAATGAGTTCGGCCACTTCCCTTATCCTCTTTTTGGACACGCCGGCATAAACGCCCCACAATCCGGCATCCTGATATGAGGACGTGAAGGAATACACCGAATACGCAAGCCCCCTCCTCTCTCTGATCTCCTGGAAGAGACGGGAGCTCACACCCGCGCCGAGGATTGTGTTAAGGACGAAGAACGCGTACCGTTCTTCGCTCACCTGGGAGACGCCGGGCACCCCTATGCAGATATGCGCCTCGGACATCTCCTTCGAATAGACCTTGATGCTCCGCTGGAACACCGGCTCAATACCCTTCTTCGGCGTCGAGCCCTGCCTGAGCCCGCCGAAACGCCTGTTCAGTAAGGCGATCATCTCTTCCCGATTAAAGTTCCCGGCACAGGAAATGACGATGTCCTTTGTCCCGTAATATTTCCTGATATGCGACATCACATGGTCTCTCGTGAAGGACGCGACCGTCTCCCTCCGTCCTAGGATCGGCTGCCCGATCCCTTCCTGTCCCCACACAGTGAGGCTGAAGAGGTCATGGATGTAAT
The DNA here is from genome assembly GCA_044450345.1 of Thermodesulfovibrionales bacterium. GTDB lineage: Bacteria > Nitrospirota > Thermodesulfovibrionia > Thermodesulfovibrionales > UBA6898 > Sulfobium. The sequence continues at coordinate 37,544 of JBIOIY010000010.1, read as the reverse complement.
CGTCGGGCGTGTCCTCGACCATTTTTATCTCTTCCTTGATGATCTTCTTTTCTTTCTCGAGTTCGTCTTCAGGGAAGACGGAGTTGACAAAGATGTCGGAAAGGAGGTCAACGCCTTTATTGACGTGTTCATCGAGGACCTTAATGTAAAAGGCGGTATTTTCCCTCGAGGTAAAGGCGTTCAGGTCTCCGCCCAGTGAATCGATGTCAACGGAGATGTCCTTTGTCGTCCTCTTTTTCGTCCCCTTGAAAAACATATGTTCGAGGAAGTGGGATATGCCGCTTTCCTCTTGCGTCTCGTATCTCGAGCCGACCTTTACCCAGACGCCGACCGCCACGGAACGCACGCCGCTGATCGGCTCCATGACCACCGGTATCCCGTTTTCAAGATGTTCCTTCTTAAACATTCGGATTCCTTTCCGCCCTCAGCTAAAATGATACCACAGAAAATAGGCTTTTAAAAAAAGGAGAATTAAGACCCCCAGATATCTAAACTAAAAAGGGGATATGAATTATCCCCTTCATCCATCGAGCAAGTGAAAGTGCAGCTATGCAGTTTCGGAACCTTTCTCCTTCATCGCCTCTTTCCTGCTGAGGCGTATCCTGCCCATCTTGTCTATCTCTATTACCTTCACGAGGATCTCGTCTCCTTCTTTGACCACGTCGGTGACCTGCGCCACCCTCTTGTCGTCGAGCTGAGAAATATGGACGAGCCCCTCCGTCCCGGGAATGATCTCTACAAAGGCCCCGAAATCCATGATCCTCTTGACCTTGCCCTGGTAAATCTTCCCGATCTCCGCCTCGGCGGTAATATTGTTGATGATGTCTATCGCTTTCTGGGCGGCTTCACCGTCGGCAGCAGCGATATTGATAAGGCCGCTGTCGTCGATATCTATCTTGACGCCCGTCTGCTCGATGATGCCCCGGATCACCTTTCCTCCGGACCCGATGACGTCGCGTATCTTCTCCTGTTTGATATGCATGGTGTAGATCCTCGGCGCATGCATCGAGAGGTCGGACCTCGGCCCTTCGAGGGTCTCCTTCATCTTACCCAGGATGAAAAGCCTTCCCTGTCTCGCCTGTTCGAGGGCCTTTTCCATCACTCCCCTCGGTATCCCGCCTATCTTCGTGTCCATCTGGAACGCGCAGATGCCGTTTGCAGTACCCGTTACTTTGAAGTCCATATCGCCGAGGTGGTCCTCAAGCCCGAGGATGTCGGTCAGTACGACGAACCTTTCCCCTTCCTTGATAAGTCCCATCGCAATGCCCGCCACAGGAGACTTGACCGGCACACCCGCATCCATCAGGGCGAGTGTACCGCCGCAGACCGTAGCCATTGAAGAAGAGCCGTTCGACTCCAGTATGTCCGAGACGATACGCACCGTATAAGGGAACTCCGTCTTCTGGGGCATGACCGCCTTCAATGACCTCTCGGCCAGTATCCCGTGTCCGATCTCCCTTCTGCCCGGCGACCTTAAGGGCTTCACCTCACCGACGCTGAAAGGCGGAAAATTATAATGGAGCATGAAGGTCTTGGACGTCTCGCCCTCGAGCGAATCTATCCTCTGTTCGTCTTCCGAAGTGCCGAGTGTAACCACAGCAAGGCACTGCGTCTCACCCCTTATAAATAAAGCAGAGCCGTGAGTCCTCGGAAGTATACCGACTTCGGCGGTGATCTGCCTGATCTGTTCCGGTGACCTCCCATCGGCCCTGATATTATCATTCAGGATCATGTTCCTTACAAGCTGTTTCTCGATATCGTGAAACACGGCGGAGACCTCCGCCGAGACATTTTTTTCTTCGGTATTGAGCTGTTCGATTATCCCCTTCCTGATCTCGTCGAGAGCCGCCTGCCTCAACATCTTGTCGGGGATCACAATGGCCTCTTTTATCTTCGCAAGGGCCATATCCCTGACGGTCTTTTCGAGCGTCTCGTCGGTGACAGGTGCGACCACGGCCCTCTTCGGTTTTCCGGCCTTAGCCCGGAATTCATTCTGGACCTGGCAGAGCCGCTTGATCTCTCTGTGGGCGATATCTATCGCTTCGAGGAGGTCTGCCTCACTCATCTCCTGGGCGCTGCCCTCGACCATCGCCACGGCGTCTTCGGTCCCGGCGACGACCAGATTGATATCGCATTCTTCAGCTTCTCTCAGGTCCGGGTTGATCACGAAAGAACCCGAGATCCTTCCGATCCTTACTGCGCCCACGGGACCGTCAAAGGGTATGTCTGATATATGAAGGGCAGCGGACATCGCGGTGATCCCGAGGAGGTCGGCTATGTTTTCGTCCCCGTAGGAAAGGACGCTTACTATGCCCTGTGTTTCGCAGGCAAACCCTTTCGGGAAAAGCGGCCTGACCGGTCTGTCGATAAGCCTTGAGGTAAGGACCTCCTTTTCGGTGGGCCTTCCCTCTCTCTTAAAAAAACCGCCCGGGATCTTCCCGGCTGAATATGTCTTTTCCTGATAATCTATCGTGAGAGGGAAAAAATCGATCCCTACTCTCGGGGTCTTACTGCTGACCGCAGTCGCAAGTATGACCGTATCGCCGTACTGGGCGACCACGGACCCGTCCGCCTGCCTCGCCATCTTGCCGGTCTCAAAACTCAGCCCTTTTCCACGTATTTCAATCTCAACTCTATTTACCATTTTTTCCTATTTCCTGATTCCAAGCCGACTGATAATATTATCGTATCGCTCTCTGTTTGAAGTTTTCAGATAGTCAAGCAACTTTCTCCTCTGGCCGACAAGCTTAAGCAGCCCCCGCCGCGAGTGGTGATCCTTTGTATGAATCCTGAAGTGCTCGGTGAGATATCCTATCCTTTCACTCAGTATCGCGATCTGCACCTCCGGTGAACCGGTATCTTTGTCGTGAATTTTGAAATCACTGATGATCTTCTGCTTGTTTTTTTCGATTCCCATCGAATCACCACCTTTCAATTATGAATTTTCGTGTCGTTAAGATTACCACAGGCCGCGCAGTTCTGTAAACCCCGTGAGAAGGTCGAAGGTCTTCTAACGGGGTAAAGTTACGGGCGGCCTTACTTCATGATAGCTCCTTCATTCGCCGAGCTGACGAAGCGCGCATATCGGGCAAGATAGCCCTTGGTGATCTTCGGCGCCGGCTTCTTCCATATTTTCAGTCTCTTGTTGATTTCATCTTCTGTCAAGAGGACTTCGAGGGTCCTCCGGGGTATGTCGATCCGAATCTCGTCACCGTCCCTGACTATGGCGAGCGGGCCCCCTTCCATCGCCTCCGGTGAGATATGCCCTATGCAGGGTCCCCGTGTGCCGCCCGAGAACCTGCCGTCGGTGATCAGGGCGACCGATTCGCTCAGGCCCATGCCTGCGATCGCGGAGGTGGGGGAGAGCATCTCCCTCATTCCGGGGCCTCCCTTGGGGCCTTCGTATCGAATAACCACGACGTGCCCGGATTTTACCTTCCCTGCGAGTATCGACTTCATCGCCGCCTCTTCGGAATCGAAGACTATGGCGGTGCCCTTGAACTTCATCATATTCTTGCTGACCGCCGTCTGCTTCACGACCGCGCCCCCCGGCGCAAGATTGCCCTTCATAACGGCAATTCCGCCCTGTTTGTGATGGGCCTTGTCGAGAGGTCTTATCACGTCCTCATCAAAGATCTCTGCAGTATCAGCTATCTCATAAATGCCCTTCCCGCTTACGGTGATATTGTCGTTGAGCCTCTCTTTCAGTCTCTTCAGGACGCCGGGTATGCCCCCGGCATAGTCGAGGTCTTCGAGATAGTTCTTGCCGCCCGGCAGCATATCGGCGATATGCGGAGTCTTCTTCCCCATGCTGTCGAAAAGGTCGAGCGGAAGGTCTATGCCCGCATCATGGGCGATCGCAGGGATATGGAGCGCGGTGTTTGTCGACCCGCCCAGTGCAAGGTCGACGATTATCGCGTTTTCGAACGCCTTCCTGTTCATGATCTTCCTCGGTGTCACGTTTTTCCTGACGAGCTGTGTAATCAAACGACCGCTCTCAAAAGCTATCCTCCTCTTCTTCGAAGATACCGCCAGTGCGGTGGCGCATCCTTCCAAGCTCATACCAAGGGCCTCTGTGACGCAGGCCATCGTGTTTGCGGTATACATGCCCTGGCATGAACCCGCGCCCGGACAGGCGCACATCTCGAGCGCCTCGAGTTCCTCACTCTTGATAAGCCCCCTTTTGAACTTGCCGACAGCCTCGAAGGTATCGCTCGTGAGATTGAGTCTCCTGCCTTTGTAATGGCCCGAAAACATCGGGCCCGCGGTCACAACGATCGAAGGGATATTCACCCTCCCCGCTGCCATGAGCATGCCGGGCGTGATCTTGTCGCAGTTGGTAAGAAGCACAAGCCCGTCGAGCTTATGCGCCTCAGCGACCGTCTCGACCATGTCCGCGATCAGTTCCCTCGACGCAAGCGAATAATGCATACCACCGTGCCCCATCGCTATGCCGTCGCAGATGCCGGGGATACCGAAGAAGAAGGGGTACCCGCCGCCCGTATGCACTCCCTTTTCGATAAAGCGCTCCAGGTCGCGCATGCCGCTATGACCCGGTATCAGGTCGGTAAAACTAGTGGCTACCCCGATAAAAGGCTTTCCGATTTCGCTTTTGGGAAGCCCCGTTGCATAGAGCAATGCCCGATGGGGCATGCGTTCAAGGCCTTTTTTTATTATATTGCTTCTCATACCATTCCTCTCCTCTATCCCAGTTAGTGTGATAGTGAAACGTTATTCTTGTCCGGGGTATGAATACACAGGGGGCGATACCAGGATCGCCCCCTTTTATCACTTCGATGGGTCCTGCTGTTGCTGCGGCCCTTTTCCCCTCAGCCTACCGTGTTGGCCTTTTTAAAGTCCCTGATAAACTCAGCCATCTTGTCTTTCTTCGCCAGCTTTTGTTTCTGGAGTTTCTTCCTCTCGATCTCTTCTTCAGGGGTCAGATAGACCTTTTTATCGATCTCGGCAAGCGTCGCGTCGAGACCATGGTGTTCCTCCAAAACCTTCCTGAACTCTTCGCTCTCTTTTTTCAGGCGTTCGATGATCTCCTGCTCTTTCAATTGTTCTCCTCCCTAAAAAAAATTTATTAGAACCGTGGGCGTCGGCCGCCCTGAAAACTGTATTGACTCGAGAGGTTTGGGAAAAAAAGGACTCTTGTGTGAGGAAAGGGGTGAAAGTATTCCTGAGAACGTTATCGTCTTTCTCTGCATGCCTTTATCTTCCCTATAGAATATACCTTTTCGATAAAATTATCAAATCCAAAATCAGGCGGGGAGCCCCGCATCGACCCATGGAGCCCCCCAAAAAACACACAGCTCCTGCTAAAACGGAAGGGTTACTTTTTTTCGACCACCTTGACTTTCATCTCGACCCGTTCGGTGGGGTTGTCCCTCGGGTCCCTCGGCTGGCTGACGATCTTGTCGACCACGTCCATGCCCGATACGACCTCTCCGAATACCGTGTACTGCTTGTTGAGAAACGGTGCATCGGCAACGCAGATGAAGAACTGGGAGCCTGCGCTGTTAGGGTCTGCAGCCCTTGCCATCGAGAGAATCCCGCGTTTGTGGGGCTTATCGCTGAACTCGGCCTTTACCGTATATCCTGGCCCGCCGGTGCCATGAGTGGCCTTATCGGCGTTCTTGGAATTTGGGTCGCCGCCCTGGATCATGAAACCCGGTATCACCCTGTGGAATGTCGTACCGTCGTAAAAACCCTTCTTGGCGAGTCCGATGAAACTATTGACATGGTTGGGTGCGACATCCGGGAAGAACTTCAGTTCGATGTTTCCGAATTTCGTCTCTATTACCGCGGTAGTCTCAGACATCTTCTTGATCTCCTCGTTCGTGAATTTTTTTGATTTCATCTCGGCCGAAACGCTCTGCGCAAGCATACACGCCACTGCCATTACTACAAAAAACTTCAAAATCTTCATACTGTTTTCTCCTCCTGTTGTCTCAAAATATTTCATAACTCCTCCTCGCCCCCTCTTATCTTAAGAGGGGGTTGGGGGGCGTTACCGGTCACACCGACTCCTCTGCAATCCTGTCTGCGAGTACAGAAGAGTTCCCTATGCAGTCGTTCACGCTTATCCCCCTATACGCATTCCCCGCAAGATACAGGTTCCTGTGCTTTAAGAGGAAGGAGTCGACGTCCTTCAACCTTCCGGAATGGCCGATAGTATACTGGGGGATAGCCATTTCATGTCTGAATATCCTGATAAAATCCGGGGCTGTCCTGATTCCCATGATGTCGGCTATTTCTCCTCTTACTGAATCGATGATCTTTCCGTCCTCTTCCATCGCAAGTGCAGAGGCCCTCGCGCCCCCGACCATGCTCCTCAGGAGCACATACCCTTCAGGCGCCCGGTTCGGGAAGATACTGGAGTCCCAGAGGGTCCCGAGTATCCTCCTTTTCTCCCTGGACGGTATCAGGTAACCGAACCCGTCGAGCGAGGACTCTATCTTCGTCTTTTTATACCCGAAACATACCACAGAGAGCGAAGGATAGGGGATCCCTGCAATCAAACTTGCCAGCCGGGTATCGACGGCCTTGAGGATCTCAGAGGCGGAATAGGCAGGGGCGGCGATGACTGCGACATCCGTTTCGAGGGCGGAGCCGTCTGAAAATAAGACCGAATATCCCTTCCCCTTTTTCTCCAATGAGACTGCCTTATACCCTGTCCTCATCCGGTCTCCGAGGACGTTCTTGAGCGTGTCTGAAAGTTCACCCATTCCTTGATAAAATGAAGTGAGTGTACCTCCCGGCCCCGCGCCCACCTTTTCTTTTGAGCCTTCTTTCTTCCTGGCGCGCTGGAGCTTCAGCATTCCCATTATCAGCCCCCCGTACTTCACCTCCAGGTCATACACCTTTGAGAAACAGGCCCGCAAACTCAGCGTTTCCGGGTTGCCCGCATATATACCGGAGGCCATCGGGTCGATCAATTTTTCGTACGCCTCCCGGCCGAGCCTCCTCCTTGCAAAGTCCGCAAGACTTTCTTCCTCCTTTGCCCCTCCCGGGATGAACATTTCCGCGATAACTCTCAGCCTTCCGGGCAGACTAAGGAGATTTGACGTCAAAAACGTCGGAGGGGACTCCGGGAGCCTGTGGAGCCGGCCTTCGGAATAGATGAACCTCTTTCTCGATGCATCGTTGCTGCGCAGCGGGGTGAGCTTCACCTTCAGCGCAAGGTCGAGCGTCTTCGGTCTGTTGTCGAGAAAACCGTTCACGCCGCCCTCGCAGAGGAACCCTTCCGTCTTCTCAGTCCAGATCTTTCCGCCGGCCCTTTTTTCGGATTCGAAGACGAGTACGTCCGCTGAAGGGTCTTTTTCAATTAGGAAATACGCCAATGAAAGCCCTGAAATCCCGCCGCCGATTATCGCTATTCTACCCATCCGGCCTCCTTCATGCCCTTCTTCACAATTTCCGCGAGTGCAGAAATAAAAAGCGGGGAGGTATTGAGAGATTCCGCCCGCTCTAGTCTCATGCCAAGCGACTTTGCCATATCTTTATATAATATATCAATTTCATAGAGGGTTTCGATATGGTCGGAAACAAAACTTATCGGCACGACCAGGAGATTTTTCACGCCCCGCCCCGCAAGTTCCTTTATCATTTCGTCGGTCGACGGTTCAAGCCACTCCACGGGGCCGCTCTTTGACTGGTATGAAAGGTCCCACTCTATCTTCGCCCTTTTCGTGATCTCATCGATCGTTCCCTTTATTTGTTCTACATAGGGGTCGCCTTCTTCGATGAACTTCTTCGGCAGGCTATGGGCGCTGAAGAGGACATGGACATTGTCCTCCCTCACTCCCTCCCGGGAATGGAAGAAATCCATCCCTCTCTGTATCTTCTCCACAAGCGACTCGATATAGAGGGGATGATCATGCCACGAGGAAATGGTGAACACCTCCACCGGAAACCGGGAAACAACCTCATTCATTTTGGAAAATGATGAACCGGCAGTCGCGATCGAATAATGCGGATAGAGGCCCAGTGCGATCACTCTCTTGATACCTTGATGAAAGATCTCCGGGACCGTCGCCTCGATAGAGGGATGCCAGTATCGCATGCCGATAAAGACCTTAAAAGAAGAAGGCTGTAGGCTGAAGGTTGAAGGTTGATCAAGCTGACTGCTGATCACTGATTGCTCGTTCAGAGCTTTTTCGAGCGCCCTTGCCTGCTTGTTCGTGATTTCGAAGATCGGCGACTTGCCGCCGATAAGCCTGTAGTAGCCCTCTGTCTTTTTATGCCGCATTGTGGAGATGAGATATGCCAGTGGTTTCTGCATGAACGAAGGACCGAGCCTGATTATCTCCCTGTCCGAAAAGAGGTTGAAGAGGAAGGGCCTAACCGCCCCAAGGGAGTCCGGCCCGCCGAGGTTCAGGAGCAGTATACCGATCTCGCCGCCGTTCGTTGTCATGACATTCACCCTTTTAATATCTCGGGTTGAGTGTGGGGTATGAACATCGCTCCCTGCAGCACTTGCATCAGGTCCGCATCCTCGTTCATCTCCCGGTAGGTGATCCGTGTAGCGATGTCATTCACCTCCTGCAAAAGTTCCCTGTGCAGCAGAAGCATTTCCGCTCCGCCGAGCGAGGAATTCCCGACAGGTATGAACCTCTCTCTGGGGATGTCCGGGAGCATCCCGATGGTGATCGCCTTTTCGGGATCGATCCCGCATCCGAGGGCACCTGCAACATAGACCTTTTTTATGTCTCTGAAGGTAAGCCCTACCGACCTCACAAAGACGTAAAGGAATGAGAACATTGCGGCCTTCGAAAGGAGGAAATTCTTTATCTCGTTTTCGGTCAGGTAAAGTTCGGCGCTGCCTGACCGATGGAGAAGGTATGCCTTCACGCCGTCCTTTTCGACTATGCCGTTTCCAGCGCCCGTGAACCTTCCCGCCTGGTCGATGATCCCCGCTGAATACATCTCCGAGACAAGGGAGATCAGACCCGAACCGCAGATACCCCGCGGCTCTGCGCCCCCGATGACCCTCATATCTATCTTCTTGCTGAGGCTGTCGATCGTCACCTCCGATATCGTGCCTGTCTCGGCCTTTTTCCCGATGCTCGCCACCCCGCCCTCAAGAGCAGGACCGGCCGCGCCCGCGCCCACCATGATCCAGTCCTTGCAGCCGAGCGTGATCTCGACATTCGTTCCTACATCAATGAAAAGCGCAGGTTCGTCCCCGCGGTGGACACCGGTAAAGAGCATCCCGCTTATGATGTCCCCTCCCACATAACTCCCTGAATTCGGGAAGACATACACCACCGCGTTCTCATTTACCGGAAGCCCCGTCTCTTTTGCAGATGCAAAGACGGCCCTGTTTACGGCAGGGACATAGGGGCTGACTGGAATATTTCTTACGTCGAGACCGAGAAAAAAGTGCGACATGATCGTATTGCCGGCCACAGTCACCGCGAGGACATCCTCACCCGAGACGCCATGCCTTTTGCAGACATCTTCGATGACCTGGGTTATCCCCATTGCAAGCGCCTCCTGCAGGGTCGAATATTCCCCCATCATCGACCGCTGCACCCTGGTCAGCACATCGTTTCCAAAGCGTATCTGCGGGTTCTCCGCCTCCCCTGTCCCGATCCTTTCCCCCGAAGAAAGAACGAATAGCGAGCATTCTATATTGGTCGAGCCGATGTCCAGGGCAACGCCGTATATACGGTCCCTTCCTATGTCGATCAGTCTATATCCTTCTTCTGAAAGACTGACGGCGAGTTTCACCTGAAAGTCTTTCTTTCGCAGCTCCGCAGGCAACCTTCTCATTATGTGAAGCGGGATTTGTACATTATACAGCCCTTGCCTTTTCAGTCCTTCCAAGAATCTGTCCGTATCCGCCGCCTTATCGGAAGACGAAGGGGCTTCAACGGTGACGTCGATCGGGAAGACAAGCGGGTCAAGACTCATACATGATCTTCCCCATGTCCGATACGTCATACCCTCCGAGCGTCTCCACCGAGGTCCTGAACTCCCTGCTCCCTCTGATTATGCCTAAGAGGGCCGACAGGGGAGGCATCCCGATAAAATCCGCAGGGATAGCAAGGTCATATCGTTCCTTTGCAAGCGGGATAAAATCGAGGCCTAGTGCCTCTGCAGAGGCGAGGATGCCCATTCCCGTGTCGGCGATACCGGTGAGAACCGCTGACGCGACCCCCATATGGGTATATTCCTCGCGTTCGTACCCCCTCACGTTTTTCGGCGAAATCCCCAACTCCTTAAGGTATTTGTCGGTGAGAAGTCGCGTGCCCGCGCCGGACTGCCTGTTGATGAAGACGACATCGTCCCTGGTAAGATCCGCGAACCCGCGTATGTTCCTGGGGTTCCCTTTCGGTACCATCAGCCCCTGCTGCCGGTAAACGAGGTTCATCAGAACGATCTTCCTCTCTCCGAGAATCTTCCGTATGTAAGCCACGTTATATTCTCCCGTCTCCTCGTCCAGTAGGTGGGTGCCTGCCATGTGGGCCTCTCCCTTTTTCAGCGCGATCAGCCCCCCCATCGACCCCACATGTGCAGAGGACAGTGAATACAGGGGGTTGGTCTTCTTGAGGATGTTTGCAAGAATGTCGAGTGCGTTGTCATGGCTTCCTATACAGACGACGGTATTTTCTATCTCTTTTTTCCCCCTCAGTATCTCGACATCCACCTCAGTCCCTGTGCCGAACCCTTCGGACATGGCGGGTATCCTTACGATGCCGTCGGCGCGCACCAGCGACATGAGCACGCCTGCCCCCCTGCTTACAGGCGTGGCAATGAGTTTTTCGCCGACCCTCCCGAGCTTCACCCTAAGAAATTCCTCCTGCCCGAGGGACGAGGCAACCTGCCGTGAAAGCCGCGCCTTCATGAACTCTGGGTCAGGGGCCTCGAGGCCTTGCCACTTGTAGACAAGGCCTTTTGCAAAGAGATTGAAGGTTATATAGGTAGAAACCGGATAACCCGGAATACCGAGTAAAGGCCTCCCCTTCGCCCAGCCCAGGATGACCGGTTTCCCCGGTTTGATGTTTATGCCGTGCAGGAGCACCTCTCCGATCTCTGAGACGACCTTTGCGGTAAAGTCCTCTGACCCGGCAGAGGAACCTGCGTTGATGACGACGAGGTCCCCCTGCTCGCACCCCTTAATAACCGTATCCTTTATCTTATCGACGTCGTCGGCCACCGGTTTAAACCTCAGCGGCACCCCTCCCCATTCAGTGACCAGCGCAGACAATATCCTCGAATTATATTCGATGATGTCGCCCTTTTTCAGGTCAGTCCCCGGCTCAACGATCTCGGATCCCGTGGGGATTATCACCACCTTCGGCCTTCTGCGGACGTTGATCTCGATATGTCCCCCTGAAATGACTGCGCCGATATCTACAGGTCTCATCCTGTGGTTTTCAGGCACAATCAGCTCGGTAGACACGATGTCTTCGCCGATGACCCTCACGTGCTGCCACGGGGCAGCGGGCTTTATTATCTCGATATGACCCTGTCCTTCAGGACCTTTCCAGACGTTCACCTCTTCTATCATGATCACCGCGTTAAAGCCGTCTGGAAGCGGATCTCCGGTATCCACATACACGGCCTCCTGACCTAACTTCAGCCTCTTTGGAGCGGACTCCGAGGCGTCGAATGTCTCGGGGAACCTCACCGCATATCCGTCCATGGCCGACGAGTGGTAGAAAGGCGAAGAGAGCCTTGCGAAAACAACCTCTGAGGTTATTCTGCCGAGAGAATCCCGGACTGGGACCGGCTCGCCGTCAAGCGGCCCGATCCCCTCTGATGCTATTTTATCTTCCCACAGTTTCAATGCCTCGGCCAGTGGGGTGTTTTCGAGGTATATCCCTTTTCTCATATAATTTCCCTTTTTATAGATAGAAACATTCCCCTATTATCAATGATTATTCCCTTTAAATCAACGGCAGAGAAGGCTAATCCTGATTATTCATTCACCCGCGTTGGACTGTATTTTCGCTCATTCTCGCTACGCTCCGAGGCAATTTCTCGCCTGCCTGCGGCCGGCAAATACGAGAAATTGAAGCCGCTCAAACACAGTCCAACGCGGAATGTTCAGAAATCAAGAGCAAATTTGTTAGATAAGACTGCCATTGAGAATAAACAGACAAAAACTTTTCTTTCTCAAGATAGAAATGCAAGAGGGGACTGTCTTTGAGCGGTTTCTTTTGCCGATATACCTAATTATGTTTTTCTTAGATAAAGAGGCAAAAGCCTCGGAGTCCCGATTTATCGGGACGAGAATGAGCGAAAAGATAGTCCCCTCTTATGCATAGGAACAGATCCCCGTTAAAGGGGTTTAGGATTAGTCGTCTCGATTTTTTTAGCCCCGACCGGGCCGGATCAGCACTTTCAGAGATTGCTGGCAACAATCCTCCCCATCTCATCCATGCTGAGATGACAGTAGACAAGAAGTTTCTTTCTTTCGAGTTTCAAATCTATCCTCGTCTTTGCCGTATTGCAGATCCTTCTCAGGACATCAAACCTCTTTCCGTAATAAAGCCAGGGGAAGATGTCGTTCACTTCGGACTTTTTAAAGGGGCCGATTTCGTCGTCGCCTATGCCGGCCCTTTTGAGAAGAACGATGACATCATGGACCAGCGGCCTCGCCGTCGTCCATAACGCCATCTCAAGCATTGCCTCCCAACCCGTTGAAATGTGGAGCTTTGAGATATTCTCCAGATTGATTGAAAGGATGGACGCTACAATGCTCTCTCCGCTCAGACAATAGCAAGAGTCGTCGAGGGAGAAGAGGTTTTGATGGGACCTCTTAGCGGCCTCTCCCTGGCACAGAACAATCTCTCTTGCGGTACCGGAGCCGGTCTCAGCGCTGAAAGTTTCCAATGGAATAAAATACCATAAAAAAAGTCTTTTTAATAACAAAAAAACCCCCCGCTTTAATCAATCCGCCCCGACTCCTCGCTCCGTTTATGCAAATTAACCGTACCACCACTCCAGAGCGTTGTCGAGTTTCTTTTTGCTGCCTTCGATCTCTTCTTTTGTGCTCCCCCAGTCCGCAGGACACGCCTTCGTGAGCGACTCGAGCTTTTTCTCGATATAGTCCACCAGGTCGAACAATTCAAAATATTCCTGTCGGCGCGCTTCTTCTGCGGCAGTTGTCGTCTCAACACTACAGACAAGGCCGAAGGCCTTTTTCTTCATTTCGCTCAGTTCCCTGTATACGCTTTCACAGTACTTACGGACATCTATATCCTCTTTTATAGTTGCAGTTGCCATGGGTCGCCTCCTTTCCTTCGACCGCCCCTCGTAATAACCGAAAAACCGAGCAAGCCGAAGATACATTTGAATCCTTCGGCAGCTCGGCCATCTTCATATTGAGAAGACCCGCCGCTTTCCGCCCTCCTCTTTCGAGGGGTTCGGCTTTTCGGGATATCTCTCTCTGATTTATTTTAACTCAGACGGCGAGATTTTTTCTTATTGTTCCTTCTTGAGACAGGATGCGTATGTTATCATCGAGGTGGGATGACGCATTAACGGCAGAGTGTTTTTTGTGATCTCAAGCACAGTATTCTGCCGAGTATTCTCTGATAATAAAAAAAATTAATAAAGAGGAGCGTATTTCGTTTCGTTCCCCCCCGAACTCAGTCAATCAGGAGGAAGTTTTGGTTAATTCACAACTGAAGATTAAGAGCAGTCGACCCGACGCCTACGTCCATAAGATCGATGTCGGCGGCAACACTTTCCTCATACAGACGGAAGACTTGGGGGCAAAGAGCGGCAAAATCATCACAAAGACGTATCATAAAGGCGCTATCGTCGATACCAGAACGACAGACTACGCACATCTCGCCGCCGGCTCGGGTCTGAAAGATAAGATCAAGGCGTTAATGGACAGGCAGCACAAGGACGCCCTGGAGTGGTGTTCGCAAAAGACTCAGAGACCAAAAAAATCGAAGGCCCTGCTGGGGGACGAGATGAAGATGTGCCTCGGCAAAGGCAACCGCAAAGGCGCCCTGGAGATGGCCAGAGAGGCGCTGCAACTCTTCCCTGAAGATCCTTTTTTCCTCTCGCATTCGGGCTATCTTATAGCGGTAGTAGAAAAGAAGAAAAGAGAGGGATGCACTATTTGTGAGGAGTCGATAAGGGTCATGTCCAAGACGCCGTCTGAAGACAAAGAGTTTTTCTATCCTATCCTCTATCTGAACCTCGGCAAGGCATACCTGGCAAGCAATCAAAGAAAGGCCGCCCTTGACGCTTTTCGCGAGGGATTAAAGCATGATTCAAAACACAAGGAATTGCAGTCCCATACAGCTAAACTCGGTTGGCGAAAAAATCCGGTAATACCTTTTCTTGACCGCAGCAATCCGATCAACAAATACCTGGGGAAACTCAGGCACCGGATGAAGACAGCTTAGGGCGTCTGTTCCACTGATTCACGCAATCTCTTTTCCGCCTCCCGGTATTCCGGTCCGGCCTCCGCATCAAAGAGGGAACGTACAAATTTTCCGACTCCGGATTCCAGCAGCCCTTCATGGACAGGTATCCTGCGGATGTTGTAAAGGGATTGTCCCCTTCCATTCCTTCCGCCGTACGCCGAAAAGATCACACCAATCGAAAGATCAAGTGCGGCCTTGATTGTCCTTTCGTCGTAATCCTTGTACAGTCTGCCGAAGGGCACACTGAACATCGGGCGGCCGTCCCCGATCCTGTCGCGATAAAGAGCAGCGCTCGCGGATATCTCGTCGCGTATCTCTTCATCGCCCAGCCCTTTCATGACAGGGTGGGTGCGCGTATGGATCCCGAATTCTACGAGCGGACTCTCCTTAAGTCTCCTGATATCTTCATACGCCAGAAAGAGTTCATTTTCCTTTTCGAGGTATTCCTTCTCTGCGATGATATGTTTTGATATCCCCTCCATTACCAGCCTGTTTTTCTCTCTGTTGTAATTGCTCCGGGTGAAGCTGACGATATCTTCTTCTTTTATCGAGACGCCGTATTCGGCGTTCACCAGGGCCGCCAGGTCCTTGCCGAAGCCGGCATTGATGCAGTAGTTATAGAGATGTCTCCAGTATATGGCCTTGTCTCCTATGCAGTCGGTGATAAGAAAACAGATCGAAGCTATTCTCAGCGACTCCAATATCGGGACCGCATTCAAGGCGTATGATTTCGGGCCGTCATCGAAAGTGACTGCAAGAAAGCGTCCCCGTTTTTCCGCACTAGCGGAAATAAGTCCGACGAGTTCCCGGATTCCTACCACGTCGAACTCCTGCTTAAGAGCGGTACATACCTTTTCAAAGGGCTCGGGACGGATATTGCCCAGGTTTTTCAGGGACAATCTTACGCGGTCATCTATCGAATGAAAAAGAAGGACAGTGTATGAGGGGCCGTCATTCATGCGAAGAATTTCGGAGGAACATATCCGAGGAGAGGCACCTTTGCGTCTGCCTCCAGCTTGCCGGCATTATATCTCCTGATAACTCCCTCTTCGAGATTGGCCAGACAGCGGCGCGCAAAACCTGCATCAAGATCTCGTGAGCGGTAGAGCCTGCCGTTCTCTTTTTCCTGCTTATAGGACACCACCGTCCCCTTATTTAGCATCTTTTCTATCGCCTCTGTCACAAGCTCTATTCCCTCTGCAATGACTTTCAGGAAGATAGCGTTCAGGTCATCGTGTCCGTCCAGGACCGGCCTCGTCTGATAAATAATGTCCCCTGTATCGATGCCCGGGTCCACATGGTGCACGGTCACCCCGATATACTCCGGCTCGCCGTTCACTATCGGCCACCCGTAACTCCATGTACCTCTGTAATACGGCGAAAGCCCTGAATGGAGGTTGATCATACCGTGCAAGGGGATGGAAATTACCCGGGGAGTAATGACGCTGCTTCCAAGCACTGCGATGAGGTCGGGTCCGAGCCCTTCCAGGAAGGAGACAAAACCGTCGATGTTAATCTCCCCGCATTTCACGTTGACATATTTCGTACCGGGTCTCTCGATGACAAGGTCAAAGGGGGACTTTAGAAAGTCCTTCAGTCTTCTATGATATCTGAAACCTGCCGAGAATTTTTCGTGAAACTCCCTAAGGTAGAGGCTGTCCATTATCTTCTGCCGCCCGTTCCGTTTCAGGGCATTTTTCATCATTACATGGAACCTGCTTTCCCGGCAGATCTCCGGATAAGCCTCTCTCACGACGCATGCGACTTCGAACTTCTCCTGGAGCCTGTTTATGAAACTGGTATGGTGGAAGCCTGTCCTTGTAAATATGACAATTTTCATGAAGCCTTAGAAAAGTATTACGTCGACGACCTCGCCCGCTTCCATCCCGTTTATATTCAGCGGTATCACAATCGTCCCGTCAGCCTTCACGAGCGTCGTAATCAGTCCTGATTTGCCGAGTACCGGCACCGCCCAAAGTCCGTCTTCTCTTTCGTCGATCATCACCCGTATATGTTCCTCCCTTCCCTGTGAGGATGAAAGGTTTTTTGAAAGTCTCGCCCTTATCATGTTCCTGCCATGCCCAAAGGACTTCTCTGATATCCCCGACATACGTTCCAGAACCGGCCTGATAAATACATCGAAGCAGACACTGACGGCAGCCGGGTGCCCCGGAAGACCGAATACAGGCACCTTCCCGATCAGTCCGCCTATCATAGGTTTGCCGGGTTTTAGAGAGACGCCGTGGAACACGATACCGGGATTCCCGATGTCGTCCACTATCCTCGCTATCATGTCTTTTGTGCCTACCGAGGTGCCTCCGGAAAGTATGATAACGTCCGAGTCATCCAAAGAATTTTCTACAACAGCCCGCAGCGTCCTGTAATCATCCCTGAATATTCCCTTCCTGAGCGGAACTGCGCCCTCGGCAGAAAGCATCGCAGAGAGGACATATGAGTTTATGTCCCTCACCTGTCCCGGGGCCGGTGGCGTTTCTGCGGGGACGATCTCATCCCCTGACGATATAATAGACGCCTTGAGTCTTTCATACACTTTTAGCCCAGTCGCACCGATACCGGCACAGGCGCCGATGTCCTGGGGCCTTATCCTCCTGCCCCTCCGGAGGACCATTTCTCCCTTTTTTACGTCCTCGCCGCGCTGTACCACGTTTTCACCCGGCACCACAGGCCTGAGCACCTCGATCATGGTTTCGTCCACTCTCTGAACATGTTCGAACATTACCACGGCATTCGCACCTTGAGGCAGCATGCCTCCCGTCGGTATCTTGCAGGCAATCCCTCTGGATACCACGACCCCGGGACTCTCGCCCATGAAGATCTCCTTCGAGAGGGTCACATACGCTGGCATCGCGTCTGAGGCGCCGAAGGTGTCTTCCGCCGTCACCGCATACCCGTCGACGGTAGACCTTGCAAAGTGGGGCAGATCTTCAATCGATTTCACGTCCTCCGCGCATATCATGCCCAGCGTGTCCTCTATAGGCAACCGCATTACATTCGGCACCCTTACAGGCAGTCCCTCAAGCAAAAGCCTGAGCGCCGCCTCAGCAGAGACCACGTTTACTCTTCCAAGCATGTCTTTCATACCATCTATTATAGAATGACTATCCCAAAATTAGTGTCCAAAAAAAAACCCCGGATTACTCCGGGGCGCGAATGCGAAATTACACTTTTATATTAGTTACTGACCCGGGCCGTAAACAGTCGCAGGCCGTATCCCCAGAGGCCTGACGGCACTCGAGGGAAGAGGTACCCCCAAGTCTGCAAGGCCGTCCTGCAGGAGCTGGATAATGTATTTATAGTCATGAACGGCGGCAGAATTATTCGGCACGTTGGCCTGTGAGGTTGCAGCGGAGGGGAGTCCCTTCACTGCAAAAGAGAGGTTGAATGCTGCCTTGTACGTAGAAGGTGTCCAGGCAGTAAAGGTCGTCGTTGATGCCGCATCGCTAAAGAAATAAGGATACACCAGGTCGTTGTAGAAGATCCCCTTGGTCTGGAGTACTGCGATGACCTTCTGCTGGAGCACCCGGATTGAATCGGCTATAGACAGCGAAGCCCCGTTGGCATCGCCGGTATAGTTATTCGTGTCGGAGCTTGCCCTGTAGCTTGCCACATCCGGGCTCGCGGAACCTGCTTGAACGCCCACCTTTCCTAAACTTCCTCCGTGACAGGATGAGACATTGCAGGTCGCTACATTCGGTTTCCACGTATGGCCGCCGTTTTGGTTGTCTGCTGTCGGATTGCTCATATGACAGGTCGGGCAGTTTGCACCCTGATGGGCCGCATTGGCGCTATAAAACTGACCCGAGTACTCATAGGCATTGACTCCCCAGAGCATTGCTGCAGTGCCGAGATAGTGAGGATTGAAGAAATTTCCAGTAATCGTCTTGCCTGCGGCAAGTTTCGTGGCATAAAGTGTCAGGCCACTCTCCCTGCCCTGATGACAGAAGATGCAGATAGTGCCGTTGCCGGTCTGGGCGAGCGGCACGGGAGTTTTGTCGAGGAAGACATTTCCCTGGATCGTGATGGAACTTGTCGAATAATTGGTCATCATCACCGGCTGCCGGACGTTCTTGGATTGTCCGGGGTAGTCCTGGTGCGGGTCATGGCAGGTAATACATACCACAGGCTCATCGCCAAAAACCACCGGCGCGGAAGGCGTCCCCTGGATATTCATCTGGAATGCGATAGATCCAACCCCGTTATGACATCTGTAGCAGGGATAATTGTCATTAGTTCCGCCAAACCCCGCATTCCGGGATGTATTTGCGGTTGCACCTACCTTGCCCGGCCCGTTGAACGAGGCGCCTCCACTAAAAGCCATATCATAGGGCCATAGACTCTGGTGACCGCCCGCAGCGTACGGGATCCCGGTATTAGGATTGGTGTAAGCGGGCGGGTTGGCTGAAAACTCGGCAAACGCCGGGGCATTCCGATTCCCATGTCCGGAGTTCTTCCATTCTGTATAAACATCGTTCTGATGTGTCGATAGCTGACTGTATTTATATTTCCCTTTCGTATGGCACGCGGCACAGAGAAGCTCTATATTAAGCTCGTTATTCGTTCCGACGACCTTCGATATGTCCACCGATCCGTCCTGCTGGACAGCGCCGTTGGGCTGGTAGATCGAGGCGGCAAGCTGCGTCCCAGGGACGTTATCGTTTTGCTCGCCGGTGGGGTTGACAAAAAATTTCCGGTAGACTGGATAAGCCACCGGGTCGTTTCTTTGAGCGATAGGTACCTTGGTTTCAGGCTGATGAGCGTCATGACAGCCCGCACAGGTGATATTCGGCGGGTCCGGCATGTTATTAGGGTCAGGCATAATCAGAGGCCCGCTCCCATCAGCATAGCTGTATTCAAAACGCTGGTTCGGGTTGTGGCAGCGGGAACATTCCTCGATATGCTGCGCATGCGTTACCGGAGTAATGCCGTCGGGAAGGAATTCAGGTTTACTCATTATCTCGGCGGTACCGCTGTTCAAGGCATCTCCCTGGAAGAAGAACTTGTCAGGTCCTGTAAAAGAACTGGGGTTTGTACCGTTATAAGGATTCGAGTTCGCATGGAACGTGCTGTCAAACCCTTTTTTATCCGTATGACAAACTTCGCACTGGGCAGCATGCGGGTTTGGATAAGGGATAGTTCCCACTCCCCTGTGCAGGCTTCCCGCGCCGTGACAGTCCTCACACTGGACCTTGCCGTCGGTGGTATGAGTAGTATTGGCCCAGGCGACAGCTATCTGCGTGCCGGTGATATCCTTGGTGAACGCATGGCATGTATTTGTGCACGTGGCAGAGCCGACCCTCGTCGCAGTCGAAGGCTGGCCCCCTCCTCCTCCGCCGCAGCCGGTCAGAAGAGATAAGCCGACCAATAGCCCTAATCCGAGTAAACGATACAGTTTACGCATATTCCCTCCTCATAAAAAAGTTATCCATTATGTGACCTCTTCAGAATCTACCTTTCATAATCCAAAACAAGTCCAGGCATATATTATAAATATTCTGCAAAAAAGGGGTAGAAAAAAATTAAGCTGGGTTTTTTGGGTCCGGGTCCGGCGCCGGTGCATTAAGACACGACTCAGACCAAGCATGCGCCCATGCCGGGCGCACCGAAAAAAGAGGGCCCCGGATTACTCCGGGGCCCCGTTACGAAATTACACTACTACGTTATTACTGACCCGGGCCGTAGACAGTCGCGGGCCGTGTCCCTGCAGGTCTGAAAGCGCCCGCAAGAGGAGCGCCTGTCAGGTCAGCATATCCGTCCTGCAGAACCTGAATGATGTACTTATAGTCGTGCACCGCTGCAGAATTATTCGGCACGTTGGCCTGTGAGGTTGCCGCGGAAGGGAGCCCCTTCACAGCAAAGGAGATATTGAAGGCCGCCTTGTAAGTTGCAGGTGTCCAGGCAGTAAAGGCTGTCGTTGATGCCGCATCGCTAAAGAAGTAAGGATACACCAGGTCGTTGTAGAATATCCCCTTTGTATTTAGCACCGCGATCACCTTCTGCTGGAGCACCCGTATCGAATTGGCTATAGACAGGGAAGCCCCGTTGGCATCGCCCGTATAGTTGTTCGTGTCGAAACTGGCCCTGTACGTCGCGACGTCGGGACTCTGGGAGGCGGCTTTTGCGCTCACCGCACCAAAACTTCCATGACAGGATGAGACATTGCAGGACGCTACATTCGGGGTCCAGGTATGGCCACCATTAAGATTGTCCGCTGTCGGATTGTTCATATGACAGGTCGGGCAGTTTGCACCCTGATGGGCCACATTGGCGCTGTATAATTGACCCGCGTATTCATAGGCATTGACGCCCCAGATCATTGCTGCAGTGCCGAGATAATGAGGATTGAAGAAATTTCCAGTGATCTTCTTGCCGGCGGCAAGTTTCGTGGCATAAAGGGTAAGACCACTCTCCCGACCCTGATGACAGAAAATGCAGATCGTGCCGTTTCCTGTCTTATCCAACGGGACAGGGGTATTGTCAAGGAAGACATTACCCTGGATAGTAATGGAAGTTGACGAATAATTGGTCATCATCACCGGCTGCCGGACGTTCAAGGTCTGTCCGGGGTAGTTCTGGTGAGGGTCATGGCAGGTGATACACACCACGGCTTCATCACCGAAGATCACGGGGGCGGCAGGCGTCCCCTGGATATTCAGCTGGAATGCTATAGAAGCGACCCCGTTATGGCATCTGTAGCAGGCAAAATTGTCATTGGTTCCTCCAAACCCTGCATTCTGGGATGTGCTTGCGGTTGCGCCAACCTTGCCCGGCCCGTTGAACGAGGCGCCTCCACTAAAAGCCATATCATAGGGCCATAGACTCTGGTGGCCACCCGCAGCATACGGGGTCCCGGTAAAGGGATTGATATAGGCAGGTGGGTTTGCCGAAAACTCGGCAAAGGCGGGATCGCTCATCGTGCCGTGGGCTGAGTTTGCCCACTGCGTATAGGTGTCGTTCTGATGTGTCGCAGTCTGACTGTATAAGTATTTCCCCACAGTGTGACATGAGGCACAGAGGCGCTGGATGTTCAGTTCGTTATTCGTCCCGATGACCTTAGTCATGTCCACGCTGCCGTTCAGCTGGACCGCGCCGTTAGGCTGAAATAGCGAGGCCGCAAGTTGTGAAGAGGTGGCCGTCGCACTTTCTTTCCCTGTTGATGGGTCTGCAACGAAGCTTTGCTCTCCGGTGGCATTGACAAAGAACTTCCGGAAGATCGGAACCTGCACAGAGGCGCGCTGTGCTATAGCAACCCTTTGCTCAGGCTGGTGTGCATCGTGACAGGAAGCGCATGAGACGACAGGGTTCGGCATGTTGTTCGGATCGGGCTTCGTAAGAGTCCCGTCGATATTAAAAGTGAACCTTTCGTTCGGATTGTGGCATGCGGAGCATTCCTGGATATGCTGAGCCTTTGTCACAGGGGTGATGCCGTCAGGCAGGAATTCAGGAACGCCTCTGATATCGGCAGGACCCGTGCCGGCGTCCCCCTGGAAGAAGAAACTGTCGGGGCCGAAGAAGCCGCCGGGGATATGCGCGTTCGCATGGGCTGTAGCGTCAAAGCCTGTCTTGCCGTGGCAAACGTTACACTGCGCAGCCTGAGGGTCCGGAAACAGTATCGGGCCGACGCCCCAGTGCAGGCTGGCCGGTCCATGACAATCCTCGCACTGCACGCCGCCTGACGTGGTATGGGTGGTAGCAGCCCAAACCGCGGCAATCTTATTGCCCGTGATGTCTTTTGTGTCGGCGTGACACGTGTTAGTACAGCTTTCAGACCCTACCTTTGTCGCAGACCCGAGGGGGCTCTCCACTCCTTCATGGTGCCCGCTTCCGCAACCGTTCAACGCAAATAATGCCATAAGAAGAAATAGTGAGCCGGTAACGATTCGAGACGACTTAATCATTTTGCCCTCCTTTTTGGATGTTCGTGGCATTTTATCTCTACCTCCTTTAGTTTTCGCAATCACTTACGGCACCGTGATATGGCACTTTAAGCACGACCTGTTGTTGCTCGCACTCCCGAGACGGCCTTTAATGCCGCTCCAATTCCTCGGATGAGGGTTCACCTTCAAACCCGTGGCTGCGCTGTGGCATTTCATGCATACGTCACCCTCGGGATGGCATGTCTGGCATGTGGACAGGTTCCGCCTGGCCTCCCTCGCGTGGTCGGCAGACCACTGATGAGTCGGGACGAGGCTGTTCGGATGGCACGTCGGACACTGTTCAGTGCTAAATATTGTGTGGTTCGGACCAACCGACTTGAGGTTAATGTCGCTGAACTGTCTCCTGTGAGAAGCCATCGCAAGCTGGCTGGGGCTGAACCTGTTGTGGCATTCCAGGCAGAACCTCTTTGCGTCATGGCAACGATAGCAGCTAGTCGGATTTTCCTTAGCCTTTATGGGGTGTATTTCCCTGAAATCGGTCCGGTGCGACTTGGGCATGTAATCGGGTCCCGATTGCGATGAATGCAGGTTGGCGTCGATTCCGCCTCCTTGGTGACAATCGAGACAGAACGACTGCTGATGGCAGTCCTGACAATTATTAGGCTTCTTGTTGGCATAGAGTCTGTGCTCTTTATCCCACATGGGGCCGTGATTCAGGGCCACGCCGTTCGACTGATGGCAGCTGTTGCATGCCGAGATCTCCATCGAGGAATAGTCCTTATGCGAGGTGAGAGACCACGCCGTAATAGCAAAACCGCATATAAAAAGTATCGTCATAATTATGATTAATTTTTTTAGCATTTTCCCTCCTTTCCTTTATAGATTCCAGTCCAGGGCAACCCGGCCCAAAATTCTGTGAGAAAAATTCGGGTTGTCGTCGTCCTCGAGCCGTGCCGTGACAGAAAGCTTTTTTGTGGCAATCCAGCGGCCGCCTGCCCAGTAACGCCGCGCATAGTTGTTCCCGGAGATGTCCGGCCTGTTGTACGTATCGTACTGGATGCCCGCAAAGACAATGATCTCTTTCCTGAGCTTGTAATCTCCGGAAAGTTCGAACCCGTACAATTTTCCGTCAGTTTCCGTCACCCCGGTGGCGGGGAAAAAGGCATAGCCGCTGTAGCCTCTCCTGTAATCGAACGAGGCATTCAGGTTGAGTTTCTCATTGGGATACGCCCTTGCACCGATCGTGTACACATCGGCGTTCGTATCCTCCTCGTACGTCTGGCGTTTGTAGGAAGCGAAGACGCTCACCGGGATCGCCAGATTGTACTCTGCGAGTATCAGATATTCCCGGAACTTGTCGACCGCAAAGACGCTGTAAATAGACGTAGAATCGAAGGTCGGATAGGAATGATAGAACTCCGCCTTCACCTTCAGGTTACTCAGCGGGAAGACATCGACGCCGATCGTCGCATCGTCGAAGACCTTCGAAAGCAGGTCATACTTCACTTCCGCATAGGGGCTGGCAAACTTAAGAAAATATCTGAAATTCATGCCGAGTTCTTCCCTCGCAAGGTCTGACTCGTCGTATCTTCTGATATAGCTGAATCCCAGCTGGGTCGATTTCACGTCCTGCAGGTGAATGTCGATCCCAAAAAAATTATTTCCGTTCCTTGAGTATTCTCCGTCGAGGCTGAAGGTGACATCCCTTCCTCCGGCGAGAGTCACACCCACGGGTCCGATTTTATTCACATCCAGCCTGATGCCGTCCATGATAGATGTGCCCGCAGTGAAATTCGTGAACTGCCTCCCTATCCTTGTGGAGACATTGGGCAAGAGCGCATAATCGAGATAGAGATAATAAACCCTTGTCTCGAAGTCGTCGCTTCTCACCTCGGGACTGCCCAGGTCCTTCCAGAGCCGCCCGTAGCCGGTAACAGAGTACGGCTTCCCCTCGGGGGCAAAAGTGAACCTAAGGTACTGTGCGATGACAGCCGAGCGATCTCCGAGCAGATCGTCACCCCACAAAAATTGTGTGGAAGACGAGAATTTGAACGGGTCAGCATGAACTGCGGTTGAGACGAGAAGAAAAGACAAAAAGACAACAGATGCAATAAACAACTTTCGCACGATACACCGCATTTA
Organism: Thermodesulfovibrionales bacterium; assembly: GCA_044450345.1. Lineage (GTDB taxonomy): Bacteria > Nitrospirota > Thermodesulfovibrionia > Thermodesulfovibrionales > UBA6898 > Sulfobium. The sequence continues at coordinate 13,105 of JBIOIY010000010.1, read as the reverse complement.
GCCCTCCTTTCGAATCCCAATAAATGTTTAACTGCAAATAAGCAAGTTACCGGTCATGTCATTTCCCTAAGAGAGACACTCATAACGCCATCTCCCTCCTTTCGGCAAAATATTTCTTTCCAATTAGCCGGCATGGCAGATACCGGACAAAGTATTCCGATGCCCATAAGAATTACGAAGCAACGGCCTTTTCATATCAAAGATCGGATCATGAGACCCTTAACTTAAATAGGCACCATGAAAAAGACCCAGTGGCTCAAATCGTCCGTACGCCATATGGCGCAGACCGTTATGCCCTTCTCTGCCGAAAAAATCTTTACAGACGGCGACTTTTAACAAAAAACTATCACAGTCTATAGGGCGTGTCAAGATATCATTTTTTGACAACTTCCGCTATTTTTGTTATGTTCAAAGTCGATGGAACTGAAAGGCCTGGCCCGCGTCATGAAGAACAAAGGTGCCATTCAGGCTATCAATGGCATGGTCGGGATACTACTCCTCCTTGCGACCCTTCTTTTCACAAGAGACCTCCTTTCCCTGACCCTCTCGCCGAAGGGGGCGCCGGCAAAGTCGGAGAAAAAGGTCCGGGGCCCGGTGAAACGGCAGTTCCAGGACTACGCCTCTCTGATGAAGAACAATCCCTTCGGTTTTCCGGCGGGGGAGCTCAAACCCCTTTCAGCTTCATCAGGGACTTCAATATCTCAGTCGGACCTTGCCCTGATCGGCACCATAGCGGGAAGGAAAGACAGGAGCTACGCCATTTTTCTGGACAAGACCGGAAAGCAGGACATCTTCAAGGTTGGGGACAATGTGCTCGGTCTCGGAACGCTCAGAAAAGTCGACAAAGACAGCGTCGTAATAATGTCAAACGGCAGAGACATTAAAGTCCCGTTCTCCGACATGACCGATATAAAGGAGGTAAAGGCAGGCGGCCCGGCAGCTGCGAGCTTCGGGAAGAGGACGGGCGAGTCAACCTACCTCATCGACCAGCAGCGTATACAGCAGGCACTGGAAAAACCGGACCAGCTTATGACCGATGCCAGGTTCATACCGAACATGGCCGAGGGCAAACAACAGGGGTTCGTGCTCCGCGAGTTGAAGCCGGGGGGCCTTTATCAGAGCCTCGGCCTCCAAAACGGAGACGTGCTTCTCAGGATAAACGAATATAGTATTTCCAGCCCGGATACCGCACTCCAGGCGATCACGGCCCTTAAGGGGATCGACAGGGCCCAGCTCGATATTATAAGAAATGGTGCGAGAATGACGATGACCTACCAGATAAGATGATCATTCCCCTCTGTCGTGTTGACCTAAGACGGCATTTTTAATAATATACTTAGACTATGAAACGATTAGACAATCTCGCCTCCACCTGCCGTAAGTCTATTTCCATCATCTGCTTGCTGCTCACCCTGTCCGTCGGCGGGCAGACCGTCCTTGCCGGGTCCTCTGCGGAGACAAAGAAATCGAACAACGTGACGTTCAATTTTGTCGACGTAGAACTGCCGGTCATCGCAAAGTTCATCAGTGAGATCACAGGCAAGAATTTCATCTTCGACGACAAGGTCAAAGGAAAGATAACGATCATCGCCCCTTCCAAACTCTCGATAGACGACGCATACAGCCTCTTTACTTCGGTGCTGGAGCTGAAAGGGTTCACCGTTGTCCCCTCGGGGGTCGACGTGTACAAGATAATCCCCGCAATCGAGGCAAAACAGCAGGGTCTGCAGATCTCTACAGAGGGCATGCCCATAAACGAAAGCTATGTCGCAAGGCTCCTTTCTTTCAGGTACGTCTCGGCCGACGAAGCGCTCCGATTTCTCCAGCCGCTTGTATCCAAGGACGGCCATATTTCGATATTCGGCCCCGGCAACCTACTCCTTGTGATCGATTCGGGACTGAACGTGGAAAAGATCCTGTCCCTCGTGGAGCTTATCGACAAACCGTCGGCGGCCGAAATGCCCGAGGTCATCCTCCTCAAATACTCGAGCGCCGACACGGTCTCAAAGATCCTCAATGACGGGATGGGGAAGGCCAAGACAAGGGCCGTTCCAGGACAACAGACAGGGATAGAAATAGCATCTGCCGTCCCGGACCAGAGGCTTAACGCAGTCATCCTCTTTGGCGATAGAGGCGGAAGGGAATCCATGAAGGCCCTCATCTCACTTATCGATACCCCTGCCCCTGAGGCACAGGGAAGGATAAACGTCTTCTTCCTCGAAAACGCGGACGCAACCGAGCTCGGGAAAGTCCTTGAGGGAATGATCAGGGGCATGCAGGGATCTAAACAACCTGCAGGCGCACCAGGTGCGGCGGCGCCCTTCGAGGCTGCAGGGGGTATCACGATTACCTCCGACAAGGCGTCGAATGCCCTGGTTGTTGTCGCATCGCCTGCCGATTATCAAAACCTGTCCCAGATAATCAGGCAACTCGACAAACGGAGAAGGCAGGTCTACGTCGAGGCGATGATCATCGAGGCCTCGATGGACAAGTTGAGGAACCTCGGCACCCAATGGAGGGCGACGGCGACAAAAGGCGGCTCACCCGTCGCGATAGGCGGGTTCGGTACGATAGACCAAACGGCATTACAGAATATCTTGCAGGGGCTTCAGGGCGCGACCATGGGAGGGCTGGGAAACTTCCTTAAAGTGCCTATTACGACGGTCGACTCCAGCGGCACGCCTACCCAGCAGACACTCCAGATTCCGGGCTACGCCGTTTTATTCAGTCTGAACGATTTCAAAGACTCAGTGAATATACTTTCAACTCCCCAGATACTGACCTCGGACAACAAGGAGGCTGAAATCCTGGTCGGCGAGAACGTGCCCTTTATATCCCAGAGCCAGACGACTGCAGGCTTAGGTGTTGCCGCGAGTAGCACGAGCAACACTGCAGTCTCGGGGATTGTCAATTCCATTGTGAGGCAGGATGTCGGTGTCATATTAAAGATCACGCCTCAGATCACCGAGGGAGATCATGTCAAGCTCGACATATATCAAGAGATTTCACAGGTGAAGAACCAGTCCGATGCGCTCACCGTCAGCGTCGGCCCCACCATCACAAAGCGCTCCACAAAGACATCGGTCGTAGTGAAGGACAACCAGACCGTCGTCATCGGCGGGCTGATGCAGGAAAACGACGAGGAAACGACGACAAAGATGCCGGTCCTCGGTGATATCCCCCTCCTGGGCTGGCTGTTTAAAACGAAAAACACAACGAAGAATAAAACAAACCTGATCGTCTTCCTAAACCCTCATATCATCAAGGAAGCCGACAGACTCGCTGAAATTACAAGGGACAAACAAAAGGAGTTTGCCGTGGCCAACAATCGGTTCGTTTCAGGCGAGCTTTTGGTGAAGTTCAAAGAAAACGTCCCGGAGGAAAAGGTCCGTTCGATCATCTCCCAAAAAGGCGCAAAAGTAATAAAGTATACGGATAACATTCGGGTGTATCTCCTTAGGTTGAAGGAGAAACAGTCCGTAGAAGACGCCGTAAAGGAATTCTCGGACCTGCCTGAGGTCGAGTACGCGGAGCCCAATTACATCGTTACGATAAAGTAGCGGAAGATGGAAACCATCACGGTCATTCACGACGAAGATGTAGAGCATCCCCTCATCAAGGAAGTCCCCCATTCTTATGCAAAGGCCAATATGCTCATGCCGCTCAGAAGGGAAAACGGGCATCTGATAGCGGCCGTCGCGGACGAAAGAGGGGTCCTCGCCCTCAGGGAATTGTCGCGGCATTTCGGCCTTTCCCCGATGCCGCTCAGTGCCTCGGCGGGGGTGGTCATAGATGCGATCAACAGGTTCTACGGTCAGGTCGGCTCATCGGCAGAGGACGTGATGGACAATATCACGGGCGAAGACCTTTCGTCCGTTGCAACAGAGTTCGAAAAACCGAAGGACATCCTGGAACTTACCGAGGATGCGCCGATCATCCGGCTCCTGAACGCCATACTCCAGCAGGCGGTGAAGGAACGGGCGAGCGATATCCATATCGAGCCCTATGAAAAAGAACTCGACGTGAGGATGAGGGTCGACGGGATACTCCACCGTGTGCTGACTCCTCCAAAAATAATCCAGGACGCACTCATAAGCCGCGTTAAGATCATGTCGAACCTCGATATTGCAGAGAAGAGGCTGCCGCAGGACGGAAGGATAAGGCTCCTCATCGGCGGCCGGGACATCGATATCAGGGTGTCGGTGATCCCCACGAGCTTCGGGGAGCGCGCCGTCCTCAGGCTCCTGGACAGGAAACAGGGCCTGATAGGGCTCTGGGAGGTAGGTCTGGACGAAACCGACGAGAAGCGTCTCGAAGAACTCCTTAAGAGGACGAACGGCATCATACTCGTTACAGGCCCCACAGGAAGCGGCAAGTCGACTACCCTTTATGCGGCACTCAACAGGGTCCATACCGAAGAGAAGAACATCATCACAGTCGAGGACCCGGTCGAATACCAGTTGAAAGGTGTCGGGCAGATCCATGTAAATCCGAAGATCGGCTTGACCTTCGCATCTGGCCTCAGGTCGATACTCAGGCAGGACCCCGACGTCATAATGGTGGGAGAGATAAGGGACGTAGAAACAGCCGAGATCGCTATCCAGGCGTCTCTCACCGGCCATCTCGTGCTGAGCACCCTTCACACGAACGATGCGCCCTCCGCGATCGTGAGGCTCATAGACATGGGGGTCGAGCCCTTCCTCGTTGCCTCGTCTCTGATGGCGGTCCTGGCACAGAGGTTGGTGAGGGTCATCTGTCCTCATTGTAAAGAACCCTATACCCCTTCAGAGATCGAGAGGTCTTATTTCGAAAATGCTCCTCGTGGGGGCGCCTTTACCTTATATCGAGGCAGGGGCTGCGATAAATGCCAGGGAAAGGGATATCTCGGAAGGACCGCGATCTTTGAAACGCTGATCATAACCGATTCGACACGGCAGATGATTTCCGACAAGATCGACTCGCAGAGCATTAAGAGTGCGGCCGTTTCCGGCGGGATGAAGACGTTGAGAAACGATGGCTTCGAAAAGGTATTGAAGGGGATAACTACGGTAGAAGAAGTCCTGAGGGTAACGCAGAAAGACCTCGTCGAAGGCTGACGTAGTATTGAAAAATGCCGATCTTCTATTATAAGGGATATAAGACCGACGGGTCCCAGGCCGCGGGGACCCTGGAGGCCGACGGTATCCAGGACGCTATCGCGACCATCAAGGCCCGGGGCATATACCCTAAAGACGTAGGCGCATTCCACCACAAAGAAAACAGATGGCTCTCGAAGAAATACGACGCGACGCTTCTCCCTTACATCACAAGACAGCTTTCGACACTCCTCTCCTCGGGTGTCCCCTTGATCGACGCGCTCCGGTCCCTTTCCGATGAGAACAGAGGCTTCTGGAAGGGCGTATTAGTCGGGATAAGGGAGAACGTTGCTGCGGGCGCAAGTCTATCCCGGGCGCTCGAAGCGCATCCTAAGTTGTTCCCTGAATTTTATATCAATATGGTCGCGGCCGGAGAACAGAGCGGGACACTCGACAGGGTGCTGATAAGGGTCGCGGACTTCCTCGAAAAACAGGCGTCGATACGGTCTAAGCTCCGCGCCGCAATGATCTACCCGGTTTTTATGGCCTCTGTGGGCTTTGTCGTCATGTCCTTCCTCTTCACCTTCGTCGTTCCCAAGATCGTGAAGATATTTGAAAACAGCAAGAGCGCCCTGCCCTTCATTACGGTCGTGCTTATCAAGATAAGCAACCTCTTCGTAAATTACTGGTGGCTTCTCATAATCCTGGCGGTCGCATTGGTCGCAGCGATGAAGAGATTGCGCGAAAGACACGGCCGTTATCTCGATGCGTTGAAACTACAACTCCCGGGCAATGTCCTTCAGAGTCTCTATTTCGGGAGGTTCGCAAGGACCCTCGGTTTTCTCCTCGGAGGCGGACTTCCGATGCTCAAATCGCTTGAACTCTCCGCAAAATCGACCGGCAACATCGTCATCGAGGAGAGGATCAGGCAGGCGGCAAAAGGAGTGGCAGAAGGCGCTCGCCTTTCCCATTCGCTCGAAGGTTTTCCGCCGGTGCTTCTGCAGTTGATCGCCACGGGCGAAAAAAGCGGATCTCTCGTGGAAGTGTTAGGCAAGACCGCCGATTCATACGAAGAAGATTTCGAGCGGAGGGTGCAGAAGGCGCTTGCGTTGCTCGAACCCTCTATGATCCTGCTCATGGGGATTGTCGTCGGGTTTATCGTGCTTGCCGTGCTGCTGCCGATGTTCCAGTTGAACCAACTCGTGAAATAAGCTCTACTTTCTATAAAGTGAAAAGAATATTGTATACTAGTTCTTGTTGATTCAGTCTCACTAACGTCCTATTTCTGTCATTCCGGCTTGCCCGGAATCTTTCTTCAGAGGGACTCCCGACAAGCGCGAGTGACAGATCAACGGATTAGTGGGAAATTGCGTAGATCGTCAGTTATGCAGGAGTCACTGAATACGGAGGAAACATGAAACGCATTACTACGGGTAAAATGTCCACACGGGCCGGTTTCACCCTTCTTGAAATAATAGTCGTAGTCTTTATCCTGAGCCTCCTCGTAGCGATCGTCGCGCCGAAGATCATGGGCCGGACTGACGATGCAAAGATAGCGGACGCCAAAATCCAGATAAAAAACTTCGAGACCGCCCTCAAGCTCTTCAAGATCGACAACGGTTTTTATCCTACCACTGAACAGGGCCTCGAATCGTTGATCGAAAAACCTGCGACGGGACAAGTCCCGGGTAAATACAGAGAGGGCGGATATCTCGAACAGAAGAAGATCCCCCTTGACCCCTGGGGTAACCCTTATATGTACGTATCGCCCGGAGTCCATGGAGACTTCGATATCCTTAGCTACGGCGGAGACGGCAAAGAGGGCGGGGAAGGCAAAGACGCGGACATTAAAAGTTGGGACATGCAGTAACATGTAAGCAGAGGCTGGAAAATACGATCAGAGTTCACCCTCTGCACAGGTGTACAAAATAAAATGGACATCGGCCTCAAAGAGCTGTCATTGCGGCTTGTCCGCAATCTTTCCGAGATCCGAAAGAAGGATTCCCGACAAGCGGGAATGACAGGCTCAGAAAATGTCGGTCCGTCCGAACCCAAATTAGCCACGATGCGGGCTTCCGGGAACGCAGGGTTTACCCTTCTTGAGCTGGCCGTAGTGGTCTTCATCATCTCCATGCTTGCGATGCTGGTCGTTCCTGCTTTTTTCGGCACAGGCAACAAGATAAAGGCAGAGGCGAGGAAAACAGCCTCGCTCCTGAGGTATCTCAACGATAATGCGGTTGCGACAAAGAACATATATTCCCTGAAGTTCAGCCTTCCCGACGGCGTCTTGTCATGGCAGGGTCCGGACGGTGAAAAGACCGAAAGGCTGAAGAGCCTCGCCTCGCTTACGCTGACCTCTAAAGGCAACATCAGAGAGGGAGAGGTTACGGTATTCTTCGGACCTCTCGGGATCCGGGAGAACCTGGCAGTGCATCTCAGGGATGAGGACAAGGACATGACTGTTTCCTTAAGTTCCGTGAGCGGCAGGGTAAAGATCGCGGAAGGAAAGCAGGAATGAGAACAGACTCTCCACGTTTCAGGCCTGCCTGTCCGGCAGGCAGGTCTCACGTTTCACGTCTCACAGAGGAAGGGTTTACCCTTCTTGAGGTCATGCTGGCCCTCGCCATCGTGGGAGGCCTTCTCATCACCCTTCTCTATTCACTCAATTATCATCTCACCATTGCCGAAAGACATGAAACTGTCACAATAGCGACGATGCTCGCCAAGAGCAAGCTTATCGAGATTGAAAAGGGTCCGGCGTCTGCAAGTGGCGATTTCCCCGATCCTTACACCCGATATCATTACACTACCGAGGTAAAGGACTCTGTCTATCCGGGTATTATTGAATTTTCAGTCACCGTCGTTAATGGGAAAGAAAATGTGAAGTTCAGCGAACTTATCGAGAAGCCGAAACTTCTCGGGAAGACAAAATGAAAAGGACCTGCAGAGATGAGAAAGGCTTCACCCTCCTCGAACTCTTGATCGCAATGGTCCTTTTTTCGATCATCCTCTCTGCTATTTACGGCTCCTTCTTTCTTTCCCACAAGGCCATGACGGGGCTTGATGAATCGCTTCTGAAGCTCCAGGAATGCAGGACGGCCATTGACGTTATGACCAGGGAAGGCGAGTCTATTCTCTACAAGTCCAGCAACATGAGTTCTCTTGTGAAGGTGGAAGACAAGGACTTTTACGGCAAACAGGCGTCGCGGTTCACCTTTACCGCCTTTTCCCCTCTTTCTTACGGCATCGTGATGATCTCTTATTATGTCGAGGATAAAGACGGGGTCTTGACACTTTTTAAAAAAATGGATAGTGCCTATAAACCGGACAATACTACAAAGGGCGAAGAGCTGATCGAGGGGCTCGAATCTTTTTCAGTCGAAGTAAATGACGGCAGTAAATGGGTGAAGACATGGGACACCTCCGAGACGAAGCAGCCACCCCTCGAAATCAGGATCACCATCACCGCAAAGATCAAAGACAGGCCGGTCAGCTTTTTCGATACGGTCAGGCGGAAGATAGGCAATACGATATGAGAAAAAAGGTGAACAGGTACCGTAGTATGACCAAACGTATTTGTCATTCCCGCAAGCGAAGCGCGCCTGCCTGTCCGGTAGGCAGGTCGGGAATCCTTCCGGAAGAAAGATTCCCGACAAGCCGGAATGACAAACAAACGGGTCTTAGTCTCTCCCCTTTCACCGATCGCAGCGGCATGGCCCTTGTCCTCGTCTTGATGATCGTCGCGCTGATCACAGCTATGGTCGTGGAGTTTGCTTATGGCGTATACGTAAACACAAATGCCCTTCACAACTGGCAAACCTCTCAGAAGCTTTCCATCACCGCAAAATCCGCGACAAGACTGGCTTCCAAGCTCATCACCAGCAATATGCTTGAACAGTATAAAACCAGGGCTGCCTTTGAGATGAGCCAGAAGATCCCCTTCGGCGATCTCGACGGCACGATAACCCTCAGGATTGAGGATGAAAATGCGAAGTTCAATTTGAATTCGCTGAGGAACCCGGAGGGGCAAGCATTTTTCGTCAATCTTATCAGAAATCTCAATCGCGTCAGGAATCTTAATCTCGATCCGGATATCGCCAATAAGGTCACCTATTGGATCAATGCCTCCACTGACCGCAGGCCGCAGAACGCCGCAAGTATACAGCCGAAGAACGCACTTCTCGATAGCGTTGATGAACTTCTCCTGATACCCGGAATCGACAGGGAGAGTTATGACAAGTTACTGCCCTATGTTACAATATACGGCAGTGGCGACAATAATTTTAGCATCAATGTCAACACTGCAGACGTGCCGGTGCTGATGTCGCTTGCCGAAAATACATCGGAGGATATGGCTGAAAGGATTATAAGCTACAGACCTTTGACATCACTACAGGCGGTCCCCGACATCAGCGTGGGCTTTGGGGCAGGACACGCAGTATATAGCGGCACCGCATTTCATGTCGTTGCGACCGCCGAGTCCGGCGGCATTAAGCGCATCATTGAAAGCGTGCTTCAAGGCAACTCAGTTCTATATTGGAAGGAGATGTAGCAGGTGCAGATGGGTTTATTAGTAAGGAGTCATTCCCGCTTGTCGGGAATTCTTCAGGGGAAAGACTTTGGACAAGCCGAAGTGACAAATAAATCTGTCATTCTTATGGTCTTTGTACTTAAGGAAGACGCAAGGTGAGTAAGACAGTCTTCCTGGACTTCAAAGGCCGGGAACTCTCCGTATATTCTTTTGATAACGGCGGCAGAAACGGTCAACCCGGGGGCAGTTTCACAATACCCGTTGAAGAAAATTATTCCTTTGCCTTTGATAAACCAGTCGGCGCCGGAGAGTCCATCTTCAGCCTGCCTCTCAATCTCCTCGACTTCAGGGTCCTGGAACTTCCCTTTTCCGAAATCAAGAAAGTAAGAGAGCTCGTCCCTTTTGAAATCGACAACCTCGTCCTGGGCGGCTCGGGCAGCGTTGCATTCGATGCCTTCATTCTCAGCCGCGGTGAAGAAAAATCTCAGGTCCTTGTGGCCTATATCGGGAAGGAGACCCTGCGCACGATATTGAACAGGCTCAAGGCCTCCGGCATCGACCCCAAGGCGGTCGTTTCCCTTGAATTGGCGCATGCCGTGAGTTCATCAGCCTCTGCAGAGGAGATCGCAGGAAAGCTTCTCTCGCCGGAACCCCTGGAGGAAAAGGACCGCATCAGCGCCGCAGTAGCCGAGATAAAGAACCCGACGGTCAACCTCAGAAGGGGTGAGTTCGCATACACCGCGGACACGGAGCGGACGAAGAAGTCCTTGATGATGACCGCCGCACTTGTCGTATTGGTGCTGTTCATCTTCCTGGCTGACAACGTCATGGTCATCGTTTCGACAAAGCGTGAAAACGACTCGATCAAGGAGTCTATACGAAAGACCTACCAGGGCCTCTTCCCCTCGGAAAGGAAGATCTCGAATGAGCTTTACCAGCTCAAGGCCCATATGAAGGAACTGAAGGACAAAGAAAGTTCCTTTGTCGGCGTATCCCCGCTCGATACACTTCTCGATTTGAGCGGTGCAAGCAGACCCGGCGTATCATTCATCGAGATAACAGTGGACAGGGACCTTATCATATTGAAAGGTGAGGCGCCTACGATGAGCGATGTCCAGAAGACAAAGACCGATCTGGAAAAGGTATTTACTGAAATAACTATATCCGACACCAAACCGTCCGTCCAGGGGAAGACGCTCTTTACCCTCACCGTTAGAGGAAGGAGGACATGAACTTGAAGATAGACAAAAACATCCTCGCGATATCGGTCATCGCCCTCCTGTTCATTGTCTGCGCCATCCTGTTTGAAGTCTCACTGTCTCTGAAACGGGAGCGGTACACTCTCAGGTCCCGGCAGGAGGAGATGCTTGCGCTCTCGAATGAATACGCAGGATTGAAAACCGCCGTCGACGCGGTCGAAGGAAAGAGATCGCTTACAAAGGTGGAGGGCATAGTCCAGGCGGTGGACGAGGTATTTAAATCGATGGGGTTGGGACAGAAGGTCAAGTCAGTAAAATCGACCGGCACAAGAGAAAAGAAATTCGCGTCCGAAGAAGAGGCGGAGGTCTCGGTCGAGAAGGTGACGATGAACGAGATGGTCAACATCCTCTACAGGATAGAGAACGCGCCGATGATACTCACCGTGAGAAAGACCTCGATGAAGACCTCTTTCGATAACCCGTCTCTCCTCAATGTCACGATGACGGTCGGGCTTATCAAACCGAAGTTAAGCCCGAAGTGAAGCGTTTCCTGATCGTCTGCCTTGTTATCGTCATTTTCGTATTCGGCCTCTGGGTCATAGCAATCCCCGAATCCCTGCTCGCAGGGCTGGTCGAGGGGGCGATGCATGACAGCGATATGCGCATCGAAACGTCGGATATCAGGAAAGGCATTTTTTTCGATTTTACGTGCGGCAGCATCCGGCTTAAGAAAAACGACAGGACGCTGATGTCGGTAGAAAACGTCGCGGGCAGGATCAATCCCCTGTCGCTCCTGACTCTGCGGTTGAATGCCCATTTCCGGGGCGAGACCGGCGGCGGCAGGGTAAAAGGGACGATAGATCTATTCAGGGGGAAAAGTCACGTAGATATTACGGTTGCCGGTGCCGATATTGCGGACATGCCTTTTTTTTCGCTCCTCGGTATTGACGGGAAAGGTGCTCTCACGGGAACGCTGAAGATCGAAAATGTCCGCGGTGATATAAAGTTCGAAGTCAGGGATGCGCGATTCGGGCAGGGGTCATTCGGGGGTATCACCATCCCGCTCGATGCGTTCACCAGCGCGCGGGGCGCCATGACCGTTATGGGGAATTCGGTCCGCATAACTTCCTTTGCGTTGGAGGGCGCAGGTATTTATGCAAGGCTGAGCGGGGAAATCACTTCAGGAGGGATGAACCTGATCATGGAACTCATGCCGGAAAAATCTTTCAAAGACAGCAACTTCATCTTTCTCATTCTCGAAAAATACAAAAACTCGCCGGGACACTATTCGATCCCGATCACCGGAGCACTGCCGCTTTAGTAGGGGCGTCGAATAAAAACTCTATTAAAACGTAAAGTCTGTCATACCCGCGAAGGCGGGTATCCAGACCGCCCCTTCAATTCCCCCCCTTAAGATAACGCCCCCAGGCTTCCTGCCTGCCGGCAGGCATGGCGCCTCTCCCCCTCTTTCCGCACTCAGGCGGATTCGCCGAGGAGAAAAGATAAGAGGGGGTTAAGGGGAGTTATGATTTCCGAAGGGGAGACACAGAGCGGTGAATTCTCGTTTGCACGGGAATGACAATCATCATGCAAGGAAAATCGGCCATTGAAAAGAATGCGATTCCTACCCTCATATGAAGGCGGGCGAGATTTGGCCCCGGTATTGTAGTTGCCGGAACTCGCCCCTTGGTAGCCCTAAGAATCGGTCAACTTTGTTACGTATAGCGCCGATTACTATGCAAAAGGAGGGGAATACAACTGCCGTCATGTGCTCACAGGACTAAACGCGAGTTTCAATTCGCGATAACTGCGGAGTTTGCCCCGTAGTATGCTCGATCCAGCGGTATCGCAGGCGTAACCTGAGACTACGGAGAGGACAGAACTCAAATTTCGTCCGCGTGAATTTCCAAAGGAAACCTTCACAGATTTCCGACTCAGAAGGAAATTGAAAATATTTTCAGCGATCGGTGCGGTTAACACCGACTGATATGTATTAAACCTGTCAAGTGGGATGTTATTTTTTTTCTCCTATATGACCTCCTTTGAGAATGTGTACTTCGGACAGAACAGCAGTAATGAACGACGGTAGATCACTCTGATATACGCGGGTTGGGTACCGCATGACTTATCTTCGTCGTGGAGCTGCCTCTGTCTAACCGCGAGGGTCATCCTCTATTCAGGCGCCTCATAGTGGCTACGAGGGTTCTCCCACCTGACTGCTGCCCTGACCGAAGGCCACATTTTCCCAATAGATAACGTTGTCTGTAGGGGCGGAGAAACGCTACATCTCTTTCGGAGCC
>JBIOIY010000009.1:0-63693 GCA_044450345.1 Thermodesulfovibrionales bacterium | reverse complement strand
TTGCAACTTCGTAGCGCAATTAACGCTCACCACACCTGCTCTTAACAGATGCAGCTTAAGGTGGTTTGGAGCCTGTTCCTGCAAACCGACTCCGAGGGGCCTACCCTCATCTCTTGCGCAGCCTCGTGGCGCACGTACGGGGAAAAACGTGGACGCTGGCCTTGTTAACTGCTGCGGTCTGTTCCCTTGCCCCCTGGCAACCTCTCGCCGGAATAGTTGGCCGGAATCTCCAGCAATTACTGAGAGTCAGACCGTGCAGGTGAAAAGTGTCTCTAAAAGAAATGTCTTTGAGACATAGCACGTGGAGTTTAAGTCAAAAGGTGTTATTACTGACGAAAAAGGTCTGAATGGCTTCCGGTCCTCTCAAAGTAAATTGTATCTCCTGCTACTCGATAGATCAAAACCCAATCTGGTTCTAGGTGGCAATCCCGTGAGTCTTTAAACTCCCCTGTTAAAGGGTGGTCATTGTGCTTCGAGTCTAGTGACTCCTGCTTTTGGAGCTTCCGCATGATTTTGCGGAGCTTCTCCATTTCTTTATGTCGCTTTTGTATCCTTTTATAGTCTCTCTCAAATTTGGTGGTAGTTTGGATTTTGAGCACTACTTCCCCATTTTATCGAAGAACTCATCAAGGTTATTGTGGGAATGCAGTTCTTTCCCCTGGCGAGACTTCCGAAGCGTTTCCGCTGTCTCTTTATTCGGCAGCTCGACATTGAAGGGGAGCCCCCTTCTCAAAATAACCTGTCTGTAGAAAAGGGTGATCGCTTCTGTGCTGGACAATCCCAGCTTTTTCAAAATACCCTCCGCTCCTTCTTTTAAGACCGGTTCTACTCTTGCCCTTATAGTTTCTGTCTTCGCCATGCCTATTATCTCCTTTCTTATTCTATTGTACCCCATATGAGGAACAAAATAAAAATTATTTTATGTGCACTTTCTGTACTCCTCATTAAGAGCCGTTGCCCTCGAAGGGAAGCCGTTCGGTTGAAGGCGGGGCCCTCTTTTTTGACAGCACCTTATGAATGTTGATCTTCAGGCCCTCGACAAACGCGTCCATCCACTGTTTCCCCAGAGACGCCTCGTGGATCTTGTACTTTTCCATGTCGGAGAGCATACCGATCCACCTCTCGAGCTCCTTTATACATCCGCCTAGGAACGCGGGGACTGCGGAGGGCTTCTCAAGATAGTGCTTCAGTATATCCGCCCTGGATAGCGGCCTTATAACTCTTTGATTTTCAAGGAAGGAACAGAGATTTCCAGTCGTGCACCTTCGGCCACTCGGTCATCTCTCCGTAAAAAAGGCGTCAGAAATATTAACTGATGGATACCTATTAAATCAACGAGAGGCGGGCAAATGTTTCTTAAGTTCGGGCCTTCTTCGCTTTCGATGCATGGCATTTGAGACAATCGAATTTCGGCGGGTGGGTCTTTTTTAATTCATTTTTTTTGCCCGGTCCGTGACAATCCATGCAGGAAGAATTATCCCCTCGCGCCTTATGAAAATCATCATCAGGGATAGGCGGATATGTCTTGCCGGGAAAGAGGAGCAGAAGCCCGACCACTACGGCCACGAAGATGGCAAACCCGACTGCGCTTTTCATATCACATTTTACCATTAAACGTATTTTGTGAATACTCTTCCTCGGCGTCCGCAGTGTTCAATAGACCATTAGACCTATTGCCTTCCAGTGCGACCCCCCTTCTTCTTTGCGTTCTTTGCGGCTCTGCGCGAACATTTGTCATGTTTTGTTTAAAACGGTCCTTGTCTTTTATCTTCTCCTGTCTTACACTGAGAATAGTTCCTGGGTCACACATCAGGAGTTATGTGAAAAAGAAAATCAAAGGTCCTTTCATACCCGAGGAGAGGCACGAGACCGTCCGCCGGCAGATAATCTCGGTTCTTGCGACAGGGACGGTCTCGGCAAAAGATATTTCCTCGGAAGTCAAGATCCCTGAAAAGGAGGTCTATGAACATCTCGATCACATCCGGAAGACGATGAGCAAAAGAGACCATCGGCTTGACGTGACACCGGCTGAGTGCGCAAAATGCGGTTTTACCTTCAGTAAGAGGGAGAGGCTCAAAAAGCCGGGGAAATGTCCGGTCTGTAAGGGAGAACTCATAAGAGAGCCTCTTTTTTCGCTCAGGCAATGATTTTCAGTCCCCCTGCTTCTCCTTTTTTTCCTCCGCCCCCGTTATGATCCTTTCGATGTCGTCCTTATCGAGCACCTCTTCTTTGATGAGGGCGTCGGCCAGTTTATCGAGAATATGCCTGTTTTGCATGAGTATCTCCTTCACCTTTTCCTCGGCTTCGATTATAAACCTTTGTATCTCCTGGTCCATGAGCCAGGCCATTTCCTCGCTATAGCGCTTCGGCATTGAAAGTTCACGCCCCAGAAAAGGATGTTCCTCGCCCCTTCCCAGATTCACCGGGCCGACCTTATCGCTCATTCCCCACTGGGAGACCATCTTCTCGGCAAGGGACGTCGCCTCTTTCAGGTCGCTCTGGGCTCCGCTGCTCACTTCGCCGAAAACGAGTTTTTCAGCGTTTCTGCCCCCAAGGGCCACGCATAATCTGTTCACGAGATACGTCTTGGGATAATAATGTCTGTCTTCCTCCGGGAGAAGCTGCGTTACGCCCATCGCCACTCCCCTGGGGATGATGCTCACTTTGTATATCGGGTCGGTGCCGGGCAATTCCCATGCGACCAGGGTGTGGCCCGCCTCGTGATAGGCCGTTATCTTTTTCTCAGCGTCGCTGATCGTCTCTTCTCTCTTGGAGCCCATCAGGGTGATGTCCATCGCCTCCTCGAAGTCGCTCATATCGAGCTTATCTTTATTTTTTCTCAAGGCGACGAGTGCTGCCTCGTTTGCAAGATTTTCCAGGTCCGCGCCGGTCATGCCCGGCGTCCCCTTCGCGATGGTCTCGAGATCGACATTATCGGCAAGCGCCTTCTCCCGCACATGCACTTCCAGGATCGCCTTGCGCTCTTTCCACCCGGGTCTGTCGATCACGATATGTCTGTCGAAACGTCCAGGCCTCAGAAGCGCCGGATCCAGAACGTCCGGCCTGTTCGTAGCTGCCATGACGATCACCTCGTCGTGGGGGTCAAAACCGTCCATCTCACTCAGAAGCTGGTTCAGGGTCTGTTCTCTCTCATCGTGTCCGCCGCCGAGCCCCGTGCCCCGGGTGCGGCCTACCGCGTCGATCTCGTCGATAAAAATAATGCTCGGATGAGATGTCTTCGCTTTCTGGAACATGTCTCTCACGCGGGACGCTCCTACCCCCACAAACATCTCGATAAACTCCGAGGCGCTGATGCTGTAAAAAGGCACCCCCGCCTCTCCTGCTGTGGCGCGGGCAAGAAGTGTCTTCCCTGTCCCCGGCGGCCCGATCAGGAGAACTCCTTTCGGGACCTTTGCCCCGATCTTCAAATACCGGGAAGGGTCCTGAAGAAACTCGATCGTCTCCCTGAGTTCCAGCTTCACGTTTTCCATGCCCGCAACGTCCTTGAACGTCACCCCCGGCTTCTTTGCATCGAACAGCTTTGCCTTGCTCGCGCCGAAGGTGAAAAGCCCGCCCGGTCCGCCCTGTATCTGCTGTTGGGCGCGGCGCATAATCAGCATCCATACCCCGATAATCACTACCCAGGGAAGAAGCCCGATAATAAATTGCCAGAAGAGCGATTTTTCCTCGGACGGTTCGACATTTATGACCACGTTCTTCTTTTCCAATTCTGATAGCAGGCCTTCGCCCTGAAAAGAAGGCAGGTAGGTCTGAAAATCCTTCACCGCCAGCGGTTTTTTCGCTCCGGGTAAGGTGATATTCACTTCCTTAATGAACTCGCCGTTTACCTGGAGCTTCCTTATTGAAACGGATTTAATGTTGCCTGCGTTGAGTTGTTCGAAAAACAGACTGTAGTTTATCTCGTACCGCTCCGGCCCCGTCGGTGTAAAATACTGCGCCCAGACAAATAGGATAATAAAGACGAGAAGGGCAACAATGCTTGCCCTCCATTGAGGGCTTCTCAGTTTGTCGGCGATACTCTCCCTTTCCCCGATATCTCCTTTTTCAGCCATGAATTCATTGTATCATTTTCCCCTTTAATTACAAGGGGCAACCCCCGGGATACTCCAGTCGCCACGGCCGACAGACAAGGGCATCTCCGTTTTTTTTATCTCCTTTTTTTCTTTTGCAAAGGACCCCGGGAAGGGCTAAAATGAAATTAGGAGAGCGGAAAATCATCTTATCTAAAGAAAGAAGGGACGGTATGAAGAAGATAATTATCGCAGCGGATCGGGGACATTTCAAGGCCTACAGCGTAACGAAGGAAGAGCGGGAAAGCCCGCGCGTGCAGCTGATCGAAAGCTATGACTCCACAGAAGCGCACGGGAAATTGTCTGAAAAATACAGTGACGCCAACGGCAGATTCGGAATGATGGGCGGGAAAAAGGGTGCTGCCTGCGGCAACGGAGAGTCCCATAACACCAAGCTGGAGGCCGAAAGGAGAATGACGAAGCTGATCGCAAAGGACATTAACGCCCTCATAGGCAGGAGCGGTTACGAAAGATGGTACCTTGCCGCGCCTGAGGAGATAAACAGACAGATAGTGGAGTGCCTCGACCCTACGGTGAAGAGCAAGCTGTCAAGAAACATTACAGAGGACCTCACAAAAACCAAGAAATCGGAAATCCTGGGCCATTTCGAGACCTTTGTCTGATATGGTGATCGGGGTCCCGAAAGAGATAAAGAAAGAGGAATACAGGGTCGGCATCATACCGTCGGGGGTAAAGGAACTCAAGGGTGCGGGACATATTGTACTCGTCGAAAAAGGCGCCGGTGAGGGCAGCGGATTTCCCGACGGCGAGTACATCGAGGCGGATGCCGACGTCGTTGGGAAAAAGGTCCTTTTCGAAAAGTCCGATCTTATCGTAAAGGTGAAGGAACCGCTCGCCGGAGAATATGATTTTTTCAAGCCGGGACAGGCGGTCTTCACATATCTGCATCTCGCGCCGAACAGGGAACTCACCGAGTTCCTTCTAAAAAAGGAGATAGCCTCCTTCGGATACGAGACCCTCGAAAAAGGCGGCGGACTTCCCCTCCTCTCTCCCATGAGCGAGATCGCAGGGAGAATGGCCCCGCTCATGGGCGCTTATTATCTCCAGATGATCCACGGGGGCTCCGGCGTTCTCTCCGGCGGCGTTGCGGGGGTGAGGCCGGCAAAGGTCCTGATACTCGGAGCGGGAGTGGTGGGGTCAAACGCGGCGCGGGTATGCATCGGACTGGGTATGGACACGGTCGTCATAAACAAAGGCGTCGGGAAACTTCAGAGACTGGACGAGCTATTCGTGGGCAGGGTACATACATTGCCCTTCACCATGCACGATGTCGCCGTGGAGATCAGGGAAGCCGATATAGTAATCGGCGCCGTGCTCGTGCCCGGCGCCAGGACCCCGCTGCTGATCTCCAGGGAAATGCTCGGGACGATGAAAAAAGGTGCGGTAATCGTCGATGTCTCCGTAGACCAGGGTGGTTGTGCCGACACCTCAAAGCCGACAACCCATGACAAACCTATCTATTCGGTCGATGGAATTGTTCACTATACCGTAGCCAACATGCCAGGGGCCTATCCCAGGACAGCGACGCTCGCGCTGACGAACGCGACCCTCCCTTACATTAAAGCGATCGCAGATGCAGGGATCGAACAGGCGATCAGTGGAGATCAGTCCATTAAAACCGCGCTGAATACTTACCGGGGCAAGATAGTCCACACGTCGGTATCAGAGGCATTCTACAAAAGGGGGTAACCTGCCTGAGGGTCCGTCTCTACCTCTCGGTTTCCACACGCCTCAGTGCGGCCGTAACGTTCCCGATGGGGACCTTGGTTTCAACCTTGACAGGCATTCTATTTTCATCGTCCGAAAGCCATATCCTTATATCACCCTTATTCTGAAAAAGACCATCGGATTTCAGTATAGGCTTCACAACAATTGCGTCTATGTCTCCTTTTCCGATCAACTTGACACTTTCCCTGCCGAGGACATTCACCTCTGCGTTCAGCACCTTGTTACTGTCGAAGATATCGACAAAGACCGTCGTTTCAGGTTCGAGGCCCCTTGTCCTAAGATGGTAAAAACCGGAAATCACATCCCAAAACATGCTGTCCCCGACAATATGCTCGTTCTTAGTTCCCTTCAGGTAGTCGAAATAAGTGATCTTTTTGTTGTCCGCGTCAAAGATTGTCTCTTTGTCGCTTCTGTATTTGCCCTCGTGCTGCCTTATCCTGAAGTTAAAGGGCCTTCCGTCTTTGACCCTGCTTTCGGCGTAATCTTCCACCTTGTAGAAGGTGGATATGAAAGGGGCGGAATGGACTTCGGAAGTGATCCTTGTGATGCCACCGTTATTTACCGCCTCGATGACCGCATTCCCGACGTAGATTCCCATCCAGTATATGTCGTAATAAAACTTCTCTCTCTTAAGATTGATTATACTGGGGACCTTGCCGAGTTTAGAGGACATTACAGCCCCTTCAGGCAAAATATTCCTGGCAACTTTTAATGCATCTTCTTTATCCTTTTCTTTCGCCGGGTCTTCAAGAAGCGCCCCCTTCTTTTCTTCACCTGGCGGCGCGATCTCCGGGGTCTTTCCCAGGTCCGCTGGGACCTTTTCCTGAACTTCCGCACCTCCTTCATTTTTCCCGTCGGTTCTTATACCATCTTCATTGGACACGGCGCGAGGAGAATACACCCCGGCGTGTTTCCCGGCAGGGCCCCTCGCATAAAGCTTCTCCGGCCCCTCCCGCACGAGAGCAGCAGAGAACATTTTTTCGGAAAAAAGGCCGGCGATACCCAACACACTCGTCCCCGGAATAGAGAAGATCGCGGCAGCATGGAGCATCCCGGAAAGGGCTAGTGACACGAGCAGGGGTGCAGGAATATGTCTAAACATTCTCATATCGTATCGAACAGGTACGGCCCAATAGTCCGCCCCGACACATTCTTCGTTTCTTATGCTAAACAAAATAGTCGTATTAATTCAAATGGCGGGAATGGCCACAAGCGTAAGCGCAATTCATTTATAGACTTTTCTGCAGGCTGTAACTATGCAGGAGTGGACTGCCTTCGAGCGGCTTCAATTTCTCGTATTGCCCGCATCAGGCAAGGCGAGAAATTGCCTCGGAGGCCACGGTTTATTGGGGCCGAGAATGAGCGGGGAGGCAGTCCATTCATGCATGCTGCGTTATTGCCTAAGAATTCCGAATCGGTAAAATGAGGTATCGCCTCAAAGTCTCAAGACATCGCAGGCATTCGTAAAGATCGACTCATGGATCCCGAAATCTTTCAGTATCCTGTAATAGTTGTCGAGATGGTTGCCCTGACCGCTCATATGCTCGATCAGCTCATTGGGAGTGAGAGGTTTTTTCACATCATTGATATCCACCGCAGGCATCGGAAAATCGCTTCCGTAGAGGAATCGTTTAGGACTTATCCTTCCCTCTTCAATTTCCAGTTTGACCCTCTCGAGATACCCTATCTTCGAGGGCATGCAACAAGCCGATATGTCGGCGTAGAGGTCCCACTTTTTTTCTTCCGCAGTCCTCAGCATATCCAGCAATACCTCCCAATATCCGCAGCCCGGCATCACGTCCTCTCCGGATGGCAGCGCGCAGTGCGACGCAATCACTTTGACGCCTATGTCGAGGGCTGTCTTCAGCTTTCTCGGATCATCGCATGTGTCCGCCCTGAATTCGGTTGTGCGCGCCGTAAACTCGGCGCCCGTGTGCGCGAGCAGCGGAATGCCTTCTCTCGCCAGGCATACATATAACGGGATGCACCTGTCATCCTCGGGGTTTATCTGCTGTTCTGAGGGAGACCACATAAAGAGCGCTGCACCCCCGTCTATGCATCGTTTCGCAGCAGCCAGCATCTCCGTCACCTCCCTGTAGGGGTGGACCGATGCGCCGAAAAGCACCCTCTTGTTCATTCTTGAAAGATCGATTATGTAATCGTTGGGGACCACAAGATGCGTCTCAGATGCCGCGAATTTACCGTTTTTGTAAACGCCGTCCATAGCAAGGAAAACCGCATAATCTATACTCCCGGAGCTTTCAACCTCTTCAAGAAGGACTTGCCTGATCTTTCCGTCGGTCGCCGCAGAGGGCGGGGTATTGAGATACATAAGCATGGAAGAGAAAGCAGGACTGGAGAAAAACTCCTGCGATACAAACATCCCCTTTACGGCATCTCCGGTGCCAAACATGTGCGCATGTATATCGATCACCTTTCTGTCCGGCATGCAATTCGGGCTTAATGCGCTACTACTGCCATTGAACGCTTCATCGTTCACTATTTCACCTCCGACCCCTCGAACGCACATCCGATACGAAACCGCGGAGACCCCTCATTCATCCCTGCCGATATCACCATTGTAGGCCACGGAAACCGCCTGCATCCTGTTGCTGACATCGAGCTTGCGCATGATATTGTTGACGTGGTAATTTACCGTCCTCTCGCTTATCCTAAGTATCAGCGATATGGCCCATGATGTCTTGCCGCATCTCAACCACATGAGAACTTCTCGTTCTCGCGGAGAAAGGAGTTGCGATGTGTCCATATCAGTACCCTTCTTTTTTCGAATCATATCTCCTTGTCATCTCTCCTTTTGTTGTTTCGTCAAAATTGTAAGAAAAGGGATACAAAAATACGTGCAAAGAAAAGGCCAGAAATGAGGAAAGCTACAACCCGGCGTTTTTAGAAGATATTTTTGACAGCGGCCATCTACGCGGGTTCGTGGATGACTACAAAAAAGTCTATAAAGGTATATGGGATTTCATATAGTTATCTTATTAATACATGGGCTTCGGCCCCGACACCGAAGATACGCAGTGTGGGACTGTCTTTGAGCGGTTTCATCTTCCCGTATTCACCCGCCTTGTATTCATAATTGGCGTGTAGAGAAAATGCCTCGGAGCGAAGCGACCTGCCTGCCGGCAGGCAGGGAATGAGCTAAAAGACGGTCCCACGCTGCATTCGCAAACGATCCGTATCAGGGGGTATTCCGAGGGATGCCTACTTTATGCCGTATTCCTTGATCTTCGCAAAAAGGGTCGCGTAGCTCAAATCGAGCAGTTCCGCTGCCTTTGTCTTGTTCCCCTCCGTCCTGACAAGGGCCTGAATAATTATCCTCTTCTCGAGGTCCCTGACCGCCTCTTTCAGCGGCACGACCGGACACGCACTTTTCTCGCTTCCCTGTTTGCTGATCAACGCCTCGACGCATGTCTGATCGATCACATCGTCTTCGGCAAGGAGGGTCGCCCTTCTCATTACGTTCTTGAGCTCCCTCAAATTGCCGGGCCATGAATACCTCACAAGGAGCGCGAGGGCGTTCCCGTCAATCTCCTTGATCTGCTTATTGAGTTCTGTCCCGGCCTCAAAGGAGAATTTTCTCGCAAAAAAAGGTATGTCTTCAACCCTGTCTCTGAGGGGCGGCAGCGTGATGAAGAATTCACCCAGGCGGTAAAAAAGGTCCTCCCTGAACGCCTTCCTCTCCACGCTTTCTTTCAGGTCCTTGTTGGTCGCCGCAATGATGCGGATATCCACATCCACCGGGCTTGTGCTTCCGAGAGGATAAATCTTTTTCCTCTCGATGACGCTTAAGAGTTTCCCCTGAACATGGGGCGACATGTTTTCCAGTTCGTCTATGAATATGGTGCCCCTGTGAGCGGTCTCGAAATAGCCTGCCTTGTCCCTCTCGGCGCCCGTAAAGGCCCCTTTCTTATACCCGAACAGCTCGCTCTCTACAAGGAGGTCCGGGATCAGCCCTATGTCTACGCTCACAAAAGGCCTATCGGGCCTCCCGCTCAGGTTCTGTATGGCGCCTGCCACCACCGACTTCCCTGTGCCTGTCTCCCCCTGGATGATGACAGAAAAATTCGTGTGAGCCACCTGTTTGATCCGATTCACGACCGTCTTCATTGCACTGCTTCTGCCAAGCTGGTGTTCGAGCGACGACTCAAGCGCGGTGGTGGTCCTTTTGACCTCAATCTCAAGCCGCCGTTTTTCAAGCGCCCGCCGGAGGGTAAAAACAAGCCTGTCGAACTCAGGGGGCTTTATCATGAAATCATAGACACCATTCTTTATGGCATCCACCGCCGTGGGAATGTCGCCGTATGCGGTCAGAATAATGATGGGCACATCAGGGCCGATCTTTCTGAGTTCGTGCATGGCATCGATCCCGTTCATATATGGCATGTTCAGATCGAGCAGCACCGCATCCGGGGGGGACTTCCTGAAGAGTTTGACGGCGCCGATACCGTCGCCGGCCTCGGTTACCGCGAAGCCTTCCTCTTTCAGCACCTCCCCGACTATTCCTCTTAAGTCCTTGTCGTCATCGACGACGAGTATTCTGTCCATTCATCACACCTCTGCCGCAGTGTCCTCTGCCGCGCCTTCCGCATCTCCCTCTTGTGCATCGAGGAGAGGCAGGTATACCCTAAATTCCGTTCCTTCTCCCTTCTTCGTGTGCACCTCGATATGCCCTTTATGCCGCTCTATTATACCGTATACGATCGAAAGTCCGAGGCCCGTTCCCTTTCCCACATCCTTTGTAGTGAAATAAGGCTCGAAGATCCTCTCCTTGACCCTGTCATCCATGCCCGGACCTGTATCGCCCAACGAAATAACGGCATATTCGCCGGGAGCGAGGGTCTGCTTGCCCTCATTGACGGTCTCTGCCCTCGTCGATACGAAAATCACGCCCCCGTCGGGCATTGCATCCCGCGCGTTAGAACAGAGGTTCATCAGGATCTGCTCCATCTGCATGCTGTCGGTCATCACCATCAAGGGGTCCTCAAAAAGAGAAATGTTTATGCGGATATCTTCTCCTGCGATATTGACGAGCATCGGCTGAAGCCTTTTGATAATATTATTTACGTCCATCGGACGTGAACTGATCGTCTGTGTCCTGCTGAATGTAAGAAGTCCCCGTATCAGGTTCTGGGCCTTTGTGATCGAACTATGCACCTGACCGGTATACTGCTTCACATTGACCTGCTTCTGGAGCTTTTTCTCCATGAGGTAGATAGAGCCTCTCAGGGTCGCGAGGATATTATTGAAGTCGTGAGCGATCCCACGGGCGAGGGTCCCAATCGCCTCCATCTTCTGGGCATGCCTCAGCCGCTCTTCGAGGGCCTCTTTTTCCTCTTCCCTCTTCTTCAGGTCGTCGTACATGGTGTTGAAATCTACCGCCAGTCTTCCTATCTCGTCCATCGACTCCACCGGGACTTTGTCGATCGTTTCCCCCTTCCCAAGAGATCTCACCGAGACGGCAAGTCTCGTGAGCGGCAGGGTGACCCTTTTGATGGCGATATAGATGGCAATGCTGCCCGCAAAGAGAAAAACTACCGCAATGAGGGCGTTCCTGACCAAAATGGCCCTCATCTCCCGTTTGAGTACGCCCTTATCGAGTATGACCTTTACATAGCCGATGACGCTCTGATTGCTTACCGGAGCGGAGACGTCAAAATAAAGCGCCTCCTCTGTATTTCTATAGGTCTCAAGATAGACAGGGGCGAGAAAATCGATGGTATCTTCTTTTTCCACAGGTCCGGATGTCTTATCGCCCGGGTCGAGCGCGAACGCTTCGGATACAGGCTGGGCAGTCTTCCAGGCCCCCTGCCCCGCGGCCTTCCTCGTCTCGACCAGCAGCGCCTTCTTCTCCATGTTATATATCGCTACGGCGAGTACATTTTTCTGGACCATTATCCCCTGGACCGCGTCCTTCAGCATGTCCTTGTTCTCGGCGAATACCCACGTCCTGGTGTTGTATGCGAGGAGGTCGGCAAGCATCTTTCCTTCTTTGTACAGGTCGTTCCGGACGGTCCTGTTTTCATAATAGATAAAAAAGGCTGTGAAGCCTGCAAAGACCAGGAAGATCGAAACAGCAAACGACCTGAATACCTTGAAACTGAAACTCTTCTTTGTCCTTTCAGTCAACATTTTCGGCCCTGTTTAAGATATCGTCCCTCACCCTTATTCCGAATTTTTTGATTATCTTCCTGTTGACCGCAAGGACCGTCCTTCTCGCGTCTGTCCTGATCGTCTTCGGGTTTTTCTCCGTGACCAGCTTCCGCGCTATCTCCCCCGCCTGCACGCCGATGTCGAAGGGCGCGGTATAGAGCCCGGCAGTGGACCCCATCTCGACATATTTTTTCGAAAATGTAAATATGGGCACCTTATTCTGGAATGAGAAAAGGAGAAGGTATTTCACTGTCTCAGGGTTGATCACGGTCGTATCGGGAAGCATCCAGAAGACGTCTATTTTGTCTTTCAAGGAGTCGACAAGAGCAGGGATGTCGGACGGCCTCGACGCCTTTCTGAGGACAAGTTCCACTCCCCTGCCCTGCGCAGATTGCAGCGCCTCTTTCATATACGCCTCTGAGTTTCTGGGGTCGTATATAACGCCTATCCTCTTTGCGCCGTAAAATACATCGAGCATGGCCCCGATATACCTGTCCGGCGGGATATACATGCTGACACCCGAAATGGGCTTCGGGCCGGAACTCAAGGGAGGGTGGTGTGGGACCATGGCATATATGACCGGGATGTCCACGACCGACCGTGCGAGGTTGAGTGCGTCCATACCGATGGCAAAGACCGCGTCAGCACGGGCATCGTGGACTCTTCTGAAGGCCTCGGCAGGCTCGGTCTCGGACAATACTATCTCCGTTACGTCATCGGCAAAGGAACTGCGGAACCCCTCCAACGCATCGTTATAGGGCTGTATATCTGCGCTCTTTATTACGACGATCTCGCCCGCCCCGGACGAGGCAGCGAAACCATTGAGGAAGAGCAATGTAATTAATACAAAAAACGAAGATCTCTTGTCCATCCGTCCCCACGGAACATTTATTCCGTTGAAATATAACAAAAGCGGATAAATAACACAATAATATTATAGATTATATTGCAATTACCCGTAGGGGCACGTTGCAACGTGCACCTACATATCCGGCCCCGCAAGTGCCATATCCTTTTATGCCCGACTGGCTTTTTGTATGGATGTCATTCCGGCCTGTCCGGAATCTTTCTTTACTTACTATCCCCGCTTGCAAAGCCCATATTTGATATCCTGCTTCACAAAGGCCTCGAGCGTGGCGTCATAATAAGGCTTTCTGCAATCCACGCCTTTCATGTTTCCGTCGCGGATAAACTTCATGTATCTGCAACCACCGAAACACAAAGGAAGATATGCGCACTCAAGACATTCTTCATTCTTCCAGCTTTCGAGGTTGTGACTGTGTTTATAGTCCTCGATGCCTTTCCTTAGATCGCCCACCTTAAATTCAGGCCTGTCGATAAAGCCGGGACATTTGTATATACTGCCATCATGGTTTAAAACCAAAGAATGAGTGTATTCCATCATGCACGTCGACGGCATGATCTTGCCGCTGCTGAAACCTCTCTTGAGTATCTCTTCCCTCAGGAAGACCATCGCTTCAAAGAGCCAGGGCTCGCTGAGCGAGACGCATCCCTCATGAAACCCTGGCGACGCGATCCCCTCCCGTTCCCTCATCACAGGATCAAACCTCACCTGCGAGATTTTATCCGGCGTCAATCCACTGGCCAGCATAATGTCCAGAAGCAATGGGTATTCCTTATAGCTTTCCCTTGTAAAATTCCCTCCGACCTGAACGTCAGTAATGCCGCAGACTTCTTTAACGTTTCTAAAGATCGCATCGAAACTCCCGGCCCCTCCCTTAAAGGGCCGGAAAAAGTCATGGATTTCACGGGGACCGTCGATTGTTATAGCAGCGCTCTTAAGCCCGAGAGGAATCAGTTTTTCTACAGTTTTCCTGGTGAAAAGAGTGCCGTTCGTGATGAATGAAAAGCTGAACCTGAGGCCCTTGCTTTCACTTAGTTTTTTCAGTTTTCCTGACATATAAAGTATTAGGTCAAGACTGAGAAGGGGCTCCCCTCCGTAAAAGGTTATGCCGACTTCTTCGAAGAGGTCGGCCGAGATTCGCTCTCCCACAAAATGAATGAAAGAGTCGGCGGTCTCCTGTGTCATATAAAATTTCCCCTTACGTTGGCCTTCGAAACAATACTTGCACGCAAGATTGCAGTCCAGGTTCATGACGGGTTTGACATGGAAAGTCTTATTAAGGGTATTCAGTTCGCCGATAAGGCCGCTGACTTCCGTGGTCTCTGTATCGTGGTCCTTTACAAGAAAACCGAGTTCTTCCAGTGTTTCCTTTTCTTCTTCGATAAGATTTCCGGATTCTATGTCGGCCAGCATCGAAAAAGGCAAAAGAATAGACGACGCCTTCTTCGTGGAGTATAGGACAACAGAATCGGAATCCTCCGTAGAATGATAACTTTTACAGTATCTTGACAGAATCATTTGAGAAGGAGGGAGGTGCCATCCTCCCTCCGCTGTAATACCCTCAGACTTTGTTTTGAGCGATTCCCGGTTTGCAACAACCTGAATTCACCATCGACTTTTTTTCAACTCCCTTGTCCAAAACTACAATGCGTCCTTTCATCTTCACCCCTCCTTTTCTCATGAGACTATCCCTCTGAAAGAGGTCTTTTGAGCTAAAATGTAAGCCTTACCCCTGCTTCTATCCATCTGCGGGCATTTTGATAATACTGTTGCCAATATTGCGAACCATTGAACAGGTTGTGTGCGGTGACGAAAATATCCCACGTGCTTTTACCCTCCGAGCGAAGCTTCTTTATCATATTGAGATCCCAAATTACCGAGTTGTATTGAGCATTACCCGAATCATCCATATTCCACCAGATGAAATGACCTTGCAGAAGGGCCCTAAAAGACTTTTTATCGTCGTATTTCAGCGCAACATCATAAGTGTTCGTGGGAACTGTCTTTATATCCTCACCGGTATCTAGATCCTTTGTGTCAATTATCGTTGTTCCTGCGGAAAGCGTGAAATTATAAATAGGCGTCGTCTTCATACTGACCTCCACTCCCTGCCTCCTCTGCCGCGCCGCATTCACCGTTGTAAAGAACCCTCCCGGTAGATCGACGTCCTGTTCAGCGTCCCTTATCTCATGCCTGAACCCGGAGACCTTCAGCCAGAGATACTTTGTAAGACCAGCCTCTCCGCCGAGTTGAAAAGACCACACCTTCTCCGGCTTTATATCGGGATTATGGATGAAACTACCGAAGTCCGCCCTCGAGATTTGGGGTTCGATGCTGCTGAACCCCCGTGCTGCATAGGCCCTCAAAATGGCATTGTCTGCGACCTGATACGTTATGCCGAGACTCGGACTAAGGAAATAACCTGCAATGCCGGTGTAATCGTATCGCACGCCCGGCGTCACGGCGAATTTGCCGAGGGTGATGGTGTCATTGGCATAGACTGCCCACCTAGTAAACCGCAGTACTTGTCCGATGGCGCTCGAAGCCAGGCGTTGATTATCATAATCCAGGCCTGCAACAATAGCATGGTTTTCATGCCGCCACGTCATCTTCGCGCTTCCGCCATAGGTATCATCCTTATCAAAGAAATCCGGAGTATCATCGGTAAAAGAATCGAATATGTCCTGATGATACCTTAGGGACAACTGCAGGTTCAGTTCTCTGCTCAATGAAGAATTCATCGCAAGTGTCATGAACATATTCCTGAACTTATCACTAAATATGTCGGGGTCTATTTCGAGCTCCCGATGTGCGATGCTTGTGTAAAACGTGGTAAACAGTAGCTGAGTATCCTTTGAAATTTCATAGGACAATTTAGTATAGAAGTTATGTCCGTTAGAGTCATTGCCAGGCCTGAAGCCATCTGTCTGAAGACGGCCAACAGTGAAATAATACCCTAGTTTCCCTTCTCCGCCCGAAGCCTCTGCCCTGAAATCACCTGTATTATGTTCGCCGTATGACGCAGAAAGCATCCCCTTTGTTTTATCTGCCATGCCGGCCTTCGTAATAATGTTGATCACGCCTCCCAAAGACGAACCCCAAGCCGAAGAGGCCGGTCCCTTGATGATCTCGATCTTTTCCACAAACTGGACAGGTATAGCGCCGACATCGGCAGTTAGGCCGCTTAAGGTATTCATCGAAACGCCGTCGACAAACACCGCAACATGCTTTGATGCCGAACCTTGGATGAATACCTGCGCAGCGTCTCCGGGTGCGTTTCCGAAGGGAAAAACCTGTACACCGTTGACCGTATTCAGTACGTCCGCAAGCGTATGCGCGTTCATCAATTCAATATCTTCTTTTGTCACAACCTCGATATTCTCCGCAATGCGAGTTATAGACTTAAGGCTCCTCGTTGCAGAAATGATCTCCAGCTCCTCGTCCTTAAAATACATACTCAGAAAAGTCTTTTCTTCTTCCGACATCGCAAAGGCGGGAGTAGAGAAAGGTGATAAGATGAAGATCAAGAACAAAATTAATGCGGTCCTGCTGAAAGACATATCTCCGAATCCTCCGAAAGTATTTTCGAGACTTTTTAAATCTATTTTTAAAGCTGTCTTTTCAGTCCTGCCAAATTTTAATTTTTTCAAGTATATTCTATTCAAACCGCTACTGTCCAGAGAAAAAACATAGATAAATGCCTCTTATAAGCATATTAACGTTCTCGTAACAGTAACAATGTTAGACCGTTCTTTTTTTAGAGAACCTTCATTTATCTTATCGCCGAATACTGTGCGGTTTTTAGATAAAGATATCAATCCTACTAAGGTAGGGGGGCATCGAATAATGAAGTAACTGGGTCATAGACCTCAGTACATCTAAGTTATATATAATTCGTTGTCATTCCGGGCTTGACCCGGAATCCAGTGCATTCCTGGATTCCCGCCTTTCCTCCCCGGTCGCCACGGGCGACTCGCCGAGGAGAGCGGATCCGCCTGTGTGCGGACGCGGGAATGACGCTCTTTGCTGTTTATTTGCTGCACTACATTATCAGCACAAAAAAGGGTCTGCAGATAATCTCCGCAAACCCTCCGTTAATCTTTGTACTTCCCGAAATCTATTTGACTCTTCTTATTTCTACAATCTGGGCCCTTGTGACAGCCCGTTCGAGCGCTGACTCGGCCCTTGCGAAGTCGACGTTCTCGGCGTGTTTCAGTCTCTCTTCAGCCCTCTTCCTGGCTGCCATGGCCCGATCGAGATCGATCTCCTCGGACTTCTCGGCGCTGTCGGCAAGGATCATCACCTTTTCGTGGCCGACCTCCGCATAGCCCCAGCTCACGAAGAAGTACTTCGATTCGTTCCCTTTCTTGCAGGTGAGTATGCCTATCTTGAGGGTCGTGACAAAGGGCACGTGACCGGGAAGGACCCCGAATTCACCTTCGCTTCCTGCAGCGGTGACTTCGTCGACCTCGTCGCTGAAGACCAGACCCTGCGGTGTCACTATTTCGAGAAGGATTTTTCCCTCTGCCATCGTTTACCTCGACCAGCCGAGTTTTCTTGCGTTATCTTCGACCTCTTCGATCCCTCCGGCCATGTAGAACGCCTGCTCGGGAACATCGTCGTATTGTCCGTCGCAAATCGCCTTGAAACCCTTGATCGTGTCAGCGATCTTTACGTATTTGCCAGGCCTTCCGGTAAATACCTCTGCGACATGGAACGGCTGGCTGAGGAACCTCTGTATCTTCCTCGCCCTGGAGACGATCAGCTTGTCGTCTTCGGAGAGCTCTTCCATACCGAGGATCGCGATAATATCCTGCAGCTCTTTATATCTCTGGAGGATCTTCTGGACGCTTCTTGAGACCGCATAGTGCTCGTCCCCGATGATCTTGGGATCGAGTATCCGGGAGGTGGAATCAAGAGGGTCAACCGCAGGGTAAATGCCGAGTTCCGAGATCTGCCTCGAAAGAACGACTGTACCGTCAAGGTGCGTAAATGCCGTTGCGACCGCAGGGTCTGTAAGGTCATCGGCAGGGACGTAGATCGCCTGCATCGACGTGATAGCGCCCTTCTTCGTGGTCGTGATCCTCTCCTGGAGGATACCCATGTCGGTACCGAGCGTGGGCTGATATCCGACGGCGGAAGGCATTCTGCCAAGGAGTGCCGAGAGTTCGGCTCCGGCAAGCGTATATCTGAAAATGTTGTCGATAAAGATCAGAACGTCCTGCCCCTCGTCTCTAAAGTACTCTGCACATGTAAGGGCCGTGAGCGCAACCCTCGCCCTTGCTCCGGGGGGCTCGTTCATCTGACCGTAGACGAGCGCGACTTTTTCGAGAACGCCGGAGTGCTTCATTTCGCCGTAGAGGTCGTTCCCCTCTCTGGTCCTCTCGCCGACTCCCGCGAAGACCGAGACGCCGCCGTGCTTCATGGCGATGTTATGGATCATCTCCATGATGACGACCGTCTTGCCGACGCCCGCGCCGCCGAACATCCCCATCTTCCCGCCCCTGACAAAGGGAACGAGGAGGTCGAAGACCTTAACACCTGTCTCGAACATCTGGGTAACAGGCTCCTGTGATGCAAAATCCGGGGCCGGTCTGTGTATCGGAAGTCTCGTTTCGGAGTTTATAGGCCCGAGATTATCGACGCCTTCTCCTATGACGTTCATGATCCTGCCGAGTGAGGCCTTTCCCACGGGTACCGTGATCGGCGCGCCCGTGTCGACCGCAGGCATTCCCCTGACCAGTCCGTCAGTGGCGGACATAGCGACCGTCCTGACCTTGTTGTCGCCGAGGTGTGATGCGACCTCAAGCGTAATCCTGATATCGGGGATGCCCTTTGCGGCATCGCCTTTCTGGTCTATCGTTACCGCATTGAGTATCTCCGGCATCTTGCCTTCGAACTCGAGATCCACAACTGCACCGATAACCTGCGAGACTTTTCCTGTATTCA
The DNA here is from genome assembly GCA_044450345.1 of Thermodesulfovibrionales bacterium. Classification (GTDB taxonomy): domain Bacteria; phylum Nitrospirota; class Thermodesulfovibrionia; order Thermodesulfovibrionales; family UBA6898; genus Sulfobium. Next base: position 44,868 of record JBIOIY010000009.1, on the reverse strand, counting down.
TTCTCTACCCCCGGATTTATTTTCAATATTACGATTCATTACATTTATCCCTTTAGGGCCTCGACACCGCCGACAATATCCATAAGCTCCTTCGTAATCGTGGCCTGTCTCGCCTTGTTGTACTGGAGCGAAAGAGCATCGATCATGTCATTGGCCGCCCTCGTGGCGTTTTCCATCGCGGCCATCCTGGCGGCTTCTTCAGAAGCCTGCGATTCAAGGAGCGCCCTGAAAATCTGGATCTCGACATTCTTCGGCACAAGCCTGCTGAAAATCTCCTGCTTCGAGGGCTCATAGATGAAATTGTATACAGGGAGCGCCTCTTCGCTCTCCATGATCGGCTCCAGGGGAAGCAGCCTCTGGACCACCACCTGCTGCGCGATAGCAGACTTGAACTCGTTATATATAAGCACCACTTCGTCAATCGTTTCGTTCGTGTAGTTCTCGATTATTTCGGCGGCGATCTCCTGGGCGTTCGAATAGGATATCTTGCCGGAGATACCGGTCCAGGCCTTATGCATCTCGATTCCGCGTCTCTTATAATAATCACGGGCCTTTCTCCCGACAATGCTGATACCCACCTCATACCCTTCCTTTTTCAGCTCATTGGTATGTCGGGTCGCCGCCCTGAGTATATTAGTATTAAAGGCGCCGCAAAGCCCCCTGTCGCTCGTCATGACGAGCACCTCGACGTTCTTCCTCGGTCTCACCGCAAGAAGCGGGTGAATTTCCCCCTCAGCGCTGCTTGCGAGGCTCGAAAGGATGCCATTCATCCTGTCGGCATAGGGCCTCATCTCGAACATCCGCTGCTGGGCCTTTCTGAACTTGGAAGCGGCGACCATCTTCATCGCCTTCGTGATCTTGCTCGTGCTCTGTACCGCTTTTATTCTTCTCTTTATGTCTCTCAGTGTCGCCATTTCTTATCCTTTATCGTGACCGGTAATGAGTGATGCTTCTTCTCTTTTCCCTCACTCCTCACTATTCGCTGTCTTTAAGGCTGAAACCCTTTCTTGAAGTCCGCGATCGCCGCGACCAGTTTGGGCTTGAGCTCATCGTCGATCGCCTTCTTCTGTTCAAGTTCCTTCAGGACATCGGCCTTGCGGTCCTTCATATAGCGGAGGATCTCCTCCTCGAATTTCCTTACGGATTCGACTGGTATGTCGTCGATGTATCCCTGCGTCGCGGCAAAGAGTACCGTGACCTGTTCGACCATGGACATAGGGACATACTGGCCCTGTTTCAGGAGTTCGACCATCCTCTTCCCTCTTTCGATCTGCGCGAGGGTCGACTTATCGAGGTCGCTTCCGAACTGCGCGAAGGCAGCAAGTTCCCTGAACTGGGCGAGGTCGAGTCTGAGCGTACCGGCGACCTGTTTCATCGCCTTTGTCTGGGCCGCGCCGCCGACGCGGCTGACCGAAAGTCCGACGTTAACGGCCGGTCTTACACCCGCATAGAAGAGTTCCGGTTCGAGGTATATCTGACCGTCCGTGATCGAGATAACGTTAGTCGGGATGTAGCCCGACACGTCACCGGCCTGCGTCTCGATGATCGGCAGTGCCGTCAAAGACCCGCCGCCGAGCGCATCTGAAACCCTCGCGGCCCTTTCAAGGAGTCTCGAATGGAGATAGAAGACGTCTCCGGGGAATGCCTCACGACCTGGCGGGCGCCTTAGCAGCAGCGAGAGCTGTCTGTATGCGGTCGCCTGTTTGCTAAGGTCATCATATATGATCAGGGCATGTCTGCCGCTGTCCCTGAAAAATTCTCCCATTGCGCAGCCGGTATATGGGGCGATATACTGAAGTGGGGCAGGCTCGCTCGCCGTAGATGAAACGATGATCGTGTGCTCCATGGCGCCGTTTTCTTCGAGCGTCTTCATGACGCGGGCGACGTTTGAACGCTTCTGCCCGATCGCAACGTAGATGCAGGTCACGTCCCCGCCCCTTTGGTTGATGATAGCATCGATGCCGATTGCGGTTTTTCCCGTCTGGCGGTCGCCGATGATAAGCTCTCTCTGTCCCCTTCCGACCGGGATCATCGAGTCGATGGCTTTTAGCCCTGTCTGAAGCGGCTGGTTGACCGGCTGCCTTTCGATGATACCGGGGGCGACCATGTCGACGATCCTCAGTTCCTTGGTATTGATGGGGCCTTTGCCGTCGATAGGCTGGCCGATGGCGTTCACGACCCTTCCGCGAAGTTCATCGCCTACGGGGACCGACATGATCCTGCCGGTACGCTTCACCACGTCCCCTTCATGGATAAGTGAGTCTTCGCCGAAGAGGACCGCGCCGACGCTGTCTTCTTCCAGGTTCAGGGCCATGCCCATAACGCCGCCGGGGAACTCTAAAAGTTCCGACGCCATGCACTTGTCGAGGCCGTAGACCCTGGCGATACCGTCACCTACGGAGATGACCGTACCGACCTCGCTTACGTCGACCTTCTTTTCAAAGTCAGTTATCTGTTTCCTTAAAAGCTCACTTATCTCGTCTACTTTAATCTCCATCTGATCACCCCTTTATAAGCTCATCTTTGAGAAGCCTAAGCTGGCCTTTTACGCTGCTGTCATACATGGTGCTGCCCACCTTCACGAGGACCCCGCCGAGGAGGGAAGGATCGAGCACATATTCGATGTCAACGTCCCTTTTGATCAGCTTTTTGAGAGACGCCTTCAGCCTCTCCTCGTAGTTCTTGCTCACCTCGACCGGCGTCATGACGACCGCCTTTGCGCGCTTCTTCTTTTCCAGATAAAGCGCGGCAGCGATCTTGATGATGTCCGGGAGGGCCGCAATCACCTTGAGGCCCGTAAGGTGCATAATAAACTTGACGACCATTTCAGACAGGCCCGCCTTCGCGGCAACCTGCTGGAACGCCTTTTGCCGCTCTGCGTCCGTAAAGCCAGGATTAACGAGAAGGCTGCTGAACTCCCTGCTCTTTTGCATCAGGTCCGCAACCATGCCGAGTTCGGCCAGGGCCTTGGGCATCTCGTCGATGCCGACTACACTGATCAATGTCTTTGCGTATTTCTTTGCCTGTTTTACCGGTTTCAATTTTTCCCCTCGATCTTTGCAACGGATTCTTCAAGCAACTTCAGCTGTTCTTCTTTCGTCAGCTTTTCTTTCAGTTTCTTTTCAGCGAGTTCCATCGCGATCTCGACGGCCTCTTTCTTTATCGTCGCCTTCGCCTGCTTCACCTCGAAATCTATGTTCGTCTTTGCCTGCTCCAGGATCTTTTCCTTCAGTTTGTCGCCCTCTCCGACAAGTCTGCCCTTCTCCTTTTCCCCGGACAGTTTCGCGGAGGCGATGATCTCCTCCACCTCCTTGTCTATCATCTTGAGCCTGTCTTCGACCTCGGCAAGGGCCTTCTGCGCCAGTTCCTTCGCTTCCTTAGCCTCCTTCAGACTCTGTTCGATAAGCTCCGTCCTCTTCCTGAAAAATCCCTTGATGTCCGCCTTCTTCATCGCATACGTCAAAAGGACTATGAGGATTATGAAATTAATGACAGGCCAGAGATAGGCCTTGAAGAGCGAGGGCTCAGCTTCTCCGCCTTCATTCGCGAACACCGCAGCAGAAGTGAGAAGCAAGAAGTAAATAGTAAAAAGCATGTAATTAAAGACCGTTGGGCTCTGAACTTTTTTCATTATGCCTTTACCAACTTCCTGACGATCTCGTCGGAGAATTTCTCTACGTCTCCTCTGAGCGCCTGTGTTGCCTTTGCGACCTCGGCCTTCAGTTCCTCCCTCGCCTTCTGGAGCAGGCCGGCTGCCGCTGCCTCTGCTTCGGAAAGGGCCTTCTTCTGCGCGCTGAGGCCTTCATTCCTCATGTTCTCGAATACCCCTTTTGCCTTCTTCCTTGCCTCTGCGATCTCCCTGTTCATCTTTTCAATGCCAGCCTCTTTGCCGGCATTCATGTCCTTTGCGGCATCGAGGAACCCCTTGGTCGAGGCTTCTCTCTCATTGAATATCTTCAGAAGCGGTTTATAAAGGATGATATTGAGGACAAACATGAGGACTATAAAATTTGCAGCCAAAATTAAAAGCCAGTTAATGTGTATGTCAAGCATCTTATCCCTCTTTATATCGAGATTTTTTGCCTTGAAACTCACGAAGATTAGCATAGGGCCAAAAGTTTGTCAAGACTTTATTGTATTTAAAAATAAGAGGTTATCTAAATATTTATCTATAGGCTAATAAGTAATTTTTATTGTTATTCTATATCTTACGCTTGCAGACCTCGATTCGCATTTCGGTAAAGACTAAGGTAGTGTCTAGACACTACCCAAGACAAGGCTTTCTTGACCCGCATCGCAGGACTGGGATAAAATGTGCTGTATGTTCAGGAAGAAAGTCTGATTCGACGAAACCATGGACCCGGTCTTAGCCGCGTTACTCGCGTTAAACAATTACTGCCACGACATCGTTACGACGATGCTTATGGCAAGCGGTGTTATTATGTGGGTCATACTCAGACGGCTCGGGAATACCTCAAGCCCCGAGATCAGATCATTCATGTTTTCACTATATGCCGGCATTTCGAAGATTGTCACATTCTCGCTTATATGGCTGGCAGCCGGCGCAGTGCCCAGGATCCTCACCTTCTCGGCTTTCGAGTTCGCCGATGCGCGTGCCAAAGACCATCTGCCGGGATTGATGGCCAAACATCTCTCTGCCTTCGCGATGATCCTCGGAGGCGCGTACCTCTGGATATCGCTTATCAGAAGGATAAGAGAGATCAGGGGCAGGGCATAATAACAGATGTATAACATGCACGCCCCGACTGAATAAGCACATGGATAAGACCTCTCTCGATTCCCTTGAATTCCGCAAACTTCTCGAACTGATCGCAGGGTTCACCCACAGTGAAGCGTCAGGAAAAGCCGTGCGGGCAATCGTCCCGTTTGAGGAGATGCAGGACATACTCACCAGACAGGGCCTCGTCCGGGAGATTATGAGGATGTCCGACGAAGGTGCGCCTCTCAGGATGTCTTACTTCCCGGACATATCATCTCTGATCGCCAAGGCCAGACCGGAAGGGGCGGTGCTCGAGGGCATTGAACTTGCGGGTTTTATTCCCGTATTGGAAATATCCGAAGGCATCTCGGAGCAGATCCGCGAAAGCGGCGGGCTGCCGTTTCTCGAAGAGCTTGTCTCCGGACTCACAGGCTTTCCAGACCTGCTTCGTCTTCTCAAAAGGTCTGTCGACAGAGAGGGGAATATCCTCGACAGCGCCTCTGCGCTGCTCGCAGACCTGAGAGAAAGGATAAGGAGACTTGAGGCGCGTATCACGAAAAAACTGGAAGAGATGGTGAGGGACGAACATATAGCTGTCTTTCTCCAGGACAATTTCGTTACGAAAAGGTCCGGCAGGTGGGTCATACCGGTGAGGATGGATTCCAAAGGACAGGTCGCGGGGGTTGTGCACGACGTTTCAAAATCGGGGGAGACCGCCTTTATGGAACCGCTCGCGGTCATCCAGATCACGAACGAACTCGAAAACCTCGTGGCCGAGCAGAAGGCGGAAGAGATACGCATTCTGAGGAGTATTTCCTCAAAGGTCCGGGAATCGGCCGAGGGCATCAGCGCGGAATATTCGGTCGTCGTTCATCTCGACCTCCTGAATGCGATCTCCGTCCTGGCCGACAAACTGCGGATGGAACTCCCTCGGGTCCTGGCTTCGGGCGGCATCACCCTCCGGGGAGCGCGCCATCCCCTGCTCCTCCTCGCGCTGAGAAAGACAGCCGGCCCGCGGGAGGTGGTCCCCCTCGATGTCGGTCTTGGGGGCGATACCACGGTGATGGTAATAACCGGATCGAACGCAGGAGGCAAGACCATCGCAATAAAGACGATCGGCCTCCTGGTCGTCATGGCGCTTTCGGGGATGCCGGTGCCTGCGTCCTCCTCATCTGCCTTTCCGCTCGTGCATCGGCTGCTGGTAGACATAGGCGACGAGCAGTCTATAGAAAACAGCCTGTCAACATTTTCTGCACATGTGGCCAACATTTCGAAGATACTGAAGACCGCAGACCCGCTGTCTCTCGTCCTCATCGACGAGCTCGGCACCGGCACCGACCCTGACGAGGGGGGCGCCCTCGCGTGCGCAGTGCTGAAGGAACTGAGGGAAAGCCGGGCGCTCGTCTTTGCAACAACCCATCTGTCCGACATAAAGGGCTACGTCCATAGGACAGGAGGCATGCTGAATGCGTCCATGGAATTCGATCCAAAATCTCTCAGCCCCACGTACAGGCTTCGCATAGGCGAGCCAGGACAGTCACATGCACTCGAGACCGCAAAGAGATACGGACTCCCCGAAAGTATTATAGCTTCCGCAAAGGCGATGCTGGGAGGCGTCAAGGTCGAGTTCGATGCACTGATCGCCGACCTTACCCGGAAGAGAACGGATTATGAAACCGGGATTGCGGAACTCGAAAGGCAGAAGGCCGACCTGGCCGAAGAAAAGAGGTTGACCGAACAAAGACTTTCCGAGGCGGAAGCACTAAGAAAGGAGTCGATCGAAAAGGCCTACACCGAGGCATCTGAAATCGTCTACGGGGTGAAGAGGCAGATGCATGCTCTCATGGAAGAGATGAAGAAAGGGGAGAAGGCGAAAAGCCGGGGCATACTCAGGGAAGTCGGCGAAAGGCAAAAGCAGATATCTCAAAAACTCAGGGAATATGATACAGCTGACAGGGGCTCGCCTGCGATAGATGATATCAAAGAGGGCGACACTGTCTTTGTGAGGTCCCTCGGCTATGACGCATCGGTGCTGAAGATCATCAGCAGATATCAGCGCATAAGGGTTGCGGCGGGCGATAAGGAGATAGAGATACCCATGACCGATGTCGGCTTGAGGCGAGGGAAACCGATAGGCAAAGATGCTCTCCAGGTAATGACAGACAGCGGCGATGAATCCGTTTCAACCAAAATTACGCTGATAGGCATGCGGGTCGAAGAGGCCCTCTCTAAGCTTGAGCCGTTCCTCAATCATGCGTCGCTGGCGGGTCTTTCAGAGGTGACCGTAATACATGGGTTGGGGACGGGAGCTCTGTCGCGCGCGGTAAGGGAACATCTTGAAGGACATCCGCTGGTAAAGAAATTCCGTAAGGGGGAACAGTCGGAGGGGGGCAATGGGGTGACCGTAGTAACGATGACATAAAAAAGGCAGGGGTAAAACCCCTGCCTTTTATGGTAAGACGATCACTTATCTTACTTCTTTTCGTCGGCTTTCTTTTCGCCAGCTGCCTTGTCTTCAGCCGCCTTCTTCTTGGCTGCCGCCTTCTCCTCAGCTGCTGCCTTCTTGGCTGCCTTCTTATCAGCTGCTGCCTTCTTCTTGGCTGCCTTCTTATCAGCTGCTGCCTTCTTCTTGGCTGCCTTCTTCTCAGCTGCAGTCATCTTGTCAGTAGCTGCCTGGTCGTCAGCTGCCTTCTTGTCGGTAGAGACTGCCTTGTCAGCTGCCTTCTTGTCGGCTGCCGCCGGAGCTGTTGTATCAGCAGCGAACGAAACTGCTGAAATAGCAAATACGAAAAGAACTGCAACGATCATCGCGATAAACTTCTTCATTGATATCACCACCTTCCCTAATAGATTGGTTTATACTTCTATTAATTTCCCCAATATACAAGATGCGTGCCATCTTAAATAAGCACTAAAATCAAATCGTTCCGGCCAGCATCATGGAAATCAAAGATTTTTCATCCTCTTTTGAGAAATATTTCTCCCTTTTTTGGGAAATAGCTTTTCGCTCAAACGACGCCTCCGGAAATCGTCAGGACTGTCCAACAGACCAAGGGATGGTCAATCCCCTTCGAACTCAGTCAAGGCAAAGACCTTATACCCTTTTTCTTTGAGCCTTTTTTCTCCGCCCACGTCGGGAAGGTTGACGATAAAGGCCATCTCCGAGACCACTCCGCCGAGTTTCTCGATCAGGGCTGCAGCAGCCAGGGCCGTTCCGCCTGTTGCGAGGAGGTCGTCGATGAGGAGTACTTTCATCCCTTCCCGGATCGCGTCCTTGTGGATCTCGATCTTGTCGGTCCCGTATTCGAGTTCGTATTCGTGGGTTATTTTTTCCGCCGGAAGCTTGCCCGCCTTCCTGACGGGGACAAATCCTTTCCCCAGTGTATAGGAGAGCGCCCCCCCGATGATAAACCCCCTCGATTCTATGCCGACAATCGTATCAAAATGTATATCTCCCGTTATATACCTCTGGGTCAGCTCGTCGATCACGAGCCTGAATCCCACGGGGTCTTTAATGAGCGTCGTGATGTCCCTGAACATGATCCCCTTCTTCGGGTGGTCGGGAATGGTCCTTATCTTCGATTTGATCGGCATCGCCTTCCTCCTGTCATCTGCATGGGCATTCGGTATTTTTTATCTTCGGGATCGTCTTTACTATAAGCTCTTTGACGTTCTCCGCGTTCTTTTTCATAATCGAGAGTATCATCTCCCACGTCACCGGTTCCTCTCCTTCTTTCCAGCAGTCATAATCGGTCGACATCGCGATGGTCTGGTAACAAAGCCCGGCCTCCCTCGCAAGCACGACCTCGGGAACGGTCGACATATTGATCACGTCGGCACCGAGTTTCCTGAACATGAACGACTCGGCCTTCGTAGAAAACCTCGGCCCCTCTATCGTCACGACAGTCCCCTTTTTATGATGTCTGAACCCGAGCTGTCTTGCAGAGTCGGTCAGCAAAGTGCGGAGATGGCCGCAGAAGGGCTCGGCCATCGGCGTATGAACCACCTTCTCATCATGAAAAGTAAGCGGCCTATGTCTGGTAAAATCGATGAACTGGTCCACGAAGACAAGTTCCCCCGGCCTTATCTTCTCCCTCAGGGACCCCACTGCCGTAGTAGCCAGGATGTGGGTGCACCCCTCCCTTTTCAGCGCATGGATGTTCGCCCGGTAATTCACACCTGTCGGATAAATGGAATGGTCCTTGCCGTGCCGTGCAAGTATGACGGCATCGACACCATGTATCTTCCCTATTGTGAGTGCAGACGACGGATTCCCATAGGGCGTCTTTGCCTTCTTTTCTTTCATGTCTTTCATCAGCCGGGGGTCGTCCAGTCCCGAGCCGCCGATAATGCCTATCTTAACCTTGGCCATACGCTCTCCTCAATCAGCCTGATTCGTGTAAAAAGATATCCGAAGGCAAGAATACTTGTCAAGAAAGCAGGCTTTCCCCCTCATCGCTGACGGGCTCCCCAAGATCGGCCGTCGACATGCCGTCTTTGTTTTCCTTACTTTAAACGGGACGCGTGTCCCCCGCTATTTCCTAACCCTTCTTCGTCTGTTTCCTGAGCCAGTCGATCCATTCAGAGATGCCCTCTCCGGTCCTGCATGAGACCTCGAATATCTGCAGCCCGGGGTTAAGGGACAAGGCGTCTTTTCTGATCTTGCCGATATCGACATCCGTATAGGGCACGAGGTCGATCTTGTTGAGGATGAGCGCCGAAGACTCCTGGAACATAAGGGGATATTTAAGCGGCTTGTCATGCCCTTCGGCAATGCTCAGGAGCATCACCTTCATGTCCTCGCCGACCTTGAACTCGGCAGGACAGACCAGGTTGCCGACATTTTCGATAAAAAGGACATCGATCTCATCCAGCGGCAGGTCTGCCAGCACATCCGATATCATGTTCGCGTCAAGATGGCAGGCGCCTCCAGTGTTGATCTGTACGACCGGGGCCCCGAATTTCTCGATTCTCTCTGCATCATCGCTGCCGGCTATATCGCCTTCGACGACACCTATCCTCAAGTCTTTTCTGCCGGCCAGTGTTCTTTCCAGCAGCGAAGTCTTCCCCGCGCCCGGGCCGCTCATGAGGTTGACCACGAACAGGCCTGCGCGGTCGAATATCTTTCTGTTTTCCAGCGCGATCCTGTCATTCGCCTCGAGGATCTTCGTTGCGACCTTTACCTTCATGAAACCTCCATATCTATTACATCCATCTCGCGTCCTGCAGTCATGCGGAATGAACTCCCTCCGCAGCAGGGACAGCTTAAAATATACTCCTGTTTAGTGGCAAAGGTATTTTTGCAGTCATCACAATGACCGGATAGCGGGATCTCTTCTATCTGCAGGACCGCCTCTTCCGCCAGAGAGCCTTCTTTCATCGCGGTGAACGCAAAAATCAGGGCGTCCGTCATAATGCCCGACGCCCTGCCGATCTTAAGATGTATCGATTCTATCCTGCTGTAGCCGCTCTTCCTGCACTGCCCTGAAACTATTTCAAGCAGGCTTGCGGCTATAGAAGCCTCATGCATTCCGCTCTTTGGCGAGTCTTTCTTTCTCTTTCTCGTATGCCTCTTTGCCGGCCTCGATCGCCGATTTCACGATGGACTTCTTCTCTTCGTAAAGTCCCTTGCCCTCGTCTACATAGGACGTGATCTTGCCCTTTGTCTTTTCGACATAGTCCGTTGTCCTGTCCTTTACGTCGTCCGCAAAATCACTGATCTTCTTCCTGGTCTCGTCACCGGACTGGGGCGCAAGAAGGAGCGCAAGTCCCGCACCGACTACCCCGCCCAAAAGAAACGATACCAGCATCGAACCCGAACTGTAACCCTCGTCCTTCATTTCCTCTCTCCTTTTCTCAGTAGATTAGCAAGCAGGTATTCGAGCGCGGCCCTGGTCCCGGCCTTCACACTTAAGGCCTTGACAGCGGCCGTCGCACCAACATTCCCGATAATCGCATTCACCGCACCGACCGTCTTCCCCATCTCGCCGACGGAATGGGAAAGCTGCTTCACATCTTCAGTGACTTCACCGACATTGTCGGTTATCGTCCTGACGCTCTTCAGCACCAGATTGAGTTCCTCAAGGGCTGGCTTGAGGTCTTCCTCTGCCGTCTTCCTCAGAGAAACGACCGTCCTCTTCAGCTCTAATAATAAAGGGATAAGATATGCCGCTATAGCGATAAGGACAACGGCCGCCACTGCCTCTAAGACTATATTCATCCCGCCTCCTTCTGAAATTATATCACAGATTCTCCGGCTGCCTAATAGACCGCAGTAATTAGATTTTAGTGATAAATCTATTACATGTAAAGCATTTTATGGTATCCTTTAACGCGATGACAGACGAATTTTATATGAAAAAGGCGCTTGCCCTCGCTGCCCGCGCAAGGGGAATGACAAGCCCTAACCCGATGGTGGGAGCAGTGCTCGTGAAAAACGGCAAGGTAATTGCCGAAGGATACCACAAAAAGGCGGGGACCCCCCACGCTGAGGCGATCGTTATAGAAGAGGCCGGGGAAAGGGCGAGGGGCGCAACTCTTTACGTGAGCCTCGAACCCTGCTGCCACAAGGAAAAAAGGACCCCCCCATGTACCCGGAATATAATCTCGTCAGGAATAAAAAAGGTCGTCATCGCCATGAATGACCCCAATCCAAGGGTATCCGGAAAAGGGGCAGCAGAACTCCAAACGGCGGGGATCAAGGTTGTCTCGGGAGTACTCGGCGAGAAGGCGGCGATACTCAATGAGTTCTACATTAGATATATAACAACCGGGATGCCCTTTGTCGTCCTGAAGGTCGCCATGACACTGGACGGAAAGATAGCGACCCCTGAAGGCGAATCAAAATGGATCACGGGCGAAAAGGCGAGGACGGCAGTGCACGACCTCCGGGGCTCTGTCGATGCGATACTGACCGCAATCGGCACAATAAAGGCCGACAATCCCCGCCTCACCTGCAGAACAGGTGACGACCGGGACCCCGCCCGTGTCATCATAGACCCCTCCCTTGAGATCAGGCCCGACTCGAATGTGTTGTGCATCCCCCCCGAGACGATTATAGCCATGAGAAGGACGGAAGAGACGGGCGGCGTGGGGACTGCAATTCGCGAAAAAAAGAGGGTATTGCTCAGCAGGGGAGCACATATCATAGAGTACGGGGGGGAGAAAGTCGACATGAAGTGGCTCATGAAACGGCTTGGCGGAATGAGCATTATCTCGGTCCTGGTCGAGGGGGGCTCTTCGCTTAATGCGTACTGCCTCGAAAGCGGGGTAGTCGACAAGGTAATGTTCTTTATTGCACCGAAGATCATCGGCGGAAAAAACTCATTCCCGGCCGTCGGGGGCAGGTCATTCCGGAGACTCGAAGAGGCATATCGGGTTAATAACATTGCCGTAAAAAGGATCGGCGAAGATATCCTCATCGAGGGATACATACACAACCATTCATAAAGAAGGGGCAATTCGTGCTGTAGGGGCAATTCATGAATTGCCCCTACAGACGATCACCGAGCATGATGTAACATGAAAAACATCCTCGCGGCGGACATAGGCGGCACCCACAGCCGCTTCGCGCATTTCAGCACGGACAAAATGTGGAACCTCACACTTCTCGAAATCAAATGGCTGAATACCGCTGATGCAGCTTCTTTTGCACAGCTGATGGACAATCTGCGATCGGCCGGAATGCTCCTCAAACCCGAGGATGCGGACATCGTCGTCATCGGCATCGCAGGACCCGTCGAACAGAGCGTAAGAAGTTCGCCTCCTTTAATACCGTGGGAAGTCGATCTTTCCTCCTCGGGGAAAGATTTCGGCTTCAGAGAATACGTCCTGATCAACGACTTTATCGCCCAGGCATTCTCCTGCCTTACGGAAGCCGGCAGGTCCGCCGTGAAGATCCTTCCGGGGGAATCGGAAAGGGACACGGTGAAGGCCGTCATCGGGGCAGGCACAGGCCTGGGACACGCCGCGCTTGTCCCCGACGGCAGAGGCGACTATTTGGCAGTTCCGTCCGAGGCAGGCCATACAAATTTTCCCTTTGTGTCGAAGCGGGAATATGAATTTCAGGAGTTCCTCCTCAAGGAGCGCGGCGAACGGTATATTACCGGTAATACGGTGGTGTCGGGGATGGGGCTGAGCTACGTCCATCGCTTTCTCTCTGGCGAGAAACTGGCCCCGGCTGAAGTCACGGAGAGATTTTCCCAACGGCCTGAGACACTCGAATGGGCCGCCAGGTTTTATGGAAGGGCCTGCCGGAACTTCGCCGTCGAGACCCTTTCTTCCGGGGGTGTTTATATCGCGGGGGGAGTGGCCGCCAAAAGTCCGGAATTGGTCACCCATAAGGCATTCGAGACCGAATTCCGGAGTTCGGACACGCTCGCCGGTCTGCTCGAAAAGATACCCGTATTCCTGATTACAAACGAAAACAGCGGACTATGGGGCAGCGCGGCATATGGAGTTCGACAACTCAAACTTGCACAAGGGAGAGAGTGAGTTTAGTCAAACCCTCGGTTTGGCAAGTATCTCAAGCACCCTCAGTTCTAGGAACCTCTTCGACGCCGCTGATCTCAGCACCATGACCGTATCCGCGCCGTAACCCGTCCCGGCCACGGCAATAACCTCTTCGCCCTCTGGGATTAGCCCTGCATCAGCGGCCATCATAGTGATCTCGCAGCAGACCTTGGCGCCCTCGCCGAACCTTCTCAATGACTGCGCGATAATCATCGCCGGGTAAATGCCGCTGAATTTCGCATTAAGAGACGTCTCGATCGAATGCGTGAGTATCGTTCCGGTATAAATCTTTGCGCCGTTCGCCTTGATTTTTGTGAGCAGATCATCAGGGATTTCGAACGTGTTGGGACCCTTGAAACCTGCGGAATGGGTAACGGCAACAACGTTGACACCGCCCCCTTTCAGGGCATCTGAAAACATCAGCCCCGTGGCGCCGGTGGTGGTTGCAACAACCAAGTGGCCGTATTTTCCATCAGCGAGCGTCCGTGTTACGATCTCAAGACACGCTGCTGAATTGTCCCTGCCCGTTTTTTCAAAATAGAAGATCTTTTTTTCCATGACAATCCTCCAAACCCCTCCGTCACTAAGCAAGGGCTATCCGACGATAATGCGGTAAATCTCCTTATACCTCGCGATCGCCTTTTCGACAATATGGTCGGGAAGGACGGGCCCCGGATACGTCTGGTCCCAATCAAGGGTCAGAAGATAGTCCCTGATAATCTGCTTATCATAGCTGTCCTGCCCCTTCCCCGGTTCATAGGTCTTCATAGACCAGAACCGCGACGAATCCGGCGTGAGCACTTCGTCTATGAGTATGAGTCCGCCGTCATACATGCCGAATTCGAATTTGGTATCTGCGATGATAATGCCTTTCTTCTCCGCGATATCTCTGGCCCTCGTGTAAATCCTGAGGCTTGCGTCCTTCAGTCTCCCCGCCGTCTCATCGCCGACTATATCCTTCATCTTATCGAAGCTGATATTGACGTCATGTCCCTCTTCGGCCTTAGTGCTCGGTGTAAATATCGGCTCTTCAAGCCGCGACGACTCTACAAGGCCCTGCGGCAGCGATATACCGCAGACCGTACCCTTTTCCTTGTATTCCTTCCACCCCGAGCCCGACAAATAGCCCCGTATAATGCATTCAACCGGCATCGGTCCGGCCTTCTTTACGAGCATGCTCCTGCCTTCAAGGACATCCCGGTATTTGTGCAGCAATGACGGGTACTCCTTCACCTCGGTTGCAACGATATGGTTTTCGATTATGTCCTTCACCCGGCTGAACCAGTAAAGCGATATCTGCGTCAGGACCTTCCCCTTCCCCGCGACGCCGTTGGGCAGCACCACGTCAAAGGCGGAAATGCGGTCTGTGGCGATAATAAGGAGGTGCTCCCCGACTTCATACACGTCCCTGACCTTGCCCCTTCTGAGGAGCTTTATGTCCGGCAGATTAGTTTCGACGATTATTTTTTCCATGAGTGCCCTCTTAGCCAGCATAATTCACAATTTAATACAAATCATTCCAGAATAAGGCATGATATGGTATTCGAACGGTTTCGCCTTACTCTTAACCATAGTTAATTAATAATGTGGGTTAGCCAAGTTTTTTCTTGAGCAGCTCGTTCAGCATCTTAGGGTTGGCCTTCCCCTTGGTCGTCTTCATCACCTGGCCGACGAAGAACCCCAAAAGTTTCTCGTCTCCAGACCTGAACCTCCCGGCCTCCTGCGGATGTCCGGCTATCACTTCGTCGACCGCCTTTTCGATCTCGGATTCATCGCTGATCTGTACAAGGCCCTTTTCTTTTACGATCTCCCCTGCGTCCTTTCCCGTCCTGTACATTTCTTCAAATACCGTCTTTGCGATCTTTCCGCTGATCGTCCCTTTATCAACGAGTTTCAGCATCTCCGCCAATTGCGCGGGCTTCATCGGGCACTCTTCCAGAGACGTATTTTCCTCGTTAAGAAGCCGCATAAGATCGCCCATCATCCAGTTGGATACCGCCTTCGCCTGGCCGCCGGCCTTTACCGCATCCTCGAACCAAGCGGCGACCGTCTTCTCCGCCGTGAGAAGGTCTGCGTCATATTCGGGTATACCGTACTCCGACACGAAACGTCCCTTCCTCGCATCGGGAAGTTCCGGAAGCCCGGCCCTTATCTCGTCGATCCATTTTCTCTCGGCGATGATAGGGACCAGGTCCGGCTCCGGAAAATACCTGTAGTCATGGGCCTCCTCCTTCGAGCGCATCGATTCGGTGATGCCCCTGGCCGAATCCCATAGTCTCGTCTCCTGCACGATCTTGCCGCCCTCCTCCACCACCTTTATCTGCCTCTTTATCTCGTATTCGACCGCTTTTTCGACGAACCTGAAAGAATTGATGTTCTTCACCTCTGCGCGTGTGCCGAATTCCTTTTGGCCGACGGGTCTGACCGATACGTTCGCGTCGCACCTCAGTGAGCCCTCTTCCATGTTGCCGTCGCATACACCGAGGTACCTCAGGATAGCCCTGAGTTTCTTCATATACTCAGACGCCTCTTTAGGACTGCGTATGTCGGGTTCCGAGACTATCTCCATCAAAGGCACGCCAGCCCTGTTCAGATCAACGAAACTGTAGTTGCCGCCGCCTTCGTGGATGTTCTTGCCTGCGTCCTCCTCCATATGGATCCTTGTAATGCCTATCCTTCTGGTCTCGCCGTCCACCACAACGTCGATAAATCCTAGCTCGCAGATCGGGTGTTCGTACTGGCTTATCTGATAGCCCTTAGGGAGGTCCGGATAGAAATAGTTCTTCCGGGCAAAACGGCTGTAAGAGGATATGGTGCAGTTCGTCGCCAGCCCGGTCCTTATCGCAAATTCAAGCGCCTTTTTGTTCAGGACGGGAAGGACACCGGGCATCCCTATACAGATCTCGCATGTCTGCGTGTTCGGCCCCGAGCCGAATTTCGTCGAACATCCGCAGAATACCTTGGTTTCCGTCAGCATCTGGGCGTGGACTTCAAGTCCTATTACCGCTTCGTATTTCACAGAACCGGCTTCCTTTTATGCCAGTCTGTAGACTGTTCGTAGGCAAACGACGCCTTCAATAATGTCTCTTCGTCGAAGTGCCTCCCGATCAGTTGAAGTCCTATAGGCAGATTACCGGATGTGAAACCACAGGGGACCGAAATGCCCGGGACGCCGGCGAGGTTTACCGATATCGTGAAGATGTCGGCAAGATACATCTGGAGAGGGTCCGCAGTCTTTTCGCCGAGCCTGAAGGCGGCGGTGGGAGAAGTGGGGGTCACGATGACGTCGACTTTCTTAAACGCATTTTCGAAATCGTTCTTGATGAGCGTCCTCACCTGCTGCGCCTTTTTGTAATATGCGTCGTAATAACCCGATGAAAGCGCGTAAGTGCCGAGTATGATCCTCCTCTTTACCTCCGGACCGAATCCCTGCGCCCTTGACTTCATGTACATGTCGAGCAGGTCCTTACCCTCTGTCCTGAACCCGTATTTAACTCCGTCGTATCTGGCAAGGTTCGAAGATGCCTCAGCCGTGGCAAGGAGATAATAAGTAGCGATGGCATACTCGGTATGGGGCAGCGATATCTCGACTGGTAATGCGCCGAGGGACTCAAGCTGTTTGATGGCAGCCTTGACCGTCCCTTCAACGTCCTTATCCATGCCCTCGACAAAATATTCCTGCGGAATGCCGATCTTCAATCCCTTGATATCTTGTCCCAAAACTTTAGTGAAATCAGGAACTTCTATCGGTGCTGAGGTTGAATCTCTGAGATCACGTCCTGAGATGGCGTTCAACATTATTGCGCAGTCTCTTACGTTCTTAGTGATGGGGCCTATTTGGTCTAAGGAGGAGGCGAATGCGACTAGTCCATACCTTGAGACACGGCCATAGGTGGGTTTAAGACCGACAACGCCGCAGAACGAAGCAGGGAGCCTTATAGACCCGCCGGTGTCCGAGCCGAGGGCCGCAGCGCATTCATCCGCCGCCACCGCGGCCGCCGAACCGCCGCTCGATCCGCCCGGTATCCTTCCGGTGTCCCACGGGTTCCTCGTCGTATGAAATCCGGAATTCTCCGTCGACGATCCCATCGCAAACTCGTCGAGGTTAGTCTTGCCCGCAAGCACATATCCGTTTTTTATCAACTTTGCGGTAACAGTACTTTCGTAGGGAGGCACGAAGTTCTGCAGGATCTTCGAAGAGCATGTAGTCTTTATCCCCTTCGTGCACATATTGTCCTTGATGGCCATGGGGACCCCCATGAGTGCCCCGGTCCCGCCTGCGGCCCTGTCCCTGTCCGCTGCAGCAGCCGTCTCATATGCTTCATCCCGCGTGAGAGTTACATATGCCTGTATCTTTTCTTCGACGGCGTCTATCCTTCCATAGACCGAAGATACGACCTCTGCCGCCGAAATTTCTTTCTTTTCGAGCAAGCGCTGAAGTTCAAAGATGCCTAAACTATAAGGCTCCAAAAAGACCTCCGGGAAAAAATTGGATTTAAAAGTTTAGCACTCACAGATTGCCGATTGCAAGGTTTCATCAGCGAGTTCGGGGCTTCGCCCCGCGCCCCAGTTACCTTATCTTAAATGCCTGAGAAAGGGTAATCCACGGAACGCGGCCTGACAAAAAATTTTTGACGGCCCCGCTGGTCGTCCTGAAATAAGGGCGCATGGCCATATGCCCCTACGTTATTCACTACTTACTTTTTTTATTAAAATCGACCCGGACGACTTTATTATGGGATGGCTTTGCCGTCTTTTCGCGCGGCCTGGACGGCCGCTTCTTTGAATGGCCCTCTTCTTTGACCTGCGAGACCGGTCCGGGGGAAATGGAAAACTGGGCCGAGAGTTCGGGAGAAAAAACCGAAACGATGGCGTCATGCGGAATAAAACACTCATGCGTGGCGGGACCGAAAACGAGTTTTGCCGAAATCCCCTCTGCGTCCCATTCGAAATTCATCCTTCTGTTGAACACAAGGACCATCCCCTTTTCCTTCTCCTCCGGCAAAAACCCCCGGTTGCCGATGACGACGTCCGGAGAAAAGTGTGCAAGGATAAAGACCCTGCCGATGAGGTCGAGCATGTCGAAGAATATCTTTTTTTTCAGTTCATCCAGGTTCGCTACTGTCATCTCGTTCTCCTGCGGCCGGATTATCCTGCCGGTCCCTCAGCATCTCCTCGGCCGTGGCCCTGTCCTCTTCCTTTACAAGCACCTTCACTTCTCCCATCTTCCCGATATTCACCGGATAGGGCGTTACCTTTGCAGACCTTATCTCCACTCCTATGCCGCCGCTTTCGAGGAGGTCCTTTATCATCTCCGCCTCGAGAGAGTCATACGTCACAAGCAGTTCTATCCATTTGCCGGACATGTATAAGCATAAAATTATAAAGAAGGCTAAGTCAAAATTTTATGCGCCCCCGAAGGAACAACAAAATGTTAACAATATAGACCTGACCCTCAGTTCCTCGGCGTTTCAAGTTTGCATCAACGTCCCCGAAAACGTCGGTCAAGCCGGCACGGCCAAGGCATAACATCGGCAGGTGTATCGGTTATAATAATAAAATTGGTCATGAATCTAAAAGAATCAATAATATCATCTTCTTTCTTTCATCTAATTCTATTTTTGCTCATGGCCGCTGCATCAAGTTATATAACCGGCTTATCCATGGACCGCCAGAACATCGTCTCAGTTGATCTTACTAGGGAAGAAAATCTGCCCGATGCGGGGATCGACTCTACAGACGAACCGTCCCTGACTGCGAGCCCGCCGCCCAGCGAGGAGGGAAGCTTGTCCAATCAAGCAGTAAACAGTCTGCCCGAGGAGTCAAAAGAAACGCCCGAGCCCGGAAAGAAAGTCGAAGCTAGTCCCGACTCGACGAAAATTAAAAATGTTGAAAAACCTTCCGCTCGGACAGGGGGGTTCTCCAGTCTGGAAGCCTATTACCAATTCATCATTATGCATAAAAAAATCTTCGAGCAGAAGGCCGGGGCCAGAGTAAATGAACTCTTAGGTGAGGCCTTCAAGGTTAATAAACGACATTTTTACGGCGGCACCGCCATCGTCAGTTTAAAGTTTGGATCGGACGGTATTTTGAGTGAGGTACACGTCGATTCCGCGTCACCTGAATTAAAGGCTTTCCTTGAAGAGATCAGTTGGGTCGCTGTACCGTCCCCGACTCAATATTCGCCCGGATTTACCGGAGTGCAAATAGAATTCACCGTACTTGAGGGATATATGAGTTTCAAGATAGACACGTTATAAAGTATTCGAATTATGCTCAACCTGCTTGCTACAGGTTTTTACGTACGATCCTGGAATTCCCTATAGTTGTTTACCGATAAAAACTTACACTATCATAGAGCCTTTACTTACAGGCAGTTCGCCGGTGACACTTAAAAATATATATACACTACTTAGCTGCGGAGGAAGTACATCGGGGTACGAGTTTCTTTTGAAGTTGTCACTGCCCGAAGCATTCCGGAATGACAGGTTTCTGTCAATATCGGAAGAGTCATCAGGCTACAAGGCGTCACGCGTATCCTCCTTTCTTTCTGAGTTCTTCGATAATCGCCTTATTCGCGGCCGGAAAATCGAAAGTGTCAAGTCGCTCGGGTGCGACCCACGCAGAGGCATCATGCACGTGAAGGGTGATCTCTCCCGAAAGAAGCCTTACGCGGTAAGCAAGCAGTTCCACCGTGATATGCGGATACTCATAGCTGCTGGAGCAGATGAAAGCCCCGACCTCCGTTTCGATGTCAAGCTCTTCGCGCAACTCGCGCCTGAGGGCCTCTTCTGGGGTTTCTCCGCTCTCCAGCTTGCCCCCGGGAAACTCCCATTTGTTGCCGAGCTTGTCTCCCTTCATCCTCCTGACAATAAGGACCTTCCCGTCTCTTTCGATCACTCCTGCGACTACTTTGACCATGATAAGCCCCCATTTGATTTTTTGGCGTTGCACTTTTATCTTAAATGTGCACCATGAAAAAGGGAAGAAACCTCGGGATCGAGTTCAAAGCCATCTTCATGCACGAGGGCGTCTCGGTCCGTTCGATCTCCCGCTTCAGAAAAATGATCTATGACCACTACCTGCGGGAGGGACGTCCGCTCCCATGGCGGAAAACCAGAAATCCCTACAGGATACTTGTTTCCGAGATCATGCTCCAGCAGACACAGGTAGGGCGGGTACTCGATAAATACAGGCTTTTCATCAAGGCCTTCCCTGATTTTGCGGCCCTGGCAGAGGCCCCCATTTCAGACATCTTGAATGCATGGAAGGGACTTGGCTACAACAGACGGGCTATTTCACTAAAAAAGATTGCAGAAACGGTGGTGGAACAGTATGGGGGCAGTCTCCCCTCAGATCCTGAGGTCCTCATTACACTTCCGGGCATCGGGAAATATTCAGCGCCCGCGATCTACACCTTCGTGACCGGCAGGCCCTCCCTCTTTGTCGAGACGAACATCAGAAGGGTATATATCCATTTCTTTTTCCAGGACAGACAGGGTATCGGGGACGAGGAGATAATCCCAATCCTGGAAAAAACCATGGACGCCAAAGATCCCCGTCAATGGTATTACGCGCTCATGGACTATGGCGTCAAATTGAAGGCTGAAGTCGAAAACCCCAACAGGAGGTCTGCCGGTTACCGGAAGCAGTCTCCCTTCAAAGGGTCTGCAAGGCAAGTGAGAGGGGCAATACTCAGGGCACTGATAGGGTCGTCGGCTATGTCAAAAAATCAAATAAAAAAAAGGGTCTCCGGATACGCCGGCGATATCGATGGGATACTCGCATGTCTCGTCAAGGAAGGGTTCCTGGAGAAAAAAAATGAACGGTTCAGGGTCCCCTGAGAGGGAACATATCGTGTCTTTGCAGCCGAAATACTGTCCATACATGCCCTATGAAATGATGCTGTTGGTTGTGTTAATATAATCTGCCCGAAAGCAGGAATATCGATAAAGAATCAGTGATTAATTATGAGGTACTGGAGGCGACGAAGTGAAGAAGACCAACATTGACGAACTCTCTATCAACACGATAAGAATGCTCGCGGCCGATGCCGTGCAGAAGGCGAACTCGGGACATCCGGGCATGCCGATGGGCGATGCGCCCATGGCATATACGCTCTGGTCGAAGTTCATGAAGCACAACCCGAAAAACCCCTTCTGGCATAACCGCGACAGGTTCGTTCTTTCGGCCGGTCATGGTTCCGCTCTTCTCTACAGCCTCCTCCACCTCACCGGTTATGACCTCTCCCTCGATGACATCAAGAACTTCAGACAATGGGAAAGTAAAACGCCCGGCCATCCGGAATACGCGCCTGAATGCGGAATAGAGACCACAACCGGCCCGCTCGGACAGGGGTTCGCAACCGGCGTCGGCATGGCTATGGCGGAGAAATACCTCTCCGGGATGTTCAACAAGCCGGGGTTCCCCGTCGTCGATTACCACATCTACGGCATCGTATCCGACGGAGACTTGATGGAAGGCGTCGCTTCGGAGGCCGCGTCTCTTGCCGGACATCTGAAACTCGGCAAGATCGTTTACCTGTACTCTGATAATAAGATCACGATAGAGGGTCGCACCGACCTCGCCTTCACTGAGGATGTGGCAAAGAGGTTCGCAGCTTACGGCTGGCAGGTCCTCCGGGCGGGCGGCAACGACGTCAGACAGATCGAAGATGCGATAAAAAAGGCGAAGAAGGAAAAGGGGAGACCTTCGCTCGTCATGGTGAGGACGAATATCGGGTTCGGCAGCCCGAACAAGCAGGACACCCCTGACGTCCACGGCTCTCCACTCGGTGAAGAAGAACTCTGTCTGACAAAGAAAAACCTCTGCTGTCCTCCAAACAAAAAATTCTGTATACCGGCGGCAGTCGCGTCTCATTTAAAGAAGTCAGTGCGGAAGGGGAAGAGCGAGGAGAATGCATGGAATGCTCTCATCAGGAAATACGCAAAAAAATATCCCGAACCCGGCAAAAAATGGGATGACCTTTCGGAGGGCAAGCTTCCGTCCGGATGGGAGAAAAGGGTGCCCGTATTCAAGCCCGCCGACGGACCGGTTGCAACAAGAAGCGCCTCAGGCAAGGTGTTGAACGCGATCGCCGATGCGCTGCCCCAGCTCATTGGAGGGTCCGCGGACCTCGCGCCCTCCAATAATACATACCTGAAGAAATACCCTGATATGGGCATCGTCAAGCACGGCAGGAACATACACTTCGGCGTGAGGGAGCACGCGATGGGAGCTGCGTTGAACGGTATGGCGCTGAGCAAGATGCTCATACCTTACGGCGGCACGTTCTTTGTTTTCGCCGATTACATGAAGCCCGCGATAAGGCTCTCAGCACTCATGAAACAGCATGTGGTATACGTGCTCACACACGATTCGATAGGCCTCGGAGAAGACGGACCGACGCACCAGCCGATAGAGCATCTTACGAGCCTTCGCGCGATGCCGAACCTGGCGGTCATAAGACCGGCGGACGCAAACGAAACAGCCGCGGCCTGGAAAGCTGCGATCACCGACACAGGCAGGCCCCACGCGCTCATCCTCAGCAGGCAGAACCTCCCTGTGCTCGACAGGAAGAAATACGCAGCGGCCGAAGGTCTCCTGAAAGGCGGCTATATACTTTCTGATTCCAAGGGGGGCCCTGATATCATCCTTCTTGCCTCGGGTGCCGAAATACACCTTGCGCTCGTTGCCGCCGAGTCTTTGAGAAAAGAGGGTGTGAAGGCGAGGGTCGTCAATATGGCCTGTTTCGAGTTCTTCGATGCGCAGCCAGAAGCATACAGGAATAAGGTCCTGCCGCCTTTTGTCGAAGCGAGGCTTGCGGTCGAGGCCGGGGCAACACTCGGCTGGCATAAATACGTCGGCCTGAAAGGTGATATCATCGGCATCGACCGTTTCGGGGCCTCGGCCCCTGCAAAGGTGCTTTTCGAGAAGTTCGGATTCACCGCGGAAAACATTGCCGGCCGTGCCAGGAGATTGTTAAAAAAGAAACGTTGAGGTTTATCGGGGAGTATTTCTAGTCTTTCTATAATGGTCTTCCCCGAATTTCCCCGCTTACCCATCACCCGGGTCATCTCCTGTATAATAAAAGCATATGTCTAATCTTGATCGGGAGCTTGAAAAGGCCGAAGGGAAGGCCCTCTCGAGAAAATTCATTTATGCCTTTGTCTTCGTCTGCGCACTTTTTGGCGCCGCCGGGGGGTTTCTCTATTGGGCACTTTCCGATCTCCCCAGGGTCAACGCCATCGAAGAATATGTTCCGGCAGAGTCGTCCAAAGTCTATTCAAGCGACGGCAAAATCCTGGCTGAATTTTATTACGAACGCCGGACATTCGTCCCGCACTACAGGATACCCGACCATGTCAAGAAGGCATTCATCGCAATCGAGGACGTCCGCTTTTACAGCCATCCGGGAGTCGACTTCATCGGAATAGTCAGGGCGATGGTGCACGATGTCAGGGCGGGCGGAATGGTCCAGGGGGGCAGCACGATCACTCAGCAGCTTGCAAAAATGCTCTTTTTAAAACCGGAAAAATCCCTCACGAGAAAAATCAAAGAGGCGGTGATCTCGCTTCAGATCGAGAAACGTTATACAAAAGACGAGATCCTCGGCATATATCTCAATCAGGCATATTTCGGAACAAGGGCCTTCGGTATCGAAGCGGCCTCTCAGGCATACTTCGGGAAATCCGTTACGGAATTGTCCGTCGCGGAGGGTGCTCTCCTCGCAACGCTGCCGAAGGCGCCCTCTCAATATTCGCCTTTCAGAAACCCCGAGAAGTCGAAGGACCGCCGCGCTTCCGTATTGAACATCATGCTGAAACACAAGTTCATAACCAGCGACCAGTACGAAAGTGCGCTGCGGGAGCCGATCCCCTCTTCACCTCATTACAGGAAATACGAGGCGCCTTATTTCGTAGAGATCTTGAGACAGCAGCTGGAACACAAATACGGCACCGAGATCTATACGTCCGGATACAGGGTCCGCTCCACGATCGACTCATCCATGCAGCATATTGCGGAAGAGGCCCTCGGAAGGGGCGTGAAGAATGTCGAAAAAAGGGTCAAACCCGGCATTCAGGCGTCGCTCATCGCGATCGACATCCGCACCGGGCATATAAAGGCTATGGTCGGCGGCTTCGATTTTTGGCAGAACCAGTTCAACAGGTCCACCCAGGCGTTGAGACAGCCGGGTTCCGCATTCAAGCCCTTCGTATATTGCACCGCACTCGAAAATGGCATGACGCCGGAAGATGTCATCGCAGATGCGCCGATCTCTTTCAGAGGGGCACGTCCCGGGCAGAAGTGGTCTCCAAAGAACTATGACGGGAAATATCACGGCAGAGTCACGCTCAAGACCGCCCTCGCAAAATCGCTGAATGCCGCGACGGTGAGGCTCGCGGGCAGGGTGGGGATAGACAATATCATCGATACTGCAAAAAAACTCGGGATTACGAGTGAACT
The DNA here is from genome assembly GCA_044450345.1 of Thermodesulfovibrionales bacterium. GTDB lineage: Bacteria > Nitrospirota > Thermodesulfovibrionia > Thermodesulfovibrionales > UBA6898 > Sulfobium. Next base: position 20,171 of record JBIOIY010000009.1, on the reverse strand, counting down.
CCAGCCCTACCTTCCTATTGCATTGGGCGCTTCCGACGTCACCCTGGCCGAGATGGTCGGTGCCTACTGCGGGTTTGCAACAGGAAAAAAGATGAGCCTGATACCCTATGAACGAATAGAGAACAGGGACGGGATCGTGATCGAAGAGTTATACCCCCACTTCGAGGAGGTACTTAGCGAAGACACTGTCGAAAAGCTGAAGGTCCTTCTCGGGGCCGTTGTCCGGGAAGGGACCGGGGTCAAGGCAAAGGAACTGGGGAGGCCGGTCTACGGAAAGACCGGGACCACAAACGATTTTACCGACGCCTGGTTCATAGGGTTCGACGACAGCCTGGCCGTCGGGGTCTGGGTAGGAAGGGACAACCATAAACCTATCGGGAACAAAGAGACGGGAGCGCAGGCCGCGCTGCCCATCTGGATTGAATTTATGAAAAGGGCCGGTCCTGAAGCGCCCAAATCGTAAAAGTCAGGACAAAATAAGAAACAAAAGGAAATCATTTCTTGATCCAGAGAGCAGAAGAATTCCGAAAACTCAAATATAGACCTGATCTCATTCTGATACGCTTGGGCAAACTTTTCGGGAAGTCTCAACGGCAGGACTCTCATAAGGGGAGATGTCTTTCCTGAAATTCGCGGTAGTTTCGGCTTTGGAGAACTGTTTTATCCCGCTTGTAACAAATGTGATTTAGCAGCGGCAATGATTCACGCCTTCTCCATCGAAGACGAGCTCCAGCGGCGTGACCTCGTATTTTTGTTCAGGGTTGTCGTGAGTCGGTTGGGGCGTCATATATCCTCACTTGCTCAGCGGTCACCCTGCTTCATTTATACATCTTATCGCATTTAATGTTCTTGGATAACCCACATAAGGTAATAATTGAGTAACAGTACTAAGTAATATTTCTTTATCATTTCCAACATTTATATTGCCTTGTATATGCCCTTTTAACTGTGGCTCACATCCACCCAAAGATAAGATCATGGAAAACGTTAAAAGTTCTCTTGTTTTTATGTCTAATCCTTTTCTTGTCAAATAATCACCAAAACAATTAGCCGATAAATATTTTTGAATATGAAGCTGATTTGCCGGTGATTCCTTATACATTTTATCAATCATTTCTCCAAAAATTGATTTTTGTAATTCCAATCCTTTTTCAAATCGTGTTTCCGGTGAAGTGGTAGATTGTCCTTCTAATGGCAGCTTTATTCCCTTGCTTTCCAATATTTCATTTGTGACATGGATAAAATCAAGTACTTTTGCAATTCCAACATAAGGCACAGCCTGATATACAATTTCTTTCACTTCAATCGGAGTTACACCTACATTCAGCGCGCCACCGAGCATCACTTTATATTCGCCTAAAGCCTGGCTTGCAATCATTGATCCCAAGATAACCATTAACCTTGTTCTGGCATTCAAGTTTCCATACCTAAGCACTTCGTCAAAAGCAAAATTGTCGAATACTTCTATCAGTTCAGGATCTGTTATTTTTAATGTTGATTTATGATTTGGGAACAGTTCCTCATGATTCTTCTGTGCTGTTTCACTGATAGACATAGGAATTCCTCCTTACTTCAATTTATTGTAATCTTCGTCCGATACATGCTCCAACCATGTTACCGGATCTTTTTCGGGATTCACCTCAACTGCAAGGTGTACAAACAAACTATCCCTTGCAGCACCGTGCCAGTGCTTAACATCGGCAGAAATCTCGACAGCATCTCCTGCGTGAAGTTCCCTGGCCGGTTGTTAGCATATGAAGCCATACCGTTCCGTTAAAATTCTCGCTTTCAAATATTTCCCCAATGGGAAAAATTACACTATTGCTAAGATCGTTTGTGCTCATGATTTACTCCATTACCTCTTACTTTGATTGCTTTTTTATTAAAATGACTTCACACTATCCCCTTTACCCTATACTTGGGAGCATCGACGCCGCTGCTAACGCAGCTACAGAAATAATAAATTTCCGACGATCAATATTGATAGTACTTCCACTCTTGCTATCTTTCGATTGTTTATTCATATTTTTTTCTCCATTCTGGCTGCTCCTCACGGAGCAAGCTCACCAAAGAAATACGAAGACGTAACTCCGCCATCCATCAGAAAATCGCTTCCCGTGATAAACGTACCTTCCGGACCCATGAGAAGGGCTGCGACATTGGCAACCTCGTCAGGCGTGCCCGCTCTCCCCGCGGGGCAAAGCCCAATCATGCGACGGTAACCTTCTCCGCGAGGACCGGTCAGCTCATCTTTCGAGAGGGGTGTGATAATAATCCCTGGACTAATCGCATTGATTCGCGCTCCGCGCTTACCCCATCTGACGGCTTCCGCCATCACCCGCAAAGCGTTCCCGCGTTTTGAAAGTTGATAAGCGTGCAAGGAATCCTTCACCTGATCAAGCTGAAGCATCGGAAGCGATAAAAGCTGATCGGCTGGCGTGGTCGCAAGAAGCTTATTTTGTTCCTTTGTGAGAGCCCCCAGGCGATGACCACACCGGAACCTCCACGCGCGATGATATTTCCAAACTCCTCAAGCACGACTGCTGTGCCATACACATCAACCGCCAAAATTTGCTTCGGAGATGCTTGTGAGGTTAAAACCGTGACACTTTTCATAACAACCTCCTCGGCATTAAGCTTTCAGCGATGCCATGTCGATCACAAAGCGGTATTTCACATCGCTTTTCAGCATGCGTTCGTACGCTTTATTAATATCCTGGATCTTGATCACTTCAATATCGGACGTGATGCCATGCTTGCCGCAGAAGTCGAGCATCTCCTGGGTCTCGGCAATGCCTCCGATGACGGACCCTGCGACCGATCTCCGCCCCATCACCAAGGGAACCGTGCTCAGCATCGACTCCAGATCACCTACGTACCCGAGAAGCACCAGCGTGCCGTTGATCGTCAGCGTCGGCAGATAGTGGTTGAGGTCATGGACATAGGGCACGGTATCGATGATCAGATGGAAACGTCCCTGCACGGATGCCATCTGGCCTTTGTCGGTAGAGAGCACGACATTGTGGGCGCCCAGACGGCGCGCGTCCTTCTCTTTGCCCGCTGAACGGGTGAACAGCGTGACATCGGCGCCCAGCGCATTCGCGAGCTTCAGCGCCATGTGGCCCAGTCCGCCGAGGCCGACAACCGCCACCTTGCTTCCCTTCTCCACCTTCCAGTGGCGAAGCGGTGACCAGGTGGTGATGCCGGCGCACAGGAGAGGCGCTGCCCCTTTCAGGTCCAGCCCATCAGGAATCTTGAGCACAAACTTATCCGATACCACGATCTTCTCTGAATACCCGCCATAGGTAGGCATCTTGTCACGGCGGTCAACATGATTATAGGTGAATGTCGCGATCTCCGAGCAATACTGTTCATTTCCCTGTTCGCAGGCTGTGCACTTCTGACAGGAATCGACCATGCAACCGACACCGACATGATCGCCCGGTTTGAAACGCTTAACATCCTTTCCGACGCTTGTTACGCGGCCGATGATCTCATGGCCGGGCACGACCGGGTACGTTGTGGGAAACCAGCTCACCCAGTCATTACGGACGGTATGCAGGTCAGAATGGCATACGCCGCAGTAGAGTATCTCGATGGCCACGTCGTCAGGCCGCGGATCGCGGCGTTCAAAGCGAAATGGCGCTAAGGCATCCTTGGCGGACTGTGCTGCGTAACCTTGTACATTCATCGTCATTGCTTTTTCCTCCATGTTAAACCAAATTTTGTTCTCACTTGAAGGGCGTCCTCTCCCGAGGGCTCCCTCCGCTTCTGCTCCTTAGAGTCCTGTCCTTTTTTCCAGGGCTTCGGGGTACCGCTCCCCCTGGATCGTGATCTTCGAGGCGGCGCTGTCGATCTCACGCAGATCGTCGGGCGTAAGTTCTACGTTCACTGCTCCGATGTTCTCTTCCAGGCGTTCCAGTTTCTTGGTGCCCGGGATCGGAACGATCCACGGCTTCTGGGCAAGAAGCCAGGCTAGCGCGATCTGAGCAGGCGTCGCCTTCTTTCGTTCTGCGATGTTGCGAAGCAGATCGACCAAGGCCTGATTCGTTTTCCGGGCCTCTGGCGTAAAGCGAGGTACGATGTTGCGGAAGTCGGACTTATCGAACGTCGTCTTCTCGTCGATCTTTCCCGTGAGGAAGCCTTTACCAAGAGGACTAAATGGAACCAGCCCGATTCCGAGTTCCTCGAGCGTCGGTAACAATTCCTCCTCAGGGCGTCTCCACCACAGCGAGTATTCGCTCTGGACCGCAGTGACCGGTTGGACTGCGTGTGCGCGGCGGATTGTTTTCACGCCTGGTTCAGAAAGCCCGAAGTGCTTGACCTTGCCTTCCCGGATCAGGTCTTTTATTGCTCCCGCCACATCTTCGATCGGCACTTCCGTGTCAACACGGTGTTGATAGTAGAGGTCAATCGCATCGACCCTGAGCCGCTTGAGTGAACCCTCGAGGCTCTTCCTGATGAGTTCGGGCCTACTGTCCTGGATCTGCTGCCCGCTGGGATCCATCTTGATCCCGAACTTGGTGGCTATAACCACCTTCCCGCGGAACGGAGCCAAAGCCTCGCCAATGAGTTCTTCATTTGTGTAGGGGCCGTAAAGCTCGGCGGTGTCAAAGAAGATAACGCCCCGTTCCACGGCGTTACGTATAAGGGCGATCATCACCTGCTTGTCTCCAGGCTGACCATAAGCTATGCTCATCCCCATGCAGCCGAGCCCGAGAGCCGAAACTTCCAGGCCGCTATTTCCTAATTTACGTTTTTGCATTGTTTATTCTCCTTGGTTATCAAACGCAATGTTTCCTTATCAGATCGTATCATATTGCCTTCTACGTAGCTAACGAGGCGTCAGCCGCCCTGCTCATGATTTTATTGTAATTCTGAAAAACCAAAGTCAGGTAGACCAATTCTGTTAATTTCTTGCCTAATCGTCCGAGCTCACGATAAATTTGTTGTTACGAGGAAGTAAAGCTTGGTATTATGAGAAAAGGAGGTATCAATGCATAAGCTGACCAAGAATCGCACAATTGAGAATAGCAGCCTGAATATTGCGATTGAGGCTTTGGCAAAGAGCATTGCCCGATGGACTGATAAACCAGACCGGATCATGACCGCGATTACGGGCTTGTCACTTTTTCGGCGGGATGAACCGACTCAGCCGGGGAGCGCCATGTACGAGCCAAGTATTTGCTTGACCACACAAGGTGCAAAACGCGTGCTGCTCGGAGACGACACGTATGTTTATGACCCACACACCTTTTTAATCACGTCCGTGGATCTGCCCGCAGTTGTGCGGATCATCAAAGCAAGCCGGGAGAAGCCCTTCCTGGGGCTCATATTGAAACTTGATCAGCGCGAGATTTCACAACTGATGGTGGACATCAATCTGCCTCCCCCCCGTCCACAGCAAACGAGCCGTGGAATGGCGACCGGCGAGGTTACATTTCCGCTGCTCGCCGCCTTTCAACGTTTGATCGACCTGCTTGATGAACCGAAGGACATCCCGATCCTTGCGCCGATCATCCAGCGGGAAATATTTTACCGGTTACTTGTGGGCGATCAGGGTACGCGTCTGCGCCAGATGGCGTCGGCTGGAAGTCAGAGTCAACAGATTGCGCGTGCAGTCGATTGGTTGAAGGGTAACTTCACACAGCCGTTGCGTATCGATCATCTCGCAACGCAAGTCAATATGAGTACGTCGACCTTCCACCATCATTTCCGAGCGGTGACGGCCATGAGCCCGCTGCAATACCAGAAATGGTTGCGTTTGAACGAAGCGCGGCGGTTGATGCTCGCCGAAAATCAGGATGCGGCAACAGCGGCGTTTCAGGTCGGCTATGAAAGTCCCTCACAATTTAGCAGAGAGTACAGCCGCTTGTTTGGTGACTCGCCGTTACGCAACATTACGGGCTTGCGTCAAATGGCTACATAGAGAGACGGGATAGTCCAAAGCAGTGTGTTTCCTGCGGGTAGACACTTTATCCCTAATGCAAAAACCCGACGATGCGACTTTGATGAAGAAATGATGAAAATGTATTAAGAGCTGGTAACTGTTTAGTTGTGGCTGTACTTCTCACCCGCAAGTTTTTTCGATGTTTTATTCCGATTGTAATCTTGATAGAGTTTAGGGTTCTTGAAAGTGAGGCCTCGTCAGTGTCAGCGATATCGGACAATTCGAGAAAGGTTAGTTCTTTCTTTACGAAAGCGGCTCACTTTATCGTCCCGTCAGATCAATTATCGGTAACAAGAGAAATGAACCGAATGGCGCGGGGCGACGATTTTTCCGACAATTTGCAGAGCAAAAAAAGGCAGGCTGAACAGCCTGCCTTTTTCCCAAATCAAGAACTTTGAGCCGCTTCGTTTCGAACTATATCAGTCTTTATTTCTTCTTCTCTTCCTTCTTCTGATTTGCGTCGGAGGGTTTTTCCGGGAGAGCCTGGGGCTTTTCAGCCTTTTTCGGCTCCTGGGAGATCTTTGCGAGTACGTCTTTGTTGATCTCTACTTTATAATTCTTCCTGAGTTCGGCGATATAGTTGTCGAATGCCTCTTTCTGCTTCTCCCCTGAGAGCCTCTGGAAGATAACGTCCTTGACCCTGTCGAACTCAACAACGGGCCCCGTTTTCCTGTCCGTGACCTTGATGATATGGTAACCGTAAGCTGTTTTGACAGGGCCGCTCAACTCCCCGCCCTTGAGGCCGGCCGCGGCCTTCTCAAATTCCGGCACCAGCTGCCCCCGCGTGAAGAACCCGATATCTCCGCCGTTCTTTGCCGACGCGGTGTCGAGAGACTCCTTCTTCGCTATCTCTTCGAACTTCTCTCCCTTTTTCAACCTCGCCAAGACCTTGTTCGCCTCGGCCTCCGTCTTTACGAGAATGTGACTCGCCCTTATCTGGCTCGTTGTCGTGAAGTCATCCTTGTGTTTGTTATAGTAGTCCTTCACTTCCTGTTCCGTCACCTTGTTCTTGGACATTACCTCTTTTTCAAGAAGTTCCGAGGCAAGTGTCAGTTTCTTGAACTCTTCGAGCTTCCTGCTGAAATCAGGGCCTTTGTCGAGGCCCCTTTTCAATGCCTCCTGGTAGAGGATCTCCTTTTTTATTATCTCGTCAAGGAACTTCCCCTTGCCCGCCTCACCTTCGAACAACTGCTGTGCGTAGTCGGGCAGGGATTTCATCTCCCTTTCGAAATCGGCCTGCGTTATGCCGGCGCTCCCGACCATCGCGACAATAGGCCCCTGCATAGTCTTGTCCGCCGCCTTCTGCGTGCAGGAAAAGAGCAGCCCCGCACATAAGATGCTCACCACAATCCTTTTCATTACTATATCCTCCAAATGTAGTTTTTACTGCTTTCTATTGTATATCATAATGAAGCGATATTTCCCGCTTTTTGACAGGGAAAGTTTCTTTATGATAGATTAAATGGATTTTGCTTATACCATGAGAAAATTCGAAAAATCAAAGGCCCTTTTTAAAAGAGCTGTAGCACTCATCCCGGGCGGGGTAAACAGCCCTGTCCGTGCTTTCAAGGCCGTCGGCGGGAATCCCCTCTTCATCGAAAAGGCGAGAGGTCCGAGGATATATGACGCCGATGGAAACGCTTATCTGGACTACGTATTGTCCTGGGGACCTATGATACTCGGCCACGCGCATCCGCGGGTAGTGAAGGCCCTCAAGAAAGCCGTTGAAAAAGGCACAAGCTTCGGGGCGCCCACCGAGCTCGAGATCGAACTCGCAGAGCTTGTGCTGAAGGGATATCCCTCTATGGAGAAGGTGCGAATGGTAAACTCCGGCACCGAGGCGACAATGAGCGCCATCAGAGTTGCAAGGGGTTTCACGGGAAGGGACAAGATCATCAAGTTCGAAGGCTGTTACCACGGCCATGCCGACGGTCTCCTGGTAAAGGCGGGGTCGGGCGCAATGACATTCGGGCTGCCGGACAGTCCCGGCGTGCCAAAGGCTTATGCAAAGAACACCATCACCCTTCCCTATAACGACATCACGGCATTGAAGACCATGATAGAAAAAGAATGGCGCTCCCTCGCATGCGTAATCATCGAACCGGTTGTCGGCAACATAGGATGCGTGCTTCCGAGGCCCGGCTTCCTTGAGACACTGCGGAAACTTACCCGCAAGCACGGCATCGTCCTCATATTCGACGAGGTGATGACCGGCTTCAGGGTTTCATTCGGCGGTGCGCAGGCATTTTACGGGATCGACCCGGACATGACCTGCCTCGGAAAAGTGATCGGCGGAGGCCTGCCGGTAGGGGCATACGGAGGGAAGAGGGAGATCATGTCGATGGTTTCCCCTGAAGGTCCGGTGTATCAGGCAGGGACATTATCGGGCAATCCTCTTGCCATGACTGCGGGCATCGAAACCGTAAAGGAGCTGTCCAAAAAAGGCATTTACAGGCAGATAGAGAAAAAATCGTCCCTGCTCGAAAAGGGGCTTGCCGACGCGGCCCGGAGGGCAGGCGCCAAGACCCGTTTTTACAGGGCGGGGAGCATGTTCTGCACGTATTTTACCGACACAGAGGTGGTTGATTATACGACCGCAAAGACCTCGGACACGAGGAAGTTCTCGAAGTTTTTTTCAGAGATGCTGCAAAGAGGCGTAAACCTCGCCCCCTCGCAGTTCGAAGCAGGCTTCATGTCCCTCGCGCATACCGATGAAGACATCGAAAGCACCATAAGAGCAGCATACGAAGCGCTTAAAAAAATATAAAGAAGAAGTTAAGATTTAGGAAGAAATTAGGGGAGGCTTTTATATGTTTAATCCGTTCAGCCTTATAGGAAGGCTTTACAATTGGTTTAGTGAAGGTATCTCGGTAATGGCGAAGGTCATCATCGCCGTAATCGGACTGGCCATGATGGTCGGTATGGGCTTCACGGCTTACAAGATCAACGACTATTTTGAACACGACCCGAACGCCTGCATGACCTGCCACGTCCATGACGCCGCGAACAAGAGATGGCAGGTGAGCGAGCACAAATCCATCGGCTGCCACGACTGCCACCACGCCTCGAAAAAAGATCAGATGGTCCAGATGTACCGTTTCGCTTTTATGGGGGTCAAAGCGGTCTCGCCCAGACACGGGGAAATCCTTGTCGCCTGGAAGATCTGTTATCAGTGCCATTGGGAAAAGAACCCGAAACACCCTGACGCAAAAAATATAAGCCATTCCCGGCTGCATGCAAGGCACTATTATATGGAGCAGATAGAATGTATAAAGTGTCACGGATACAATATCCACCAGTTCACGGCCGAGCCGCGTTTCTGCGTCAGGTGCCACGAGGGCAGGGAGGTCCACGGGGCCGGCATGGAAGGGCTTGCCTGTCTTAACTGCCATACCGACAGGACAGTAGATCTTAAGCCTGGACGGCAGAAGTGTCTCTTCTGCCACGGCCCTGAGAAGGTGAGGAAGGAACTGATCGCCGGCGGGACGCTCGACGTCACCCACTACCAGCCCGACGAAATTACGATCAGGAAGGCGATCAAGATCAATGTTCCCGAAGATGCGCCTATGCAGTTCTACTGTTACGAGTGCCATAAGCCGCACAAGACTGCGCGGCCGAACTGGGGCAACTGTATGACGTGCCATAAGAACGTCATGAATGTGGGCAAGCATTCGATGCATATCGAGGGCATGAATATGAAGTGCAAGGACTGCCACAAACCTCATGCCTGGAGGGTCTCTCCCGAGCAGGCCAAGAAAGACTGCGTCAAATGCCACGAATATAGGGACCCCAAAAAATTCCTTTCGTAAAGAGACTACACTTCGGGCCGGAAATCTTTCCGGCCCGTCTTGTTTTCTCGTGCCCCTCTCATCTTTTACCCTGTACACCGGACACCGGCCACTAAGCTAAAAATGTATTTCCGGCCCGGGCTTTGCCGGGCCGGGATAATTGCAATTTTAAAGTTGCTTATATATTTAAACTTTAAATTGACAGACCTGTCACCGCGATGATAATTTTAGACGTGTACTGTGATGCGGAGAATAACTATATTCTTCACTTGGGAAGTTCTTAAATAAAACCGGAAAGCCCTCCGGGTGAAATTTTTCGGAAAATATCTTGAGAAAGGAGGCAACGAGAGAAGCTTAATTTTCTGTGCATGGCAAGTGGGCATACGGCAATTGCCCAATCTATTTCAATGATGGGAGAACCGAATGACAAAGACGACAATACCCAGGATTACTATGACAGTATTTCTCATAGCCGTTAGTTTCGTCTTCGTGTCCGCTGCAATGGCAGTGACCGAGAACGAGTGCATAAACGGAGGAGGCTCTACTGCTGTAGGGAGCGGTTGCAAATTCTGCGTTGGCGGGAAGTTCGATCTTTCTGAGATCAAAGAAACCGGGAAAAACGATGCCGGTCGCCCCGCCACAGACCAAAAGACGACCGATAAAACATCCACCAAGTCCGGTGCCGGGACCGTCAAGACCCCTGCCGATCACTGAATCCGGTTTGTTTCCCTCTGAAACGATATTCCGGCGAGACAAGACTCTCAGCCGGGGACGCTGTCGCCGCTGGCTGAATCTGAAAAAAGTGCGGAGTGTCCTCACTGCGAAAGATGAAATGGTGAGAGGGGCAGATTGCGGGTTTCTCCTCAGTCGTCTCATCGTGAATGCGATCCGGGCGAAATCGTTTTCCTCTATTGCTTCACATTTGTCGACATGCCGGATACGTGCTACTATGGTATAAAAAATTAAAGCGGCAAGAGATGAGGTACTACTGAATGAAAAGTCACATTTATCGGCCTCTATGGGTAGTTATAGGTCTTGTATGCATCATCCTGATCGTCCGTTTTTTTTACGTGCCGAAGGATTTCGGAGTGCATAGAAGAGGCTACATGTACGGATGGTACAGGGAAAACAATATCAAGTTCTGGAAAGATTTCAAGGTCAAGTATCAGGGCACGGAATACTGCAAAGATTGCCATTCGGACAAGTATGAAAGCATCATGACGACGCCCCATGCGATCATCCCCTGTGAAGACTGTCACGGTCCCGCGACCGACCATCCGTCGGACCCGCCGAAACTTGCGATCGATAAGAGCAGGGGGCTCTGCCTCCGTTGTCACAGTGCCCTGCCCTACCCGTCAAGCGGAAGGTCTCAGATAAGGGGCATCGACCCCGAGACTCATAACCCGGACGTCGAATGCGTAATGTGCCACAACCCGCACAAACCTTCTCTGGAGGGACTGAAATGAACAGAAGAGACTTCCTTACGAATACGGCAAAGGTGATAGGCGGACTGTCGCTTCCGCTCGCCGCCTTCAGGATAATCACCCCGAAGGAGATTTTCGCTTCAACGGGCGACAAGGCAAAGACGAGATGGGTCTTTCTGGTCGACACCTATAAATGCGTCGGCTGCGGCATGTGCGTCAAGGCCTGCAAGCTCGAAAACGAAATACCTTATGATGCTAATGTAACGAGGACGTGGGTTGAGCGGTATGTCATCACCAAGGAGGGAGAGACCTTCGCCGATACCCCAAAGGGGGCCAGGGACGGTTTCACCACATCGAAGATCGACCTCGGCCAAGGAAAATATCAGGATATAAAGAAGGACGACGTCGACAAGGCATTCTTCGTGCCGAAACTATGCAATCAGTGCGAGAACCCTCCCTGCGTCCAGGTCTGCCCCGTGGGGGCGACATACCAAACCGATGACGGCATCGTCCTCGTCGACCGGACATGGTGCATCGGCTGCGGATATTGCATCATGGGGTGTCCCTACGGCGTGCGCTTCTTCCATCCCGTATACCAGACCGCCGAAAAGTGCAATTTCTGCTACCACAGGATCACGAAAGGACTGAAGACCGCATGCGTGCAGGCGTGCCCCTTCGGGGCAAGACAGATAGGGAACATCAAAGACCCCAACGATCCCGTGGCGAAAGTTATCATGAAGGAGAGGGTCGGCATACTGAAAGAAGAGTACGGGACCAAGCCGCAGGTTTACTACATAGGTCTCGACAGGGAGGTAAAATAACATGGTCCACGGAGAAATCTGGACGCTGAAGGAACTTTTTGTTTACCCAAACGAGTATATCTACTGGAGCATACAGATAGTAATGTACCCTTTCATGACAGGACTGGTCGCAGGAGCATTCGTGCTTTCGTCCCTCTATCACGTATTCGGAATAAAGCAGTTGAAGGAGATGGCGCGTTTTGCGCTCGTTTTCTCATTTGCCCTCCTCTTTGCAGCGCCGATGCCGATCGTCCTTCATCTGCAGCATCCGTTCAGGGGAATAAATATCTTCATGACACCCCACTTTACCTCGGCCATCGCCGCCTTCGGAATCGTATTCTTCACTTACGGGGCGATCGTTGCTTCTGAACTTTGGTTCCTTTATAGAAAACACTTTGTCGAGGTCGCCCTTCCGCTAAAAGAAAAGCAGGATAAGACACTCTCCGAGTGGCTGAAATTTATCCTTTTCTGCACCCTCACCCTCGGGGTTTACGACATCAGTGAGGGGGCATTGAAGAAGGATGAGAAGGCGATCAAAGTGCTCGCCGGGGTCGGCATCCCGGTCGCATGTTTCCTCCACGGATATGCCGGTTTCATCTTCGGCTCGGTCAAGGCAAACGCACTCTGGATGACGCCGCTTATGCCGGTCATTTTCATAATGTCGGCCATCGTGTCGGGCATAGCGCTCTGCATGCTCACCTACATCGTGACAATGGAGATAAGAAAGTTCCTTGCGTCGCGGAAGAAAACACCATATCAGCTCTCCCAGTCAACGGAAGAAATAAAGGGGGTCGAGGTAAGCGTGATACGCATGACTGCGCGATATCTCCTGTTTTTCTTTGTCTTCGCCATAAGCCTCGAACTCCTCGACCTCATCTTCAGAGGGTATACCGCGGTAAAATCCTGGGACGTCCTGAGGAGTGTCATCTATGGGAAGGACTTCACGGATATATTCATTCTCCAGTACGGCATCGGCAACCTCGTCCCGATGATCCTTTTCCTGATCCCAGGTCTGACGATAAGGAGGGCGGTCCTCGGGGTGTTACTGGTGCTCTTCGGCGTGTTCATGATGAGGTGGAACGTAGTGATCGGCGGCCAGGCTTTCTCGCTCTCTTTTGCGGGGTACATGCATTACAAGATGCCGATTGTCCCCCGTGATTGGGAGACCTTCAAGGAGGGGGTCTTCGGCGCCCTCTCGATCTTCGTTATGCCTTTTCTATTGTTCTGGATAATTGCCAAGATCTTCCCTGTTTTCGAACTGAAGGAATCTCATTAGGTCTTGAGCGTGAATAGGACCGGCGGAATCCGCCGGTCCTATTCACCTTTTTAGGCCGACTCTTCACGCCTCCAAGGTCATTCCTCCCTGGAAAAGACTTTGTATCCTTTTTTCTGAAGTTGGCTTATGCCTTTCTCTACACTCCCATACTTTTTGGCAAGTTCATCCTCATCGAAAAATTCGGCCAGCCGCTCATATTTGATGTCGGTGACGACTTCCCTTTTTCCTTTCTCTTCGATCAGGGGCTTCATTAAGCGAACAGAATACTTTTTCCCCAATCTGTTGATTTCCCTGAGTTGTTCCCTGAGGCTTAATTCAGCTCTCAGGAACTCATCCAGTTCGGCATCAAGCGCTTCTATAGGGCCCTGGTTGCGTACCTTAATTTTCATGACTAAATGACTCCTCAATAGATAGTATACCTATCCCCTTACCTCCGCGGGAATTTTTCGCTCTTCATAAGAGAGATCGGATATTAATTGATTTGAAAAAACACAATTAAGAAACTTTTTTCGGCTATACAAAAAAATGACCGGGATCATTGAAGACGCGAAACGCTTAGGACGGCTGAAAGAGATACGATAAACCGAACATGGCCCGGAAAATCATATACGCATTTAGATCACACAGAGACGACCCCAATCGGGTCATCACCCGGAGTTTCATTCCAGCGGCGTATCGTCCAGCAGGTCCTCGTAAAACTTCCTGAGATCAGGTAGATCTTTCTCCGCCATCGCCTTCATTCCGCTTCTGGGGTGCTCGTTGAGTATTCCCGTGATCATATAGGGTATGTGGTAGCCCCATTCGACCTCCGCCTTCAGCGGTATGAATAATTCCTGTATGACCTCAAATATCGGCCTTATATCGAACTTGGGGTTCTTCAGGAATGAAAGGAGAAGCTCGAGCGGACAATTGCCCGCACCCCTGCCCATGCCGTAGAGGGTAGCATCAATACGGTTCGCTCCGGCGATAATCGCCTCTATTGTATTGGCGAATGCCAGCTGCTGATTGTTATGCGTATGGATACCGAGTTCCTTGCCGGTCAGCGCCTCGCGGTACTTCTTTGCGAGGAAATGGATCTGCTCGGAATACATGGCGCCGAAACTGTCCACAATATAAACAGTCTCCACCCGGCTCTTGGAAAGGTCATTGAGGGCCTCATCCAGGTCCCTTTCAAGGACCTTTGAAACCGCCATAAGATTTATGGTCGTCTCGTAGCCCTTGTCCATGCACTGCTCCGCAAGGCGTATGCCCTTATCGACTTCTTTTACATAACAGGCGACCCTGATCATATCCAAAAGGCTGTCTTTCTTCAAGGGAATATCCTTTTGCTCTATGCGGCCTATGTCGGCCATGGCGGACAGCTTCATCCTGATATCAATCTCGCCGATGATCTTCTTGAGATCTTCTTCAGTGCAAAATTTCCAGGCACCGCAATCCTTCCTGGAAAAATACTGCTCGGAAGATTTGTATCCTATTTCCATATAATCTACCCCGGCGTGCGACAGGGCGAGAAAAACCTTTCTCACAAAATCATCGCTGAACTGCCAGTTATTGATAAGGCCGCCGTCGCGGACAGTACAATCAAGAACCTTAATCTGCGGTCGAAACATTTACGTTACCTCCTGAAAGGGTCATTCATGCCCCTGTGATACCTTATTCAAAAATAAGAACAGTCATGCAATTATACACGATTTATGCCATTTCCGTGAAGGCCGCGTTCATCTCTTGCCGTGAAAATCTTCCACTTTCCGAACGAACTTTGCTGCAATTTCGGTGATTGAAGGCCAGTCGGATGCCGCGATGAGGTCGCGTCTGATTATGGCCGAACCGACCAGAATGCCGGCCGCCCGCGCCGCAAGGTATCCGGAGATATTGTCCAGTTTGACCCCCCCGCAGAGCATGTAGTTAATATATGGAAAAGGCCCCCTGATCACCCTCAGGAAATCAAGGCCTCCGATTTCTGCAAAGGGAAAGAGTTTTATCACATCGCCGCCCGCCTTATAGGCGCGATAGATCTCTGTTGGCGTACACGCCCCGGGGACTGATACCGCCCCCTCCCTTTTGGTGAGCGCAACTACCTCCTCGTCAAAGGTCGGGCTGACTATGTACCTCGCGCCGGCGCGCAGGGCCTTTTTTACATCCCCCGCATTGAGGACAGTCCCTGCGCCCACCTCGGCCCTGGGATCAGCGCTGAGTTTTCCGATGACTTCCGCTGCATCAGGGACTGAAAAGGTGATCTCGATGAATTTTATCCCCCCTTCTATGCACGCCATGGCCGCCATATAGGCCTGTTCAGGAGTTTCCGTCCGGACCGCAACCATCAACTGGTGTTTATGGAGTTCCTTAATCAAGACCTCTCCTTCTTTACCTATTGTCGCATCAGACACATCAAGAACGTTTCAGGCTTTATCTTAACTTATACGTCTCAAAAATAGAAAAACGATCTGCTTGTCCTTTTTTTCCGGCTTAGGCCCGGGAAGACATGATTTTCTCGTGCGATTAACCCCTCTGCCTATTATATTTAAAAAATTTGTTCCTAAGAGGAGGGGGCGGGGAGATAGATATGAAAAACAGTCCCCTTTTCCGGCTCTGATTCAACCCGGATGTGTCCGTCATGGTTCCTTATGATAGCGTATGCAATCGTCAGACCCAGACCTCTCCCAGGCTGCTTGGTGGTAAAATAGGGATCGAATATCTTCTGGAGGAGCTCATTCGGTACACCGGCCCCGTTGTCGGAAATAGATAACCTGACATACCTGCCTTCGAGCAATGGCGGCAGATCGCCGGCCGAGATCTCGATATTGTCCGCAGTTATCCCGATGGTCCCTCCCTGTGGCATTGCCTCGATGGAATTAAGGACAATAGTGTTGATCACCTGCCCTATCTGTCCCTCATCGACTTCTGCGCTCCAAAGGTCGGCCGCGATAGTGAAGTTGCATCCGACATTGGAATCGATTGTCGCGATGTCGGCATATTCCCTGATGATGTCTCCAAGCGCCGTTAATCTCTTCACCGGGAATACTCCACTGGAAAAGGCGAGCAATTGTCCGGTCAGGTCCTTTGCCAGGACGGACGCCTTTTGCGCCTTCTGGAGAGTTTCTCGCAGTAAGTCCCTTTGGTCAACATTAATTACCGCGATATGGATGTTTTCCAAAACTGAGGACAGAAGGAAATTGAAGTCATGGGCGATGCTGCCTGCGAGTATACCTGCTGATTCGAGTTTCTGCGCCCTGTGCATCTCCTCTTCCATTTTCTTCAGTTTCGATATATCTCTGGCGATGCCGATGAACCCCACGAACCTTCCCGTGGTGTCCCTTATCGACGCGCCGCTGAAGAAATGGACGACCTTCTTCCCGTCTTTTGCGAGCAGCCGCAGCTCACGCGTGGCCCTCCCTTTTGCGTAGGCTTCTTCAAGTCCGGCCACGGCTTCGTCCCTGTCTTCTTCCGCAACAAAAGTCAACGCGTCTTTTCCAGCCAAATCGTCGTGACTATAACCTGTGGTCTCCTCTGCGATCTTGTTCCATTTGATCAGCGTCCCGGCAGGATTGAGAACGTACAGCAGATCGGGGATTGTTTCCATGAGGAGCGACTGGAAATTCAACGCATGCGAAAGGTCTTCCGTTGTCTCTCTTTGTTTTTCGACCTCTGCGCGGAGAACTTTATTGTCCACTCTTACCTGCATCGTGACCTTGAGAAAAAAGATGACGATGCCGGCAACGATCAAGGAAACAACACCGCCCGTAACAAGATAGTCATAGGTGACAGAGCCTTTCAGGAGAAGCCCCATCAGTGCGGTCAGTACTTCGGACAAGACGATGGAAATCCAGAGGAAATGCCAAAAATTCAAGTTGGTCAGCGTATTGAACAGTCGCAGACCAAGCCTGGCCAAGTGCTGCTTATTCTCAATCCCTTCATTCATTCCGGTCAAGTCTTCCTCTGCGACGCAAAAAACCTACCCTATACTATGCAGGAAAGTTCCCGTTTTCTCAAGAAATAATATAAGCTCGCCTCCCTGCTTTTTTTTGTTGACTGCATTGAGAAATAGTTTTAAAGTTAACCACAGGTTAAATATCGAAACAAAGCAACTAAGGAGGCGATGATGAAAAAGTTTTTTTGTCTCTTCATTCTGTTTCTTTCGCTGACCCTGTCTGCAGGAGTCAAAGCTGAAGAATACGGCGTCTATGTGAAGGTATCGGAGAAAGTGACCGGAACATTCGAAGAGGTCGTAAAAAATACGGAAAATGTCCTCACCAAAAACGGATGGCAGGTGCTTGCTTCCTATGAGGCGGCCGTGCCTGAAGGATGCGGCTTCAGGGCGCATACCCTCGTCATCAATTCTCCCGACTACGCGCGGAAAATCATGTCTCACGGTCCAAACGCCGCCTTTGCCCTCCCCCTGAGGGTAGGCATATATACAGACGAGAAAGGAACGAACATATCCTTCCTCAATCCTGCGCAACTGAACAGGACGGTTCTCGGAGATTCAGCGGAGAAAGACCTTTCCCTCTCCAAGATGAAGGAATTGTCTGTCCTTCTGGCTTCTGTCGGAAAAGGCGTCATAGTCAACCGGCAGACAGGGGAGATAAGAAGCAAGGGCTATGTCGGGGGGATGGGAGGCGGCGCTTTTATCGGCAAGATTGCCGAGATATACAAGAAAGAAGATGCCGGCCAGAATTTCAATGATATCGCCGCGAAGGTCAGGGACGGAATAGCTTCTAACAATAAAGGCTGGAGGCTTGTCTATTCCCTTGAGCCCGGGGGCGGCGCAATTGTGTATGGAATCGACAAGCAAAAGACAGAGGCACGCGCCTTTCAGATTGCGGGCGAAAAGAGGGAAACGAAAAATAATTCTTGCCCGGGGATCGACCACTCGCCCGCATTTCCCGTCGAGGTTGTTGTTCTGAGGGAAAACGGCATGGTAAGGGTCGTCACTCTCGATGAGATGTACAGGATGAAGCTATATTTTGAAGATGCGGGCAATTGGGCCTTCATGAAAAATATGCGCATGCCCGGCGAGATCGAAAAAGAGATAGTCGAGGTGAGCGGGGCGAAATTAAAGTAAGCCAGGGGGCAGTAACGCCCCCGGCCTCCATGCCTGCCGGCAGGCATGGCGCCTCTCCCCCTCGTTCCGCACTCAGGCGGATTCGCCGAGGAGAAAAGATAAGAGGGCCTGCCTGTCCGGTAGGCACGGGTTAAAGGGGAGTTATTATCCCAAAAGGGGGATTATCTACCCGTAACTGAAGCGTTACGTAGCAGACAGCATTTTTGTTGACAGTTTTGCAAAGCACGTTTAATAACCGGGGATTCCGTTTTACCCCTCATGCACTCTCGATTACCGTTCATTATCTGCACTTCAAAGAGGCAGATGGACAATGAGACGTCCTTCCTCCTAGTCCGCATCTTGCGAAAGTTGTTATAATATGCATATTCCGAACGGAAATCGATAAGATAAATAGCAGGCAAAGCAGACGATATAATAGCTGAACTCTTTGTAAAAATTGGCACAATGCAAGCAGCGGGTATCGATTCAAAAACTCGCCCCTCACGGCGGGAATATGACTGACAACAGCAAAGGAGGCGCACAATGGGAGACAAAGGCGGCAAAAAGGACAAAGACAAGGACCGGAAGCAGAAGATAACCCAACAGACAAAAGATCTAAAAGAGAAGAAGGACAAACAACCAAAAAGAGCCGTGAAATAGGGAGCAGGATTTAACCGCTCGGGATATTAGATATTAGTAACTCATCCCATTTTCCTGATTGGCCCAGTACCGGCGAAGCTGCAACAATCCGCAAGGTAGGACTGTTTAAGCACGTTATTGGGGTCTTGATCAGAAACTGCTCAATAACTTGTTATCTACAATAAAGGATGGAAAATATGAATGCTTTTCCAATACGACGTGAAACTATATTCCCGAAAAAGTTAAGTCAAAACGGTAAAAATACGCCCCCTATTTATGTAGTTTCGGATGGAACCGGCGAATCAGCAAAAAGAATCGTAAAATCCGCGCTGACACAATTTAAAAGCAAACCGTTAATAGAGGTCAAGCCAAAAGTTATTACAATTAAAGAAGCAAAGGAAATAGTGAAACTGGCAAAGTTGAATGGTGCACCAATTTTCTTTACGCTGGTTAAATCAGATATCAGAGCAGTTATGAAAAATGAGACGCTAAAAAGAGGGGTTCTTTCTGTCGATCTGCTTGAATCTTCACTTGAGATATTACATAAAGTATTAAAAAGTGCTCCGTCTGAAACCCCCGGTTTATTTCTTGAGTTTGAAAAGGAACGCATTAGGAGAAGTCTCTCTGCAATAGAATTTACACTGGAGCATGATGATGGGAAAGATCCAAAGGGTTATAAAGACGCTGATATCGTCCTTGTAGGTGTTTCTCGCGCTTCCAAAAGTAGTACTGCTTTTTATTTAGGCTATTGCGGCGTAAAAACCGCCAATGTTCCAATCCATTATGCTACGTCGATCCCCCCAGAATTATTGCAAATTGATAGAAAAAAGATTGTGGCATTAATAATAACACCAAGCAGACTTGAAAGTGTTAGAAATATAAGAGCCAAAAAGTTAAAATTTGACATTAACGATCCCTATACCAACAGACAAGAAATTGCAAAAGAAATAAGACATATAAATGATTTAATCAATAAATATAAATGGGAAACAGTTGAAGTTTCTTATCAGGCAATTGAGGAGATCGCTTGGGAAGTAGGGCAGCGCGTAGGCTTAAATGTGTCAATCTTTCCTTCATAAAGTTGACTTAACAAATAGGATCGCATCCCTTTATAAGATGTACTAGACAGTATTTGTGTTGACGATCGTTGTAACCGTTATTCTTAACCAGGCATCCTTGCATCTCATGGACTCTCTATTACCGTGAGTTATCTGCACTTCAGAGAGCGTGATGTCAAATCAGGCTTCCTTCCT
>JBIOIY010000008.1:0-72735 GCA_044450345.1 Thermodesulfovibrionales bacterium | reverse complement strand
TGGCAATGAACAAGTAATAGCGAATTATGTGAAAAGCCAAGGGAAAGACTATCAGATAATACATCGAGATCAACTCAAACTGTTTGATTAACATATTCATGGTATTTGATACCTCGCAGCTTGCTGCGGGGTTGTTCATTCGCAGTTCTTCCTCAGTTGACCGTATCCTGACGATTGTGCCGCGAGTGAGGTTAATCACGATGAAAACGAAGAAGGCGCCACCCATAAACACAGGGCCCGTGATCAGTTCGATGGGTAATGCTAAGTGTTTTACAAGAATAATGATAAGGCAAATATAGCCGGCGAGAAAAAAGAGCATCAAAGCGACCATCATACGCCATCGGCGCTGCAGTTCGGGGGGGACAATACTCCGGATCTTCCTACTCCGCAAGATGGCAATGAGCAGGAGAACAGCGCCAAACAGAACAAATACGCCGGTTGCGAGCGTTAGAGTAGACATCCGTTGCCCACCTGCTCCCACGACAACCCTCTCCTCCGGAGTATATGCGTCATAGTACCCTCATAATTACCATGGAATACCCGGCATTGCAACAGTATGGTTCCTGTTTCACCTGTGCACTTTTACGATACGTTCCCTGGATAAAACTTGCAGAAAGTACTTTTTCCTACCGGCCATCACCTTTGCCCCCCACCTACCGGATGAAGTTTTTTGATGTCGCATTGCTTCCGGAAGAAATTCATACCGTTATAGAGACGGACTTTGGGGAGGATTTAACGTCAGTTCGGAAGCTCTATCGTCCTTGGGTTCCCCTTTTTTTACTCCTAGGGCCTCTTATTTATTTTTTGTTCGTACATCAGTTTTTCCGCCTGGACTACCAATTCATCGATTGAACCGGGAGATTCGGGATCGTAATAAGCAGTTCCGAAACTTATTGACAAGCGGTGCTCACCGTCCTTTCTTGCGTTGCGATTTTCAAGGTTTTGACGCAACCGTTCAGTGATCACTTTCACGTCGTCTATCGAACGTCCTATCGGGATGACTACGAACTCATCTCCCCCGATGCGGGCAATGATGTCAGACTCTCTAAAGGTATCTTTGAAAATACCGGCAGCTGCAACCAAGATCTCGTCACCCGCGTGATGCCCGAAGGTATCATTAATCTCCTTCAGACTATCCAGGTCGGCGTAAAGCAAAAATACTCCTCTCTTCTGTCGTGTGCATGATTTTAATAGCTGTTCGGAAAATGTAAAAAATCCGCGCCTGTTATAAAGGCCTGTGAGTTCATCCGTGAGTGACAAAGTGCGCAGCTTTTCCTCCATTTGCTTGTGTCCAGTGATGTCTTTTGAAATGATCGTCACCGCCACTGTTTGCCCTGTGTCGCCTTTTACCGGACTGAGTGTTTGGACAAAATATCTCCCGTCCCTAAGGCTTCTATGTTCATGATGCGTGGGCTCTCCTGTTTCGAATACTTTGTCGACATCTCTCATAAAGGCATTTGTTTCTTCGGGAGTGTGGAACCCGCTGTAGCTCAGACCGATATAGTCATCTTCTGAAAAGCCCATCCTTAATATATGTTTCTTATTCATATGCACATACCTGTAATTTCTGTCTACCACATATATAAAATCATCTGTGGATTCAACCAAAGAGCGATATTTTTCTTCGCTTTCAGATAGGGCCTGCTCAGCATGCATTCGCTCGGTAATGTCACGAGTTATCCCGAGCAGAAAGGCCACTTCTCCTTTTTCATTGCAGAGAGGCACCGCGTGAGTTTCTAACCAGAGGTGTCTGACCTTCATCCCGATAATCTCAAACTGCAGCATTCCCGATTTACCCTGAAATATTTCTTCCGTAAGTTTTTTGAATGCATCGCGATGTTCCGGACTGACAATGCCGTAGACGGACCTGCCTTTCACCTGTTCGAGTGAGTCAGCCTCAATCATAGTCAGCCCCGCTCGGTTCATCGCGAGCAATGTTCCGTCAGAAGAGATGAGCTTTATACACTCCGGCGCCGTTTCAATAATCGCCTGTAAGAAATTCTCGCTCTCCAGTAATGCTTTCTCCACCTGCTTGAACTCACCGAGATGCAATCTTAATGGTCTAAGCACGATAAAATAAAGAATCGGAGATGTGATAAGTATCAGCAATGATGAGTTGAGAAGGACAGCCTGATAGAGTGAAAGAGACGGTACCTTTGCGAATATCAGAGTCGCAATTATCTCCGCAAAGAATATTGAGAAAATTATAACTAGTACTTGATGAACGGGGTCAGTAATGACTTTATTGGATGTGAGCAATGATCGGGACTTTGTCCCGAAGGATGTAATTTGGTTCTCAATAGAGGCTGTTTCTATCTTCCTGCAGGCTTTCACGGTCCCCCGAATGAAAAAACCAGTTTCGAAACTGCTTCATTATATCAGAATCAAATAAAAATATTAAAGAAGGCCGGTCGGCCGGGGAGTTCTTAAAAACGGAGATGCCCAGCCTGGTTCTCTTCAGCCGCTCTTCAAAACAGCGTCGGTTCTTTTTCGATATCTTTTTTTTCTTTGGCGGACTTCTCTGCCGCCCTGAAGCAGTAGGCCTCCTCGATCAGCTCGATGAGATGGAGTACGGGCCTGTCGGTGATGGTCCTGCTAAGCTGCAGAACACAGCCCGGGCATGAGGTGATCACCATGTCGGCATTGGATTCGATGATGCGTCCGGCCCTTTTTTGAAGCAGGCCTGAGGACATTTCTTTGAAGGAAAGGCAATAGAGTCCTCCGAAGCCGCAGCAGCCCTGCTCTCCTGAGCCGACAAGGTCAAGACCGGATTTTCTTATTATCTCCCTTGGTTCCTCTTTCACCCCAAGCCCGTAATACAGATGGCACGGGTCGTGGTAAAAAGAGGTCTTGTAGATCTTGTCAACGTGCTTTAGTTTGTCCTCGAAAAAAGTGGATATGTCCATTGCCCTCTCCAGTCCCTTGCCGATGGTCTTAGGGTATTCGGTCCGTAAGGACATCGTACAGGTCGGGCAGGGGCTCAGCACCGCATCGACTTTGAGTCTGCTGAAGACACGGTAATTCTTTTTCGCGAGTTCATCAGCCTCCTGATCGAGCCCAAGCGCCCTCAGCGGCGCCCCGCAGCATGTCTCGCCTTTGGGAAGGACGACTTCGTAGCCGAATTTTTGGAGTACATTGATCAAAGACTCGCCGAAGTGGGGGAATACATAATTTGTAGAGCAGCCTGCAAAGATGGCGACCCTTCCCTTTTTCTTGTGGGCCTTATAAACCTGTTCGCTCTTCCTGAACGGTACCTCGGCGAGTTCAGGGCTGAAAGGGATTATCCCCCTTCGCGTCAGAAAGGGCAAAATGAGCCTTTCCCCCAGCCGCAACATCGTGAAGGCCCGATCAGGCCACTTCGCCGATACTTTCGCAATTGACCTTAGGAGTCTCCGTTTCTTATCGCTTCTGCTAAGGAAGGCCCTGCCGCGGTACATTGCCTCGGGGATGTCGACCCCAAGAGGACACGCACCGGCACAGGCCCCGCAGAGGATGCAACTGAAGATCCGCTCATTCAGCAGGGGGGAAGGTTTGATCTCCCCTTTCACGAGTCCCCGCAGGAGGATGAGACGCCCCCGTGTCCCCATAGGCTCGAGTGGTTCATCGTCAAAGGTGGGGCATGGCGCCTTGCAACTCCCGCAACGGACGCATTTTGAGAGGTCTTCGAGGTATGTCGATAAATCAGCGCGCATAGGATGATAAGAAAGCAGAGACAAATTTAATTGCGGATGCCGGTCCCATTGTTGTCTTCAAGCACCCTGTTCATATTCCCGCTCCTGTATCCTTCGAGGTCCATGGCGACGAATGCGTATCCAAGGGACCGTAACGTCTCCGTTATAAGACGTCTGTTGGCAGCAGAAAGAAGTGCGGGCATATCTTCTTCGTTTACCTCGATCCGTGCCGAGTCCCCGTGGTCCCTTACCCTCACCTCACGAACTCCGAGGGAATTGATGAATGCCTCGGCGCGCTCCACCCGGTTCAGGGCTTCGGCGGTTATTCTCCGGCCATAAGGGAACCGCGACGAAAGACAAGGGGAAGAGGGCCTGTCCCACGTCTTTAGCCCGAGTACTTTTGACAATGCCCTGATCTCGCCTTTCGACAGGCCCTGTTCGGCAAGAGGGCTGCGTACACCGTGGAGTGAGGCGGCCTTTCTCCCGGGCCTGTAGTCCTGAAGGTCGTCTGAGTTGGAGCCGTCGAAAACATAGCGAAAGCCCCCCTCTCGAGCGATAGCCTTCAACTTCTTGAAAAGCTCATCCTTGCAGAAAAAACAACGTTCAGGAGTATTGCTTATAAAAGACTCATTCGAAAGTTCCTCTGTATGTATGAAACGATGGTCTACGCCGACCTCCCTGATAAACGACGCGCAGCTCTCTATGTCTTGCCGGGGCATCGTCCCGGAGACCGCCGTGACCGCCAATATCCTGATATCTGCGGTCTTCATCGCCGCGAGCAGGAACGAGCTGTCGACGCCGCCCGAGAAGGCCAGCACGGCGCTTCCGCATCCGCGCAGCAAAGAGAGAAGGTCCGGGAACTTATTGTCCAAGATATGCGACTTCCCTTTTGTTCACAGTGCACCCACCTCGTAGTTTTCCTGGTGCATCTTGTTGTCCGCCCTGATAATCACCTTTACGCCGTACCTGCTTTCGACGTCTTCTATGCCCAGCATCTCCTCGTCCGAGAGCATCTCGGCGACGATAGGGTGCGCGGTAATGATGATCTTCTGGCTGCCGTGTCTCGCGAGCTTCTTTATAGTCCTCAGGATCTCATAGCAGAGCGTGTCAGGCGATTTTACGAACCCTTTCCCTTCGCAATAAGGGCATGTGGTGCTGAGCGTTCTGCCCAGGCTCTCCCTCACGCGTTTTCTCGTCATCTGGATGAGCCCAAGTTCCGATATATGGAAGATGGTGTTTTTTGCCCTGTCCTTTTTCATAGCCTCGGTAAAGGCGTTGAAAAGCTTGTCCCTGTTTTCGGACTTGTCCATGTCTATAAAATCAATGATAATTATGCCGCCGAGGTTCCTCAGCCTTATCTGGTATGCGATCTCTTTCACCGCCTCGAGGTTTGTCTTGAGGATCGTGTCTTCCAGTCCTTCCTTGCCGACGAATTTACCGGTATTTACGTCGATGACGGTCATCGCCTCTGTCTGGTCGACGACGATATAGCCGCCGGACTTCAGCCAGACCCTTCTGCCGATCGCGCGGGAGATATCGAGCTCTATCCCGAAGGCGTCGAAAAGCGGCTCGGCCTCTTCGTATAACTCTATTTTGTCGAGCAGCTTGGGGAAATACGTCTTCACAAACTCAATGATCCTGTTATACTCTTCCACCGAATCGATGATCAACCGCTCGACGTCCTGGCTCATGAGGTCACGCACGGACCTGAATACAAGGTCGAGGTCGCTGTAAAGAAGGCCCCTGGCGGGTACCCTGTCTTTTTTTTCTTCGAGATTTTCCCAGAGAAGAAGGAGAAAATGGAGGTCCTTCCGGATGTCCTCTTCTGCGGAATCCTCGCTGGCCGTCCTGATGATAAGACCGAAACCTGCAGGCTTTATCCTCTCGACGATCTCCTTGAGCCTGTTTCTCTCGTCCTCGTCCGATATCCTCCTCGATATGCCGATATGCTCGACATTCGGCATCAGGACGAGGTATCTGCCCGGCAGGGTTATGTATGAGGTGACCCTGGCGCCCTTGGACCCTATCGGGTCTTTCGACACCTGTACGAGAAACTCCTGACCTTCCTGTATTATCTCCTCTATCGTCATCTCGGAACGGCACTTTCTCGAAATCACCTCGAGGGGATTATCTTTATCTTCCTCTTCAAAGAGGGGGGCGTATTCATCGGTGTCGGCCTTTATGTCGGCCACGTAAAGGAAAGCCGCCTTCTCCAGGCCGATGTCCACGAAAGCGGACTGCATGCCGGGGAGTATCTTCACGACTTTGCCTTTAAAGATGTTTCCTACAAGGCTGGCGTCGCGTTTGCGCTCGACATAGAATTCGACGACCTGTCCGCCTTCAAGCAAGGTGACACGCGTTTCACCTCTCGTAACGTTTATCAGGATCTCGCTGCCCATATCCCCTCGCTCTCTATCGGTTCGGACCACGTCCCGTTCCACCCGAAGACGGCCGAACGGGTGATGTCCAGTTCCTCCGCAGGGACCCCAAAAAGCGCCGGCATCAGTTCACCGAGCCTCACCTTCAGTTCGCCCTGGTCGCGGACCGTCAATCGAAAAGTGTTTTCATCGAGTCTCTCTGCTTCTTCCACCATTTTCTTTATATCAACGAGTTCTTCTTTTCTTTCGACAAGTATTTCTTTTCTTTCGGAAAATCCGGAACCGTGAAGCCCCTTAGCGGACTTTATCTCATAGATATATCTTACAACAAAACTGTTAAGGGACTTTTCCCGCTTGTCCAGCAAAACTATTTTATTTGCCCTGATGCCTTCGGGCAGGACCCCATTGAGCGTTTCCAGAAAGGATTCTTTACTGAAAGGCGGGGTCATTTCTATGTCGAGATATTCCTTGAGGCCTGCGATGCCCACCCCGAGTGCCGGGCCGAGCGCTACCTTCGGGGAAGGGTGAAATCCGCCTGAATACTTCAACTGGAAACCGGCCCTCCGCAAAGCCCGCACAATCGCGGTCATAAGTTCAAGATGGGAGAGGTACCTCGCATTGCCGGTCTTTGAATACTCGACCCTGATCCTCACAGGCTCGTCGCCGAGCGATTGAATGCGATTCATGTAAGGGCGAGCAGGCAGTTTTTCCCGGACTCCTTCCGAAGGTTCCTTTCCCCCGCTGTTTTCCGCCGGACCGTCTGCTGTTTTCTCTTCTGCGCACTTAAGTCCGCAGCCGTGGCAGCTTTTTCTGCAGTCGGCCGTAAAATTCCCTGAAAGGGCATTCTGATATTCCCTGATAAGATACTCCTTGGTGACCCCAGTCCGGATGTTTTCCCAGGGAAGGGGGGACTCCAGGGGGTATGTCCTTTCCGCAAACTCGGAGGCGTTGATCCCGGAAATATCCATCGCCTTCTTCCATTTGTCGAAATCGAAGACCTCTGTCCATGCATCGAGCCGGCATCCCGCTCTCCATGCTGCCTCAATCAGGGCCGAGACGCTTTCGTCGCCGCGCGCCAAGACCGCTTCCAGGAGTGACATCTCCTCGTTGTGTCCCTTGTATTTAACGCCTTTCTTCAGGAGATACTTCTTCAGGTAATTGTTTTTTTCTCTCAGGACCTCCAGAGGGTCCTGCCCGAACCACTGAAACGGCGTATGCGGCTTCGGTATGAAAGAAGAGACCCCCACACTGATATTTACGTGTCTGCCGGTGAGTTTCTTCGATATCTTAATCGCCTGCAGGACCATCTCAGGGATAGCGGTGATGTCTTCTTCGGTCTCCGTCGGAAGTCCGGACATGAAATAGAGCTTGAGGTTATGCCAGCCCTCTCTGAAAAGGGCCTCAAGGGCCTTGAGGTAAGTTTCTTCCGAGAAGTCCTTATTTATGACCGATCTGAGCCTCTCTGTCCCGGCCTCAGGGGCGATGGTGAAACCGGTTTTTCTCACGGCCCTGATTTCTCTGAGGATATCGCTGTTTACAGATGCGACACGCAGGGAAGGTAGCGAGATAGAGATCCTCCGGCCGCCGAACTTTCTGTTGAATTCTTTCAGTAAAGAGTGGAGGCAGGAATAATCGCCGGAACTGAGAGAGGTGAAGGAGACATCTTCATATCCTGTGTTTTTCAATGAGTTTTCGGCGAGTTCGAGCACCTTCCGCGGGGACCTCTCGCGAACAGGCCTATAGGCCATACCTGCCTGGCAGAACCGGCAGCCCATGGAACAGCCCCTGGCAATCTCGATGTTGACTCTGTCATGGACGATGTTCGTATAAGGAAGCACCGGCCTTTCAGGAAACGGGGCGTCTTCAAGGGAAGGGATGATCCTGCGTACGGTCTTTTTGCTTTTACCGAGTGAAGGGACGAAGACCCCTTCTATTCCTGAGAGGTCCTTGAGAAGCCTGTCCTTTCCCTGTCTCCCCCCGTCTTTCCATCCGAGATAAATGTCCAGGATTTCCTTTACAGCCTCCTCGGCATCTCCTATAAAGAAGGCGTCGATAAAGGGGGACATCGGCAAAGGGTTGAGGGTACAGGGGCCCCCTGCGATAACAAGTGGTCCTGCTTTTTTTCCGAGACGCTCCTCCGACTTGATAGGTATTCCCCCCAGACTGAGCATATTCAGGACAGTTGTATAGGCCAGCTCATACTGAAGGCTGAAACCGACAATATCGAAGTCTCTCAGGGGAAGCCGCGACTCCAGCGAAGAGAGCAGTGTCTTATTGTGTATCATCTCTTCTTCGAGGTCGGTCCATGGAGCAAACACCCTTTCGGCCGACGCAAAGGGCAGCTTGTTGATGATATCGTAGAGGATCTTAAGTCCCAGGTGCGACATCCCGATCTCATAGACGTCGGGGAAGGCGAGCGCAACCTTCACAGGGGCCTTCTTATGGATTGAATTCAGCTCGCTGTTAATATATCTGCTGGGTTTTTGAAAAGATAAAAGATTCACCGTTTAAGATACCACCCGCTGAGACGCTTTGGCAAGCCGCCCGCTTGACTTACAGCCGCGGCAACCGTTTAAATAAGAGGAATGAAAATATTCAGAAGCATATCGTTGCTCTTGCTGATACTTTCCCTTTTTTCCTGTTCCGGAAAGTCTGCCGTGAAGACCAATGAGCCGTTCGACGCCGAGAAATTTTTTACAAGGGCGAACAAGCTCATCGACGATAAGCAATACACAGATGCCCGTTCCGTCCTGCTCGAGGTGAGGAACAGGGACCTCACAAAGAAATATGCTCCTCTTGCCCAGCTCAGGATTGCGGATTCCTATGTGAAGGAGGAAGAGACAGAACTGGCCGTGGCAGAATACAGGAAGTTCCTCGAGATGTACCCTGACCACAGGCATGCACCGTATGCGCAGTACCAGATCGCCATGGTATATTTCAACCAGATTGAAAGCCCCGAGAGGGGCTACAGCGGCGCAGCAAGTGCGCTCGCCGAATTCGAAAAGCTGAGGCGTGATTTTCCCAGGAACCCTTACAAGGAACTGATCGAGATCAGGATCGAGAAGTGCCGCAACGTCATGGCCGACTACGAACTTCTCGTGGGAGAATTTTATATGAAAAAAGGCGCCTATACCCCTGCTATAGATCGGTTTGAGGGGTTATTGAAAAATTTTCCTGATTACAAGAAGCAGGAAAAGGTCTTGATGGACCTTGCACACTCTTATAAG
This sequence comes from Thermodesulfovibrionales bacterium, assembly GCA_044450345.1. GTDB lineage: Bacteria > Nitrospirota > Thermodesulfovibrionia > Thermodesulfovibrionales > UBA6898 > Sulfobium. The sequence goes on along the minus strand of JBIOIY010000008.1, from coordinate 63,459 downwards.
AAAATCGGGCAGAAGGAAAAATCCGCAGAAAAGCTGAAGGATATTATCGAGAAGTACCCGAACAGCCCTGTCACGTCCGACGCCAAAAAAGAGCTTTCTTCGCTGCAGGCCGGGGACAAGAAGTAAAGCGGCCCTCGCCGGTGGATTACTATCCCGTATTTCTTAATCTAAACGGCAAAAAAGCGATAGTCGTGGGAGGCGGAAAGGTCGCCGAAAGAAAAGTCGTCTCCCTTGTTGCCGCAGGTGCGGATGTTACAGTGGTAAGCCCATCCCTCACGAGGCGGCTCCGAAAGACCCTTTCCGAAGGAAGGATTCGATATATATCCCGCGTATACAGGAAAAACGACGTCGAGGGAGCCTTCCTGGTAATTGCAGCGACTGATTCCCCTGATACGAACAGGAGGGTCTCAAAAGACGCGCCTGCCCTGGTCAACGTGGTCGATGTGCCCGAGGAATGCAATTTTATCGCGCCCTCCGTTGTCAGAAGGGGACAGCTTCTCATTGCGGTATCGACGGGCGGCGCGAGTCCGGCATTTTCGAGGGCCCTGAGGAAGGAGCTTCAAGTCTGTTACGGTCCCGAGTTTTCCGGCTATCTGAAATTCGTGAAAGGGATCAGGGTGAAGGCAATGGCCGCAATCCCTCAAAAGGACAGGAGAGAACGCTTCCTGAAGGGGCTGGCTTCGGAAAAAATCCTTGATGCGCTTCGGACCAAAGGGGTCGAAGCGGTGAAAAAGATAGTTACTGGAAGATTCGAGAAGTTGGCGCGGGTCTCCTGATTGACCTGCGGGACGCTTTCGGCATCATCGCGAAGCGGTTGGGTTCTTGAAAAAAAACAAAGGGTATGGTAATCTTCTTATCTTAACAGCCTGTATTTTGCGGGTTGAAAATTCACACGCCGGCTACAGTCCTGCCATATGGTCCCGAAACGGGTTGGCGGTACAGGCGGAGGAAAAACCACAGGAGGTACACAATGGTAGTCTCAATGAAAGAGTTGCTTGAGGCCGGGGTGCATTTCGGCCATCAGGTAAAGCGCTGGAACCCGAAGATGAAGAAGTATATCTTCGGCGAGAGAAACGGTATCTATATCATCGATCTGCAGAAGACCCTGAAGGGTCTGGAAGAGGCGTACAATTTCGTGAGGGAAGTTGCGGCTTCGGGCGCGGAGGTGCTTTTTGTCGGCACGAAGAAACAGGCCCAGGACGCGGTCATGGAGGAAGCGAACAGGGCTTCGGCGCATTACGTCAACCAGAGATGGCTCGGCGGCATGATGACAAATTTTACGACGGTAAAGAAGAGTATCGAAAGGCTGAAAAAGATAGAGGCGATGAAGGAAGACGGGACGCTGCAGCTCCTGCCGAAGAGGGAAGCCTCGGCCCTCGAAAAAGAAAGGGCTAAGCTGGACAAGAACCTCTCGGGGATCAAGCCGATGAAAGGGCTGCCCGGTGTGATATTCGTGATCGACCCGAAGAAGGAGAGGATCGGAATAGCAGAGGCAAGAAAATTGTCAATACCGATAGTCGCGGTGGTGGATACGAATTGCGACCCCGACGAGATAGATTACGTAATACCCGGGAACGACGACGCCATTAGGGCGATAAAGCTCCTCACGTCGAAGATCGCCAACGCGGTCCTCGAGGGTCGGGCGGTGCTCTCTAAAGAGGCGCAGCAGGAGGCTGAAAAGGCCCAGGTCGCTGAGAAGGTCCAGGCTGAAGAGGCCCAGGAGGTGACTGAATGACAACGATATCGGCTGACGCGGTCAAGGACCTCAGGGAGAAGACAGGCGCAGGCATGATGGAATGCAAAAAAGCGCTGGTGGAAAGCAGCGGAGATTTTGAAAAGGCGATAGACCTGCTCAGACAGAGGGGCCTGGCAACGGCCGCAAAGAAGGCCGGGCGCACGGCATCTGAGGGCATGATAGGGTCTTATATCCATATGGACAGGATCGGGGTGATGATCGAGGTGAACTGTGAAACCGATTTTGTGGCGAGGACAGATGATTTCAGGGAAATGGTGAAAGATATCGCCATGCATATCGCAGCGGCAACCCCCGGCTATCTTTCGAGGGAGGACGTCCCGCAGGACGTTATCGAAAGGGAGAAGGAGATATATAAGGCCCAGGTGACGAACAAGCCCCCGCAGGTGGTCGACAAGATAGTCGAAGGGAAACTTGAAAAGTTTTTTTCGGATACCTGTCTGCTGGACCAGATCTTCGTGAAAGACCCTGACCAGAAGAAGAAGATAAAGGACCTTATTACCGAGAAGGTCTCCAAGGTGGGAGAGAATATCGTGGTGAGACGATTTATGAGATATCAACTCGGCGAAACCCAGCCTTCCGAGCCGAAGAGCTGCTGAGGGGATATGCCCCTTAAATATCAGCGGATACTCCTGAAGCTTAGCGGGGAGGCCCTTATGGGCAATAGGGGATACGGCATCGACGCCGCTACCGTTGACTTTATGGCGAAGGAGATCAAGGATGTGGCCTCGATGGGTGTGCAGATATCCATAGTCATCGGCGGGGGCAATATTTTCAGGGGTGTACAAGGAAGTCTTGAAGGGATGGAGCGGGCGTCGGCGGACTACATGGGAATGCTCGCGACGGTGATCAACGCCCTTGCCCTGCAAAACGCCCTTGAAAAATATGACCTTCCCACAAGGGTGCAGTCTGCCATAGAGATGCAGGAACTCGCCGAGCCCTATATCAGGCGGAAGGCGATGCGGCATCTTGAAAAAGGGAGGATAGTCATCTTCGCCGCAGGCACCGGAAACCCCTATTTTACTACTGATACCGCCGCAGCCTTGAGGGCGATGGAGATTGGAGCGCAAGTCATACTCAAAGGGACAAAGGTGGACGGTGTATATTCTTCGGATCCCGTGAAGGACCCCAAGGCCAAAAAGTACTCCGAGCTTACCTACATGGAAGTGCTCAAGAAGGGCCTCGGTGTGATGGATTCGACCGCCGTCACTTTATGTATGGACAACGACCTCCCTATTGTGGTATTTAATCTAAGAGGAAAAAGAAATATACGGAAGGTCGTTGAGGGAAAGAAAATCGGGACTATCGTCAGGGGGAATGATGGAGCAGGAGTTAAGAAAAAAGACTATTGAGCGTATGCATAGCGCGCTTGAGGCGCTGAAAAAGGACTTAGGTTCCATACGGACCGGGAGGGCGAGCCTTGCTCTTCTCGACGGAATGACGATCGATTATTACGGCACCCCGACGCCCCTGCAGCAACTTGCGAGTCTGAGCATCCCCGAGAGCAGACAGATAGCGATCCAGCCGTGGGAAAGCAAGATAATACCGGATATAGAGAAGGCGATTCTTAAGTCCGACCTTGGACTTACCCCGATGAACGACGGCAAGATCATCAGGATTACGATCCCTATCCTTACCGAGGAAAGAAGGAAGCAGCTGGTGAAGGTGGTGAAGAAGAGGGCCGAAGAGGCCAAGGTGGCCGTCCGGAACATACGGAGAGAATCGAACGAGGAGCTCAAGAAGTTTGAAAAAGAAAAACACCTTTCCGAAGATGATGTGAAAAAAGAACAGGAAGAAATACAGAAGATTACCGACTCTAATATCAAGAAAGTAGACGAGATCCTGGAACACAAGGAAAAAGAGATAATGGAGGTTTAGCATGAATAGTAACTTTATGCTCAAAGTGGAAGACGCAAAGCTTCCTGATATCCAGAAAGCCCTTCAGCAGGCCGGCATCAAGGTCAGGAGCATCATAGAAGTCTTCAAAGAGGAAATCAAAAAAGAAGAAGCGAAATAATGGCCGACAAGAAAAAGAAACCAGCTCCTCCCAAGAAGGGGTCGACAAGGCCCGATGCCGTCAAGGCGCCGAAGAAAAAAACAGGCGCGGTTGCAGCCGCAAAAGGGAAGACGCCCCGCCGTCCGAAATTGACGAAACCGGCGTCAAAACCGGTAACGAAAAAGACGGCGGTCAGCAGGAAGCCGGCTGCAAAGAAAGTAGCGGCGCTTAAAAAGACACCTGTGAAAGCGAAGGTAGCGGCGACAGCAAAACCCAAAGCAGTATCGAAAACTCCGGCAGTCGCCGACGCCCTGAGGGAAATAAGGCGGTCTCTGATAATAAGAAGGGAAGCGATCGTGAAAGAGGCAAAAGACGAGATCGCCAAATATATAAGCGGCGAGAACCGGCAGCTTGTAGATACCGCTCTGGACGACGGAGACTGGGCTGTTGTCGATATCTCCGAGGACATTAACCTCAGGAGGCTCGCTGCGCACCGGAAGGCCCTGCACGACATCGACGAATCCATAAGAAAGATAGAAGAGGGTTCCTACGGAATATGCGAGGAGTGCGGCGAAGAGATAGGTGAAAAGCGCTTGAAAGTCCTCCCCACTGCAACGCTCTGCGTCGTCTGCCAGGGGAATAAGGAACGGCTCGAAGCTATCGAGAACGCGGGGCCTTCGGTTTAAAAAGTGCGGAGGCGCCTCGCCGGCCTTCTTCCTGAAAATCACGCCAGCTGCAAGCTTTAACAATCCTTCTATCCCTAACCCCCCTTTAATAAAGCTGCTCATGCCCCATATCTTTTTTCCGGATACAGAAAGGGGACAATCCGCAGGGACATACGACATATGAGACGTGAAACAGTAGGGGCGTATGGCATACGTCCTTCTTTGCTGCGGTATTCTGTAGGAGGGAAACTGCCAGCTATTGCGCTTTATCGCGTTGTTGGCATATCATAATGAAAATCTTTGCCGAGGGAGCGGGATTGTCAGAGAGAGACGGAAGTGGTTTAGCTGGGAAAATGGGGATAGATCGATGACGTCACAAATCACACCTTCATATTTTTATAGCCTTTACAGCCCGTCAAGCGAAACCCTAAACGTTTTCCTCCCGACTTCATATTTCGGTTAACAAATCAAGAAGTTATAGGTTTGAAGTCACAAATTGTGACCTCAAAGGGTGGAAGAGGTGGCCGAAGGTATTTGCCCTATGTTTTCACAGAACAAGGTGTCGCAATGCTATCGAGTGTGCTGAACAGCGAAAGGGCAATTGAGGTGAATGTCCAAGTTATGCGAACGTTCGTGAAGCTTCGTGAAATGCTTGCCGGACATAAAGACCTCGCCCGTAAACTCGCCGACATGGAAAAGAAATATGATTCACAGTTTAAAATCGTGTTCGATGCGATAAGACAACTGATGAAGCCGGATGAACCGAAGAAGAGGAAGATAGGTTTTAGACGGGATGGAGAAGAATAATCAGGGATGAACTGAATACGGCGGCGACTGGTCGATTGCGAAGTATATCGAGGCGGTGGAGACCGATGATGAACAGAAGAGGCGGGACATCATGAATGAAATTCTCAAATATAACGAAGAAGATCTTCAGGCTACATGGGCTGTGTTTGAGTGGTTGAGAAAGTTGTCATTGCGAGCAGTGGAAGGCTGAAAGGAGGGCAAAGATGAGAAAATTAGCCTGTCCCTCTCGCAAACCATTAAGACATTAAGTTGAGATTTTAAATTCAAAAAAGGAAATCAATTCTATCAGTGAGTGTCAAGATATTCGCACAACATTTTCGTCCACTTGATTTTGAGGGTCCGCGCTCCAGCGGCTGCTCTGATCGACCCTGGATGTGCCGGTTATTATTTGGCTCCGCCTCTGCCCCTTGCTGCTCGTTCAGGAGATTCGATTTTTCTGGAACAAGTGGTTGGAGCTGTACATCGTCTACTAACCCACCCTCTCTTACTCCCATTCAGAGCAAAGGATTTGCCAGCGTCTCATACAGCCTTCCGACCGGCCTTCATTGCGGCTGTGATATAATAAGATCGCGTTAAGAAAGGAGGCCGTCATGTCTGTAGCTTCAAGGCAAAAAGACGATCAAATTAAGGTAAAACAATACATCATCGATGCTAAGGGGCAGAAAGTCGCGGCAGTGCTTGATATAAGAGAGCTTGCCAGGGTCAATGACCTGATAGAAGACCTGATCGACCTGAAGACCATTGAAGACAGGGTAGGCGAATCCGCAGAAGACTACGAGACTTACAGTCGCAAAAGAAAATCCCGTCTGAATGTATAAACTCGCGATCAAGAAATCCGCAAGAAAAGAACTAGACGACCTGCCTGATCAAGACTTCCTCAAAATCGATAAGGCTATTTTCTCCTTAAGAGACAATCCTTATCCCTACCCCCAAGCCAAAAAGCTTAAAGGTGATGAGAGATGCAGGCTGCCTGTTGGGGATTATAGAGTTGTTTACGCGGTGGATGAAAGCCGCAAAATTATTACTATCTATCGCGTAAGACACCGAAGGGATGTTTACAGATAAAAAAGGGAGGTTGCCCGGTAGATGCCGCCCTCGGGTTTTTCCTGCAAACAATGCGGAAACTGTTGCCTAAATTTCACCGGCCCCGGTTTGAGATTAAAAGGGTTATCGCTATTATGGATATTCAATCATCCTGATTAAGTCCACCGTTATCAGAAAGTCTTTGCCCTCTTCTTCTTTTACTTTCTGATAAAAATCGCATATTCTACAGTCATTGTATTTTTGAGCAAAAATGCCTTGGACCTCGCCGTTGCACATCGTACCCGCTATTACCCAGCATGTCCTCCCGGCATTTTTTCCATCGTAGACACCTTCAAGTTTTGTATTCGTTGAAGCGGGACATACTCCCAACGCAGACGCATTTTCTCCTCCGGGTTCCCTTCCACATCTTTTAAATTCCCAACAATTCTTTTTCACGCATTGCCTCCTCGCCGTCTCGGCTTATATTTTGTCACAACTTCCATCCCTATGACTTTTTATAACTCTAAATCAGGGCGATTATCAAGAGAAAAGGAAAGAAGCTGTATGACAGCAGTTGCAGCTTCGGGATGATAATGGTTATAATGCTTTTTGTGGAGGCAGTATGTTAACTTTAGCTAAAAAGTATATTGTTGATGAAAAAAACAAGAAGGTTGCCGTTCAGATACCCATTGAAATTTACAAGAAGATAGAAGAGGTATTGGAAGACTACGCTCTTGGGCGGTATATTTTTGAAGTTAAAGATGAAAAATCCCTTTCGATAGCTGAGGCAAAAAAGTTTTACGGTAAACGAACCCGCTCTTGAAATTTCAAGTCCTCTACAAAAAGACATTTTTAAAAGAACAGACTATTGACTAATCCCGCCTTTGCCCTACAATGAGAATAAAACCCGTCTGGAGGTGTGTTATGGCAAAGGCAACGAAGGAAAGGCTCCTCAGCTTCAGCATGAAGGACAAACCAGGTCTGCTTTCTGAGATCACGACGAGGCTTTCGAAGGCGAAGGTGAACATTTCGGCGATCTGCGCCTACGCGTGGGACGACACGGCTTACTTCGACATGACGACTGATAGCAACGCCAAAGCGAAGAAGGCCCTCAGGGACCTGAAGCTGGAGTTCGAGGAAGAGGATGTCGTCGCGGTAGAGATGCCGAACAAGGTCGGGGAGCTCGATAAGGCGGCAAAGGCTATTGCCGACGCCGGTATCAACATCGGCTACATGTACGCCACTACGTCGACCGGGAAGACTTCGATGTGTCTGTTCAGCACATCGGACAATAAGAAGGCCCTGAAGCTGATCAACAAGTAATAAGATCGAAAGTAACGCGACATCTCAGCTTATTTTGTCATTCCGGCTTGCCTGCCTGTCCGGTAGGCAGGTCCGGAATCTTTCTTTGCTTTCGGAAGGATTCCCGACGCGCTTCGCTTGCGGGAATGACGACTTGTGAGGCTTTACTTATGACCCCCTCAGTAAGGCCGAGCAGACTATTTTCAGGGCGGGTCGATCTGGTTGACGCACCTGCCGTACACTTCTGCAAGAATCTTGTCCGCACCTTTTGACAGCAGGTCCTCGGCAAGTTTTGTACCGAGGGCCTTTGCTTCTTCGGGTCTGCCTTCTACGCGGGACCGGATGATCCTGTCGCCCGAAACGCTTCCGACGAGTCCGTCCATAACCATCTTCCCCTCGATCAGTCTTGCATGGGCGGCTATAGGCACCTGGCAACCGCCCTCGAGTCTCCTCAAACAGGCCCTTTCTCCCCTGACGCAGATTTCTGTCTCGTAGTGGTTCAACGGAGATATGAGGTCGTGGATGAATTTGTCGTCGGTCCTGCATTCGACCCCGACTGCGCCCTGTCCTATGGCCGGAAGACTTGTCTCCGGGGAAAGAATTTGGGTTATCCGGTCGGCCCATCCGAGTCTCTTCACGCCTGCCGCCGCAAGGATGATCGCATCGAATTGTCCCTCGTCCAGTTTCTTCAGCCTCGTATCCAGGTTGCCCCGCAGCTGCATCACTTGAAGGTCAGGCCTTGCGCTGAGGAGCTGGCACGACCGTCTGAGACTGCTCGTTCCGATGGAGGCACCCTCCGGCAGCTGATCGAAATTCTGAATCCTGAAAGTCGACCCCTGCTGTTGAGAGAGAAAGGCATCACGCGGGTCTTCCCGTCTGCATATTACTGCGAGGTGAAGACCGGCAGGAAACTCCGTCGGCACGTCCTTCATGCTGTGGACAGCCAGATCGGCCTCTCCGCTTAAAAGCGCCTCTTCGATCTCCTTTACGAACAGACCTTTGCCTCCTACCTGGGCGAGGGGAACGTCGAGGATCTTGTCCCCGGTGGTCTTGATCTTGTTCAGTTCTACTTCAAGTGACGGGTTCAACCTCTTCAACTCTGACTTCACCCATTCGGCCTGCCAGAGCGCAAGTTTGCTGCCGCGGGTTCCGATTATGATTCTATTCTTCATAAAATGTTAAGACCCTCCGATGTTTGATAGTGGGCCATTGACCCGCTACCCGATGTTTTCATGAGTTCTATTTTACCTTTTACTCCAGCAGGAAATAAAATCCTTTTGAGGTCCTGCATATCGATTTTCTTGCCCTTTTTCACACGCAGTGAAATCCTCCCTCCTTGCTCGTAATAACTAAGGAGGAGGGAACAAAATTATGTTTCGTTCTTGTTCTGCGGCCCCGGGGCCGGCTCCTTGTTCTGCTTCATCTGGATTACGCTGTCGAGGCGGTTGAGAACTCTTCTGGCCCCCGCAAAATTATTTCTAAAATGGTCGTCGGAAAGACTGCTTACCGCAACTCCCCTTCTGCCCTTGCTGGAATGAATAAAGTTCCCGTTTCCTATGTAGATGCCCACATGGGTTATCCGGTTCGCCTTCTCCGATTTAAAGAAGACAAGGTCTCCGGCCTTCAGCTCGCCGATCGGCACATCCAGGCCTTCTTCCGCCTGCAGATAAGAGTCTCTCTTGAGATATATTCCGTTCAGCCGGAAAGCCGTATACACAAATCCCGAACAATCCATACCGCCCGTGGTGATCCCCCCCCACCTGTAATCCGAACCGTGAAATTTTGCGGCCTGTAATATGTCTTCGGCAGTGACTTCTTTCCCAGCGCGGTCACTTTCCATCCATGCGGCCTCGACGGGGAGATATCCGGTTGAACCATCCGGGACAATCACTTCATACCGCCTGTTGTCCTTGTTGAGAAGCGGAAGCCGTGTGCCTGCGTACACGTTTATGAAGGAACCGTCCCTGAACGTGATCCGTGCCTTCGCGTTTTTCACCTGGATAAAGGTGTTGTCTTTAACCTGGGAATTGACAGGTGAAAATGAAATAGTGTCCTTCCTGATCCATCCGCGGTAGTCTTTCTGTGACGGAATGTACCCGTAGGCCCATTCCTTGTCTTCCTTGATTACCCTGAACTCATCGCCAAGGAGGACTTCCGTTACCCGTTCGGATTCTCCGGAATTCCTGGAGAAGACGTCTGAACTGGGCATAATGACAGTCGCGGACCTCTCCTTATAACCGGCCGGGTTGCCGGCGCTTACGGTCTTCTCGGCCTTTTTCTTCGAATATTTTGCCTTGCGGGCCGGCTTGTCTGCGGACGCAAGAGAAGACCAGATAAAGATCGCCAACAGGCAGAGGACAACATAAGCCGTTTTTCTCTCAATCTCCCGGATCACGGCGTTCTTTCCCCATTGCCTATCAAGAGGAGGTCGGCCATCTCTATCCCCTCTTCCAGCACAGGAGACGAAGGCACCTGACTCAGCCCCTGGATATAGACATCCTTTGCCTTTTGATACATCCCCAGGAAGAGATAAACCTTCGCGAGCCTTTCGTATACAAGGACCGTCCTGGGGCTGAACGCTATAGCCTCCTTATACATTTCGATCGCCTTCGACGGCTCTTTCCTGTCTTCGTATATCTTCCCCAGCATGGCGCAGGCCTTTGCCGCGTCCGGGTTATTCTCCACATACTTAAGCAGTTTTCCCTCGGCAGTTATGTAGTTGCCGGCAATGAAGGCCTTTTCGCCTTCCCTGTACAGATCCATCTGCGTGGCCTGAACAACAGCATACCTGTTCTGGTCTATCTTGATGACGCCGCTTGTCTGTCCCTCCTTCAGTTTCGACAATGCCTCCTGAATGGATGTGTGAAGAGAATCCACACTTACCTCCCCGAGGTAGCCATACGCTTCCCTGGTTTTTTCGTCGACGGACCTCTCCTTTGCGAGCAGGGCAAAAGGCCTTCCCTCTTTCACCTGTGACAGAATATCCTGCGCATCAGACTCTTTCTCCGCAAAGATGATCCTTATGTGCATTTTCCTATCGGCCATATTTTTTGAAGTCCCGATGGTTGACGGCCTATCCTTCAATGCCTCGCCCGGAGGCAATTCCTTCTTCGAATTATCCGGCTTTGGGCCCCCGCTTTTCTGAGCATCCACTTTAGGGATTTCATGCCCACCACGCGGCTCGGTCCCTCCTGTTTCTTTTTTCGGGGGTTCGCTCTTGACATATGAAAGGCGCTTTTTGATCTTCTCTACTGCCGTCCTCAAAGATTTAGAATCAGGGAGATGATGCAGCCCGTCATCGTATAGGTCCTTCGCCTGCTGAAACTTTCCCAGGAGAAGGTACAATGCGCCAAGACGTTCATAGGCCGCTTCACAACCCGGATCAAACTGCAGGGCCTCTCTATAACTCGCTTCAGCCTTGTTCGCCTCATTTCCCGTCTCGTAGATCCGCCCGAGAATGACACGGGCCTTCACCGCGTCGGGGTTAAGCTCGACATGTTTGAGAAGGTCCTTCTCCGCGGCCTTGAAATCTCCCGATCTGAAAGCCTTCGTCCCCTTCCTGTAATGCGTCATGTCGACCACAAGGGCAAGCGCATATCTATTGTCTCCTAACGCAATGACCCCGCTGACCTCCCCTTCCCCGAGCGTAAGCGCAGCTTTTTTCAAGGGTTCATCGAGCCTCTCAAAAGCGGATGCCTCTATCTCCCCATATCTGCCCCGGCTTTTTTCATCAAGGGACCGTTCTTTTGCGAGGGAGGCGAACGATCTGCCTTTGTTTATTTCGGCCAGTATATTTTCCGCTTCCGATTGTTTGTCCACCACGATTATCCTGACGACAGGACTTCTTGCAGCAGAGAGCGATGAAGCTGCAAGGGCGAGGGACAGAAGGGAAAAGGCGAGACCTTTAAAGAAATCTTTTCTAGGGACACGCACTATCATCCTTAACGGCCCTGCGACCGTGATAAAGGAAGAGGCATTCGGTGTCCCGGTCGGACATTTTCTCTTGCTCAACGTCATCGCATTATGTAATAACGAATCGATAAGATATTCTACTCCTCGTCCCCGTTTATCCCGTATAGTTTTTTTATCATGGCGATGAGTTCGTCCCTGTCTTCGGTATCCTCTTTCAGCGCAACGGTGGGCGGATGAATGAGCTTGTTGATGATCGCAGCCGCCATATATTCTACGGCCTTCATCTTCTCTTCGTCCAGACCGGGAAGCCGGCCCTTGAATTTTTCGAGCTCCTCCGTCTTGATCTCATCGGCCTTCTGTCTCAGGGCCACTATCGTAGGGACTGAATCAAGCGACGACATCCACTTTATGAATTTCTCCACCTCTTCGTCGATTATCTTCTCGGCCTTTTCCGCCTCGACCTTTCTGCCGTGGATGTTGGTGTCGACCACCTCCTGGAGATCGTCGACGCTATACAGGTAAACGTTATCGAGCTTGTTTATCTCGGGGTCTATGTTCCTCGGGACGGAAATATCGATGATAAAGACAGGTCTGTTTTTCCGCTCCTTCATGGCTTTGTGCATCTGCTCTTTGATAAGGACATAGGAAGGTGCTCCGGTGGAGCATATGATGATGTCGGCGTGTACGAGTTCATGAAGGAAATTCTCGAACTTTACCGGCTTGCCGTTGAATTCGCGGGCAAGTTCGCATCCCCGCTCATAGGTACGGTTGACGACCATTACGTCCTGGACGCCGTTGTTCATGAGGTGGCGGGCTGCGAGTTCCGCCATCTCTCCCGCCCCCAGGAGCATAAAGGACTTCCCGGTGAGGTTGGTGAATATCTTTTTTGCGAGTTCCACCGCGGCAAAACTGATCGAGACCGCATTCTCTGCGATCCTTGTTTCGGTCCTCACCCTTTTAGCGGTGGAGATCGCCTTCTTCATGAGCTTATTCAGAAGCACCCCGGTGGTCTTTTTACTGAGGGCGAAATCAAAAGTGTCCTTTATCTGACCGAGTATCTGGGGCTCCCCGACCACCATCGAATCAAGACTCGATGAGACCCTGAAGATATGCCTTATGGCATCTTCCCCTTCATGAACATACAGCGATTTTTCGAAATCCTGCCTCGGCAGGCCGTGGAATTCGGAGAGGAAACCCTTGACATGGTCGGCGGCAGACCCCCTCTTGCTCGCGCAGATATAGAGTTCAACCCTGTTGCAGGTTGAGAGCACTGCGGCCTCTTTTACCTCGGGGACCTTCCTTAGTCCGAATACCCCTTCTTCGAGTTTAGGGCCGTTAAAGGCGAGCTTCTCCCTGATCTCGACAGTCGCTGTCTTGTGGTTTACTCCTATTACGAGAACTTTCATCAGAATACGTGTTTGCTCTGCAAGATAAAGTTAACGCCGAAGAAAGTAAAGAGTACGACGCAGAAACCGAAGATAGAGAGTACAGCTGCCCGTTTCCCTCTCCAGCCGGCGATGAGCCTCACATGAAGTACTACGGCGTAAATGAACCAGGTGATCAAAGACCAGACCTCCTTCGGGTCCCACCTCCAATAACTCCCCCAGGCGCTTTCAGCCCATAAGGCGCCGGTTATGATCGCAAGGGTCAGGAGAGGGAACCCGAGGGTGATGAGCTTGTAGTTGATTTCGTCGAGTATCTGGAGGCTCGGCAGCCTTTGGAACAGTCCGCCCAGGTGCCTTGATTTTACAAAATGTTCCTGCAAGAGGTACATAATACCAATCCCGAAGGCCATGGCAAAGGCTGCGTCCCCGAGGAAGGCCAGTACGGTATGTATCCCGAGCCAATAACTCTGCAGCACCGGGCTGAGGGGTTCTATCTTGCGGGGCAGCATCGACGACGACAGCATGAGAATGAATACGACAGGCATGATAAAGGAGCCGAGCAGACCGATCCTGTACCGGTATTCAAGGAACAAAAATAGCATGACGATGCACCACGAAAAGAAAGAGGCCGCCTCATGGAGGTTTGCAATAGGTATATGCCCTGAAATCACATAGCGGGCTATAATATTTGAAGTATGGAAAAGAAACCCGATGACCGCAAGACTCAGCATGATGATGGAGGTAGTCCTTGTTCCCTTGAAGAGCTCCAGCACGCAGACGATAGCAGCCGCAAAATAGAAGGTGAGCGCGATTTCGAAGAGGTATATTTCCATCAGAAGCAACCCAGCTGGCAATCTTTGATCTTTATCCCTAATTCGTTGGCGGCAATGCCCACTTCTTTATAGGGAAGGCCTAATTTTTCGGCCACCTCTCTCGCTGCGGCGCAGGAGAGTCTTCCGTTTACAGCCCTCTTCAGCATCTCTTCCTTTAGCTTTTCTTTCATCGAATGCCCAAAATTGATTTAAAAACAAATACTTCCACGGCGTTGAAGTATCGCAAACAAATTTAATTTTACCTTATTGCGCCCTAAAAACACAATTGAGTTCAGTATCCGATGGGGATCCCGGATTCAAACAATTTCTTGGCGATCCCGAGTTCATCTGATACAAGCAGTCTGGGCATCGACAAAACCCTGGAACTTAAGACCGGCATAAACCTACTTTTGTCAAAGAACCCTATTTCGACAGCCACCTCCCTGCCCGGCATCCCTAACGCAAAAAAACCGCTCCCGACCCTGCCCTCTAGCTTAATATCGAAATAACTCTCCCTGCGCAATCTCGCGGATTCACCCCCGGCAACATCGAATACGCGCATCGTGAACCCGTCCTTCCCCTCCGGCGCCTCTTCCTTTTTTATCTCCCAGTCTACAAAGACAACGTCGGGGTCCACAGCCATCAGGATAAGATCGTTCTCACCATATTCGTCAGGCAATTGTGTACGGGTAGTAGTATTAAATTCATCTTTGCCTTTTATCCGTGAAGTACTTTTTTTCTCCGGGCCCTTTGCCGGGCTACTGACCTTTCTCCGTTGTCTTGACGTAGCGGGTTTAACGGGCCGGCCTCCGATCTTCTTTGTCCCGGCAGTATTTTTTACTTTTATTTTTTCCGGAATCTTCCCCTTTGTTTTTGGAGAAGATTCCCTGGGGGTCCGGGAAGCTTTAGGGAGGGCAATCTTTGCTGCTGTTTTTCTTACGGTCTTGGTCTTAGGCGGCGGTGCCTTCTTTTTGACCGCCTCTGCATCGATCTTTGGCGACCTTGCCGGGGCCTTCTTCACGGACGCCTTTTTTGCGTCCGGCGCAGGACCTGCGGGTAATTTTTTCTCGGCCTTTAATGATTTCTTTGCAGTTTTTTTTGAAAAGGCGGACTTTTTTTCTTTTTCCGGGGATTTTACGGAAGGCTTTCCTGCGGGTTTCTCCTTATTTTCAGTCGAGGCACGGGAGGTATGATTATTCCTTCGGCCGGGTTTCCTTGCCGCCGCCTTTTTTGATGGGACAACGGTCTTTCCCTTCGTGTTTGTTTTCATGCTTTCCAAGCGCTATTCTATCAGATAAGACAGGGGTTAATACAGTCTTTAATGTGCCTCGGCCCAGTTCCTGCCATGGCCCATTTCGACCTTTAAAGGCACGGACAATGTCGCCGCCCCTTCCATTTCTTCTCTTACGATGACACGCACTTTTTCCAGTTCGTGCTCTTGGAACTCGAACAAAAGTTCATCATGCACCTGCAAAATCATCTTTGCCCGGACCGCTTCTTCCCGGAACCTTTTCCATATCCTTATCATCGCAATCTTGATGATGTCCGCGGCCGTCCCCTGTATAGGAGAATTTACCGCAAGTCTTTCGCCCTGCTGCCTCGTGTTTTTGTTGTAGCTTTTCAGTTCAGGGACCGGCCTTTTCCTCCCGAAAAGTGTGGCCACGCAGCCCCGCTCCTTCGCTTCCTCAAGGACACGTTCCGTGTATTTCCTGACGCCGGGATGGCGGTCGAAGTACTGGTTGATATATTTCTGTGCGTCCCCTCTCTCTATATTCAATGTCTCCGAAAGCCCGAAGGCAGAAATCCCATATATAACGCCGAAGTTTACGGTCTTTGCGGTCCTCCTCATCTCCGGCGTCACCTCATCGAAGGGGACTGCGAAGAGTTCGGCCGCTGTCCTTGAATGGATGTCGAGCCCCTTGTGAAAAGCCTCACGGAGTCCTTCATCTCCGCTGATATGCGCGAGCACCCTCAATTCGACCTGTGAATAATCGGCAGAAAGCAGGAGGTTGCCCTCCTCTGCGACGAATGCCTGCCGGATGCGTTTTCCCCATTCGCCCCGTATCGGGATATTCTGGAGGTTCGGGTCGCTGCTGCTCAGCCTCCCCGTGGCCGTGGCAGTCTGGTTGAAAGAAGTATGGACACGTCCGGTTTCCGGATTAACGAGCGAGGGCAGGACGTCGAGGTATGTTGTCTTGAGTTTTGTAAGGCTCCGGTAATGCAGCACCTCCATCGGAAGGTCGTGATGTTCGGCAAGCTCTTCCAGGACGTCCATGCCTGTGGAGAAACCCGTCTTCGTCCTCTTCGAGGGGTTCAATCCGAGGCTCTGAAACAGGATCTTGCTCAGCTGCTTCGGTGAGTTAATGTTGAATTCTTCTCCGGCAAGGAAGAATATCCTCTTTTGGATGCTCTCTATCTCAATAGCCATCTCATCCGCCAGGTCTTTCAAAAGGACCGCGTCAACCTTGATCCCGGCCTTCTCCACCCCCACGAGCACTTCGATGAGAGGCATCTCGATGTCCTGGTAGACTTTTTCGAGGCCCTCCCCGCGGAGCTTCTCAAACAGCACATCCCGCAGTTCGAGACTGAGGGCCGCATCTTCGGCCGCGTAAGCAGTCGCTTCTTCAATGGTCACCTCGGCAAAAGACTTCCGCTTCTTCAATACCTCGACAAAAGACTTCTTCTTCGATGAAAGGTATTCGAAAGACACCTCCTCGAGGCTGTGGCCGGCCTTGTTGGGATTCAGGAGATAGGCCGCGATCATCGTGTCGTATAACCTGCCTGCAACGGCGACCCCTTCCTGTCCCAAAAGCATGACGTCATATTTTAGGTTGTGGCCTATCTTCGCAATCTCCCTGTTCCCAAGCAGAGGGCGGATATGGTGAAATACGTCATCCTTGTCAGGCTGCTTCTCCGCGCCGGGATAAGAATGCGAGACCGGCACATAATAAGCCTTCTCTTTGTTATAGCAGAAGGCGATCCCCACAAGATGGTCGGTCAGGGGGTTCCTGCCGGTTGCCTCCGTATCGAAGGCGACCTCATCTCCGACTGAAGAAAGGACCTCTTCAAGCCTTTCCGGAGAGTCGATCGTTTCGTGCTTCCGGACTGTTTCGGCTGAGGGGATGAGCTTCATAAAAGTCGAAAGTTCGAGTTCTCTGAAGAGGGAAAGAAGGGAAAGCCAATCCGGTTCACCCAGAAGGAAATCACCCACTTCGATATCGAGCGGGACAGATACGTCGATAGTCGCCAGCCTCTTGCTCAGAAGTATGATGTCCCTGCCCGAAGAGACCATCTCTCTCAGCCTTTCCTTTTTTATGCGTTCGGGGTGATCCAGCAGGTCCTCTATGCTTTCGAAATGGGAGAGGAGTTCCTTCGCCGTCTTTTCCCCTACACCCTTAATCCCGGGGATATTGTCTACGGGGTCGCCGGTAAGGGCCATAAATTCAGTCACCCTCCCGGGTCCGACGCCGAACTTTTCCGTGACGTAGTCCGCGTCGAGGACCCTTTCCTTCATCGGATCGTATATCTTGATATTCTCATCCACGAGTTGAAGCATGTCCTTGTCCCCCGTCACAATAAAGACCCTGTTTCCCTCCTGTGCCGCCCTTTTCGCTATGGTGCCGATGAGGTCATCGGCTTCGTAGCCCGGGACCTCGAAGGTCATGATACGAAAAGCTGATATGATTTTCCTGATATAGGGAAGCTGGGCCACCAGCTCTGATGGGGCCTCGGGTCTGTGCGCCTTGTAGTCTTCGAAGAGCTCATGTCTCTCCGTCCGGGCCGGCGAGTCAAAGCAGACCGCAAGACCGCCGGGGGTTTTTTCTCTTATTATCTTCAGCAGCATATTTGTGAAGCCGAATGCGGCGTTTGTCGGGAAACCCTTTGAATTCGTCAGCCCTTTAATTGCATAGAACGCACGGTAGACATATGAATTCCCGTCGATGAGGTAAAGGTCCATGGGTGATTATACCCGCATGAGTGGAGGCGTGTAAATCGCAATTAATACTTCGGCATTAAGAAGATGAAAGAGCGAAGCGCTTCTCGATTTGTCATGCCGGCTTGTCCGGCATCCTTCTTTGGAGAAAGATTCCCGACAAGCGGGAATGACGGCATTAATGTATTTAGTTGCTTCCCTACTCGAAATAATTCGCCGATTTCTGTTATAGTTTCTATCGGGCATTTTTTCTGCGGTAAATTTGAGAGGTGAGAAATATTTTTTTCGAAAGGAGAGCAACATGAATATCTTGATTTTTGGTCCTAATGGAAGCGGCAAGGGGACACAAGGTGCGATTATCCAGAAGAAGTACGGGGTAACTCACGTGGAGTCAGGCGCCATATTCAGAAAGAATATAGGCGGAGGGACGGAACTCGGCAAAAAGGCGAAGGTGTATATCGACAGGGGGGACCTCGTGCCGGACGACATCACCATCCCGATGATCCTCGACAGATTGAAAGAAGATGACTGCAAGAAGGGCTGGCTTTTGGACGGGTTCCCGAGGAACCTGGTGCAGGCCGAGACGCTGCATAAGGCGCTCAAGGATGCCAATATCAACCTCGGCTATGTCATCGAAATATCGCTTGACCGTAAGACCGCAGCAGACAGGATCATGGGAAGGAGGCTCTGCGTCAACGACAACAACCATCCGAACCATATCCATATCGATGCGATCAAACCTGTGGAAAAAGACGGGAAGCTCGTCTGCCGCGTATGCGGAGGGGAACTGAAGACGAGGGCGGATGACCAGGATGCAGGAGCCATCAACAAGAGACACGACATCTACTACGACACGAAAACAGGCACGATGGCAGCGGTCAATTACTTCAAGAAGATCACCGGGCCTAAGGTGATAACAGTAGACGGCGCACCTCCGATCAACGCGGTTTCAGAAAAGTTGATGGCCCAGTTGTCTTAGTATCTTAGCTTCAACGATACAACGGCCGGCTCGCGGTTAAAGTGAGCCGGCCGTTTTTGCTTAGTGTCTGTCTACTGTTTGCTTCTATGCGTCATTCCCGCGTCCGCACAGGCTTATCTTAACACAGCAGATTTCCGGTCGTAACTGAAGATAACGCTGATCCTATTTGTCCCTAGTTGTCTACCTTAACCATTCCCAAAATAAGTAGCCCTCCCCTCTTTTTTGTTCCTCTATGTCCCTAAATGGACTACCCCGCAGAAGAGCTGCGGGGTATCGAGAAACGGCAAGGAACTTCTGACCCCGATGCAGAGCATCGAGGAATTCCTTGATTAAAAAGAGATTCTTAATTACGTATGATAGATGAACCGTTTTCTAAGTTGTCGAATGAAGCGATTCATTAACACTAGCATCAGCAAATTGCTCAGCAATTGCGTGGAATGTAGCGTGCATCTCCCCAAAAGCGTCGGTGAGTTGTGGATCGAATTGCGAACCACGTCCGGCCAAAATGATTTCTACTGCTTTTTCGTGGGAAATGCCTCCTTTGTATGAACGGCCCGATATGAGAGCATCATACACGTCTGCTATCGCCATGATTCTCCCGGACAATGGAATCTCCTCACCTTTGAGTCCGTTCGGGTATCCTTTTCCATCCCAGTGTTCATGATGAGAGAAAGCCATTTCTCCTGCGAGCCTTAAAAAGGAAGTAGCCCCAAGTTTAGCCTGTGCGGAGTCGATGATTTTTTTTCCATACCGCGTGTGCTTCTTTATCTCTTCGAGCTCTTCGGCGGTCAGTCGCCCAGTCTTAAGCAGAATGTGATCTGGTACGCCTACTTTGCCTAAGTCATGGAGTGGTGCAGAGCGAAAAAGATGTTCAATATAGGCATCATTCACTGTGTCTATATATGCCGGTTTGTTTCTGATATGCTCGGCGAGAGCCTTCACATAGCTGCGGGTTCGTCTAATGTGGTAGCCTGTCTCTGGATCTCGCGTTTCGGTGATATCGGCAATAGTTTCAAGCATTGCTTCCTGCGTTGTTAATTGTAGCCTGGTCTTTTCCTTTAGCAAGCGCTCTTCGCGCCAGAAATCGAGAAACGATAATAAGGAAAAGTTTGAAGTGTAGGCCAGTATAGGGTAGAGTGGAGAAAGATAAAGTCCGTGTCGGAAGAGGAAAACAGTCAGGATTACCGCGACCAACGCAAAGAGAATCAAACAAGTCAGATTTGCAACTGCCTTGCGGCGAGCAAAAAGAATTGTTGAAAGCAACCCGAAAAAAACAACGGCACTAAATTCATACACAACAGCAGCCTTCGGCCGCACAAGAAAATCACCTTGCAAAATGGCGTCGATGATGTTCGCGTGCACCTCTACCCCAGCCATTGTCGGGTCGGTTGGCGTAGCGCTGATATCCGACAAGCCGGGCGCTGCCACTCCGATGATCACGATGTGTGCTTCAATCTCCCGAGCTTCGGTTGTGCCGTTCAGAATATCGGAAGCCGAGATGTGGCGATATGTTCCGTGTGGACCGTGAAATGGAAT
Organism: Thermodesulfovibrionales bacterium; assembly: GCA_044450345.1. Classification (GTDB taxonomy): domain Bacteria; phylum Nitrospirota; class Thermodesulfovibrionia; order Thermodesulfovibrionales; family UBA6898; genus Sulfobium. The sequence continues at coordinate 43,355 of JBIOIY010000008.1, read as the reverse complement.
CAAGAAGGATCCTTTGTGTTCAAGCGGGATCTCAACGCTGTCAATAGAGAGACTTTCTGTTCCTGCTTGGCCAACAGTTAATACCATGTGTTCCGGCTTGACTGCTGAAAGAAGCACGGCTAATGAGAGGTGGGCATAGAATCGACCATCGTATTCCATTATGAGGGGGACTCTGCGAATAATTCCGTCGTGATCGGGTTTTATATTGAAAAAACCTGAAGCTGGAGTTGCCTCAGCGAGCGGCTGATATAGGCAATCGACAGAAGACGGTTTGAAAAGGCCGTTCACAGAATCCGGCACCTCGTGTTCCTTCCTGAGCAATAAATTGACTGGATGAAGTGTGCACCTTTTTTCTATATGCTCCCCAAATAAAAACTGGTACCCAAGTACAAAAGAACCTTTTCTGAGCGCCTCCGCCAGCAGCGCGTCATTGTCGATATATTGCCGGGGAACCCCTGAGAGGTTAACAGTGTAGTTGAAGTCTGCCGAAATATTCTTTTGTATATTGCGCAGCGAACTTCTGTCGGGCTCGGCAAACAGGACATCAACACCGACACTTAGGGCTCCCATTTCGCGCAAGTTGTCTATCAACTGTGCTATCCGGTATCGCGGCCACGGCCATTGTCCATACTGTGCAAGGCTTTTTGAATCTACGTCAACAATAACGATACTGCCGGATGCAGCGCGTCCGGAACGCGATTTGAGCAGGGTGTCGTATATTTTAAGATCGAGTGTCGAAAGCAGAAGAGGCTGGAATAAATATAAGAAGGCAACAACACAGGTCAACGCGATTCCGCAGAGAATAATGAGAACATGTTCCTTGCTCTTTTGGATCCACTGGACATAGGAAGATACTCGGCGTAAAGCGTACATTATGGCTGGCTATTTTACAATGACTTCAACTCTGCGATTACGTGGTTCTCTCACATTGTCCCCCGTTGGAACAATTGGATCCCGCTTCCCGTGATATCTGAGCTCCATCTGACCAGAACGAATGCCGTTAGAGAGAAGTATGTCCCGGACAGCCTCGGCGCGGGTGGATGACAATCTCATATTGTACTCATCGGTCCCGGTTGTATCTGTATGGCCAATAATGCTTATTTCATAGAATTCTCTTTTACCGACCAAAGACAGGACTTCAGGAATATAAGACTTTGACTCGGCAGTCAGTTCCGTTGAGTTGTGCAAAAAATATAAAAGAAAACTGACCGACTCAGGGGGAAGGGCTTTGATGGAATCAGTGAAGAATGAATCAATTCGGCCTTGGTCTATATTCTTGGGATCAGACGGGCTCTTCCCAACTCCGGTGACCTCTACCATTGTATTTGGGACGGTAAGCGTCTTAGTCCCACCCTTGGTAGTAACTGTTAGTTGCCCGACCGTACCATCGGCATCCTGAACAAGAACAACCATGTCCTTTACGGTATCCTGAACAGGAATAACCGTGTCTTTTACGGTTGCACAGCTTGATATAATAAATAAGACCAAGAGGACAAGAAGATTACTCCACATCGCATCGCATGCTCCTTTTACTGGCACGCATGAAGAATTGGGGGCATTTAGTCTTCATTAATCTTAATATTGTATGTAGTGCCACGGACACCAATTGTAGCTGTCGGGGTCTCAAGGATGACAGACTCCGGCGATAGCTTTGTCATCTTTCCTGAAACGAATGAGGCAGTTCCTTTTGTCAGCTTGTTAACCATAGAGAATTGCCCCTGGGCCGGCTTAAAGACAAACTTCTTTAAATCCAAGCGAGAGTTCGGTCCAAGGCCTATTCTTGAGTTATCCTTGAAAATAATTCCCACAGAGCCGTCCGCACCTGTCCTAACGGTATCATTTGGGTATACGGAAGTGCCATCTTCTGCTTTAACGATGTTTCCGTTCCGCTCAATGAGAACGTCTCCTTTCTTCTTTCTCAGGCTTCCGGCAGATTCATCTGATGCGTTGACAACAGTCGCAAGGAGAACAACAAAAAAAAGTAGCAGGGACAGAATTCTATTCATAGAAACCTCCATTACGCATATTTAGCATATCGATATGGGATTGAGGTCCCGATTGCGACAAATGAGAAAAACATTCTCTTTTCAACATATTCTGCTTTTTTCAAAGCTTACCGCGATACACGGACTATGTCAATGACTATGAGACACCAACACCATGTTAAGGCAAAAGTGCCATCTCGGCATTGCCGCTCTCAAATCTGCTCCCCATGGGTGCGGGTCCCCTTGCGAAAGACTCTGTCCAGTCTTTAAAATGGTCTATGGCAAAAATTAAGGTCCTTCCTGTCGACGTAAGAAACAAGATAGCCGCCGGAGAGGTGATAGAGCGGCCGGCCTCTGTGGTAAAGGAGCTTATCGAAAACTCTATCGACGCCGGAAGCACTGAGATCAGGATCGAAGTGCTTGCCGGCGGGAAGAGGCTGATAAAGGTCTCTGATAACGGCCCGGGGATGGAAAGGGAGGACGCCATCCTCTGTTTTGAACGTCATGCGACCAGCAAACTTTCGGGAGAAGACGACCTCTTTAATATAAGGACACTCGGCTTCAGGGGAGAGGCGCTCCCCTCGATCGCATCGGTCTCAAAGGTAAAGCTTGTAACGGGGCTGAAGGGCGCCCGTGCCGGTATCACCGTGGAACTTCACGGCGGTGAGATAAAGGAGGACAGAGAGTCTTCTTTCTCCGGTACATCCATGGAGATAAGGGAACTCTTTTTTAATACACCCGCACGAAAAAAATTCCTCAAGTCGACCACCACTGAGGTCCTTCATATTATTGATATCGTCACAAAAGAGGCGCTCTCTCATTGCGGCATACATTTCATGCTGCTCACCGAAGGCCGCGAGACGATGCTCCTGCCTAAGGCGTCAGGCATCAGGGAGCGGATAATGCAGATATACGGGGAAGAGTTTGCCGGAGGACTTGCCGAGGTCTCTGCGGTGCAGAACGGAATGGGACTGCACGCCTTTATTTCGAAGTCCGGCAGCTTCAGAAACAGCAGGTCCCATCAATTCATATTCATCAACGACCGTCCCATAAAAGACCAGTCCCTTTCCCATGCGGTGTACGGCGGGTATGAGGGCATACTCCCGAATGATAAACATCCGATATTCTTTCTATTCCTGGAACTGGACCCTCGAAGGGTCGATTTTAATGTGCACCCTGCGAAGCGGGAGGTGAGGTTTGAGGAAAAAGAGATGATCTACCGGTTCGTAAATGCCCATGTGAGGGAGACCGTGAAAAGCGGGAGGAAGGATTTTACAGGGCCTTTTCTTGAACCTCCCGGCGGCAAAGAAGAAAGATTTCAGTCGGTGTATCCCTTATCCTCATCTCCTCTTTTGCAGGGGACCATGGTATCCGAAAATACAGAACTCGCGTACAGACCGGAGCTGCCGTTCATCTATCTCGGCGACACGTTTATAGCGCTTTCCGGCAAGGGCGGGCTGACCCTTATAGACCACCACGCTGCACACGAAAGGGTGCTTTACGAGCGGCTTCTGAGGAGCGTAGGGCTGCAATCCCGTCATCTTTTGTTTCCTCAACAGGTGAAGCTTTCTCAAGGGGAGTACAGGATATTGCTCGAAAATAAAAGTCTCTTACAGGAAATGGGCATCGAGCTGGATGATTTCGGGCACGATACGATCGTCGTCCGTTCTGTCCCCCACGATCTGGGCGAAGCTGATTTAAGAGGGGTGCTTTCAGATGCAGCTTCAGTCTTTATCGGGGAACCCCGCGGAGGAATGTCTCTTAAGGAGTCGCTTGCCGCAAGGATCGCCTGTCACAGTTCTGTCCGCGGCCGGGAGATATTAAACCGTGAAGAGGTTTCGGGTCTCCTTGCGGACCTTGAACAGACAGAGCATCCCGACCAGTGCCCGCATGGAAGACCCACAAGGATCTTTTATTCCCTTGACGACTTGAAGAAGATGTTCAAGAGGAAATGAAGAAGGTCATCATCCTTCTCGGGCCGACAGGGGTCGGCAAAACGGGCGCCTCGATATTGCTTGCCCAGGCCCTCGATACCGAGATAATCAGCGCAGACTCGATGCAGATTTACAGGGGGATGGACATCGGGACCGCAAAGCCTTCGGAAGCGGAAAGGGCGGCAGTTACACACCATATGATAGATATCGCCGATCCCACCGGGCCGTATAGTGCGGGCGAGTATATAAAGAAGATTGCCCCGATCATTGAGGACCTCCGTGCGAGGGGGAAGGTGCCCCTTATCGTCGGAGGAACGGGGCTCTATATCAAGGCCGTCACGCGAGGCATCTTCAGCGGCCCTTCCGCGGACTGGGACCTGAGGGAGGAACTTCTTTTGGCCGAGGGTGTTGAACAGGGCTTCCTCTACGAATATCTTCTGAAGGTCGATCCGGACGCTGCCATGAGAATCGAACGTAATGACACGAGGCGGACCGTGAGGGCGTTAGAGGTCTGTCTTAAGGGTAAAGACAGGATGTCCGTTCTTCAGGAGAGGCTTACAAGACCCCTTCCCTACGACTTCATAAAGATCGGTCTTACGAGAAAAAGAGAGGAACTCTACAGGATGATAGATCACCGGGTCGACCGCATGCTTGAAGAGGGGCTGTTGGAAGAAGTGAAGGGACTCGTCACAAAGACGCCGGACAGGACCCCTTTGCAGGCGATCGGATATAAGGAGATCATATCCTGCGTGAGGGGCGAAATTTCGATGGATGAGGCGGTCAGGCTCGTCAAGAGGAACACGAGGAGATATGCCAAAAGGCAGTTTGCGTGGTTTAAAAAAGAAGAAGGGATCAAGTGGATAGAAGTGACCGGGATGTTTAAAAGTATGGACATTTTCAGGGAAATAATGAAAGCGCTTGAATAATTAAGAAAAATAATTTATGGTAAATAAAACTATGAAAGAAAAAAACCTACAAAGATAGGGGGATAGGGGATGACCACCAGCAAGAGCCAGAGTCTCCAGGACAATTATCTGAACCAACTCCGGAAGGACAAGATACCGGTTGTGGTCTATCTGACGAACGGTGTACGTCTGAAAGGAGTGGTAAAGGCATTCGATAATTTCGTCATCCTTTTGAAGGAGGCGACCCAGCAGCTCGTTTACAAGCATGCGGTCTCCACTATCGTGCCTGAAAGGGACATAGACACCAGGTTTGAAAACGAGCAGTGAGCACAGGAACCCGGTCCCGACAGTAGACATTATCATCAAATACGCGGCCGGTATTGTTTTGATCAAGAGGAAGAACCCTCCCGAGGGCTGGGCCCTTCCCGGCGGATTTGTCGATTACGGGGAGACCCTTGAGGACGCTGCGGTCCGCGAGGCGAAGGAAGAGACGGGGCTGGACGTGGGGCTGGTCCGGCAGTTTCACAGCTATTCAGACCCGCACCGGGACCCGAGACAACATACCATATCAACGGTTTTTTTAGCCAAGGCCGAGGGAGAATATGCGGCCGGAGACGATGCGGCAGCAATAGGCGTTTTCAGTGGACTGGACCTGCCTGATAACCTGGCCTTCGACCACAGGCAGATTCTCGAAGATTACATTACAGGGAGGTATTGATCAGATGCTCAAGGTGATGCGTCATCACGCAAAATACTTTTATGTGCTCTTTTTCATCGTGATACTTTCGTTCGTTTTCTGGGGAGTGGGCACGGTGGACAAGTCGGATAGGAGTAATATCGTAGCGGAAGTCGGGAAATACAAGATAACGGGCGAAGAATACTGGCGGACGTATGACAGGATGTTCAATTTCTACAGAGACATGTACAAGGAAAAATTCGACGAAGAGATGCAAAAGAAGCTCAAACTTAAGGAAGGCGTGCTGTATTCGCTTGTCGATAACAGGGTACTCCTTATCGCGGCCAAAGAAAACGGCATTGCGGTAACGGACGATGAGCTGAATGAGGCTATAAAGAACGAGCCTGCGTTCATGAAGAGCGGGTCGTTTGACAGCGAGGTCTACCAAAACAGGCTGAGACTGATGAGGCTCACTCCCGAGGTCTACGAGGCCGCTAAAAGGCAGGAATTGACCCTGGCAAAAATGAGGCGGCTTGTCGAACTGTCGGCGTCTGTCCCTTCTCCCGATGAACTTGCGAAGATCTCGGCATCCGATGATCAGAGCACGAAGGCGCTGCAGGACGCGACGATAGAGAATGCGAAAGCGGCGGCAGTGAGGACTTATATCGAAGGGATGAAGAGGGGGCTGAAGATCAAGGTCTATACGGACCGTATATCGTGAACCCAAAAACCCCGAAGGACCTCGGCTGGTTGAGACGCATATCAGCCTTTGCGCCTTCGAGGATCATTCTCACCGCGAACAATTACCGCATATTCGACGACCTCGAAGGAAGCGGCAAGACTGCCGCAGCGCTTTCGAAGAGGATCGGGACTGACGGAAGGGCGACCGGACTCCTCCTCAACAGCCTTGTCTCCATAGGGCTACTGGAAAAGAAAGACGGGAAGTACAGGAACGCGGCGGTTGCGTCGCGGTATCTCGTAAAGGGGAAGCCTGATTACCAGGGAGATATCCTGAAGCACAATACTATCCTCTGGGACAACTGGTCCGGTCTGGACATTGTAGTAAAAACAGGACGGCCTTATAAGAAATCCCACGATCACGAATCGTTCATCCTCGGTATGCACAACCTTGCCCTGCAAAAAGTAAGGGGAGTTCTGAAGAACCTCTACGTAAAGGGCATGAAAAAGGTGTTGGACCTCGGTGGTGGACCAGGTACCTATTCAATCGCTTTTGCCAAGAAAGGGATGGACGTGACGCTCCTCGATTTTCCCGATACCCTCAGGATCTCAAAGAGGGTGATCGCTGCAGCCGGAGAGGAAAGGAATATAAAACTTCTTTCCGGCGATTTCATGAAAGATGAGCTTGGCAGCGGGTACGATATGATTTTTATTTCACAGATCTTTCATGCCTATGCCGCTGATGAGTGCATTTCGCTGCTCAAGAAGTGCCGAGCCTCGCTGAACAAGGGGGGGCGGGTGGTTGTCCAGGAATTTTATCTTGACGAGTCGAAGGCAAACCCCCTGCAGGGTGCTGTCTTTGCGATCAATATGCTGGTGAACACCCCGAACGGAAGGACCTATACTCCGAATGAAATGTCTTCCTGGATGAAAAAGGCCGGTTTCAGGGGCATCGAGGAAAAGGTCCTTGACGAGACCGTATTGATAACCGGCACTAAGAAGCCCAACTGATCCACTTTTACCATTCACTACTTACTATTTACTACTCACCTGTTTGCCCTGGGGATATTTGAGAAGAATGCTTATGGCGAGGCCGATAAAGGGCAGGATTGTTATCGATTTCAGCGCGGCCGGGACCCCGTAGTGGTCGGCGAAAACCCCGAGTATCGTTACCCCTACTCCTCCCGTGCCGATCGCAAAACCGACCATCAGCCCGGATGCGATCCCAAGATTGCCCGGCAGGAGTTTCTGCGCCATAACTATCGTGACGGTAAAGGAAGAAATGAGGACCATCCCGATTGTCCCGAGGACAAGGAACAGCAGATACCCCCTTACGGAAAAGATGAGAGGCAACAGGAGTGAGGTGCACGCAAGTGAAAAGACGAGATACCGCTTGTGTCCCCACCTGTCCGCTAAAGGGGAGCCCAGCAAGGTCCCTGCAACTCCTCCGAGGAGAAATACGGAAACGAGTTTTCCGGCATAAATAGGGTCGCCCTTGAGATAGTCTATATAATAAAAAGGGATGTACGTGGTAAGGCCGGCATGTGTCCATGACCTTATGACGACGGTCAGGATGAGAAACACCAAAGAGACGGTCGCGCCCTTCGTGATCCCTTGTTTTTCCTCTCTCCTGGGGCCTCTCTCCGTCTTCGGGATTGCGAGGGTCTTCCAGAAAAAAATGACTGCAGTCAGGAAGAAAAGCGAAGGGGTAATCATCGCAGGAAGAGAGGACAACCCGAAATGGGTGATGAGGTATATGGAAAAGACAGGGCCGAGGGCGAACCCCAGGTTACCGCCCACAGAAAAGACAGACATCCCTGTGGCAGCCCTCTGTCCCGTGAAATAGTAAGCGGTCTTGAACCCCTCGGGGTGGTAAGAGGCTACGCCGAGGCCGCTGATCACCACAAGTGCCAGAACAATGATATAGCTGGAAGAGAATGAGAGAAGTGAAAACCCGATACCCGCGACGAGGCAGCCAAGGGGAAGCAAGAGGGGCCTTTCCTCTTTATCGGAAATATACCCGAAGAGCGGCTGAATGACCGAAGAGGTGAAGTTAGAGGCGAGCATGACAAGGCCGGCCATCGCATATGACAGCGAGAGCTTTGCCTTCAGGAAAGGCAGTATTGCCGGCAATGCCCCCTGATAGATGTCTGTAGAGAGATGCCCGAGGGAGAGGAGGATAAGGACCTTGAGGTCGAACTTTCGCATTAAGAGATATCGGCGGCAAGAGAAGATTTTTTTGCACTATTTTTCATGCATTAAAAATAAACTGTGTGTGGTTCATAGTGTTCCTTATTCGATAATGAGATGTGATAGTCCTGCCTCGGCCAACAGTGTGACGCATGATTCGAAGTTTTCAGTCGGCACGAGGAACATGACCCCTTCTTTGGGACTGCCGAAAAGCATGTTGAAAACGCCTTCCTGGGGAAGAGGCGTAATATCGAAGGTGTAATCCATGCCCGCCTTATTGAGCGCCTTCTCTATCTCTTCGGCCTCATGCGGTGTTGAGGCCAGACAGAGAGGGGCAAGTTCCTTCCCTTTAAATTCTTCCGGAATTTTTCTAGTCAACCCATTACCCTTCATTCAGGATCGAGATACGCGTGTAGCTTCTCACGTGCTTCTTGATTGTCGCTATTTTTTTTCTGCGGCGGGCCCGACGGTCTTTTCGCCCCGGTCTTCTGCGTACCGGGAGACCCTATACCTGGAATGGGCGGCGGCCTTGTGGTCGTAAATGATCAACCGCACTCCCGATTATCTTGTAATTGAAATGAGCGGAAGCCTTCTGATAATAAAGATGCACGCATGGGTATAAGACTTCATGCGTTACCTTCTCATCCGCATTTCGTAAATCCACAGCTACGGCAGACCGCGCACCCTCCTTCGTGCTCGACCGCTCCGCCGCATTCGGGACACTGCCCTATGCGCATTACCTCGCCATGGCCGTTTCCGCCATGGCCGTTTCCTTTTTCGCCCCTCTCGAGATATTTTTCGAGGGCCTTTGCGATCGCGTCCGAACAGGAAGTGATCTTGCCGCCGTTTGTCCATGTCTGCTCATGGCAGGTGATGCCCTTGAGCTGGCTGATTATTACCTCGGGCTCTATATTGGAGCGGAGTGCGAGGCTTACGAGCCTGCCGATAGCCTCTGCCTGGCTTGCGGCGCATCCCCCTGCCTTGCCCATATGGGTGAAGAGCTCGAAGACCTGGCCGTTCTCGTCCTCGTTCACAGTTACGTATATGTTGCCGCAGCCGGTCTTCATCCCCCTTGTTTCGCCCTTGATGTTTTCGGGCCTTTTCCTCGGCACGATCTTCATCCGGTCGGACCGTGCGGGCTCCGCCTCATCTTTCTTGGTCTTGCCTGTGGAGAGCACCTGCTCTTCCCTCGAACCGTCCCGGTAGACAGTGACGCCCTTGCAATCGAGCTTATAGGCGAGCATGTATGCGTCCTCCACGTCTTTGGGTGAGGCGTCATGGGAGAAGTTGACAGTCTTCGAGACCGCGTTGTCGACATACCTCTGGAAGGCGGCCTGCATGGCAATATGCTCCATCGGTGTAATGTCATGGGCGGTAACGAAGACGGCCTTTACGTCTTCGGGTATCTCGGAGAAGTCGTGGAGGGAGCCCCTGTCAGCGATCCTCTCCATGAGATCTCTCGACCAGAAGCCGCGCTCTTTCGCGATCTTTTCGAAATAAGGGTTGACCTCGATAAGTTTTGTTCCCTCCATTACGTTCCGTACATACGAGACGGCAAAGAGCGGCTCTACGCCTGAGGAGCAGGCAGCGATAATCGAGAGCGTTCCCGTAGGCGCTATCGTCGTTACGGTTGCGTTTCTTAAACGCATCTTCCCGTCGAATATACTGCCTTCATAGTTCGGGAAGACCCCCCTCTCTTCGGCGAGTGCGGCCGACGCGGTTTTGCCTTCCCTCTGGATGAAACCCATTACCTCTTCGGCGAGGCGTATCGCTTCGTCGGAGTTATAGGGGATATTCATCTGGATGAGCATGTCGGCCCACCCCATTACGCCCAGGCCTATTTTCCGGTTCGATTTGGTGACCTCGTCTATTTTCTTAAGCGGATATTTGTTTACGTCTATGACGTTATCGAGGAAATGGACCGCCTTCCATACGATCCTCTTCATCTTCTGGTAGTCGACAGTGCTGTCTTTGACCATCATTGCGAGGTTTATCGATCCCAGATTGCAGGACTCGAACGGCAGAAGCGGCTGCTCCCCGCAGGGATTAGTCGACTCGATCCGGCCGATCTTCGGCGTGGGGTTCGACTTGTTGATCCTGTCGATGAAGACAATGCCGGGCTCCCCGTTCTTCCATGCGTGGGTTATGATCTGGTCGAAGACCTCCTTTGCCCTCAGGCTCCGCACCACCTTCTTCGTCCTCGGGTTTATGAGGTCGTATTCAGAGTCCTCTTTCACTGCCCGCATGAATTCATCGGTGACAGCGACCGAGATGTTGAAGTTATTGAAGCGTGCGTTATTGTCCTTTGCCGTAATGAAATTAAGGATGTCGGGGTGGTCTACACGCAGTATCCCCATATTGGCCCCGCGTCTCGTGCCGCCCTGCTTCACCGCCTCTGTCGCAGTATCGAAGACCGTCATGAAGGAGATAGGTCCTGAGGATATGCCCTTTGTGGACCCTACGATGTCGCCGCTCGGCCTCAGATTGGAAAAGCTGAACCCTGTACCTCCTCCGGACTTATGAATTATCGCCGTGTTTTTCACCGCGTCGAAGATTGACTCCATAGAGTCCTCAACCGGCAGGACAAAGCATGCCGAGAGCTGGCCGAGTCTCCTTCCTGCGTTCATAAGCGTTGGGCTGTTGGGAAGAAAGTCGAGGGATGTGACCATGGCATAGAACTCTTCCTCAAGGAGCGCAACGTCGTCCTCTGATTTCCCGTATTTCAAATCTGCAGAGGCAATCGTTCTGGCGATACGCCTGAAGAGCTCTTCTGCGGTCTCGATAACTTTTCCCTCCTCGTTCTTTTTCAGGTACCTCTTTTCGAGGACCTTTAGCGAGTTGGACGTGAGGTTGATTTTAGAAGAAAAAGAAGCATTCATGTCTTGTCCCCCGATCTCTGATAGTTTTTATTGTCATTTTTTAAAATGGGTGGTTTACAACAATTTGTATAGTTTAAAGAATTAAACCACAACATATTGTGCATGTCAAGATAAAAAAAAAGAAAAAATCAACCATTTGATTTTTAATAATTTTTCCAGTGAAGTACCTGTTTATTATTTGTGAATTCAAAAATCACGGACGATCATGTATTATAATCGATGACCGGAAAAGGTCGCCAGCGATGAAAATCACCGTTATATTTTTGAGTGTCCTGCTCATCTTCTCCCTCATAACGTATTTCTTCGTTAAGGAAGTGATGATCGCCCAGCCGGCAATCTGTAAATATTGCCATTTCATCTCTCCCTATTACAATAAATGGGAAAGGTCGACTCACAAGATGGTGCCATGTCTGCGATGTCACGAATACGGCCCCCTGAACGCAATCTCGGGACAGCTCCGATTTATGGCGGGTACCTATAACCCCAGGCCGCTTACGAATGTGCCCGATTCAAAGTGCCTCCAGGCAGGGTGCCATCAGATGAGATTGATAGAATCCAAGGTGATTTTTACACGGTGGAAGATCGTCTTCGATCACAAACCCCATTTCACGCAGCACCGAAGGGGAATAAACCTGCACTGTCGCAGCTGCCACTCCGACATTGTCCAGGGTGAGCATATGAAGGTCTCGATGAACGTCTGTTTCCTCTGCCATCTGAACGTCAGAGACACTACCGAACACAAAAAACGATGCACCGTCTGCCACAACGAACCGAAGGCGACCGTCCAATACAAAGGGGTTCCCTTTAAACACACCAGACCGCTCGAAAAGGGTTATTTGTGCATCAGCTGCCATACATCGGTCAGGCTAGGTGAAGGGACTGTTCCGAAAGAGAGGTGTTTCTTCTGCCATGTCGACCGGACTGAAAAATTCAAGGACGTCGAATTCATTCACCTGCAGCACGTCACAAAAAAGCAGATATCCTGCTTCTTCTGTCATGAGCTCGTTGAACACGGAAACCTAAAGATCGAAAACGTCGAAAAGGTATTACAGGACAGAAAACTGGAAAATAAGGAGAATAAGAAAGACATGCGGTCTCCGGACGAGTGCCGTAACGAGAGGGGAGATAGGACCGGAGCGCACTCCTAATCGAAGAGGCCGGTGAGGGCGTTGGTCCTTTCTTCTATGTTCTTGGTTATGCTTTCCTGGGCTTCTTTGAATTTATGCAGTTCGTCGGCGATGTTCAGGGACGCCAGTATTGCGGCCTTTAAGGGTGATATACCCGGCGAGGCATTATAGACCTCTTTAAGCTTCTCATCGACGAAGGAGGCCAGCCCTTTTATATAGTCTTCCGGCGCGTCTCCCTTTATCGTATATTTCTGGCCCAGGATGGTGACCTCGATGCTCCCCATATCTGCCTCAGATCTCTGTTGTTTCGAGTTCGTTTAAGAGCTCTTCAATTTGGCTGCCGATAGAGCTTTTTTCCGATTTCAACGACTCTACCTCCTGGTTCTTTTCGTCCAGGAGCGCTTCGAGTTTCTTTATCTTTCTTTCGAGGTTCGTCTTCTCTTCCTTCAGCGCCTTTACACGTTCCACTGCGGCGGTGATTTTTTCCTCAAGATTTTTCAGTCTGTCCAATGGCCGGACCTCCCTGTAAATTTGTGAAGAATCTCTTTTTGTTTTTTCCTCGGATTCTTCTCCATGGGTATCATCATCAAATAGGGTCTTTCCCCATTCCATTTTCATAAAATACCAGATGTAAACCTTCCCTGTCTACACGCCGGACCCGGGACATCGTGCGGAAGGTTCTCTTAGTCCTTGTCTCGCCCGCTACCCCCGCCGCTGAGCATATTTTCTATAGAAGGCAAAAGCCTTATCTTTACAACTACTTTGCCGTCCTTGATCCTGTAATCCGTGTCAAGGGCGTCGTCAACGCCGAAGACAAAAGGATGATAGAGGGGCCTGACCTCGAACCCGAGCGTATCCCCCTTTGCATCGACAAGTCTGCTCAACTGGGCCCTGTGGTATGCGGTGTGGCAATCTACAAACTTTTGGGCCTGGTCCAGGGCGTCCTTTGCCGGGACACCCTTTACTACGCGGTAATTAAAATCAGGGGCATAGGGCTCGAAGACATACGGCCCGTCTTCCTTTGCAAGGATGGCGACCGTTTCAAAATCGTCGTGATAGGTACAGCCATACAGGATAAGGTCAAAGCTTCCTGTCAGGTCGCTGTCGGCGGCTGTTTTCATATCCAGGCGGTTGCCCAGGGCGCAGGAACTTGCGGCAAGCGCTATGGCCGCGACCAAGGAAAAGAGTATCATTCTCAATCTGCTCTTCATACATATATAGTATAGCTCTTTTTGCAGACTAAGGCATGAGTTCCCGGAAATCGTCAAGTGACGGGAACTCCTCGGAATTGCCCGGTTCCAGCCTCGAACTCGAAAACGACTTATAAAGGATATATTTTATGCCGAATTTTTTTGCCGCCCTCAGCACTGCCTTGGTGTCGTCGATGAACAGGGACTGCTCCTTCTCGAAGCCGAGTCGCTTTTCGGCTTTTTTCCAAAACTCCAGCATCTCCTTGGGATAGCCTATTTCAAAAGACGTCACTGTTGCGTCAAAATACCTTCCTATCCTGGTCTTCTTCAGTTTGATATCGAGGACCTTATAATGGGCGTTTGTCAGGAGAAAGACCTTCTTTTTGCGCCGTTTCAGCATCTTCAGGAATTCCTCCACATGGGGATGGACCTCGATGAGATGTTTGATCTGCTCTTTAAGGGCGGGGATGTCTATATCAACCACCCGGGACCAGAAGTCTATGTCCGTCCAGTTCAGGGTGCCTTCGTGTGCCTTATATTTCAGGAGCAATTCTTCCTTCGCCCTGCCGAAGGTGATGTTTCTTTCCCCGGCATATCTCTCCGGAAGAAGGTGTTCCCAGAAATAGTCGTCGAAGTACTTGTCGAGCAAAGTTCCGTCCATGTCGAGCAGGACGTACTTGATCTCATCTAATGGTACGAGTTCTTTTGACATGACATGTTTTTCAGAATAATGACGCAGCAGGCCGGGAAAGGCCTTGTCTCAGGGTTATAATTTTCCTTTTGTCGACGGCACGCCTTTTACACGCGGGTCGATCTCGACCGCCTGTCTCAACGCCCTGCCGAGCGCCTTGAATACCGCCTCGATTATGTGATGGGTATTCCTGCCGTAAGGGACCGATACATGCAGCGTGGTCCCTGAGTGGCTGACGAAGGCCTGGAGAAAATCTTCGACGAGGTCGGGATCGAAATCCTTGAGTTTGCTCTTCTTCGGAAATTCTACCTTGTAGACGAGAAAGGGCCTGCCGCTCATATCGAGGTTTACCGCGGCGAGAGCTTCGTCCATCGGCACCGCGGCCTGGCCGTAACGGCGTATCCCTCTCATGTCCCCCAGCGCCTGCTTCAGTGCCTTGCCGAGGACTATCCCCGTGTCTTCAACCGTGTGATGGTCGTCGATCTCAATGTCCCCCTTCGCCTTTATTTTCAGGTCGATAAGGCCGTGCTTGGACATAAGAGAAAGCATATGGTCGAGAAAGGGGATAGAAGTATCTATCGCGTATCTGCCTGTGCCGTCCAGGTTTATCTCTATCCTTATGTCTGTCTCTTTGGTCTTTCTTTCAACCGAGATCTTCCTCATTTCAGCACTCCTCCCAAAGCAGCGGATATCATAGTTCGATTTTCCTTAAAGCCACTAAAAAGGCGGTATTTTCTTCAGGCCTGCCGACGGTCACCCTCAGGCATCCGCCGACCGCGTCCTTTATATTCCTCACGAGGATTCCCCTTTTAATAAGTGAGTCGTAGACCTTGTCCGGGTCCCTCACGGAAAACAGGATGAAGTTCGCCTCGGAAGGAAAAGGCCTGATCCCTTTTATCTTATCCATCTCCCTAAAGAGCCTCTTTCTTTCGGCGATGATCGCCCTGACGGAGGAGTTCAGCTGTTTTTTCTGCTTCAGCGCTGCTATTGCCACCGACTGCGAGAGAGAATTGACATTGAACGGAAGCCTTACCTTATTGACCTCTTTTACTATTCGCCGATCGGCAATAAGAAAGCCGGTCCGCAGGGCGGCCAGGCCGATCTTGCTCAGCGTCCTCATAATAACGAGGTTTTCGTAGTCCTTTAAAAGAGGGAGGAAGCCTTTTTTACCGGCGAAAGGCTGATACGCCTCGTCGACTACGACGATGCATTTCGATCTTTCGATAATGTTCAATATTTTTTCCGCGGAAAAGCAGTTGCCGGTCGGGTTGTTGGGACTGCTCAGGAATATAAGTTTCGGTCTGTCTCTTTTGATCGCAGCCATCATCTTTTCCAGGTCTAGACCGAAATCCCTGTCCAGGGGGACCCCGATATTTTTTTCACCGAGCGCCTGAGCGATAATTCCATACATCGAAAAAGTGGGCACAGGATAGAGGACCGGTCCCCCGAAGGTGGCGATGAGGTAGTAGATCAGTTCGTCCGAGCCGTTACCCTGCAAAATCGTATCTTTATTTACGCCGAGGTCTTTCGCAAGAAGTCCTCTCAGTATCCTGGCTTCGGGGTCGGGATACCTGTTCGTCTCGAGTCCGCCTACTGCCTTTAACGCACTGCTGAAGCCATAAGGGCTTTCATTTGCATCGAGTTTTATCCTGCAGGGTATCTCCTTCGCATTATATGCCCTGAGACGGGACACCTCTTTTTTAACAAGTCTGCCGATATTCATCGCGGCATTATATCACAAAAGCGCATACTTCTCCCAAATGTGGGTGGTGTCATAATTTACGACACTATCCAAATGTGGGCAGCGTCAAAATTTACGACACTTCCCAAATGTGGGCAGCGTCAAAATAAGGACGCCACCCAAATTCCCGGGTTGTGGCGACAGGCCGAAAATTGTTATAGAATAGGAATAGGACTATTATAGAAACGGAGGATATGAGATGAAGATACCGGTTGTTGATTACGATGCGTGCGAAGGATGCGGTACCTGCGAAGCCCTATGCCCGGATGTCTTTAAGGTAAAAGAGGACGGCAAGGCGTATGTGATAAACCCGAAGGGGTGCGAGACCTGCGACTGCCAGGAGGCTGCTGATTCTTGCCCCGTTGAATGCATAAAGATGGTGGAAGAGTAACCATGGGCTGAACAGGCCACCCCTTTTTGTCCCCTCTACGGAAATCATAACTCCCCTTAACCCCCTCTTATCTTAAGAGGGGGAGGGGTGCCATGCCTGCTTGGCAGGCAGGGAGCCTGGGGGCGTTATCCTAAGGGGGGTCCTGCCGGCAGGCCTGTCGTTTCTGTTGTCCCGCTGTTGCCTTATGATTGTTTGTCTTTGGCGCGGTGTTCGAGGATAAAATTCAGCCAGATAAGATTGAAGACGTCCCCGTAATCCCTAAGATAATCCTTCATCGTACCTTTCGGATCGACATTTTTTACATATCGTTTGAACTGTTTGTCTACGAAACCGAGGACGGCCTTTTTCCTGTCCGGGGTGTACGGATAGACGCACCCGCTCATAACACTGTTGCCATCGAGGGTGAGGAGTCTTGTGGCGAAGATATGGCCCTTTTCGAGTCCCTTGGCAAGGGCCTTGTCCCGGAGGGAAAATTCACCCCCCATCAGGAGGTCTTTAACGAGGACCCTTTTGTCCTTCGAAACAGAGAGTACCTCGTAGAGACTCAGCAAAGAACCTTTAATAGTGCCGATCAGGGCAAGCTCTTCTTTCTTCAGGTCTTTGTTGTCCCTGGGATAGATGTCCAGAAAAGTCTCCTTTTCCTCGTTCACCCTGTAATCGAAGATGAGCCAGTCCTCGAAATTGATGAATCCGAGTGCCAGGGCGGTGCCCTTCAGAAATTCATCCGGAGAATGCTCGTCCCAGAAATACGTATAGGCCTTGTCTATGGCCTCGGCATGGTTTGTCCTTATCCAGTCTATGATAGATTCAAACAACTGTGTTTTAAGGTCCTCTTCTTTTCCCATTTAGTCGTTCTCCTTGGCGTCCTTTGTCGGTATTGAAAGGAGATATATTAACTCTCCGGAGAGGTTTCCCGCAACGTCGCCGTGCCAAGTTATCTGACCCACAGTGTCCGGGTGTTCTTGACAACAGCGCCCGGCATTGATTAAAAAAAGATATGCACTGCGGCGCAGGATTTTTGAAGGGGTAGAGAAAACCGTTTAAACGCGTTGAGGTATCGATGTAACATGGAGACAAAATGCTTATCATAACAGGCACGGGGAGGTGCGGGACCGCCACACTTGCAGGGATGTTAAAAGGCCATCACGAATTCAGGGTGCAATACCTGCTCGATAAATATTTCCTGAATGCCGCCCTTATCTCAGACCCCTTCCGGAGCATCCAAAAAAGGATCGAGGCGATGCTCGATCTTCACCAGGGGATAGAACGCAGGACCTTCATCGATTCATCGAATCTCTATATCTATTTTATCGACGCCCTGTACGCGCTTGACCCTTCTACGAGGATAATTCTTTTGGTAAGGAACGGAAAAGATTTTGTAAGATCTGCGCTAAGTCGCAGGTGGCATGAACAAAATATGTTTGGAACAGTCCCGCTTCGCGACGATCCCTATTATGAAAAATGGCCGTCCATGACTCCTTTTCAAAAGAATGCATGGATATGGGTCTTCAGGAACACGCGGGCCTTAGAGGGCCTGAAGACCGTGCACGAAAGCCGAAAGCTCATCGTTAAGGTCGAGGATATGAGGGAACCCGAAACCCTCGACAGGATCGGGGCGTTTACAGGGATGGGGATCGAGGATAGGACCCTGGCGGAGAAAGGACTCAACGCAAACCCGTCTTTTGCGTTGCCTCCTAAGGAGGAATGGTCCGACGGCATGAACAGGGACTTTGATGAGATAGCAGGCGGGATGATGAGGTTATTCGGGTACATACATTAATCCGGATCGGGAAGTCGGGCGCGACCTCTCTTACGTGTCAGGGATTGAATATTATCTCACTTCGGCTATTCTGGAAGTAGAGACGAATTCAAAGTGTACGAGACTGCAATCTGCTTGGAAGGGGTGGTAAGGAATGGACGAAGAATCTCTGCAACGTGTAATGAAACTCGTCAAGGGCGAAGGGGAAGTAAAGGGCGAAGAGCACCGCTGCAGGATAAAAGAAAATGAGAAGCCTGCGGTGGAGCTTCTCGACGCATACTCGCGGGCGGTCATCACGGTAGTCGACGCCGTAGGGCCTGCGGTTGTCGCCGTGTACGCCGGGATACAGTCCCCGGGGAACGGACCGCAACGGATCGGCTCTGGCTCCGGCGTTCTGATCGCTCCGGACGGCTACATCCTTACCAATGATCATGTCGTCCATAACGCGGGACAACTGTCTGTTACGCTTACGAACGGGACGACGCTGCCGGCGACGCTTGTCGGCGTCGACCCGCATACTGACCTGGCGGTGGTCCGCGCCGAAGGTTCGGGCCTGCCGTATGCGACACTCGGCGATTCGGGCTTGCTGCGTGTGGGGCAGTTGATCATCGCCATAGGCAATCCGTTTGGGTTCCAGTCCACGGTGTCTACAGGCGTAGTAAGTGCGCTCGGCCGGGCCTTGCGAAGCCAACAGGGACGGCTCATCGAGAGCATCATTCAGCATACCGCACCTCTCAATCCCGGCAATTCGGGCGGCCCGCTGGTCGATTCCGGAGGGTTGATCGTCGGCATAAACACGGCGATCATCATGATGGCCCAAGGTATCGGTTTTTCCATTCCGTCAAACACCGCCAAATGGGTAGTGTCCCAGTTGCTGACCCATGGCAGGGTGCGTCGCGGATATCTGGGCATTACTGCCCAGCAGCGGCCCCTCAGCAGGCGGGCGGTCAGATTTCATAATCTGAAAAGCGACTTTGCCGTGGAGGTTGTGTCGGTTATGCTCGACAGTCCTGCAGCAAAGAGCGGCATCAGGGAAGGCGATCTCATCGTCGCCATCAACGACCAGGAGGTCAGCAGTGTGGACCACATTCATCACTTTCTGGGCGAATGGCCCGCAGGCAAGCCGGTCAAGATCACGGTTGTCCGGGGGCAGGAGAGGCTTGAAAAAGAGGTGGTCCCCTCTGAGGAGACTTCCGTATAGCGGGCGGGATAATGAGGTTTTTTGGGTACGCGCCCTGATCCGGATGAAAGATAAAAGTTGTCCAGCAGTACCATGTAGGGGCGAGGCGCTGCCTCGCCCTGAATTCTCTCAGGCGAGACTGTTATTTGACAGGTAAGCCTTGTCAGCATACACTTTATTTAGGTTGAAACGGATAGCGCGCATTCCCCGTTGCTTGCTGCGGGGTTAGCGAGCGAATATGATAAAGAAGACATCATTGCGTTAAGATACCCTGCGGTCTTGCCACAGGGTTCTTCATACAGGACAACGGAAATACGATGAATAGGCGAAGATTCTTAAAATCACTGCTTGCTCTGCTCGGCACAACACTTTTTGCTGCATTCATTTATCCCCTTGTAAGATTTCTGGCTCCCCCGAGCGGGGAGGCGGAAGGCAAAAAGGTCGTTATTAAGAGGAGTGAGGTCCCTGCAGGGTCTGCCAAAGACATCGTCGTCAACAAAATCCCGTCGATTATTATCAATACTCCCGACAAGGGGTTTATAGTCCTTTCAAAAATCTGCACCCACCTCGGGTGTCTTGTCGAATATGACAAGATCAAAGGCAGGCTGCTCTGCCCCTGTCATGCGGGAGTGTATTCCCTCGACGGGAACGTTGTCTCCGGTCCGCCGCCGAAACCCCTCCGGAAGTTCCCTGTGAAGGTGGAGGGAGAGGAAATCCTGATAGGGTGAATATATGATAGGCAATATAAGAAAGTGGTTGGAAATAAGGATCGGACTTGATGAACTCATCAAGACCCAGCTTACCGAATATATGGTCCCGAGGAATATCAACATCTTTTATACCCTCGGCTTCGTCGCTCTCGCCGCCCTCATATCCCAGATCATCACGGGGTTTTTTCTCCTCATTTATTATGTCCCCCATTCCGACTATGCCTTCAGGAGCGTCCAGGATATTATGAACAAGGTCCCCTACGGCTGGCTCTTCAGACAGATGCATGCGGTCGGAAGCAATCTTATGGTGGCGGTTGTCTTACTTCATATGCTCTCAGTGTTCTTTATGGGAAGCTATAAGAAGCCCAGGGAGCTGACATGGGTTGTGGGATCGGTTATGCTGCTTACCACCCTCACCTTCTGCCTTAGCGGTTATCTCCTTCCCTGGAGCCAGCTGAGCTATTGGGCAACAACCATTGTCACTACCATACCGACCGCATTCCCTTATATGGGCGAATTCATTGCCCGGATGTTAAGAGGCGGGGAAACCGTCTCCGGGACAACCCTGAACAGGTTCTTTGCGCTCCACGTCACCTTTCTCCCCCTGCTCCTTCTGTCTTTTGTCGCGATACATCTTTTTCTGATCAGACGGATAGGTATTTCTTCGCCCCCCTTCGGCACATCCGGTGAAGAAAAAAAAACCTGGACGCAATACAGGCATGAAAGTCATGCCGGCGGTCATCCTTTTTATCCTTACTTTGTGCAAAAAGAGATGTGTATGGTGGCCGCCTATTTTGTACTGATGTTTTTCATCATCAGCTTTCTGCCGACTCTTTTTCTGCCCGAAGATGCCAATACGCCGGCAGATCCGTTTAAGACCCCGGCGCACATAAAACCCGAATGGTACTTCCTGGCGCCTTACCAGATGCTCAAGATCGTTCCGAATAAACTCCTCGGAATCAGCATACAGATCGTTCTTGTGGCGTTATTCATCCTTTGGCCTTTCTTCGACACAAAAGAAGAGGAGAATATCCTGAAGCGGCCTCTTCTGCGGACACTTGTCATCCTGTCAATACTCACGTGGATTACATTTACGATCTGGGGACGGTATTCATGAAATATAGCCTTCCTCTTTTAATAACAGCCGTGATGATTTTTTTTGTGACGGCGGCGGTGTCTGCGCAGGGCGGCGGAGGGCAGGAAGAAACAGTCTGTCTCGGCTGTCATGACTCCGATATGATGAACCCCGGTCTTAGGTCTATTCCGTCGGAATGGAGAAAGAGCTGGCATTACCAAAATGATGTCTCCTGTCATAACTGTCATGGCGGGGACCCTAAGGACGCTGATACGGCAATGTCACCCGAGAAAGGTTTCGTAGGAAAACCGGGCTATACAGAGGTCCCTCAATTCTGCGGAAAATGTCATATCGGAATTCTGAAAAACTATCTGGAGGGCGGTCACGGGAAGGCGCTGCAATCAACTCAAAGCGGGCCTAATTGCGTCACCTGCCACGGATCTCACGGGATACAGAAGGCCGATATCGACATAATCAATGAAAAGCGTTGCACGCAATGCCATACGTATGAAAGGGCCAAGACGATGAAGCAGGCCCTCTTTTTGACCGAAAAGAAGATAAGGGACGTAGAAGAAGGCATCAAGGAGCTTAAACGGGCCGGAGTGTTTACAGAGGACCAGGAAAAAACCCTCTTCAATACCGAGGCCGAATTTCGTACTCTCTTTCATTCTGTCGATGTCTCTCTCATCAAGGACAGGACCGATGGGTTCATAAAAAAGCTGGACCAGATCGCCTCGCAAATAAAGGACTTCTCCCGTCAACTCCTCTTCAGGAAAAACTTTGCGCTATTTCTCATGCTGGTCTTTCTTGGAATCGGGATCGTCTTTTTTATGTTATCAAAGAGCCCTGAATAAGAATACCGCAGGCCAGAAGGAATTAATGCTGTCAGAACTGCTGAGAGTTTTTTAACACCTGAGAACCAACAGGTGTTAGTCGACGAAACTTTTATCGATTTTCGGAAGAAATGAGAAGAGGCGCAGCCTATAAAGCGGCCTGTTGTTTCTTCCGTCGACCTTCAAATACAAATATACAAGGCCTGCCCATGCCAAAGAGGAATGGTCCGAAGGCATGAACAGACACTTTGATGAGATAGCGGGCGAGTTGATGAGGTTTTTCGGGTATATACATTAATCCGGATCGGGAAGTCGGGCGGCGCTAGTGTGTCTTGACTCAGAACCCCGCCGCCATCCGTAGCAGGCGGCCGCGTGTTGAGGCGTAGCCGAGGGTAAAATCTTTCCCCTGCAGGCGCGGATCGACATAGGTTCCAAAGATGCGATCCCAGAGGGTGAAGATGAACCCGAGGTTCGTGTTCGAAAGGCCCCGGGAACCGTGGTGAATCCTGTGGAAGTTAGGGGTGATGATCAGCCACTCCAGAGGTCCGAGGTTCACCCATAGGTTTGCATGAATCCAGATATTGACCACTACACCAATGGAAAAACCGACGCCTGCCTCCTCCGGGGTAAAGGCGAGGAGATAGTTGACGATAAAGATTTGCGGCACGGCAAAAAGAAGTAGGTGTGTCGCGCTCGTCCGTGATCCCGAAAGCCACCAGAGCTGTTCTATGGAATGATGAAAGATATGAGTGGGCCAGAGGGCTGGCCGATGCATCGCCCGGTGAACCCAGTAGAGACAGAAGTCAGCGAGCACGACACCTAAGAATATCTTGACCGCGCCGGAAAGACCGCGAAGAGTCGGCAGGGATTGCGCCTTGCCCAGGGAGAGGAAATCAAACCCGTGTGCCAGCAGTATCTTCCATGTCTCCCCCGCTACAACGACCACAAGGATAGCCATGATGTTCAGCGGCAGATTTCGTTTTCGGTCGACGGCAAATCCTGGGCTGCTTCGCTCGAAGAAATCCACAAGCAAGACGATAACGGCAAGGGTAATGGTCTCATAGAGCTGTTCTCTGCCGGTCATGATAAAAGGAAGTATAGTACAATTACCCGGCGGGAAGATACTATCGCTTCCTTGGGACGCGCCCTAACCCGGATGATCAGGATCTCTCAAGTCTTATGAACGACGAACCTTTTGCCCTTCTTAAAATAGTTGCGTCGCCGGCGATCCTCCCTACGATATTTACTTCGCTTGCAGGTACCGGCTCAGGGCCCTTGCTCATAGGAGTCGGCCCGAAAAAGATTGCAAGAGCGTTGCCCGGCGGCCAATAGCCTATGTCGCCGACCGATACCTTTGTCGTTGCAGAGTCATCGAGGGGCATCCTGACCGGGATTTCGAAATAAAACTCGTCTCCCCATTTATTGGGTTTCACTTCAATAGGAAGCGAAGCGGCAACGGCCTTTGCCGTCGCGGTCTCGAAAAGCTCGGCATCGAGCACGATATCCTTAATTATGATTCTTATCTTTTGTTTATTGCGATTCACAGTCTTAATTTTAGCGCTGATTGCTGATTGCTGATAGCTGATCGCTTTTGTATTACCTTCACAGGCATATGAGTCTCTTGTTGTAAATTGTACCATGCATAACCCGCACAAGAAGAAGCTGACTCTTTGAGATTCCAAATTAGAATGTCAAAAACAGAAGGGCGGTCGGCGTTAGTCGGCAAACTCCCGCTTCCTCAAAGATACACAACCTCGCGAAGAATATGTTTCCCGATTCCAGGCTTCAGCGCAGTTTTCATCACGAGATCCACTTTCTTGCCGGTAAGCCTGCTTAACTCGCCTTCCAATGCGAGAAACTCAAAGAACGACACCGTCTTTTCAAAATCCACCAAAATATCCAGATCGCTTTTCCTCTTCTGTTCTCCGCGTAGATAGGAACCGAAGATGCCGATCTTTCTGATCCCATACTTATCTCTGAGAACAGGCAGACCCTTCTCGATCTCTCTGATTATTGTCTGGGTTTCAGTCATAAAAACCTCACATGCAATTTTACCACAACCGAACCGTTTCCTATAAGAGGTTGATAAGCGACAGATTTCCTGCGGATTTCGCTTTTCAGTTAACCTCTGCGGAGTGGACAAACTCGAAGTCGCAATTTGCGACATCAAGCTTAAGAGACTCCAGGCAGATTACCTTCGATTCCTTCATATGGCGTTCGGATCACGGAGGGAACTGCATTATCAAATAGGTTTGTCAAAGCGCTTGGGGTTCTTGCGCGACCAGGATACGGAACTGTTAGAACCAAAGATCGTCGAACCCGAGAAGGTATTGAATGGCCTGATTCGGGCGTTGAGGGGAAAGGGAAGGTCTGACCCACTACCCGATATTTCCCGCGATATAACGGAGACGAGGAAAAGGCAGAAGAACACCTTATAACTGCGCTGAAACGACCGTCTCCGAAACGAGAATTTCCTATTGGAACTGACAATCGGCGCTGTCCCCATTTATTGATACGAAGGCACTATTGAAAAATTGCTTCCAGCCGCTATTGCGCTTTCCAACACTCCTGGCATATCATAATGAAAATCTTTGCTGAGGGAGCGGGATTGTCAGAGAGAGATGGAAGAAGTTTGGCTGGTAAAATGGGGACGGATCGATGACCTTACAAATCACACCTTCGTATTTTTATAGCCTTTACAGCCCTTCATCGTGTGAACTGCGGCTTTATCTTAATTGTAAAGGGGTCGAGCCTGCCCCACCGGGGGCGTTCGAGCAGGTCATTTTCCGGCTTGGGAAAAGACATGAGAAGAACCACCTTGCAACCTTCCCCGAATTCTTCGATCTGACGGGCATGCCCGCTGAAAAGTCGCTAGAAGAAATTCGGAAAGGAAGCCCTGTTATTTATCAGGGCTCGCTGAACTCCAACGTCCAAATTGACGGTAGAATGATAGAGGTTGTCGGCATTCCGGACTTTTTAATCAAAGAAGGGGAAGGGTATTTGGTCCGAGACTGCAAACTCGCCCGCCATGCCTCCGAAAAAGACCATCCTGAGATACCCAGACAGTTGCAAATATACGGCTGGCTTTTTGAAAAAACGACCGGCAAACGTCCATTGCGGCTTGAGGTGCTAAAGGGCGATGGTGATATTGAACGGATCGATTACGAGGGTGAAGCTGCCGCCCTTTCACAATTGCGCGGCTTGTTAAAAATCATTACTTTGCCGGAAGAGCCCTATTCGCCCGTGGGATGGTCCAAGTGCGGAGGATGCGGGTACAATGATTTTTGCGTTAAACGGGCTGAAGAGTCTCAGTCAGTGGCACTCCTTCCGGATGTTGACCAGGGGCTTGCGAGACGGTTAAGGGAATTGGGAGTCTCGACGATCAAGGACCTTGCGACGAAATACGATGAGAGCAGCCTGTCGGAACTGAAGCGACCGTGGGGAGCGCGGGAACAAAAGGTCGGGAAGAAAGCCGGGGGAATAATCTTGCAGGCGAAGGCAATGCTCGAAAATAAAGAGATTGTCGTCAAGAGACCGGAAATTCCGTCTTCGAAGAATTACGTGATGTTCGATCTCGAAGGGTTGCCTCCGCAGTTGGACGAGCTGGATAAAATCTATCTTTGGGGGATGCAGGTATTCGGTGAGAAGCCGAGTGGATTTCTTTATTCACTCGCCGAAACTGGCATCGATGGAGACAATAAAGGCTGGAAAGATTTTCTGAAGATTGCGGGAAAGATATTTGCCGAATATGGAGACATCCCCTTTGTACATTGGCATCATTACGAGAAGACAAAAATAAACACATACATAAAACGTTATGGCGACATAGATGGAATCGCCGATAGAGTGCTGGCTAACCTTGTTGATCTGTTGCCAATAACGAGAGATGCGGTCATATTGCCTCAGCCGAGCTATAGCCTCAAGGTCGTCGAAAAACATGTCGGCTTCAAGAGAACGCAGGAAGAATACGGCGGCGACTGGTCGATTGCGAAGTATATCGAGGCGGTTGAGACGGAGGATGAACAGAAAAGACGGGATATTATGAATGATATTCTCAAATATAACGAAGAGGATTTGAAGGCAACCTGGGCGGTGTTTGAGTGGTTGAGCCGATTTAGCGGGTATAGGGGTAAACTGGCCATATGATTGATAAACAAGAATATTATCACGGAGCAGCTTTGATTCGAGTACTTGAAGATGCTCGATTTGTGTCGATTAAGAAACACGCATTGGGATATATAATCAATGATGATATGGTCGTGCTGTTAAAATATTCGACGAAAAACAGAACCCCTTGGAGATTTAGTTTTACTCTCGATGAAATGATCAGCATAGAAACGTTCTGTAAGGAAAACGCTAAGATTGTAATCGCATTGGTCTGTGGTGGCGACGGCGTGTGTGCTATACATACAGAAGAATTACACGACATAATGGGGGACAATCCTGAGTGGATAGCTGTTAGGCGAAATTTTAAAGAGCAATACGGCGTTGCGGGACCGAAAGGATTGCTTGAAAAAAAGATTGCCTTGCAACGATGGCCTTCGATTGTTTTTGAGCCGGTATCCAAAATTAAATGTAGGAGGGCTTGATCATGTGAAGTGTTGAAAATATTAGGGGCCGAATTATCGCGTGACTCATTAGAGGCTATTCTGGAAAAAGCCGTACAGGTTGTTACGCGCTCTGTGGACCCAATCGCTGGACCGCCGGATCAGCCGAGTGACGGCCTCTTGTATGGACTCATACAAAGCGGGAAGACCAGCATAATCACAGTAGCAACGGCAGTCGCGGTTGACAACGGATTCCAATGCGTAGTAATTCTTACTTCAGACATAGATCTTTTGTATGAGCAAACATTGGAGAGGGTACGCAGAGCGCTCCGGGGGCTCAGCGTTCTCGGCAAAAAGGACTGGAAAGATGCAAGTCGGTTTGAAAGGCAATTGCGAACGACACCCTTTGTTGTCGTATGCTCAAAAAACGGACGTGTTCTGCATAGTCTGCTCAATGCCTTTAAAACTGCACGTGCCAAGGGACTGTCAACTTTGATTGTTGATGATGAGGCGGATCAGGCCAGTCTCAATACCAAGACCAGCAAAGGGGGCGACCGACTCAGTAGGATAAATGAAGTTATTACTGAATTCCGCAATTATTTCCCGATGAATACGTATTTGCAAGTTACTGCCACACCGCAGGCGTTATTTCTTCAGCGCCCCGACAATCGGTATAGACCGTCATTTACGGTGCTGAGCGAACCCGGCCTGGGTTATGTCGGCGGCGAGGCATTTTTCGAACCGGACAGCCCGTTGATAGAATACGTTGAGTTGGAAGAAGTCGAATTGCTAAGGGCGACAAATCAACCATCACCGACAGGAACCGTGCCCGCCGGATTGCGAAGGGCGCTCTATACTTTCTTGATTGCGGCCACGTCCCGAATTATTCAGGCAGCTGATCACAGCTATGCTTTTCTTTGTCATGTGAGCATGAATACTAAAGATCACGAGCATATTGTTGCGCTGATAGATCGCTTTAAGGAAGTCACGGCAAAGACATTACAAAATAAGACCTCCCAGCAATACGTCAAGCTTATTAAAGACCTGAAGCAAGCTTATGAGGAGCTTTCGAAGACTGAACGTGATTTGCCTCAATTTGATCAAATAGTCGAGCAAATTGCATTTTACATTCGCGGTGCCAATATCAGACTCGTAAATGCGTCATCAAATGAAGAGATAAAGCTGGATGCGGCATATAATATATTTATCGGCGGGAATAAGCTTGGCAGAGGCGTAACAATCAAAAATCTGCTTGTCAGTTACTATGGACGGAACCCTAAGCAGCCGAATGCCGATACTGTTTTGCAGCATGCGCGGATGTACGGCTACCGGAAAAAAGATCTTGGCATCACTAGACTATTTCTACCGGAGCGACTGGCCGACCATTTTAGGCTGATTCACCAGATGGAGAGTGCGTTGCGTGACTTAGTCCAAAGATACCCAACAGGCAACTTTGAAGGCATATATATATCGGCCCCGATGCAAGCCACCCGAAAGAACGTGCTGGACCCTAACTCCATTGGCATTTACGTTGCCGGACGCAGTTACAACCCGTCTTATCCCTTACGGACTGCAGAAATGTTGAAGAATACAGGGTGGCTGGATGAAAAATTAACCCAATATGATGGGGTCTCTGGGGGGGAAGTAACGACCATTGATTTCTTAATTGAATTACTGGAGAAATGCGAACCTGATCCGTCGTATGGAGTAGAGCTTTGGAATAAGAAAACCATTAAGACAGCCTTGGAGACGATCAAGGCTATCCAGCATAGTAACAGGGCTTATATTGTGGTCAGACGGGGAAGAAAAGCTCAAGAACCCAGACGGGAAACGCAAGGTATTTTGACCGGGGGCGAAGATAAATTGGCCGCGGAAAACGCGCCAACTCTGTTTATTTATAGGCAGGAAGCAGCGGGTAGCAAAGTTGCAGTCTGGTGGCCGCAATTAAGATTTCCGGAAGGGAATTACGTCTTGGCGTTCAGCTTTAATAGATAAATATATGAATACGGTGGAAATTAGCCGTTTGCAAGAGTATATTGATGTGGAGGAGACCAGGATTCAAGTTTTTTTTGAATTGGGTAGTACGTCCAACTTTCTGATCTATCAATCTTCTATTTGGGTAGCGCTGACATACTACGCAGAAAGTTACCACAGAGTAGCTCTATATATTAAATTCCTTCTTGATATTCCCTGGGACCCATCCCGATTTATATAAACCTAAAGAATGTTGTAGATTAATAAGTGCCGGATAGTCAAAGAAAACTATGAGCAAGTCATACACAACAGAAATATTCACAGAAAAGCTACTGCTAAAGGAAGATCAGGCTGTATACAAGGCCAGGGTGAAGGAAGCCCTCCCAAAGCCGCGAACGGTCTTCAAGTTAATCGACCTCTTTTGCGGGGCCGGGGGTATGACCCTCGGGTTTACGGAACGATTCGGGCATCATTTCAAGTCTGTCTGGGCCAACGACTTTAACAAATATTGTGTTGACACCTATAACGCCAACTTCGGCAACCATTGCCTGACCGGCGATATCGTGGACATTTTGCAGGACCCCTCAGTCAACATCCCTCGCGCGGACGTAGTCATAGGTGGGCCGCCCTGCCAGGGTTTCAGCCTGCTCAACAAGAAGAAGGAGAACGATCCGAGAAACCAATTATGGAGACCTTTTCTTGAGATTGTGGAGAGATCGGGAGCGACCGTATTTGTTATCGAAAACGTCCCGCAACTTCTTGGCACTTTCGAGCACGGAGAGATTGTAGGGATAGCCGAGGAGCTTGGGTTTAAGGTTTGGCACGGCAAACTTTGCGCTGCAGACTATGGCGTCCCCCAGACTCGCTGGCGCGCAGTTATAGTAGGAGCCAAAAATTCTGATCCCAGCTATGTTTTTCCACCGAGGCGGACACATTTCAATCCGAAGGGCAACGGCTTTCAGCCCGGTCTGAATTTTGCTGGAAATGAAGATTTCTTGCCGGGTCCGCAGAGATGGATGACTGTGCGGGACGCCATTGCCGATCTGCCGCCGCCAGTGGGCACGCAACTTCGGGATGTGCCTCCGCCTCTTGATCTTCACTTCGGAAGAACACCGACGCCGATGAGCCTCAAGCGTTACAAAGCCATTCCAAAGGAAGGCATGAACAGGTTCGACTTACAAAGGCGACTGCCTAAACTAACTCCTGAGTGCTGGATAAGAAAGACATCGGGAGGAACAGACCTTTTCGGCCGATTGTGGTGGGATAGACCAGCTTTTACGATAAGAACGGAATTTTTCAAACCTGAGAAGGGCCGTTACCTTCACCCCTTGCAGCATAGACCGATAACTCACCGCGAGGCGGCCAGACTTCAGAGCTTTCCGGATTCGTTTGTCTTTAAGGGCAGTAAAATAGAGATAGCCAAGCAGATAGGCAACGCTGTGCCTCCGCTGTTGGCGGCTCGTATTGCCGATATCGTTCATGTGCTTTTGACCTCCGGGAAGAAGCAAAAGCATGGACGTCTTTAAGAAAGACAAGCGCAGTTGGATAATGTCTCGCATAAAGGGTGCCGATACGGCTCCCGAACGACTTGTCCGGTCTCTTGTCCACATGATG
Source organism: Thermodesulfovibrionales bacterium (assembly GCA_044450345.1). Lineage (GTDB taxonomy): Bacteria > Nitrospirota > Thermodesulfovibrionia > Thermodesulfovibrionales > UBA6898 > Sulfobium. The sequence goes on along the minus strand of JBIOIY010000008.1, from coordinate 13,276 downwards.
GGGTACCGGTTTCGGTTGCACAGAAAGGATCTGCCCGGCAGTCCCGACATTGTGTTGCCACGACACCACAAGATTATCTTTGTTCATGGGTGCTTCTGGCATGGGCACAAACCATGTAAGAGAGGCGCTCTGCCGGAAAGCAACAAAGAGTTTTGGATAAGCAAAATTTCAAAGAATAAGGAACGAGATCAACGAACAGCAAAGCAGCTAAAGAAAATGGGATGGCAAGTACTTGTAATCTGGCAATGTCAGACAAAAAATATTGAAAAACTCAAAGGTAACATTATAGACTTCATGAAGTAATGAGAAAGAAGGAATAGTGCCGAGAAGACCGAACCGGGCCGTACCCGAAGAAATTAGAACTCAACTTATCGAGGTCCTTGTCAATTTCAAAGATCAGTTGAAGAAACACGATCTTCGGGAGAGGGTATTGTCTTTAATTCCCGCTTTTCACTTAATTCGTGATCTCGGGTGTTCACTTATGCCTCACGAAGAATCTTCTGCGGCGCTAGCCAGAATTCTTGCCTACTTTCGTAAGTATCCGAAGACTGTCATTCATGGAGACGAGGTGATGGTAGTTTCCGGCATTCAGGATTGGCCGAGGCGAATAAGAGAACTGCGCAAGGAATATGGGTGGGCCATTGCCTCCGGGGTTACGCTAAATGAAATGTTGGATGAAGATGAAATCGCCCCCGGGGATTTGGCTGTCGACTTGTTAAAACCAGAGGAATACATTCTGTTGGACGAAGAACAGGACCGAGAAGCAGCGCTGCGTTGGCGCATTGCTAACGATATACGCAAGAAAAAAATAAGCGTGCAGAAGAAAATTGAAGAATTTCTGCTGGCGAATGTCGGTCGTCCCTTTACCGGGGAGGAACTCCGGTATGTGGCAAACAACAAGACGGAGTGGGCGCGAAGGGTCCGCGAATTAAGGACAGAGCAAGGGTGGCCGATAGTTACCCGTAATACCGGTAGACCCGATCTGCCGATAGGAGTATACTTTCTTGAACAAGCTAGGCAAAGTCCTGCTCATGACCGCAAAATCCCCGACCCTGTGAGACGCGCTGTGCTTGTTCGGGATAAGTATAAGTGTCAAAAGTGCAGCTGGACGCATGAGCAATGGAATTCCTCCGATCCAAGACATCTGGAACTGCATCACATCAAACATCATGTGAAGGGCGGAGAAAATATAGAAGAAAACCTTACCACTTTGTGCACTGTATGCCACGATAACGTACACAGAACTGAGAAATAGAGGGATGGCAAAGGAGCCGGGGCTTTATTCTTGTGGTCACGGATGAACGTCGAGTCTACCTTGTAACAAATTCGGCTGCTAACCCGCAGAATTGTCAGTATTCTCTGGAGTTTTGGTTTCTGTGAGTATCTGTCATCGGATCTTTTTTCGCTAGAATGACCGAAAGAAACACCCTCGGGATTTTCCAACCTTTAAGGTAAAGTTGATGCAGGCTGATAACCAGGGCTCAGGCCGGACCACTGCGAGGAAGGAGCGGAGGCTGCTCTTATACCTTAGTGTTTTTCCCTTGTAACGGTAGTATCGATGCCCTTGAGAAATCCCCGCATCTTTTTTATGTCTCTGACAGGAATTATCTTTCCCCCCCTACTTCATCGGTTCGTAGCTTAACAAGACGTTGCCGCTTTTGAATGTCCGCGTCTTCGTCAGCCTGAGGTTGATCTTCTCTTTGATGCCCTCGAACATAGTTTTCCCCTTTCCGATGACAACGGGATTAAGCAGTATCTGATATTCATCTATCAGGCCCGCCTGCGCCAATTGTGAAACGATGCTGCCGCTTCCCAGCACGGTCAGGTCCTTTCCCGACTGCCGCTTCAATTTGCGGACTTCTGCAAGCAGATCATCCTTCACAAGCCTCGTGTTGTTCCAATCGACCTTGTCAAGAGTGCGGGAGAATACGATTTTTTCCGCTTTATTCATTCCGGCGGCCACAACGGGATCTTTTTTGATAGCCTCCTGAGTGGGCCAGTAGCCTGCCATAAGCTCGTATGTAACGCGGCCGAATGAGAGCGTATTGCCGGAATTTGAAGCCTCCTCGGCCAATTCCTGAAACTCCTCATCCACGTTGTGCCAGGATATATCTCCGTCCCGGCCCGCAAAGTAACCGTCAAGCGTCACGAGATTAAATACCGTCACCCTTCTCATACTGTCTTCTCCCTTCCTCATCAATTAAGAGTATGTTCCCTGCGTCACATTCCCCACCGCATATTTAGCGGGCAGATACGCCTCGTATTCCTCACGGTTATTTAACTGAGCCATATCGCACCTCTGCGAAAGGGATAGCTTCATTCTAGCAAAAGGAGTACTTACCATCTCTATGCTCCCGATTTTTTATCCCCCGGTTATATAATAAAAGCCGGATGACAAACAGGCACTTAATGACGTCTTGGAATCCCTCACCCTAACCCTCTCCCGGAGGGCGAGGGAAATTAGAGGAGGACATCTCGCGGAGGGCGAGGGAATTAACAGGGAGCGCGGTCTCCCGGCAGGCGAGGGAAATTAAGAGCAGGGCATTGTTTATACTCCCTCTCCCGAGACTGGGAGAGGGCAGGGGTGAGGGCTTCTAATGGATAACACACCCAAAGCTCGCATACTTCGCAGGAACCAGACGGATGCGGAAGCGGCATTATGGCGAAGGCTGAGAGCGCGGGGATTGGATAATTACAAGTTCCGGCGTCAGGTCCCTGTAGGCCCATATGTTGCGGACTTTCTGTAGCAAAGAGGCTATGCTGATTGTTGAGATCGATGGCGGTCATCATTCGGCGCAGGTCGAATATGATCAACACAGAGACGCTTTTCTTAGGGCCGGCGGCTATAAAGTGGTAAGGTTTTGGAATAATGAGGTGCTGATGAATCTTAATGGCGTCTTGGAATCCCTCACCCTAACCCTCTCCCGGAGGGCGAGGGAATTAAAAGCAGGGCATCGTTATGCCCCCTCTCCCGAGAGTGGGAGAGGGCAGGGGTGAGGGTTAAATGAAAATAAAAGGTAGCGAGCAGCACTTGAAAATCCGCAGGCTTGTCGGGGAGGTCACGAGTGAGCAACTTTACTACGTGGATTGCTTTGTCACCGCCGAAATCGGTTTCTTCATACCTTCCTTTGCCGGAAAAGGCTTTTTTATTCTTTCCGTCAACTTCCCTTCTTCATCAAATAAGAGTATGTCCCCTGCTTCACATTCCACCCCCTGGATCAACGCATCTTCGGTGAGCCGGTAGTTATCGAGCATGCCGTTTCGGTGGAAAGAGGCCCACGCCCCCTGCTTGAGCGTAACGCCCGAGACCCTCGTGTCCTCAGCGAGAAAGCATCTTTTCAGGCAGCCGTCATCATAAAACCCTATCCAACGTCCTTCTTTACAGGGGATTCCCTGGCAACGGATATTTTCGGAAAGCCTGCAGGCAGAAAGAGCGCCGTTCTCAAAAAAAAGCAGAAACGTGTCGGACCGCACCGGGATTCCCTTTACCATACCGTCTTCCGGCATGTTGCACCTCAACAGCCTGCCGTTTTCGTGGAAATGGACCTTTGAGCTTGCCTTGCAGGCGATGCCGTCAATCACTGTGTCGGAAACAGGCACAAGGCTTGAGACGCCGCCGACCTTATTAAACCATACCCAGGAACCGGCCCTGCATAGTATCTTTCCGACCTCTTCATCGGAGGCAAGGAGTTTTCCCTGCAGACTGCCGTTGGGGTAATAAAGCATTGTCATGAGCGGTAGTCAAGCAAAGCGCCGTCTTCCCGGAAGACAATAAGCTCGCCGGCCTTGTATAGATCGCCCTGTATTATTACATCCCGGCCGGCGGTACATGCGGAGAGCCGTCTGTCTTCCCGGAGCCAGACGCGCGTACCTTTTTTGCATGATATCCCTTCGATGGCGCGGTCTTCAGAGAGATAAAAGGCCGACAATCGGCCGTTATCGAAAAAACAGACATCTCCGCAACGAACAGGGTACCCGTCGATGACCATGTCATGGACCATATCACATTTGAAGATGCCGCCATTTCGGTGAAACATGAGCAAGGTCCCTGCGGCCGCAGAGATGCCCCCGATCTGCGTATCCGCCGAAAGCATGCAGGAAAGAACGTTTCCTTCGGGGAAGAATTCCACCTCGCTCCTGGACTTGCAGGGCAATCCGTTTATGACGGTGTCTTCGGAAATATTGCATCTCCAGAGCTTCCCTTTTTCATCAAAGCCGAGGACCGAACCTTTTTTAAAATGGACTCCCTGGACCACGAAATCCCCGGAGAGGGTGCCGGATTTAATGGCCGAAGAAGCGGGATGAGTAACAGTTGTGTCTGCTATGAAGGGGATTCCCTCAGTCCTGGCCGCCACCAGATCATGCGTTGCCGTGGCCAGGGACCCTATAAAAGGCCCTGCCCGAGGCTTCTTTGACGTCTTCCATCATCTCTGCCTTTGCCTTTTCAAGACGACCGACCGCAATTCCCAATTTTTTTGCCATTTCATCGAGGGAGACGCCTTTTGTGAAATGCTCCTCCGCAATAAGGACCTTCAGCATGTCGTCAATGATGCTTTTTCTGAGTTCTTCGTCCGTTATTGAGACGGCTGCACAGGCGCTGTCGAAATCAAGCCCCTGCGCGAGCTTCGCCCTGATAGTCGCTTCAGCCTTCTCGTACGTCTTAGCGTTCTCGGTCTTAAACGCGTCATCCGGCAGGCCCTCATACCATTTTTCAGCCATGGGTACTCCTTCGCAGTAATGTGATTTTGAAAATATCCTATCATAAAACGCGGAGTTATTTGAACCGCCAATGAATTCACCCGTTCCAATTGGATAGTAAGCATTAAGCGGCGAGTGGCAATTTTCATAAAATCTCCCCTTGCCCCTCTTTGCCAAAGAGGGGACTAGTTCCTCCCTTTAGCAAAGGGAGGTTAGGAGGGATTTTTGTAACGATGACATTCCCGATATATTAAAGGGTACATCGGATACCAGATCGCCGTTGACAGCAAGGCAGAATACAATTTAAATTATCAGTTCTATATCTTAATAAGAACGGGGGAATACAGTGACTATTAAAGTGAAAAATCCCATAGTCGAGATGGACGGCGACGAAATGGCCAGAATAATCTGGCATATGATAAAAGAGAAACTATTGTCCCCGTTTCTGGATATGGAGATCCGCTATTTCGACCTGGGGATCAAACAAAGAGACGCGACCGACGACAAGGTGACCGTTGATGCGGCGGAGGCGATCAAGGAGACTGGAATCGGGGTGAAGTGCGCCACGATCACTCCGAATGCAGCCAGGGTGAAGGAATATACCCTCAAGCAGCAGTGGAAAAGTCCGAACGGCACGATCCGTTCGATCCTGGATGGAACTGTTTTCAGGAAACCGATTATTCTAAAGAACATACCGCCTGCCGTGCGCACATGGAAGAAGCCTATCATGATCGGCCGTCACGCCTACGGTGACATCTATAAATGCACGGAACTTGTTGTTGATGTTCCGGGCAGGGCCGAGCTTGTGTTTGCTCCTGCGGACGGGGGGGAAAAGAAGGTCCTGAAGGTCCATGATTTCATCGGCAGGGGAGTTGTTATGGGGATGCATAATACAGAGTCCTCCATCAGGAGTTTTGCGAAGGCCTGCATCAATTATGCGCTCGGGGAAAAGGTCGACCTCTGGTTCGGTGCGAAGGACACGATCTCGAAACAGTACCACGGTTTTTTCAGGGACATCTTTGCGGAGGAGATAGATACAGTAAAGGAGCGCTTTGATGCTGCGGGCATACGCTACCGGTATCTCCTTATTGATGATGCGGTGGCGCAGATAATGAAATCTGAAGGGGGTATGCTCTGGGCCTGCATGAACTATGACGGCGACGTCATGTCCGATATGGTCGCTACCGGATTCGGCAGCCTCGGACTTATGACCTCAGTCCTTGTTTCTCCGGACGGCAAATACGAATTCGAGGCAGCCCACGGTACGGTCGTGCGGCATTATTATGAACATCTCAAAGGGAATCCTACGTCGACCAATTCAATCGCTTCTATCTTTGCGTGGACGGGTGCGCTTGCGAAACGCGGGGAGATGGACGATACTCCGGATGTGGTCAACTTCGCCCTCACCCTCGAAAAGGCGGTCATCGAGACAGCCGAAAGCGGGACCGTGACGAAAGACCTGATGCTTATTGCGGAACCTAAGGTTTCAAAATATGCGCATACAGAGGAGTTTATCGACGCAGTGGCAGAGAGGCTGAAACAAACAATCAGATAAACAGGTTAAGGCTGAGGCTAAAGCAAAGCAGGTTGAGGCTGAGGTTAAGGTTAAGGCTAAGAAATTTTCGACCTCAACCTTGACCTCGACCTTGACCTTTTTACTCCTCTTTTCCGGTGACCCACCAGTCACTCTTGTCCGAAAACCACCAAAGGGAAGAATCGGTTTCGAGGATTGTTTGGGCCAGTTGCTGTGCGATATTCGTCTTTAGACGCTTTAAGGCATATTCAAGCCATTCGTCTGCGTATGTGTTTCCCACATCTTTATATTCTTTGAGCGCCAGTATCAACTCCAGTTGGTCCGCATCATGGGCCAGTTGGGCCTCGATGCTTTCCCCTTTTTCGAATTCCTCGATTAGTTCTTTGATCTCATTGCCGAAAGGGATAGTCGAAGCAAGGTCCTCCACTGCCTTTCCTGTATCGGCCCTCACATATTTTTTGTTGACGTAATTGAGATCGCCGGTCCTTGCCTCCGGGAGGTCGTGAAAAAGGCAGATCTTGATAAGCCTGTCGGTATCGACGTTTTTCGTCATCTTCCCCAGGGTATATCCTATATACACTGTTCTGAAAATATGTTCTGCAACCGATTCAGCCCCGGAGCCGAGGAATTGAAAGCCGGTCCTGGGTGTGCGCTTGAGCATCCCGGCCTCGAATAAAAAATTAGCGATGTTTTTCATGAAATATACCTCAATCTATCTTTTCTTTCTCGATAAACGCGTCCTTTAAAAGCCTTGACTGTCGTTCAAACGCCTGTCTCGGATTTTTCGAATCCTTCATTAAGGCTATCTCCTGGGTGATAAGTCTCGCAAGATTGAGGGTATGGGTGTCGGCCTTTCCTGATTCTCTCTTATAAAGAGGATGGTCCCTGTTGATGTAAATGGTCGTCTCTTCCGTAAAGACCTCAGATCCCTCTTCTCCGAAGCTGTCGACGATACAGGAGACGCCGTATTGCCCGAACTTCATCTTCTTAATGACAGCATTGGGGGTCAGCCGCTTTACTTGAGGTCTCTTTTTCCTCTTCTTTTTTACAGGCGTTTTTTCCTTTTCTTCTCCTGTCGGCGAGGCGTTATCTCCAATGCCCGTCTCTTCAGCCTTCTTTTCCGACAAAAGCCCTGCCCCACCGATCCCCTTGCCGGCTTCATCTGCGATAGGCAAAGTGCCGAAAGGGGAAAGTTCGGGATTGTGAGATAAAGCTTTATATATGCGATGCAGGGCCTCGTTCAAGGCCCGACTTACGACCCTGCCCTCTTTTTTTGCTGTCAGCCTGTGGAGGACTTTTTTTATTTCCTCTATGACCTTGTCCATCACCGACAAAAAAGCCCGGTATTCGGCTGAATCCCTAATAAAGCCTGTCCGGTCGCTCGTTATAGGCAAGAAGTCGGCATTCACTTCTCCTCTGACCCTTGCCATGATCTTCCCCCACGTCTCCATCCCGAAGAGCTCTCTTCGGACCGTAACCTGCTTGACCTTGATCTCAATGCCGAGTTCTGCCGTAGACGCCATTGTCTGGGGTAAGATGATAATTTCACCATGCACCGCTCCGAATTCCGTACCTTCCAGAAACGGGACCTTATGGCCGGCAAGGCTTCTCGGGGTGAGCGTATGATTATTTAGTTTTACTCTGAAATTCGGCGCTTTGAGGGGGGTCCCTTCAATTATTCGCGCTTCAATGTCACTCGGTTCAAACCGTCTGTTCAAGCCTGTCAGCATGACTGTAATTCCATCTGTTTTTCTGAAGTCGGGCGGCAAAAGTTCGAGGGGAAGATTCCACGTGCCGCCGGCCTTCTCCCACTCAGTTTTGTCAAAAATGACCCGTCCTACAAAATCACCCTTTTTAGTCAAGACCTCAAACCGCTCGCAGGCCGAAAGGCTTGCGAATTTCCCTATGCCGAACTGTCCTATCCGATCTCGATGATATAGAGGAGATTTCGAGGTATGGAGCTTCAGTTGCGACCCGATGCTGAAATACTGTCTGAGCCCGTCCCTGTCCATGCCGGTCCCGTTGTCCCTGATCTCGATATTATCTTCTGAAACTGTGATTTCGACAAGGGTTGCATCGGCATCATATGCGTTGTTTACGATTTCCCTGACAAACTCGATGCTCTCCGTATATAGCCTTTCACCGATTGTGATAATATGGCTCTTATCGACAGTTACTGGTATGTATTCTTTTTCGGGATCCATAGCCGGTAAATGCTATTTTAGCATAGGTGAAGCGCCTCTTCCCTCAAATACGCTTTTCTGGTATTATTATCTTAGTTTTTGAGTAAAGGCCTGCAATTAACGAGCTTGAATACTATATTTCTTAAGGAGAAGAATGCCATGGCTGACCTAAAAAAGATGTACAAGACTATTATGGACGATAATTTCCCGGACGAGATGACGATAAGATTTGGGGAGCAAACACTTGTCTACAGAAAAAGGACATGGAAGATCCCCGATGAAAAGACCGGGGAACTTATAGAGAAAGGGCTCCGCTACGGAGAAAATCCCGACCAGCAGGCTGCGCTTTTTGAACTCGTAAACGGGAATCTGGTGCTGGGAGACTGCAAATTTATTGAAGCGGGCAATGGTCTTGTGAGCAGCATCACCGAGGATGACATGATACAGGCAGGAAAGCATCCGGGCAAGACCAACCTTACCGACCTTGATAATGCGCTTAATATCCTCAAATTCCTCTCTGCCGGACCTGCTGCGACCATTATGAAACATAACAACCCGTGCGGGGTGGCATATGGTAAGAACGTTGCAGAAGCGTATGAAAGGGCGAACATGGCCGACAGGATCGCCGCCTTCGGCGGTTGTCTTGTTGTCAACCGGGCAATGGATAAGGCCTGTGCAGAAATGGTGAGCGGCAACTATCTGGAGGTCGTCGGCGCGCCCGACTTTGAAGAGGGCGTTGTGGACATCCTTGCAAAGAGGAAAAACCTGCGGATAGTCAGGATACACAAAATCGGTGCCCTGGAAAAATACAGGTCTACCCGTTTTGTGGATTTCAAGTCGCTTATTGACGGAGGGATCATCCTCCAGCAATCGCCTTTGAACAAGATAAAGACGAAAGAGGACTTCCTCCCGGCAAAAACCGTCTATAAGGGAAAGGAGTATGCGATTGAACGCCGGCCTACCGATAAAGAGTATGACGACATGCTTTTCGGCTGGAGTGTAGAACAAGGGGTCACTTCAAATTCCGTCCTGTTTGTTAAGGACGGGGTTACCGTGGGAATTGGTACCGGCGAACAGGACAGGGTCGGGGTCGCCGAGATAGCTGTTTTCAAGGCTTACACAAAATATGCGGATGCCCTCTGCTTCAGGAAATACGACGTGCCATACAAGACCTTCGAGCTTGAGGCATCACAGGGCAAAAGGGATGCCTCGGCGCTGCGCGAGATAGATGAAAAGACAAAAAAAGATAAGGGCGGTCTTATCGGCTCGACTATGGTTTCCGACGCCTTTTTCCCTTTTAGAGACGGTGTGGATGCTGGAATCAAGGAAGGGATCGCCGCGATTGTGCATCCGGGCGGCTCCGACAGGGATTTTGAATCCATCGAGGCGTGCAACCAGGCCGGTCCGAAGGTCACAATGGTATTTACCGGGCAGAGGGCCTTTAAACACTGACCTTTATGCAGGTAGCGATTATTAATCAAAAGAGTTGGAAATAGTATGCCTTTAGCGCTTTACTTTACCTAGTAATATTGTGCTATAATGTTTATTCCAAACCGAAGATCAATACAGGTTTTTTAACGGCTGTGCTTTTTTTCAGTTTAGCCCCAAAAAACTTGACAAATATTTTTTTCTCTGGTAAAGTTGTAAGGTTTTTCGCCAGAGCATCAAGAATTAAGTGACTTATTTTTTATGGAGGAAAAGTGCCCACAATAGCACAATTAGTCAGGCAGGGACGTAAAAGTTTGGTTATCAAAACGAAGAGTCCTGCGTTAAAATCCTGTCCCCAGAAGAGGGGGGTATGTGTGAGGGTCTATACGACTACGCCGAAGAAGCCGAACTCTGCATTGAGGAAGGTCGCAAGGGTGAGGCTGACGAACGCGATGGAAGTCACCGCGTATATCCCGGGTGTGGGACACAACCTGCAGGAACATTCCATCGTCATGATAAGGGGCGGAAGGGTCAAGGACTTGCCCGGCGTCAGATACCATATTATAAGAGGCACGCTCGACTCTACCGGTGTGAACGACAGGAGACGCAGCAGGTCGAAGTACGGGACAAAGAAGCCTAAGTAAACGGATCCATATAACGGAGTAAATAATGCCGAGAAGAAGAGTTGCAGAAAAAAGAGAAGTACTGCCGGACCCGAAATACAACAGTAAGGTCGTGAGCAAATTCATGGCCGCTATTATGAGGGACGGCAAAAAGTCGACAGCAGAGAATATCTGTTACGGCGCCTTTGACGTCATAAAAGAGAAAACCGGGAACGACCCGCTCAAGGTGTTTAAGGCGGCCCTGGAGAATGTGAAGCCGCAGGTAGAGGTGAAGCCGAGAAGAGTCGGCGGAGCCACTTATCAGGTCCCCGTTGAGATAAGGCCCCAGCGCCGGATGGCCTTGGCCTCCAGGTGGCTCATCAGCTATGCGAGGGCAAGGGGAGAGAAGACGATGAGGGAGAGACTGGCCGGCGAGCTGATGGATGCGTTTAACAACACGGGCTCTTCCATCAAGAAGAAGGAAGATACCCATAAAATGGCCGAGGCTAATAAGGCTTTTGCCCATTATAGATGGTAAAGAGAATAGAGGAGAGATACTTTGTCGACATTCCCGCTGGAAACAACACGCAATATCGGAATCATGGCCCACATCGATGCGGGGAAAACCACGACCACGGAACGGATCCTCTATTATACGGGTGTTACCTATAAGATAGGCGAGGTCCATGAAGGGACCGCTGTTATGGACTGGATGGTCCAGGAACAGGAAAGAGGTATTACCATAACATCCGCCGCAACGACTTGTTTTTGGAGAGACCACAAAATAAATATCATAGATACCCCGGGGCATGTTGATTTTACGATCGAGGTGGAGAGGTCATTAAGGGTGCTTGACGGAGCAGTGGCGGTATTCGATTCGGTGGCGGGTGTAGAACCTCAGTCCGAAACGGTCTGGAGACAGGCGGACAAGTATAATGTGCCCAGGATCGCCTTTATGAACAAAATGGACAGGATGGGAGCCGATTTTTATATGGCGGTAAACAGCATGGTCGACAGGTTGGGCGCTGCCCCGGTCCCGGTTCAGCTTCCTATAGGCGCAGAAGAGAATTTCAGGGGGCCGATCGACCTTGTGACGATGAAGGCTCTCTATTATGACGACGAGACGCTCGGAGCAAAATTCGTCGAGGGCGACATCCCCGACCAGCTCATGCCCCAGGCGAGGGAATTCAGGGAAAAGATGATCGAGGCAATCTCCGACGTCGATGAAAAAATCATGGAAAAATACCTGAGCGGCGGCGAAGTCGGCGAAAATGAGATAAGGGCGGCCCTCAGGAAGGGCACGATAGAGATGAAGTTTACTCCCGTCCTCTGCGGGACCGCATTTAAGAACAAAGGGGTGCAGCAGCTTCTTGATGCCATCGTTGACTACCTGCCTTCACCGCACGATATCCCTCCCGTGATAGGTAAGGACCCGGACAGTGGGGCCGACGTATTGAGAAAGGCCGATGACAAGGAACCCTTTGCGGCATTCGCCTTCAAGGTGATGACTGACCCGTTTGTAGGCCAGCTTACCTTTTTGAGAGTATATTCCGGCGTTATGGCTGCAGGCTCATATGTGTACAATTCGACCAAGGGGACAAAAGAAAGAGTCGGCAGACTGCTCAAGATGCATGCGAATAAGAGAGAAGATATAAAGGAAGTTTCGGCAGGCGACATTGCAGCTGCCGTCGGCTTAAAGAGCACCCTTACGGGAGACACCCTTTGCGACGAGAAGAAGCCGGTAATACTTGAAGCGATGGATTTTCCGGAACCGGTTATTTCTGTTGCTATAGAGCCCAAGACAAAGGCCGATCAGGAGAGGCTCGGGCAATCACTCGGGAAGCTCACCCAGGAAGACCCTTCCTTCAGGGTAACGACCAATGAAGAGACGGGCCAGACGATTATCTCGGGAATGGGAGAGCTTCACCTGGAGATCATAGTAGACAGGCTTCTAAGGGAGTTTAAGGTAGGGGCGAATGTCGGCAAGCCCCAGGTTGCATACAGAGAGACGATAAAGACCTCCGCTAAGGCGGAAGGAAAGTTTGTCAGGCAATCAGGCGGCCGCGGCCAGTACGGTCATGTGTATATCGAACTCGAACCCCAGCCGGGAAAAGGATATGAGTTCGTGAGCAAGGTCGTTGGTGGTTCCGTACCGAGAGAATACTGGTCTGCCGTCGATAAAGGCATTAAGGAAGCATTGGACGGCGGAATACTTGCTGGATATCCTGTTGTTGACGTCAGGGCGACCCTCTATGACGGCTCATATCACGAAGTCGACTCATCGGAAATGGCGTTTAAGATCGCCGGCTCGATGGGGTTCAAAGAAGCTGCTAAAAAGGCGAAGCCGCTCATCCTCGAGCCGATCATGAATGTCGAAGTGGTAACGCCCGAGGACTATATGGGCGACGTTATCGGCGACCTCAATTCCCGCAGGGGAAAGATACAGCAGATGGAAAAACGCGGCAAGGCCCAGGTGATCAAGGCCCAGGTCCCCCTCGCCGAGATGTTCGGATACGCCACTGACCTCAGGTCCAAGACCCAGGGCAGGGCGACGTACACGATGCAGTTCGCAAATTACGATGAAGTGCCGAAGAGTATCGCAGAAACGATTGTCGCTAAGGTCAAGGGCGAATAGAGAGTAACCAGGTGGACGCCGGATTATTCCGGCCGCACTGCAAGAAGATATAGGAAGGAGGCAAGATGGCAAAGGCAAAATTTGAGAGGACGAAACCCCATTGCAACGTAGGGACGATAGGGCACGTAGACCACGGCAAGACGACGTTGACGGCTGCGATCACGAAGGTGCTGGCGTTTACCGGGCAGGCGACATA
>JBIOIY010000007.1:0-79188 GCA_044450345.1 Thermodesulfovibrionales bacterium | reverse complement strand
TACAAAAAAGCATTGAGAAAGGTTATAAAGACTGGGATTGGATTAGAAAGGATAAGGACTTTGATAACATTAGGGATGTTCCTTGCTATAAGGCGATAATGAAAGACTTGAGGTAGAAATGCCAAAAGATACGCCATCAATGGCAAAGAATACAATTCGGCGAAGCCTCCTGGCAATCATTGATCCTTATCCGTCGGAGCAAGAAGGTAATGAATTGTGGGAGTACTTCGAAAATAAATGCGCCTATTGTGGTCGAGTATGGGGTTGTTTGACGAAAGGGCAATTAAAGTACGCTAAGGCTCAAATGCCTTGTTAGGTGTCTATTGATTTCAAATAGTTACTTGAACGCAAAGAAAGAACTTTCCAAGCTGCTGTTGTCCTCCTTGGGACTACAATAACTTATTGTTTTTTCACGAGTTACCATTTCTTAGCGTACTATGTTTCCCCTTTCGTCAAGCGATCCCATATTAAACACATTAGACACGCACAATCCATGTTAAAGCCTGGTGGACGGCTTGTGGCCATATGTGGTAATGGCCCGCGTCAGCGCGAGGCCTTTATGGAGAAGAGTGAATACTGGGAGGATCTCCCGGAGGGCACATTTAAAGACCAGGGGACGATGGTCAATGTCGCATTGGTCGTACTGGGCTATGAAGAGGTGCAGGAGAAACTTTTAACCAAGAACGAAGAGGAGGTTGCCGCGCCTACGCTTTTCTGACAGCTGCTGTCTACAATGTTTGGGAAAAGAAGCCCTGCCATTTGAAATGAGTGGCAGGGCTTCTATCTTTTCGAGAACACTTAAAAAAAGGAGAACCGATGCCAAAGGACGAACGAATATACGTGAAAGTTTATTACCGCATTGAGGCGGGCTACGTATGGGGCAAAGGCATTGAGGACGAGCTGGGATGGGCGTTTGCCTTTGAGGTCATTAGGATGTTGGACGCCCTGGGATTTAAATCCTGGAAGAAATCGAGCTCGTCGGCTTGGGAAGGGTGCAGAGGTTGGTGCGAGCGGTTGTATTGCCATCCTATGGATCTGAGCGGCTGGATCCAAAAAGAAAGGATTGAGGAGATCGCCGAAGTCCTCAAGACAGCCAAGACCTTTAGGCTCAGGAGCTACGACACCTATGAAGAGAGGCAATACTATAGTGAGATTGAACTGACCGAGGCTCTGACGGAGCGAAAAAAGGATATCGAGGCATTGCTGCTACAGGCATACCGGACGCCTCGCAAACATCTCTTTGTATCCTACAACTACGATGTGAGCGCAGGCATAGGCTACATGGAGAGAGACAGGCTGAAGGCCATAGAGGGTGAGTTCATTAAGTCGCTCTTCGACGGACTCGTCTCGGCCGGGCTGATTGAACAGGCAGATAACTCCGGGAAGCCCGTCTACAGAACTGCCATCCGCATGCCTTCGGTTCGGCCTCCGGCTATTCCCCCTGTAGAGGTGCGGAAAATTAGATGTTCAACCAATTAAGAAAAGAGAGGAGGATAGATGCCCACAACTGGTGGTGCCTTTGGAAAAAGCAGCGGCTCGGTGATATTTATGGCCGCGACCGCTGCGAAGAAAAGAAGAAACAAGCCGATTGAAAGTCAGTTGTCATTTGAAGACTTATTGGGTGGGCTCCTGACGGTGCCAGCGACGACAATCACAACGCCGCCGGCAGCAACTCCCGTCCCCGCTACAGCACCGGCTGTAAAAACACCCGTGAGCAGGAATTACCACATAACTGACAAGGACCTGCTCGGGGTAGGGAACATTAAGAGCAAATACCGCGACAACGTGACAGCCATCGGGCTGCTTAAGGAACTCGAAGGGCAGAACTGCACGGCCACGCCCGAAGAACAGGCGGTTCTTGTGAAATACGTTGGATGGGGAGGCATGCCCCAGGCATTCGACCGCTGGAACGATGACTGGGACAAAGAATACGAGGAACTTAAGGGACTGCTTACCGAGGAGGAGTACGAAAGCGCAGAGACAAGCACCCTGAATGCCCATTACACTTCAGCCACCGTAATTGAGTTTATGTATGATGCGATCGAGCGGCTGGGTGTCAAAGGAGGGCGCTTCATCGAGCCGGCGCTTGGCATCGGCCACTTCTTCGGTCTGATGCCCGAAGCTTTGCATGCGCACAGCAAACTGTCTGGTGTGGAGCTGGATTCAATATCCGGGAGGATAGCCAAACAGCTCCACCCCGATGCGGATATCCGCATAAGCGGTTTTGAAAACTGCCGGTTCCCCCGGAACTTCTTTGATGTTGCGATTAGCAATGTCCCCTTCGGCGACTATAAAATCCATGATCCTGCGTACAACAAACACAAATTCAGTATTCATGAGTACTTCTTCGCAAAAGCCCTCGACATTGTCAGGCCCGGCGGGATTGTGGCTTTCATCACAAGCCGCTATCTCATGGACAAAAAGGATACCAAGACTCGTAAGTACATCGCCGAGAGGGCTGATCTCCTGGGTGCAGTAAGACTGCCGTCCTCTGCGTTTAAGAAAAACGCCAATACGGAAGTGACCGCGGATATCCTCTTTTTCCAGAAAAGGGAGGCCGGGGCGGTGCCTGCCGCAATCAACTGGACCGAGATAGTGCCTTTCCCGATGGGAAAGGATGAATGCGATGCCGAGATCAACGAGTACTTTGCTCAAAGGCCGCAGCTGATGCTTGGCAAGCTTATCTGGGCAACCGGAATGTACGGCAGATATGATGTGGAGCTCGCCCCCGATAAACGCGACCTCAAAGATGCCCTTGCTGGGGTCCTTCCGCTTCTGCCTGACGGCGTTGTGAAGCCCACAGAGACGGTTCTAGGCGTAGCGGTAGAGCAGTGTATCCCGGCACCTGATCACGTTAAAGAAGGGGCCTACGTAGTCCATGAGGGAAAGCTTTATAGAAGTATGGCAGATGAGTTAGTACTTCAGGAGCTGCCGGTCATGACCGCTCGGCGTGTTGAGAGTATGATACAGATTCGTGACATCGTACGAAAACTGCTCCATGACGAGCTGACAACGGGCGATGATGCCGGGGTCGATTTCCTGCGAGGCGGTCTTAACACTACTTACGACTCCTTTGTTAAGAAGTTCGGCTTTCTCAGCTTAAAGGCTAACAGGGCAGCGTTTCGCGAGGATCCTGATTATCCGCTTCTTTTGTCGCTTGAGGTCTACGACGACGAGACGAAAACTGCGGAGAAGGCGGAGATATTCTCCCGCAGGGTGATCCACCCCGTCAAGAGGGTCTCGCACGTCGCCAGCGCCAAAGAAGCGTTCCTGGTCACCATGAACGAAAGAGGCGTTGTTGACTTCGAAAGGATGGCTGAGTTGAGCGATCTTTCGGAAGAGGAACTCCGGACAGAGCTTGAGGGGATAATATTCAGAAACCCCGAAGGCGGCATGTGGGAGGCGGCCGACGCATACTTAAGCGGTAATGTGCGTAAAAAACTCGAAGCAGCGGAGCTGGCCGTTTTGGTAGACCCAGAATTTCATCGTAATGTTACGGCGCTTAAGACCGTACAGCCGAAGGACCTCGACTTCACCGAGATTCATGCTAACCTTGGCGCCGCGTGGATACCGCCGAAAGATGTCGAGCTGTTTGTGAACTACCTGATAGATGTCCCCGGCGGCTGTGAGGTCGAGTTCTCGCCGGTGATCGGGTCTTGGACACTTGAGCCTACGCGGATGTTAACGTCTGAGGTCCTCGACAGCGTTAATAACACGACGAAGTTCGGCACGGCCAGGTGCGACGCTGTCACTCTGATTCGCTTGGTCCTCAACAACCGCATACCCACGATCAAGGACACCATCAGGGTAAAAGGTGAGGAGAAAGAAGTTGTCAACGTCAAGGAGACCGAGGCGGCGCGTGAGAAGCAACTGTTTATCAAGGAACGTTTCAGGACGTGGATATGGGAGGACGCGGATAGACGTGAACGCCTTGCTAAGTTATACAACGAGACTTTCAACTGTCTTCGCCCGCGCACATTCGACGGCAGTCACCTTACGCTTCCCGGGATGTCAAATCACCTTGAGTTGAAACCCCACCAGAAAGACGCTATCTGGAGAATCATCCAAAGCGGTAACACTCTCCTTGACCATAAGGTCGGAGCCGGCAAGACGTTTTGCATTACAGCGGCGGCAATGGAGATGAGGCGTCTGGGGTTAGTTTCGAAGCCTGTTATTGTGGTACCCAACCACCTTATCGAGCAATGGGCTGCAGAATTCTTACGGCTCTACCCGTTAGCTAATATCCTGATCACGGGTCATGACGATTTCACTGCGCAGAAGCGAAAGGCCTTCATTGGGAAGATCGCTACCAACAACTGGGATGCGGTTATCATAGGGCACAGCAGCTTCGAAAGAATCCCGTTATCGCAGGAGGCTATCGAGGAGTTCATCTCTCTCCAAATCGCAGACTTAGAAGACGCAGTGCTGGCAGCCCAGAGCAATAAGAGCGACAGTAAGATTGTCAAACAGTTGCAAAAGGCTAAACGGCGCCTTGAAGCGAAACTCAAGGAGCGGGCCAACGAAGAGAAAAAGGATAACGGTCTGACCTTCGAAGATCTCGGGATCGATTTCCTTGCGACCGACGAATCCGACCTCTATAAAAATTTGTACTTCGTGACCAAGATGGACCGTATCGCCGGTCTGCCAAACGCTGATAGTAAAAGGGCGTTTGATATGTACATGAAGGCGAGATTGTTAAACAGTCAGGAGAAGTCCGTCGTATTTTCTACCGGTACCCCGATCTCAAACACGTTGGCCGAGATGTATACGGTTCAACGGTATCTGCAGCCCCATCTCCTTGCCCAGTACAACCTTTCCCACTTTGATTCCTGGGCAGCCACGTTTGGCGAAGTAGTCACATCCCTCGAAATTACTCCTACAGGGGCCGGTTACAGGATGCGCAGCCGCTTTGCGAAGTTCGTCAATGTGCCTGAACTGTTGCAGATGTACCGGCAGACTGCGGACGTGCAGCATGACGACGATGTGCTCGGCCTTGAAAAGCCGGAGATGGAAGACGGCAAGCCGATTGTGATTGTCGCTCCCCCGAGTGAGGCCCAGGAGGAATACGTCCAGTCTCTTGTGGAAAGGGCCGAACGTCTCAAAAAGGAGCGCGTGGATCCGAGGGAAGACAACATGCTCAAGATAACCGGGGACGGTCGTAAAGCCGGACTCGACCTCCGACTCGTGGACCCGCCCGCTACCGACTTTCCCGATAGTAAAGTGAACATGGCTGTGCAGCAGATCTACGACATTTGGAGTGATACAGAAGACTCCCGTGGGACACAGCTGGTGTTTTGCGACCTCTCCACTCCCAAAAAGGCGGGGTTCAACGTCTACCGGGACATTCGGGAAAAGTTAGTAAAGCGTGGTGTTCCTAAGCAGGAGATTGTCTTTGTCCATGAGGCCGATACAGACGCAAAGAAGAAGGTCCTCTGGACGAAGGTGAATTTCGGTAAGGTCCGCATTCTGATGGGCAGCACGGAGAAAATGGGTGCGGGCACCAACGTACAGCGGCTGTGCGTGGCGCTTCATCACCTTGACGCGCCGTGGAGGCCAAGGGATGTGGATCAGCGGGAAGGCAGAATCCTCAGACAGGGTAACACCAATAAGACCGTTTCGATCTTCAGGTACGTCACGCGCGGTTCGTTCGACGCTTATATTTGGCAGTTGATTGAGGCTAAATCACGTTTCATTGCCCAGATACGTAGTGGCGATTCGACGGCTCGCGTTGCGGAAGATATTGAGGGGGTGGTCCTGTCATATGCCGAGGTTAAGGCGCTGAGTTCAGGTAATCCACTGGTCATGGAGAAGTTCAAGGTGGATATCGAGTGTGACAGGCTGGAGACGCTTCGTTCCCAGCATGCATCCGAGCAATGGCGGCTCAAACGGGAGATGGCCTCCCTTGAGGCACGCATAGAGCGGTATACGGAGATCGCAGCAAACTATGAGGCCGATATTGCCGTGAGGGAAACTCCCGAGCCTTTCAGTATCAAAGTCGACGGCTCTGTCTATTCCGAAAGGAAAGCCGCAGGAGATGCAATCGTTCGGATGGCTTCCGGGCGGAAAGGGAGTGATGCCTATGACCTCATCGGCAGTTATGCCGGTTTTGAACTTTACCTGAGGACGTTTCCTTTTGGCTACTCTGCCATTCCTCAGATTATCGCCAGAGGCTTGGCTGAGCACAAGGGCAATGTCTCCGACAGCGACATAGGCACCATATCAAGTCTCGAATACGCCGTGCGCACGATAGAGGAACGGCATGCCCACTATGTCAAGGACCTTGGGGACATGAAGAAACGCCTTGAAGGTCTTTCCCTTGAAGTCGGTCAGCCTTTCCCAATGGAAGAGCAACTTAGGCATCAGCTGCTCAGGCAGGCTGAGATAAACAAGGAACTGGACGTTGATAACAGGGACACGGCAGAAGAGACGACCGAGACAGTGGAGGCTGAGGAGGAGTCCTTTGCGCTGAAAGAAGCCGCCTGATTTATCCCACCCACCGCATCACCATCATTTGTTCAGTTTCACTTATCAACTTTTAAAAGGTATCCGCTGCGCCAGAGTTTCGCCTTGTGCGGACTCGGGCGTTCGGGTACCGGAGGAGGATTGTAACATGACGCAGCTTTCATTTCAGATTCCGGAAACCTGGAAGCGCGAGAGCGTGGAGATCGGCAAGATAGCAGCGGAGGAGCTCCTCGAGGGCAGTCTGTGTCGCGGGACCATGAAAGCCGTTGCACATCTTGGCATGGTCTTTCAGGAGATAGTCTTGCGAGCAGAGGGAGAGGGCTACAAGATCGTGGCCGGCAGGAGGCGCGTACAGGCCGCCAAAGAAGCAGGGCATACCACAATACCTGCGTTGGTGTTTGAATCAGGGACACCGGATGAGATCCTTGCCATGTTGACCATAGCTGAGAATATGACAAGATCGGCCAATCCAGGAGTAGAGGCCGAAAAGCTTTCCACCATAATGTCGGCGTTTAACTGGACCGAGCAGGACGTTGCCGACCATCTCGGTATCCCGGTATCGCATGTGCGCTCCCGGGTTAAATTGCTGGACCTTATCCCGGAGTTTCTGATGCAGCTTAAGGAAGGGAAGATAAACCTTAATGCGGCAAAGGCGCTCCGTAAGCTCACAAAGGACAAACAGCGCGATCTTCTGGATGTGGATAAGCTGACCGGGAAGATTGCAGCGGCGACGTTGAGGGAGGAGCGGCTCACCAATCTATTGCCTGTTGAGCTGTTTAAACTGCCCGCGCCCTCCGAGGCCGATACGGTGGAGACGATGATCAAAGGGGCGATTGCGACACTCGAGCGGGCCGTGGAGATTACGACCAACGGCCGGAAGGGAAAACTTCAGAAGGCCTTGAAGATCCTGAAGGAGGAAAAATAATGGAAGCGTCAGGCGCGGCAAAGAGCATCGTCGGTATTATCAGAGGATGCGGGAAACGCGTCCCGGGAGGGCTCTACGTCTGTAGCGGCCTTGCACCTTACGGGACCCCGATCGAGCATTTCATTATCGACCCCCCCATCGCCTATGACACGGAACCTTTCAGGGCTCCGCTCATCTTCGAGAAGGAAGGGAAGAACCACGTTATGCTGTGGGTGGGAGCAGAGCATTATCCATGGCCCTCGGATATGGTTGAAGAAATCCGCAACTTCGGAGTGTCCAAGCGCATCCCCAATAACTTCGACCTGTCGAAACTGGAACCCGGCTCCATGCTGTTTTTGGTTCATCCAAAAGCAATCGTGAAGGAGCACGAGCTGCTTCCCCTGCCGGAGTACTGCCCGAAGATAAAGACCGAGCATCTTGAAGAGTCGAAGGAGTGTTGCCTGGGGCACTCCTATAACATCGCTCCTCCAAACTCAGGGCTTAACCAGCGGAAACTGGGTGATACGGTCTACACGGTTTTCCCTCAGGGCATGACAGAAGTGGAATACGATTACCAGCCTGGCGTTTTCATGGGCGTGCCCATCACGCATTTTGATCACGTTATGGATGGCGGGAAGGTGAACCCTGCTATAGGGGAGAGTGCGGCTGGGTCAAAGCTGCCTGTGAATTTCGAGGAGCTGTAGGACGGTCCTGTGTCTGATAGGGGCCGGAGATAAAGCAGCTCGGCTCCTATCATCAACACTGGACAAGGAGGTTTCACAATTTATGGCAAAAAAGATTTGGGAACATCTCGATAATTTATATGCCTTGCATAGTGGCGCCCACAGTAAAAAACTGGCGTCAATGTTCATAAGGGAAGAGAAGACCGTCCCGGTTAAGTTTATAGGAGAAACCACGGAGCAGCCAGCGATCTGCTTCAAGGTCGTCAATAAGGACGCAAGCAACGGCGGGCCGTCTCTGCATAACGTGCTGATCGCGAAGGACCGCAAGACCGGGCTTCTCACAATTTGGTGTGGCGACACATCGGTCGTAAAAAGCGATAAAGAAACTGAAAGCAAGTGTGAGTACTGGAAGAAACGCAAGACCTCGGGGTCAGACGAGTACATGTGCAAACACTGCTGCCTTGTTTTTCAGGATCTTAATTCCACAAAACGCGCACAGATCCACAAGATCCTGGATGAAGGCGTACCTCAGGTTGCCAACGGCACGAGACTAGCCATGGCCCTTGAGTTATGGAAATCGGCCTTCGCCTTTGGCCCGACCGGCAGCGGGAAGACTCATGCGGTGCGCGAGTTATTAAACGCCTCCGGATATGAGATTCATGCCATCAACATTACAGACGGCCTTGAAGACGTTGACTTATTGCAGAAACTCCTTCCGGACAAAGAAAAGGGCTGGACCCGCTTAGTGGGGGAACTCAGGGCTGCTTTTGATGCAGCCACGAAAAAGAAGGTGGTTGTCATTCTTGAAGAGGTGATGAGAAGCAGTCGCTCCCTTCGCAATCTATTGGTGAAGGCCTTGGATAATGAGGCGGGCTTTTATACGCTTCATGACATCACGACCGGCGAACGCATAAGGGTCCCGGTCGGGAATCTCCTTTTCTTTGCAACGGCGAATTTGGGCTACTCTGACACCAGCGAACTCGATCCGGCTCTCGCTCGTCGTTTCCCCGTCTTTGTTTTTATGGATTACGATGTTGCAAAAGAAAAGGAATTACTCGAGCGAAAAGTCGGAGCAGACACCGCCAAGCGGCTGGCCAAGCTAACAAAGGGTATTAGAGAACAGTACCGTCAGGGCAGGCTTCCGGTTCCGCTTGATACAGGGTCTCTCCTTGAGTGGGCCGATGTGATATCGCGGGGCGTCGACCTCGCAGAGGCCGCGGCTATGACATGGTTGTTTCGCGTTCTTGAGCGCGACCCTATGGGATACCCGGAGGCAGGTCAACTGGAGGCCATCAGCGATCTGTTACAGGCAGCATGAGCGCCTTGGTAACCATAGCGCCTTTGTCGCTTCAATCCCTTCAGAAACGGCTGGAACTCACAGCAGGGTTTCTCACGGGAGACGAGAGGTTCTCTCTTAGAGTCACCGCAAAAAGCGATGAGTCCTGGTGGGACCACAAGCGGCGTTCCATACAGCTTGGGGTCGAGGGTGTCGAAGAGGAGCAACTCAGTGAGATTGCCGACCTGTTGATGGAGCATGAGATATCGCACGTGCTTCACACAAGCAGAGGGATAAACGGTACGACGCTGTCGTTTCCGTTTTCACTCCTGAATATCCTTGAAGACGCCAGGATTGAGCCAAAGCGGAACTGCAATTTTTTCCCTCTCCATTCACACTCCTACAACAGACACTATCTCTCTGATGAGGACGCCGAGAAGTTCTCAAACCCGTTTAACATCGGCATCTTGCTGAGGTGGCGCCGAAGCGGTCTGGAAACTACCACGGCGAGGCCTGAAAAGCTTTCGGAGACACAGTATGCCGAATTTTGCGAAGACTGGGACTACTTCATTGATCGAAGCATCGAAGCCGACTCGACCTTGATTGTCTGTGGGTATGCCAAGGACCTCTACGATAAGTGGAGATTTCTCTTTGACAACTACGAATCGGGCGGTTCTGGACTGGGCAGTATAGAGAAATCAGCCGCTGCGGCCGTAGGAGAAGGTGAGCCGTCCGCCGAGAACCCTTACGGAAGCGGCAGCAGCTCCACAGAAATCACGGATGCCGAGGAACACTTCGGGGAGGCATGGTTTTCATGGGATCTGGCCTATATCGCTGAGCAGGCCCGGATACTGAGAAGACTGCTCAATGTGAAGAGTCGCACTGAGATGGAGTTTGCGCTGTCGGGCAGGAGGTTCGACCCGCGAAGGATTGATAACCCTCCGCTTGCCCCGTTTCGTAAGGCAGTCGAGACGTTTTCCGTATTGAAACTAAAGCGTTTGTTGCTCATATTGGATGGCAGCGGTTCGATGCAGGGCGACCCTTTTCAAAATGGCTCGACCATCGCGTACATCCTGTCGGAAGTCTTTGACGTGGACCTCCTGATCACTACGACCGATAGCCGTGATCCTATCTATGTGCCTCTCAAGGATATCGATATCTTGTGCCGGTTCGCCGCTTGGGGCGGAGGGGAAAACTATCTTTCCGCCGGCAACCGTCCCTGCGACTATTCCTTTACCCTTTTTCTCACAGATGCCCAGGTCGCTCAAGAGGACCAGGAGTACGTGCAGCAGTTGAGCAAGCGTGCAAAAGTCGGCGCCGGCTATGTTGGAATGCAGGGAAACAGTCTGGAGGATGTGTTCGAACGAAATTTCTACTCCGAGCAACTGGATCAGAATATTGGCCGTATGGTGGCACTGTTTCTAAGAAGGTTCTTTATGAGACACGTCGTCGTGTAAAGAGGCAGAGTTAATTTCACGCTATCGATAAGGAGAGAGCCCGTCATCATTCCTGCGGATTGCTGCAAGGAGAGGCGGGCTCTGCTTTTTTCGTACAAACAAAATCAAGGAGTACCAAAAGGAGGATATCTTGCCAATTATTGTCGAGATTGAGAAGTTAGAAACCTTAAAAAGAGAGCTTCAGGAAGCCGACCCCGAAGACGTTCGCAAATGGTGGCAGTATAAATGCGAGCAGTGCGGCCACCATGTGGCGAGCGATATCCGCAACAAAAACGGCCTCTTCTGTATCAAATGCGGAGGTAATATGCCGGAAGTGCTCGCCGGTGAGTCTTCACTCCCGGGCAATGCTAGCGAACAGGAGGGACCTACAAAATGAAGTCGATCGTTTCATATCCAGACCGAGGGCCGTGGGGTAATCCAAAGTGGAGAGGAAATTGTTCCGGGCATTTATTGGTTGATCTGTTGAAGTTCTTCAAACCGGACTTTTTCGTCGACGTTTTCTTAGGCGGCGGGACAAGTGCTGATGTTGCGCGAGATCTCGGGATACGGTTCGTCGGTTTGGACCTGCACTCGGGGTTCAACCTCGTGCGAGATAGCCTCATTGAGCGGCTTGGAGGGGACAGGCCTCAATATATCTGGGCTCATCCACCGTATCATAATTGCATACCGTATTCCGGCAGCGTCTGGGGTAACACCCCACATCCAGATGACCTTTCCCACTGCAAATCAAAAGAAGAATTTTTATCGAAAATGCAGCTCTGTCTCTACAACATTTATGACGCCCTTGCTCCCGAAGGTAATTACTCCGTCTTAATCGGGGATGTAAGAAAGAGTGGTCAATTTTGGTCGATACAGGCGGACCTTATTAAGATGATGCCCGGAGTTGTTACATCGGTTGTAATCAAAGAGCAACACAACTGCCGAAGCAACGAGACCACATACTCGGGTAAGTTTATTCCTATAATGCATGAATATTGCATCCAGGCAAGGAAAGAGCGCGTGGTGTTTGGGATTCTTGATGCCGCAGTCGCAACCAGTGAAAATCTTGTCTCACTCTCCAACGCGACGTGGAAGGCAGTTATTGGCTGGGCGCTCACTAAACTTGGGGGAAGAGCAAGTCTGCCATCGATATACGAGGCTGTAGCGGAAGCAGCAAATGAACGGACCCGCCTCAACCCCAACTGGCAGGCGAAGGTAAGGCAGGTCCTCCAGCGATTCTTCTCGAATGTTGAGCGCGGTGTCTGGGAGATCAAAGCCGCCGCTGCCTGATAAATCCATCTGTCAATGAAAAGGAGGTTTCATGCCCTACTACTTTGTAAAAGTTATTGCGATGGGCGGCAAGAACGAAGAATTCGAACTTGGCCAGACCACTATCAGCGCCGGCACAAAGAAAGAGGCTGGCGCCCAAGGGATACAAGAATTATGGGATCCCCGCCTTGACGCTGCAGATTGTACGCCCAGGGCCGAAGTTGCCCCGAGTACTTTCGATCGTTATCAGAGGTTCGTCCTCGCTAACTATAGCGATGGAGAAGGCTCATACATCACAAAGAAGAAGGAGTTACAGACTTATGGGGACGGGCTCCTTGCTTTTTTAGTCAGGGAAATATCCGAGTCCGAGGGCTGTGAATCCGGGGACGAGGCACTTCGCAGGCTTGCTGTGGTTGAGGCCCAAATATCAGAACTGCATGCTGCTTTTGCTGCCGATTTCAGGGAGCAGGAGGAGGTGGTCTGATGTACGGGTTCGTCGCTGTCCACGGGTCTGGTTTTCCCTTACTGACCTCAGAGCCTTACGCCACCCGCGCGGAGGCCTTAGAGGAGGCCAATAGAGCGTACCGGCGAGCCGTCAATACCGGCTACGCCCACGGGATACGCTTTGGGAAAATGGACTCCGAAGGCCGAGTTAAAGGGAAATTGGTGATGGTCAAGTCGCATCGCAAATATCCCATCCGCGGCCCGTTCGTTTAGTGTCAGACGAGACAGGGTCTCCTGAGAGGTCCTGTCTCGTTAACTATTCCCTTTAGGAGGTTTCGATGTTAAATGAAAGCACATCTTTCGCCAATGAGCTGTCGGCTGGCTTGGCCGGAGTGACGGTGCCGGATTACGTGAAAGCGGAGGAGGAAGTAATCAGCAACAAAGAGAAGCTGGCAGAAAAGGTCAGGACTCTCTCTGTAAAATCCTTTAAGGATTATCTTGAAGGCAAGCGGCTTAAGGGGCTCCTGTCGTCATCGTACTGTTATACGTTCAATAGCAAGAAGGCAGAACATAAGGAAATTGCCGAGCTGGGAGGCGAGCTGGGGAAGAAGCTGCACTCCTTTTGCCTCAAACAAAGGGCGAAGAAGGACGCACGTAAGTTGATGCGATATGTTTTGTGCGGGAGCTACTACACCACCGAAGACATCATTAAGATCATCAAGGTCCTCTCTGACAATGCGTTGATTCTCAGGCATCCGGTAGAGGGACTGATGGTAATAGGACTGCACTTGGCCGTGGGAGATAACGTCTTCGGCATGGGACGCGACGGGCGACAGCACCGCCTTTACGTGAAGACGTGTTTGCTCCAGGCTTTTCGCCTACCAAAGCGTTTTCTCCCTGCGATAGCCGAGATGAATCTCGATGTGCCCGATCTTGACCCCGAGCTTTATGACATAACCGAGGTGGCCCCCGACGCGAAGTACTGCGTGAAGATATCCTTGTCTTTCGACGATAGGGAATACATCTTACGCAACTTCACCGAGGTTCGTCGTTAATAGACCCAACAATAGGAGAGATCTATGGGAAAACTTAAACCTGCTGGGAAACCGCGTCATCCTGTCCGCTGTACTGTTTGTTGCCACGAGTTCCCGCAAGACCCGCCGTTTGAAGTAGAGTGTCCAAACTGCCATGCGGCACCAGGGACTTATTGCCGCCGCCCCAGTGGGCACTCAGGTCCTTTTGTGGACTTTCACTCAGAAAGAGACCTTAAGGCGCTCGAAATGGGTTTTTACGACCACGAGGGGATTGAAGGGTGCGGCCCTAATAGTGGGACTGCACGCGCAGCAGTACTTCTTGCCCATCAGCAAAGGGAAGGGACATCTGCGATCACATCCGCCAACTCTTCTAGCGCTTCACAGCCCTGTCTTTTCAGCCCTCAATAGCGCTCACTTTTCACCGAAGGAGGTTCATATGAAAACCATCAGCATGGAGTATTACGGATTTACAGGAAAGGGAAGGACTGTGAAAGAAGCCAAATCCGAGGCTTCCAGGCAAATGCAGTCTTTTATCAAGGACGCAGAAGGTGGGCCTACCATTGTCATGGTCGACACGATCGCAGTTGTGTTCTCCCGTATCAAGCACTCCTGGCAATACCAGCTTATAGGAGGCGAATTCACACCTCAGTGCGCTCATTCGGGGTATGAGAGTAAGAAAGAGGCGGAACGGAGGGCAAGGATGCATGTTGTGCAGTCAGTTTGCATCATCCCGGGTAACCCCCGTCTTGATCTTATCACCGACGAAGAAGACAAAAAAGATCACCTCAGATGGTTTGATTGGCAGCTTCGTTACAAGGAAGCAAAGGCCCGGGGCTGTTCGGATGAGGACGCTCGGGAAGCAGCCGCTCTCCAGTAGGAAAAGCTCTCACAAATTCTGGCACACCAATGATAAAGCCGGGATACGGGAGCGCCTTTCCCGTACCCCGGGAGAGAGAGTCATTAGGGTGACTGAATTTAAGGAAAGGAGGTGAACAAACTGAAACAGCTTGCAATGTTGTATAAGGACATCAAAGCTCCAGTCGTCGTAGCTTATGGCATGGGCATAGACAGCACAGCCTTACTGGCAGGCCTGGTCATGTGTGGACAGCGGCCCGATCTCATCCTTTTCGCAGATACGGGTGCTGAGCGGCGCGAGACATACGATTTCAAGCCCGTCATACAAGAGTGGCTTAAAAAAGAGGGCTTCCCGCCTATTGTTACGGTCAAATACCAAGCGAAGAATTTCAAGAATTATCCGCCTTATCACAATCTTGAAACTAATCTCTTGACTAACGGAACGTTGCCCGGGGTGTCATTCGGACCGGCCAGTTGTTCATCCAAGTGGAAGCAAGGGCCACAACATGACTACATAAAGAAATGGGATCCTGCTCGTCTTGCCTGGTCGGTTCATATGAGGGTTATCAAATTGATCGGCTTTGACGATAGTCCGGCGGACCGCCGGCGCACGTATTCGGCTAACCCCAAAGACACGCATCTCTACGAGTATCGTATGCCACTTCAGGAATGGGGATGGGACAGAGAGGAATGTAAAAAACAGATACAGCGGGCTGGTCTTCCGTTACCGATTAAGAGCAGTTGTTTTTTCTGCGTTGCGGTTAAGCCCCATGAACTTGATGGATATCCTTTGGATCTTCTAAGGCGAATAGTGAGACTCGAAGCGAGAGCGCACCCACGCCTGAGAAGCTGCGAAGGCCTCTGGAGAAGCACGGTCAAGGGAACAAGGGGAGGGATTGCGCGACCCGGATCGATGACGAAGTATATAAGAGAGAAGAAGCTTTTACCCGCCGAAGAAGTTGATTACATCTGGCATCACACCTTTAAGGATATTGTCACCTTTCAGGAGGGCTTTGCCAGGGCAAAAGAAGAAGACGCTGTCGACGAATTTCTCTCTATCAGCGGACAGATGGATTATAGGGACGCTCTGATGGCGACAGAACCCCCGCTATGTGAGGCCGCCTAAACACCTGCTCGTTAGATTGTATTGAAGATAGCCGGTATCTAACATTCCTTCATTAATGAACAAATCAAAAGAGGAGATGCATATGATCAATGCAGATAGACTATTTAAGTTGTTACCATGCTTTTTCAGTGACCCATCGACTTCTCTTGTGGAAATAGCTCAGAATTCGCATCGCGCTCGTGCCAGTCAACTCACGATTACACTTAAAGACAACGTGCTTACCGCGGTGGACAATGGGCGGGGCGCGAAACATGCAGAACCGCTTTTTGTGCTCGCGGATACGGGCTGGGATGAAGAAACTGTGCGGGACCAGAATCCTGCCGGAT
The DNA here is from genome assembly GCA_044450345.1 of Thermodesulfovibrionales bacterium. Lineage (GTDB taxonomy): Bacteria > Nitrospirota > Thermodesulfovibrionia > Thermodesulfovibrionales > UBA6898 > Sulfobium. The sequence goes on along the minus strand of JBIOIY010000007.1, from coordinate 63,373 downwards.
TTGGTATCTTCCACTTGGTATCAATAGCAACGGAGATCATCTTCCGTAGCCTTTTTGGGAGTGTGACGGTAGATGCTACCCGTTTGCTAAACGACAAGCCCTATCGCGAGTCCATTTTAGGCAGAGTCAACCGCGAAGACACATGCGAAGGCTTCTTCGTAAAGATTGTGCTGTCGGACAAAGTTGATCTGAATCTGCACAGGGCGCAGCTGAAGTATTTCCCGATGGACATAACCCTCAACGGGGAGGCCGTCGAGCGGAAACACGCCAGTGACGGGGAATTCATCATTAAGACGACATATAAAGATAATTTCCTTGGCATTAAAGAATCGATACTTTCAGACGTTCGGTATTACTCCGGCAGCGATATCGAGAATGCCGCCTTGCCCCTCGTTATCTGGTACGGCATCAAAATCCCGCACGAAAGAAATGACTGTCGCCGCAGCGTTATCCTCGACATAACAACGGGGAGTCCTCTGACGCCCGTCCTGCCCTTTAGAGAGAAAATGAAGCGGGATGACAGCTGGAACACGTTTCTGGATTTTGTCCGCGAACAAACAGCGGAGTACTGCGTGTCGTATATAAACGACCGTTCGAATAATAACGTAGAGGACCTCGCGAAGCGCATGAAGTTTCTCTCTGTTTTCGGGACACAGGAGCAACTGAACTCCCTGAGCCGTTTTTATTATTTACAGGACGAGCCATATGCCGGGAAAGAGTGGGGACCAAGCAAGGAACTTGTCCTGATCGGGAAAGAAGAGAAAAGGGCTCTTGAAAACGAGGTCATTGATCTTGTAGTCGATGGCGAACAGTTACATGAGGTAGATACGATCATCGCCCTCCCCGAAAGGGCTGTCACTGAACGCACAGTATGCGACCGGCGGCCCGGCTGGGTTGAAGTGAAGGAACGCACGGTGCACATCGATATCGATACCACCGATACCGCAGGCCAGTTTCAGGGTAACTACAGTTGGGCAAAAGCAACAATCTCGTGCGTAGGAAAGAGCGTGCCTGTCGTTGCGGCGATCGACAACTGGTGCGATGGAGCGATTTACTACTCGCTGGCGGCGGATGACTTCCGCAATCTCGGGCTCGACACCTTTGTCTTTGAGAAGGTCCGCAGCGATGAAGGAGACAGCTGGGAGACACAGCAAAATAGCTTCAACGAGGAGATATCGGATGATCTGCAGAACATAAGCGGAAAATATCAGCGGGACGACCTTTTTAAGGGCTTCTGGACCGCGAAGATATCCCCGTGGAATATACTCGGCATCATCTGGGAGCCCGGCACAGCCCATGTGAAAATAATCACCAAAGACGGGGAGAAAATGCTAAACCTCGGCAACGCCCCGATTGAAGAGGCAGCGTGAGGGAAGGAGGAATATGGATACGACCTCGGAAATTATCAAGCAGTATGTTGAGGGTTCCAGATATCGCTTTGCCTCTTAGAGTCGGGTGGGTGAAATAACTCCGAAATATTGTCGGCCTGAAAATAATTGCCGATATGAAGAAGCCCGAACGCAAAATTTATCAGGAAGGAGTCGTAATGAATGTTTTACTTGTTGTGCCAGACTGGCCTAAGCCCAAAAAACTAAAGGATCCGGCTAAGTATTTCCCGTATCCCTTATTGAAACTGGCCGCCTATCACAGAGAGCAAGGCGATAACGTCCATTTACATTTCGACGATGGCAATGTCTTGTACCCGGAGAAGGAAGGCAATTTATTCTTGAGGGAGGGGATACCCTTTGTTCCTGATCTGATTGGTATCACTACGGTTTTTTCATGGTGGTTTCAGGACTATGTAAAGCCGTGCATCGAGAAGTATCATAATCTTTATCCGGCGGCGACAATAAGAATTGGGGGTGTGCATGCAAGTTTGGACCCTGATCTTTACCGTGAAGCGTTCCCTTACGCAGATGTTCACATTGGGAAACTAAAAGATGCAGAGGCCGTCACCCCTGCCTATGATCTGCTTCCGTCGACAGTCAGAACCCAGATAGACGCAGCAAGTTCCGGATGTATCAGAAAATGTAGTTTCTGCTATGGATGGCGATTTGGATATGAAGAGTATCCGTGGGAGTACTTCTCAAAGAGGATTAAGATGAGGAAACTCATACTTAACGACAATAACATTGTTGCCCGAAGCGATGTCGAAACGTTTCTCGGGAACCTCGCCGACTTTAAACTCAACGGAAAGCCCCTATCGTCTATCGAGATACAAGGGGGCTTTGACGTAAGGATACTTTCGAAGAAACTTCATCTTATTCCCTTACTGAAGGCATGCAGAGTGACCAATATCCGGATTGCTTGGGACGGGTCATACGATATGGCTCCGATGGTGGACAAATGCGTGGAGGGACTGGATAAGCAGGGATATAATGTACGCAACATCAGATGCTTCGTTCTCTATAACCATAATGAGCCTTTCGAAATAATTGTCAGAAAGTTGCTCCACCTGAGCAAGCTGAGAATTGGCCTTGTTCATTCCAGATTTCGTCCAATAACTCTTTTGAAAGACGGTTACGCGCCATCGGCAAAGCAGCAAACGGAGACGGACTACTATATCCATGATCCACTTTGGAATGACAAAAAGATCAGGATTATAGGGTCATTGGCCTCTGACACATCTAAACTCGCAAGATCCTGTGCCAAAGACCTTGACGATCTTCGTAGTTATTATGGTCGGCCGTCCGTCCAGGAAACTCTGCAAAAGGTAGCAGCATAGCAGTCAAAAAGTAATATTTAGGTGGGGGTGTCGCCATGGAAAAATCCACATTTGAAAACGCAGCATCCATGAGCGGCACCCGAAATCTAAAGTACGGAAAAGAAGTCATAGAAATGGTTAATGCTGCCATAGAGGCGGCGGAAGGGAGATAAGTATGGTCGTTTCTGTCGAGCAAGGAAAAAAGGGGATCAACGAAACTGCAGCAGGAGATGTTGTCACTGTCCCTTTCAGCGTCATCCATAAATGCCGGCGTTTCAAGGGGCACGTGGCAGTTCCCAACGATGGCTGTGTAAAAAGCGCCTCGATCATTTGGGAAAAGGAAGAGCCGAAAGTCAGTGCGGACCGCTTGGAAACTCTCAAAACGAACCTTGTGTCAGCTGCGCTTGGGACCGACAACACTTGCCGGTTTCAGAAGTGTCCCCAGCGCAGGATAAGAGGATGAGGCTATCTGTGTGATTATCCCCCGGGAAATTACTGCGAAAAGAGGTGATATGTAGTGTTTCGTTCCATAACTTTTGAAGGGGCCTCCTCAGCTCAGTCGAATGCCTTGTTGCTGCCCTCTGAATTCGTGTGCCCAAGGTGCAAACGGCTAGGGCAGATGAAGGTGCGCGTATTAACGCATAAGAGTGCGCCCATATCACCACCGGCATCTTTCACTGTCCCGACCGACCAGCAGGGAGAGACCGTGATCGAGAAGCTGTATTGCGATGTCTGCGACTTTAGTCTGGAGCTTAACATCGTGCGTGTGGTGCGCATGCGGCAGCCTGCTTGCGGTGACTGCAAACTATCCGTCGAGTGTACCTCAGCTGGGGCGGAGATATACAGTCTAAGCTCGCTCCTTTGCCCCGACTTCCATTGGAAAACCTAGCCACTGCCGAGCGCCATCACAAAAGGAGACTCTATGGAATACATCAAAGAACAATTTGACGAAACAGCTTTTTGCCAGGGTGAGGCCGCATGTAAGAAGCATTATCGGCTGGTTTCACTGGGGTTGCGTCATGCTTCGGCGCTTCCCGACAATCCTCATCCCATCGGCAGTGACAAAGCCGGATGCTGGCGGCTTGGCTTTACATTCGGGCTGCCTATCTAAAAACAAAGGAGGGCTACATGAGATTTTCAACAGTCATTACGAAAGAGACCAGGAAAGAGCTCTCAAACTTTGCGATTGATATTGAAGCCAAAAAGGTTCTTTCCAAGGCGAGAGAGCAAAGAACACGCAGGGAGAAGACTCCCGCAAAACAGAAATAGCCTTCTGTCCGAGCATACTGATACACAGAAGGCACTATTCCACTATTAAACAGGAGGTTCCCACATTGAAAATCACGGTAACAAAAGACGATCTTCGCACGGCACTCGGAGGTATCGCAAATATAGTCGACAAAGGCTCGACCAAGCCGATACTCTCTCACTTTCTTTTAACAGCGCGGGGAGGCAAAACGACAATCAGGGCAACAGATCTTAACGTCGGGGTCCGCGAACCCTTGACAGCCACAGTGATAGAAGAAGGGCAGACCTGCCCACCGGCTCGCAAGCTGTTGGAGATCATCAAAGAAATGGATGCGGGAGACATTACCCTTGAGTCCAAGGAGCCTGAATGGCTGGCAGTGTCGATCGGGAAAAGCAAATTCAAACTTGCATGCCTGCCTCCTAAGGACTTCCCTTCCTGGCCGAATATGAAGGAAGAGGGTAGTTTCTCGCTAAAGGCCGGTGAAATCGCAACGATGCTTGAGCAAACCGTCTTTTGCACAGGGCAAAGCGATACCAGATACGCCCTTAATGGACTGCTCTTTCACCTGACCCCGAACCAGAAGCAGCTGACCATCGTCGGAACAGACGGGCATAGGCTGGCCCTTATGACCAAAGATGTTGTGGCCGAAGGGGATGAAAGGAAACTCATTGTCCCAAGGAAAGCCGCGATAGAACTGCGAAAATTTCTTGACGAGGAAACTGTCATCACCTGCAATTTCAGCAAGAACCACATATTGTTCAAAACGGGAGAGGTCGATGTTCTCGGCCGTCTTATCGAGGGGTCATATCCAAATTATCAGGCGGTGATACCTGCCGACAACGACAAGAAGGTCGTGGTCGAGCCTGCGGCGCTGGCCGGTTCGCTTCGTAAGGCGATGATCCTGACAAAAGAGGGCAAAAGGGCGGTTTCGCTCGACATCAGCGAGAAGAAACTTAATATCTCAACGGGGTCGAATGAAGTCGGTGAGGCAACAGACAGCTTGGACGTTGAATACGGCGGCGCGGCTTTTGAAACCGCTTTCGATCCCGGGTTTTTACTTGATGCAGCCGCCATGTTCGAGAAATCCGGCACCGAGAAGGTGACATTGTCTTTTGCTCAGCCCCTGACACCGGCGCTCATGACAAACAATGGGTCACTGGACTATATCTGCCTTATTATGCCCGTTCGGAAATAACAGAGGGCGGGCGTTATTATGGAGGGAAGCAGTATGCGCGGAACATTAGAGATTGTAGAGCTGATCAACAGCAAAGACCACCGTAATGCGCGGAAGTTGACCGAACAGTTTCTTTTGGAAACCCTTTGTACATCGGAAGACAGCTGGCCCAAAGAAACCTTTTTGAGAGTCTTAATAGCGCAGGAAGTCTGGCGATAAGAGCGAAGCTGCGCAGCATCCTTAATGGATGTAACATCCATAAGCTTGTCAAGATGCGTTGCCTTACCGCCTTAGACTTTTTTCGCTAACCACACAGTGAAAGGAGATCAGTAATGCCTATTTATCGTGGTAGCATCGCAAGACCCCGTTTCTTCAAGGGAAGGGAATATAAAATGTGTCCGTTGCCCGTCCGTTGCCCCTTGACAAACAGGAACCGATTCCATTAAATAACCAAGATGCTGATACGAAAAGGCTATAGATTTTGTCTTAAACCTAAACCTCACCATGAAGCGAAGCTGCGGCAGTCTTCCGGCTGTAGCCGATTTGTCTGGAATAAAGCTCTTGCCATACAAAAAGAGCGCCTGGCAAACAAACAGTTTTATCTATCTTATAACGAACTGGCCGGGTTGTTGGTGGATTGGAAAAAAGACAGGGACCTCTGCTTTCTGAGTGCGGTTCACTCACAGCCGCTTCAACAGACACTGAAGGATCTCTATAGGGCAATCCGGGATGCTTTTGATAAGACGTCGAGATTCCCAAAGTTCAAGAAGAAAGGCACCCATGATTCCTTCCGATATCCGCAGAGTTTTGTGATTAATGGAAATGTCATCTATTTGCCGAAGATAGGCTGGGTGCCTTTCTTTAAGAGTAGAGAGATCGAGGGGACCCCTAAGAACATTACCGTTTCACGTCATGGGAAGCACTGGTATGTAGCCATCCAAGTCGAGATCGAAGTTGCAGACCCAGTGCACCCCTCTAAAAATGCGGTTGGTATCGACATGGGCGTTACCAGATTTGCCACTCTGTCCAATGGAACGTTCTTCGAGCCGCTAAACAGTCTTAAGACACTCGGGACGAAACTGGCCAAGCAACAGCGGAAGTTGTTTCAAAAGGTGAAGTTCTCGAAGAACTGGCATAAGCAGAGGGCCAGGGTCAATGCAGTTCACGCACGCATAGCCGCTGCGAGGAAAGATTACCTTCACAAAATCAGTACGACCATAAGCAAAAACCACGCTCTGGTCGCAATGGAGGCCCTGAAGGTAATCAACATGTCGTCTACGGCAAGGGGAACAAAGGAGAATCCTGGGAAGAAGGTCAGGCAGAAGTCTGCCCTGAATAAGGCGATACTCGATCAAGGCTGGTATGAGTTCCGAAGAATGCTCGATTACAAGCAATGGTGGAGAGGCGGACACCTTGTGGTGGTACCACCTCAGCATACATCCCAGAGATGTCCGGAGTGCGGACACATCCACCCCAATAATCGAAGCTCACAATCTGTTTTTAGATGTCTCAGATGTCGCTATACGGCGAACGCCGACTATGTAGCTGCACTGAATATTTTAGCGGCAGGGCATGCCGTGTTAGCCTGTGGAGAGGTCGGCGCAGTAAGGCCCCTCGATGAAGCAGGAACCCGAAAGGAAGCGGCATAAGCCGCTTCCCTGGAATCCTCGTTTTTAGGATGGGGAGGATGTCAAGTGAGATTGTTTCACGGACGCAAGGACGCATGCAAAGGCCCCAATAAGTGGAGGGCAAAACCTCGCGAAGAGGCTGCTTTGCTTTTCGGAGGCTACATAGTCTCTGATAATCCGGCAAATAGCGGCGATACCATCACAATCCAGTAGCCTCAGCAGATCAGTTTTTTCAATCTCATCAGTCATCGTAACAGTCCCCATAAAGGCCCCGTGGCGTGCGTCTTTGACGACCCGCGGGGCACTTTCATTAAACGAATTTGTAATTTTCAGGAGGAAACAGCATGCTTATCAACTTTACCCTTTTGCAGAACTATATCCCCGACGACGGCAGCATCAGCATCACCGTCAAAAAGAACAAGGACGGCAGGCTTGGCGTTATGTACAAAAACACCCACAGCCTTATCAAGAAAGAAAGTTCCTACAGCAACGACAAGGACGCCAAGGCGTCTATCGAGGCGATTGATAAGGCATCGAAGGAGCTGGATAAGGTGCTCGCCTTCGCTGAATCCCCGGAGGTCCTCACCGAGACATTCGAGGAGAAAATCAGCAAGAGGTTCCAGACGGCGAAGAGCCTGGAAGACGCGATCAACGAGAGCACCGAGGCCCTTAATGAGACGCTCAAGTCGCTGAAAAACAAGAAACCGGCGACGACAGCGAAGCCAGCAGTAAAGGCTGACGCTAAGGATGCAAAGAAACCGGAAAAAGGTAAGAGCGAACCGGAAGGTGGTCTATTTGGCTCTATCACGAGCGAAGATGTCGCAGAGAAAAAGGACACAACTGCCACTACCGGTTCCGCTTCGGGTACAGAAGCGGCGGGCAACGCTGAAGAGGAAGAGGCCCCAGGGTCTGAGGAGCTTGAGGAGGAGGCAGCCTAAATGGAAAAGACAACCGAAGCACTGCCCAGAAAATTTCGCTATGAGCAGTTAATTTTGGACGATATCGACAGCGATGCCACACCGGAGGAGATAATGGCGGCCTATAGCGAGGCGTATCCGGCTCTCATAGGCGCAAACGTGGAGGGGCCTGAACTCTCACAGGACTCTGACGCCCTTGTCTATACCTTCGTTACCAAGGTCGGTACGAAGGGAGGGGAACGGGGAACGGGCCCCGATTTTGTATTTATGGAGGGTATTGCCCGCATCATCCTGGAGGAAGACGACGAGGATCCCGAGCTTACTCCTTCGGAGGCCCTGGAGGTAATTTAATGAAACTCCCCAGTTTCGCGAAAATACCCTTTTCAGTGCCGCTGGCCGTTGCCTGTGGCTTGAACGCGCGGATCGAGGAGGCAAAAGAGGACCTGAAAAAGCTTTACCTGTCACTCGGAGGAAGTAAATCCTCCGGGTGCTACAGGGCAGGCGATATCACAGCCTTAAGGAAAGAGATCAAAGGGCTGTTGGAAGTCCAGTTCGCCTCGGTCTTCGACGAACTTTTTGATCGGAACCCCGGTCTCCGTGACTATCAGGAGGAATATGGCTTGTCTGTCTATCATTCCATCCAGTACAACTTCTTCGGTCTGCAGTCCGAAGAGCCACTCCTTTCGGTGACTCTCGAGGTGGCGGTAATCTACTCTTTTTATGCCGAGTTTCTTCTAGAGCTCAAAGAGGAACGCCCCAATATCTATCCCCTTATGCGAACCATCTTCCATCTGCTCGACATTATATCGCCAAGGACGTCAGCCTCCGACTTTTTAGAAACGATGCGGGACAACCATGAGATGGACAAGTCGGAAGGCTATGACTCCGAAGACAGAGATGATACCCTGACGATGGCCGAGGAAGAGGCGGACAACTACGAAAAACACGTAATACACATGAAGGGGTCCTACCCCGGACTCGTCCGCAAGATCAAGTCTCTTCATAAGAAGACGGCGTGGGAGCTGACGGACAAGGAGAACTGGTTTGTCGCAACGGCTATCGAGCTTTTCGAGTCCTGGCCGAGATGGGACGCTAAGAAGGTTGATGTGATCCATGACGACTCAGGAGACCGGAATTCTATGGAGAACTTCTTCAACTTGATGTGGAGCACTCACGGAGCCATCCAGGACGAGTTGGAAGTGTGGAGCCAGGATTGCGGCAATTTGTCCGCCCCTTGCATAGCTTTCGCAGTAAAAAACAAAAGAAACCTCGAGGCCGTAAAGGAAGCGATTCGTTCCTTTGTGCTCCTTGAGAGTGTCATGTCGGGAGGTTATTCAATATGGAATACGAAGGGATAAAAGACCTCGAACGTATGAGCTACGAGGCGGAGGCTGCTTTGGTAGTCTACGGGCTCAGAGACGGTGACGTAAGAGAGGAAAAGGGGTATGAGGCATATTACAACGCCGGTCCTTCGGCCCCGAGTCATTTTCTCTCTCTTCACAAGTTCCGTAGCGGGAAAGCGTGCGAGGGCTCACCCATCAGTAAGAGAAAGCTTATGAAGCTCCTCAAACGGGTTATGCCCTCGCTCAACGATCAGATGGCGTTTCTTCCCGATCACGTGATCGGCTACACCTCTTTCAATACCACAATGCTTTGGTGGCGGCCCGCCGAAACAAGACATCTCTTTTTTGATAAGAGCACTGGGATCCCCTCGGGGAAAGCGCCGCTGCCTGCTCTCCTCTTCCGCTTCAACGGAAGCGGGCTATCGACTTTTGCCCTAAAGGAGAACAAGCGGCCGACGCCTGACACCGAGATGTACTACACGCCGTTTTTTAACTGGCAGTGCATGGGGAACGTGAAGCTTCCGGAACACCCCACTCCCTCGGATACCGCTAAGTTGGAGGATCTCTTTTTTAGAAGTGCATTCACGTTTCATAACCCGCCTACACTCGAAGGCACCACCGGAGATGGCCTCTGGAAGTCCCTTGTGGGAAGCGGTAAAACAGAATTCCCTTGCGAGTGTCTAGTGAAAGCCGGCAAGGTGAGAGATCTCTACAAAAGGAGCGCTAATGATTACTGAGCTTAACCTCTTTGACCGCGCGCTACAAACAGTTTTTCCGACTATCATGGTGCCCAAAAAGTCTGAGCTGGCCCCTTGTAAGGAGGGTCAGACGCGCTTGCTGATGGCTTCAGACGGTCTCTACATCGAAACCAGGTGTGCTTTCGGCGGCCTGGTGCGTAAACTCTGGGACTGCCCGAGGCAGCTTCCCCCTTTGCCGTATGGCTCTATCGAGGAGCGCGACGACTTTCTCCCTGTCCTCCATGATTACGTGATGCCTCTTTTTAAAGAGCACATGATCGAAGAAGCAGCGGCGTATGCGGAAAGAAAGAAAGAATGGGCCGGTTTTGTGGTCTGGGACGGCGCGGCGTTCCTGCCGGTGAAGCTGGCCTATACGTCTACTTCTGTCACGGTCGACTTTCTGGATTGTCTTCAACGTGAACTTGCCCCCGGGCATTCCATTGTTGCGGACATACACAGTCATCACGTGATGGAGCCACGCTTCTCACAACTCGACGACATCAGCGACAGAGGAAGAGTCAAAATTTCAGTCGTCGTCGGAAACTACCGATCGGCGGAAGGCAGGCCGTTATTCGACTGGACAGCCCGGTACTGCGTTGAAGGGTTTTTCTTCGTTAATGGCCCCAGCGCCGATATATTCTCTGTCGATGAGGAGGATTGCCATGCAGAAAGTTAGTCCTATCTCTAGCAATTTCAAGCATTACCTGCCCGCTGACCTCGTGACAAGTGGGAACGAGGCCGTCGAGATACTTCTTATCGGCGTCGGGGGCAACGGGGGACCCATGATCACGGGACTTGCGCGCATGGATTTCGCCCTCAGAGCGCTGGGACATGGCGGCCTGAATCTCAGGGTCATGGACAAAGACATTGTCGGCCCGGAAAACGTCGGCCGCCAGTTATTTTCGCCCAGCGATATATCGAGGAACAAAGCGGAGTGTCTCGTTACGAGGGTGAACCATTTCTTCGGCCTGCGCTGGAAAGCTCTCCCTTTTGATTTCGAGAAACATCACGTCGATGAGATTTCGAAAAAAGGGGTAGACATAGTCATTACGGCGGTAGATAACGTTGCTGCGAGGGAACTGGTCCACAAGGCAGTTAAGAACGAACCGATCTACCACCTCGATATGGGGAACACGAAGAATGTGGGCCAGTGTATCCTTGGAACAGGGGATTATATCAAACAGCCGAAAAACTTGGGCGACTGTATCGGGCATCTCCCCACCGTAATAGACCTCTATCCAAATTTAAGAAAAGAAGAAGCAAAGTCCTATCAGGGTCCGTCATGCGGAATCCGTGAGGCCATTGAGCGTCAAGACCTCCTAATAAACACCGTCGTCTCAACCTTTGCGCTGACACTTTTGTGGGACGCTTTCAGAAACGGCTTCCTTACACAACACGGCGTCTTCATCAATCTGCAGACTAAGCGAACAAGCCCGCTGGTTATAAACCCGGCTGTGTGGAAGGGGATGGGATGGGATCCTGCTCAGTGTCTTACGCAACGAAAATCGAAACCCAAAAAGATGCCGGCCAGAAAGGCGGCATAAGGAGGACAATATGCGACTCGGAAGAGTGCAGTTCGTCATCGGCAATATCGTTGATCTCGACGACAAAGAGATGGTCGATAGGGCAACAGAGGACATCATCGAAAACCTCATACAGCTGGTTTTCCACGATGGGGAGGGTGCTGTCCACAACGAGATAGTCACAGTCGAGGACGCCGCTCTGGCAGAGGGCGATATCCCGTCTTTTCTTCGTTCAGAAGAAGAAGGATAAGGAAAACGCAGCATAACAATCATGGGGCCAGACGCGCACAAGGCTCTGGCCCTCCTTTTTTCTGAGGAGGTCAACAATGAAAGTAATAGATGTAGCTGCTCTCAAAGAGGGCACAATCTATGTCGTAAGGCACCGAAACAATGACAAGTCGCATTCAAGAGCGACGCGCCGGGTATTTAAGGGGATGGAGAAAAGGCTCAGGACCATTCCCTGCTGTGTTTTTTCTTCCCGCATTCCTTTGAAGGGGAGAGTCGAAGTGGACGGAGACAAGATCCTGTATACCAACTGTGCGCCGGCCAGCGAGCTCTCCATCCCCGTGTACGACCTGGTGGAGATCAGAGACGTTCAAGCATGAACTCCGGCGGGTTGGACACGTATTGGCGTGATAAATATGTTATCGAAGCCGCAAATATTTCTTACGACAAAGCGCAGAGGAGATTGACAGCATGAGTGACACACACGAAATAGCAAAGGCATTAGGTTTTTCCTCCATCAAGCAGATGAACGACCACAGGAAATGGCTTGACAGACAAAAGCTGCAGGATGAGTTAATCCGTAAAAAGGGCAGAACAGCCGGCGCGATTATTGACGTCAGGGATATTTTGGAGGAGACCATGTGTGAGACCGACGCCAACAATACTACTTTAGAGAGGGAGAACATATGATAGTAAAAACGATTGATCTGCATTGTAAGACGGAGAACGGCACTGACAAAGTCTATCACATTGCCCTCGAAAAAACGGAGGATGGGTTCAACGTTCTTACGGCTTATGGCAAACGCGGCAGGGCACTCACATACGGCAACAAGGGCCGTGGGGTTTCCCAGGAAAAGGGTGAAAAGATATATGAGGGCTTGCTCAAGGAGAAACTTCAATCCAGCCCGCCCTATGATTCAAATCCCGGCGTAAGTGGCAAGGTATTCGAGGGTGCTCCCGATGCAGTAAGCGGAGAATCTTCGTTGGTTTCGCTTCCCGAGATAAAGAAGAACTCGGGGCACGTGCCTCAGCTGCTGAACGCGATCGAGGCAGAAGAAGTCGATCTGTTAATAGAGAACCCGAGCTTTGGTGCGCAGGAAAAGTTCGATGGCGATCGGCTGGCGGTAAGAGTGAACGGTGTCTTGGAGGGCATCAACAAAAAGGGGTACCTCGTTCCGGTTTCTCCAGTCATCGCGGATGCGGTACTGCGTCTCAACCGCAATATCTTTTTGGACGGTGAAAACATGGGTGACAGACTCTGCACGTTCGGGTTATTAGAGTACGGCGGGATAGATCTCAGAAGAAAGCCTTATGTAAAAGTCCACGAGACTCTCAGCGAAGTCCTCCGCGACCATACAGGCAACGGCCTTGAAGTCGTACCTCTTGCCGTAACAGCACAGGAGAAAAGGGCGCTCTACGAAAGAGTCAAAAAAGAGAACGGCGAAGGCATTGTTTTTAAACTCCTGTCAGCATGCTATTCCCCGGGTCGGCCAGCGTCATTAGGTAGTCAGAGAAAATTCAAGTTTACGGCAGACGCTTCCGTTATTATTACGCAGTTAAACGACAAACGGAGCGTACAAATGTCTGTCTACGCGGACGGCAAGCTGTTGCCCATCGGTAATGTGACGATTCCGCCTAATCATGATGTACCGAAAGTGGGCAGTATCTGCGATGTCAAATACCTTTACGCCTACGCCGGTGGCGGCTGCCTCTTCCAGCCTCAATATAAGGGAATTAGGTACGATGTCTCCGAAGACGAGTGTGTCGTAAGCCAACTGAAGTACAAGAAAACGTCCACTGAAGAGTCCGCAGCCGCTTAAGACGTTCCGATTTAGCAAGTGCCCTGGGCGGAGTTCGCTCTATCTTCGCCCAGGTTCTTTACCTTTTTAAAGAGAATGGCAAGAATGCGGAAGACAATGTCCGTTTCCAGAGGAGTAGGATTAACAAGAATGAGCGTTGTCTCGGCCACCTGATTAAAGGAGGGTACAAGGTGAAAAAAACTGTATTTGATTTTGAGGAGCTTTCCGTAGATGCCGGTAATATTACTGTCGCCGACCTTAAGTATATTCAGAAGCATGGCGGTGCTATTTCAGCGTTCCAGCGTTGCATCCCGATGACAAAAGGTAAGACGTATAAAGTTAAAGCCACTGTCATTAACACATGGAACGGCACTATCTACAAGATGGCGCTAATAAAGATGCAGTCTGATACGATCGTTGTGGGAGATGTGTGTTATAGCTTTACCGGAGTGTATGACAAATTTGATAAATTTCTCAGCGTGACGGGCTCTCTGTCTAAATTCCCGGAACTCAGGGCCTTTGTGTTAGACACCGGCGGTGATGGCGGATTCAAGGTTAAGGTTACGGTCGAGGAGCATATTGCGAAACCATCAAAAAGTAAGAGGCGAAGATCTTGATCCTGTTACCCCCCCCGATGCAAAGCTGCCACTAGGCCATGAGCTTGCGGGGCAGGGGGGGTACGGTAGTGGCAGGTAATATCTCTATAGCAAATGTTATTAACCGGAGGTGTAACGTGAAAAAAGCATACGTTCTTGATACGAATGTGAGTATCCATTGCTTCGCAAAAAACTACCATAGGAGATATTCCATGAAACGCTATCGTTATGTAGCTGCATCGCTTGTTTTCTTTCTTACCATTTGTGTCGCGTTATTAGCTTCGGAAGCGACCGCTTTTGACATGGCTCGCCTGATGAATCACCCTTCAAAGACCGCAGTGCCCGAGACGGCTTCGTTCGAAGTCGCGTTTTCACCATCCCCTGAGTCAGAGGCGGCTATTGTACGCTTCATCGGCGAGGCCCGGGCATCGGTGCATGTCGCAGCCTATTCTTTCACGTCGAAGGAAATCGCAGGCGCCCTGGTACAGGCGGCCCGCAAGGGATTGGACGTCCGGGTTGTTGTTGATAAGAGTCAGCTCGGCGAGAAATATACTGCCGCGATATATCTTGCTAACCAGAATGTTCCTGTCAGAGTGGATAGCATGTATGCGATCCAGCACCAGAAGGTCATTACTGTCGATAGTAGGAGCGTTGAGCTCGGTTCGTTTAATTTTACAGCAAGTGCTAGGGATAGAAATTCAGAGTGTGTCCTCGTTGTAAGGGAAGTGCCAGAGCTGGCTGCTAGGTTTGAGCAGAACTGGGCCAAAATGTGGCAGGAATCACAACCGCTGGCACCGCGACATTAAAAGCCACAATGGAGAAGAGTGTCAATGATAGAAAAATATCACGTATGCCCGGCTTGTGGTTCCCACCGCCTGAAGGCTCTTACCAGGCGGGGGAGCTATTACTGTCCAAAGTGCGATAAGAAATATCTAATATCTGAAGAAAGGATAGACGCTTGTTTTAAGTGCGGCCGGCAGCTGGTGGACCCCGCAGCGGAGGCAGAGCTTATGGGAAGCGGGAAATTTAAGTGCAGGCGTTGTCGCACGAAAAAAATGAGAGAGGAGGTGATGGCACATGGGTGAAGCCAGTGAGGAAGTAAAGAGTAAGACAGACATCGTGGACCTTGTGGGCGAGTATGTGCCGTTGGTACAAAAGGGGAACCTCTTTACGGGCTGCTGTCCGTTCCATCAGGAAAAGACGGCATCCTTTATGGTTACCCCAAGCAAACAGACCTTTCACTGTTTCGGCTGCGGAGCCGGGGGTGACGTCTTTACCTTTGTGATGAAGCATCAGAACCTCGAATTTCCGCAGGCCCTCGATTTGCTTGCCAAGAGGGCAGGGGTAGAGTTATCAAAGAACAACGGGAGTAATGGTCGGCTATGCCAGGTAAATGCTGCTGCGGCGGAGTTTTATAAAGGCAACTTGAAAAAGAACCCCCGCATACAGGACTACCTGAAAAAGACCCGGGGCCTGACCGATGAGTCCATTGAGAGCTTCGGTATCGGCTGTACAAACGGCACGTCGGTATGGAGTTATCTGAGAGGGAAGGGATATAGAGAAAAGGACATTATCGAGGCGGGGCTTGCCAAGAGGAAGGAGAGCCATCTGTATGACTACTTCTTTAACCGGGTAATGTTCCCAATCTCTTTTCAGGGCTCTGTGAAAGGGTTCGGAGGAAGAGTTCTCGATGAGTCAGCGCCGAAGTACCTGAATACGGCCGCAACCCCTTTATTTTCCAAAAAGGATATCCTCTACGGCCTGAAACCATCCGGGATCAAGGAAAAGGGGTATGCATTCATCACGGAAGGGTATTTTGATATCGTTACAGCCCATCAGCACGGCCACACCAATACCGTCGCTCCTCTGGGGACGGCGTTAACGATGGACCAGGTGAAGCTCCTTATGAAATACTGCAAGCGGATATACCCTGTCTTTGACGGAGATGCGGCTGGAAAGAGGGCTGCTGTTAAGTCCGCCCACTTTCTTTTTAAAGAAAAGTGCTCCGGGGGGATAATCGTCCTTCCAGATGGCGAGGACTTGGATTCTTTTCTGAGGAAAGGAGGGGATCTGGGTGCTCTCGTGAACTCTGCGCTTCCGTTTTCTGTTTGTTTATGGATGAACGCGCCCCATATCCGCCGGCGTATCCTTGATCACCTACTCTTCAGGAGTCCTCTGGAGGCCTCGGAGTTTCTTGCACACGAAAGCTCTCCCGAAGAGAGACGCATGACAGCCGAAATGTCGGCAAGGCTTACCATGGGAAAGTTGTTTCCCAAGACTTCAATGGTTGTTCGGAAAGACGGCGTTGAGGTCAGGATGAATGAGAGCCTGCTCGCGCTTTTTTCCTCGGGCGGTTTCAAGTTTCACGAGGATATGGCGGAAGACTACAAACAGCAAGCGGCTAAGATGCTTAAGAGGTATCTCAAACTGAAGAAACAGTACAGTGAAGCAATAGAGAAATAGGTTTGTGGGACGCCGGCAATTTTATTATTCCGCCGGCGTCCCTTCTATTTAGAAATTTATCAGGAGGAAGAGAGTGAAAGAAGTTTGTTCAACTAATTGGAGACCGCTTCATTTGGTTTTGGAAGATGCTGATTGTCGGAATTTTATGTACATGTCAACATGCATAACCGCTGGTGGCAGGGAAATATGTCTGTATAAGCACGATGTTAGGAGATCTTATCTCAATATAGATAATCAGGGCCGATTTTATAAGTACATGCCGAATTCGGAAGATCCCGAGTCTGCCTATGTCGAGATAACAGCAGAGGAGGCGTTCGCCAGTTTTGCCGCCGACGGCTGGCCCTTACGAAGAAAGAGATATTGAATCTTACAGCGACATCCGTATCTTTTATCCTGAGTTTATGTAACTTACTGTTTTTGTTACCCTTTTTTGCCTTTTCGCCAGTGGCCGGTTTTTTGTCGGATTGCTGCTGCTGCGGCGTGGTGGCGGGGTGTGTCAGATTGCGCATATCTGTGCAGTGCAAAAGAGTCTCGGTAATATCTTAAAAGAAGCATATCCTGTAAAGGAGGTCTTTACTTATGAATAAGCGAGCTTTGCGGGTTTTGTTCCCAGGGAGCGAGGAAAAGAAGGAAGTGGAGATTATTCATACATGCGACGGCTGCGACATGGCCCTAGTAAAGCATAGCGATGGGCGTACCGAGTCTGTAATGCCCTCATACCTTGAGTCGATATCCGAAACAGCACCGAACCGGCGGTTCAAGGTTCTTAAGTTTGCACATAGGATTCCTCCTGAGATTTTAGCGGGGGATAAGCAAATTACCTGGAGAATCGATGATGAAAAGGGGATCGAAGCTGGGGACGTAATTAAGCTGGCGACCAATGATACGGACGCCACTACCCCTGGGGAGGTCTTCGGGGTCGCAGAGGTGCTTTGGGTCAAACAAACGAGTATGGGGTTACTTTCGGCAGAAGATAAAAAATTTCACGCCCCGTTTGCCTCCGACGATGACATCTACCGCACATATTCCCGTTATTACCGTAAACCCGTGGGACCAAAAACGCCCGTCAAAGTGATCAAGTTCAGACTGTTGTCGGTACCAGCCGCGGCTTTGCCAGCTAAGGTGGAATAGATCAGGTAGAACGCGCCACAATTATTCTATGAAAACAGCAAGAAACGTAGGAGCCCTTATAAAAGAACTACGGAAAGCAAGCGGTTTGAAACAAAGCCATGTTGCGGAACGATTAAATGTTGAGCGATCCAGTATTTCTAAAATTGAATCGGGCGTCCCCGCTCTGTCACAAGACGTAATAAAAAAGATAGCCTTTCTATTCAGAATAAATCCTGATTTTATTGATGGCAGGACAGATAATGCATTTCTTCCGGAAAGTTTCTTAAGGCTGAAGATGAGACACAATATTGATATCGTGGGCGGTTCAAGTATGCCGTTGCCAATAATACTTAATACGCAAAAACTCGCTATCGTATACCTGGTGAACAAATCTAAAGTAGAATATGTCCTTGCCAAAGATGAACTTAACAGTATTTTTGTGATGGAAATAGTTTTCAATTTAAAACTGGATGACGCTATTGCGAGAATCCTAAATGGTCCAGGAGTAGATCGGGAAAACATTGCAATGAGGGTATTACCTATCTCAGATGCTTTATCTGAGAAACTGAGGGATATAGATGTTGTTAAAAAAGACGATGTTCTTTATTGTTTTGCTGGTCAACGAAGACAGACGTCATATTTGGAGAAAATGCTGATAGACCTTGTTAGGAATAAAACTGAGATAAAAGATATTATCCCTTTTTTAAAGGGAATGGGGCTTAAATAGAGACGCCCCTTAAGGGAGGCTATTTACATGATTCACCAATGGACAGCTCTTGCGGAAATTCGTAACCTGTTGGGGATTACGAAAGCCGAGGTTGCCGTAAGGCTGGGGGTTAATGGCTCTTCTGTTGCCAGGAAAGAAGCAGGTATCCCCGCATTGTCAGATGATTATATACCTCAGATATGCGCCATGCTGTCAGTTAACGAGGCCTTTTTGAGTGGAAAAACAAGTTATCCTTTTCTGCCTAATAGTTTTTCTATATTTCATGTTAAAGGTTTGAAAAACCGCATAAGCCCGCTCGGCTGGCTCAACCTTCTTATTACTTATTCGGAAAATATTAAGTTGTTACTTCTTCTTCGAAGAAAAAGTGACAACGTTGTTGCGGCTTGCGTCAAGGACGATAAAGATTCTGTGTTCCTTATATCCGTCGAGATTCCTTTATTATTCAAAACGGTTTTTGAATATATTGGGAAGCAGGCTGAAGGAAAGGTGCGCGTAACAGAAAAAGAGTGCTTTGATAGTCCTAATATTGCCAGCCCTCATACTTTTTCTGATATAGCCCATTATTCCCGAGATCTTGTTGAGTCGATGATAGAGGATGCCTTTGCTGATGTCCTCAGCGATAAAGAAAAAGAGCTTGTTAAATTTATAAGGGGAAAAAATGTTCCTATTGAAAAAATGATTGACTATGCGAAGAAAACAAAGAAATAACAACAGGAGGAGGCTATTATGGGGCCCCTTGCACTGTTTCGACGTGGATGGAAATAAAAACGTCTATCTTCTTGCTTTTTTCCGCACAAAAATACTTAATAAATACATATGAACGATAATCCGACTGCTTTAAAATCAGACATTTATATCACCTGCGATTTCCACGAACAAAACTCATACGTGCCGGATCATCTTGCTAGGCTACCTCGCATTAGCCTCGATTTCAAGGAGCTCCTCGAAGGCGATTACATTCTATCCGAGTGTCTTTGTGTTGAACGCAAAACAGCCACCGATTTTGCCGCGTCAATAATGGACCGCAGGCTTTTTTCCCAGGCCAGAAAGCTGAAAGCGGAGTTTAGTAAGCCAGTTATAATTCTGGAGGGTAATATTTTTCTCTTAAATAGTGGGATAGAACAAGTTGCGCTGATCGGAGCTCTTAGCTGGCTTGTTGCAGAGGAAGGGATTAGTGTTCTTTTCTCAGACGGAGAACGGCGGACGGCCCAATTGTTAGCTACCATGGCTCGGCATAGTCAGGAGGGCCTTGGTTACGAAATTGCCCTTAGACATGATAAGCCCAAGGACGTCCGAACATTGCAGCAATTTCTTATAGAGGGATTGCCCGGCATTGCCGGCAGCAAAGCAAAGGCGCTTTTGTCACATTTCGGATCTCCGCATGCAATATTTGTGGCTGAAAATTCAGAACTTTCGAAGGTGCCTGGGATCGGGAAAGAGATTGCAAGGCGCATCCGGGAGGTAGTGCATGCATTGTGGGAAAATAAGTGAACAGGAAAGACGGCCAATATGGGAACCGACGAGAAAGGGTATATAAACGGCATCTACAAAGATATTGACCCTGCGATGGGGCCAGTTGATATGCGGGCGGGCTTATTGCGGGTGGTATCGAAGCGGTTAATACGGGCAAGCATCGGTGAAGACCTGCGTCGGGAGATAATCCTCGATCTGTGCCAGGAATTCGGCATTGAACTATCCGATCAAGGCATTTGGCATTTTCTTAACCCTTAGTCTCACTCTCAATATTGATTGTTTCTTTGAAAGGAATAGGTTGTAATATTGCTATCCGTTAAAAGGTGGGGATTAGTGAAGATGAAGGACTCGCAGAGAAGGGCGAAAGTCATAAATCTGCAGGGAGTAGCCCGTGTTTAACTTTTTGGTAAAGGGTAATGCGTGGGCCGCCGCCGGCGACACTATACCCAGTGGTCGAATTTTTGAGTATACTGATCAGAGCCTCATCAATCGTTTTAAGCCAAAGGGTCGCCTCGATCTGACGGCTTTGATGGCCTTGCCCACGCTGTTTGTAGAGGAAACGTACGGACAGGGAGATCAAGTGGCGAGGGTCGGCACTATCGTTCGGGCGAAAATAAATGGGCGTGTTGTATCGATGGAGTACGTTTACGACCCTGGCGTGCCGCCTATCCCAAATCGGTTTCTGCAGACCTTGGCAGGGGAACTTGACATCCATGACTTTCAGTTCACACGCACGCATTGGTCCGTCAAGGACGCAGATCTCTTCAGAACCCTGCTACGCAACATGCAGCCGCGCCGGAATCGACCAACGGTTTTCCAGTTAGCGGATCCGGAAGCTATTGAGCCTACGCTGGTATCGGTGATGATGCCTTTTCATCCCGATTTCAACCGGGTCTATAAAGTGCTCCTACGCACGGCCAAAAATGCAGGCCTGCACTGCCGGCGCGCTGATGACATTTGGGAGAACCCGGCAGTCATTCAGGATGTTGTGTCGCTTATCGACCGCTCGCACATCATCATCTGTGACTGTTCCACTCGCAACCCGAACGTTTTCTACGAGATAGGAATCGCGCACACATTGGGTCGCGAGGTCATCCTCATCACCCAGTCTGATGAGGACATCCCTTTTGATTTGCGTCATTTACGTTACGTGCCCTACCTGAACAACCGGGAAGGACTTACTGCCCTTGCTGCCCGACTTAAGCCCCGTCTTGAGGCATTATTAGCGTAGTCCGGACCATTATCTATTTCTTTCATCTTTTTTCCCAGAGTCATGCTCCTCTGAGCACCACACCCCTCACCATCTTCATTCCCTTTTTTTCATCTTACCCAGCTCCTTTCCCTGCCTCCCCTGCGATCCTCGCGATCCCACGCGGGCGGGAATGACCTGGACCAGCCCGGCCCCATCACGGCGACGGCGGGGACGACGAGGACCCCGGGAAAAGGGGAAAATAAGGAAGAGAGGAAATTTGGGTGAGGGGGGAGGCAGGGCTGCTGGGGAAGCACAGAGGGCATATTCCGGACTATTCCGGGCCGGTCATTCCGTTTCATTCCGGCCACTGATTCCGATTGATTCCGACCGGCAATTCCGTTACATTCCGGCCACCTGTTTCGGGTTTGCCCACTGATAGGTGGTCGTGGTGAGTCTCTTTCGCCCCGAAACACTCAGAAAGGTGTCCTTCCTGGAATCCGCACGAATTTCGATTTGCTGAAACTGTTTATTCCCATTCAAACTCCGCAAAATAGGGGGACTCAGCCGGCGAGAAGTACTCCCTATACACCGCAACCATACCCCCTCTTCAGTGATGACAACTTTCATCCCGAAATGCTAAGGCCGCTCATAAGACCTTCATAGAAAAGTTCTCAGCGGCAGGATATAGATAATTACGGAATTCTTCCTCAAAGTCATGCCATGATATCTTGAAAAAAGTATGATTGGAAATGTAAGACAATAGAATAAAAAGCTTTACTCGTTATTTAGAGCCTTGATTACATTCGGTCCCGCAACTACATGACTTACCTTTCGCTTTATCAAACGCCTCACGTCCTTCCTTAAAAGAGAAAAGCGCTATGCCGACCGCACCAAGGGAATCAACCAAGCCGATGCCCGTTACTTCATAGCCGACGCTTGCAATTAGAAGAACGATGGAAAGGTACAAGCAAGTCTTAGAGCAGGCCGCATCGGCAAGCAGCGCCCGGGAGTTGAACCGTCTACCGATCTTTAACTTGTAATGAATAAGCACCCACATCGCGAGAATTGAAATGACTGCTACGATAATGCCCCACAAAGTAGTTTCTGGTTTATATCCCTTATAGACATTTACCAGGGAAGTAATTATCAGGCCTATAGTGAGAATATAGAAAGCTGTCCCCGTCACCTTAAGTGACGTTCTTTCAAATCTGTCGTGACTTTCATCGCTACTCTTTTTCATCCGCTTTATCATATGCCATATTCCGATTCCTGAAATCACCTCTACGAAAGAATCGAGTCCAAAACCGAAAAGGGAGACCGTTCCGTCTTCAACACCAAATAAAACAGAAACCGTGCCCTCAATGAAATTGTAGAGAATAGTAATGAGGGCAAGGGCGGTTGCCCATTTGTAAAAGGTTGAGATGCTTTTACCAGGATTGAGCAGGATCGTGTCCATTTTTTATTGTAGCACTTTTATCTGACAGCCCCTTTATTCCAAAAATCACCTTATCATGACATTAAAGAACATGGGTATTACTCTCAGCTGCAGCCCCCCTTTGTCTTTTTGAGATTGCATGTCTCCGAGCCGCAGCCGGAACAATGACCTTTATTCTTCCATATGGAACGGTACAGAAGATATACTGCTCCACCAATAATCAACGCCATCAATAAAACATCTTTAAGTCCCATATCAACCTCCTATCCCGAGCAATTTGCCGCCCTGATATACGAGAAACGCCACACCCCACGCCAGAGACATCTGGTAGACGAATGATATTCCAAACCATTTCCATGTCCCGAACTCCTGCCTCATCGCTATTGCAACCACAACGCAGGGCATATAGAGGAGCACGAACACTATGAAGGCATAAGCGCTGAGGGGAGTGAACTGTTTTTTCAGCACGTCCCGAAGCGGCACCCGCTCTGCCGCTTTTTCAGCTGATTCTTCAGGTGATAGGCTCGCGATTCCAAAGGCCGAGAAGACGTTTAGAAAAGAGTCCTTAGCTGCACGGCCAAAGGATGTCCCGATCACTTTCAGCTCCTCTTTGAATGCGGGAGGTTCCTCCTTCTTCTCTTCTTTCGGGACATATATTTCACCCATCGTCCCCACTACTATCTCCTTTGCGATTACGCCTGCAATCAATGACGATGCGGCCTCCCAGTTCCCGAATCCGAGCGGCTCCAGGATCGGAGCGGTGACCTGCCCCACTTTGCCCAGGTAGGAATCTTTTTTGTTCTCGATACCCCACGGAAGGTTAAGGAGAAACCATACGATTACAGATACTGCAAGGATGTAAGTGCCGGCCTTGATCAGAAAGTGCTTCCCCTTTTCCCAAGTGTGTATCATCAGACTTTTGAAAGACGGCATCCTGTAGGGAGGCAGTTCCATTATGAACATCGGGGCTTCGCCCCTGAACAGGGTCCTCTTAAAAATGACCCCCATCACAATCGCCAGCGCTATGCCCATCACGTAGAGGGACCAGAGGACGGTGCCGGCGTGCGCTGAAAAGAGGGCGCCAATGAAAACCACATATACAGGCAGTCTTGCGCCGCAGGACATCAAAGGTATAAGCAGGGCTGTTAGCGCCTTGTCCCTTGGGTTTTCGAGTGTGCGTGTTGCATAAATGGCAGGGACGTTGCAGCCAAAGCCCAAGAGCATTGGTATGAACGATTTCCCGTGAAGTCCGATTGCATGCATGGCCCTGTCCATAACAAAGGCCGCCCTTGCCATATAGCCGCTTCCTTCGAGAAAGGTGATGAAGAACATCATCGCAAATATCACTGGGACAAATACAAGTACGTTCCCTACCCCGGCGATGATCCCGTCAGTGATAAGGGAAGCAGTCCAGTCCGGCGCGTGTATGAGTCCGATCAGGGCTATCGCGAGTCTTTTGAACGGGCCCGAGATCATCACGCCGATCCAGTCGGAAAAGGGCTTTGACATATCGAACGTCAGCTTGAACATTATCCACATGGCGGCAAGAAACAGGGGGATGCCCAGAAACCTGTTGAGGGCTATCTTGTCTATCTTTTCCGTTATCTCCATTTTTCTGAATTCGGGCTTTTTTAAGACTTCATGGGCAAGTCCTGACGCCAGGGCATATCTTTCATCTGCCATGATGGATTCAATATCCTCACCATGTGCCTTTCTGATATGTTCTGTCGCTTCATCGACAAAGGAGGCAGCGTCTCCAATATTAATCTCTTCCATTGCATGGCTGTCCTTCTCCATTAATTTGAAGGTAAGCCATCTCACTGGGTACTTTTCTGCAAGCTTCGGGTATATGTTTCTGGTCCGCACCTCAACTGCCGAGGCGGCAGATTCTATGTCAGCTCCGTAATGCAATCTCTTTGGCTGAAGGCTGAGTCGGCCATCTCCAATATCCGTGACTGCCTTTAACAGGTCGTCAAGTCCTGTTTTTTTTGTTGCGACTGTCGGAATGACTCTGACACCGAGCACCTCTTCCATCGTTTTTATGTCGATCTCGTAACCCTTATTTACCGCCTCGTCATAGATATTCATGGCGACAATGACCGGTATCCCCAGCTCCATCAGTTGGACCGTAAGATAGAGGTTCCTTTCAAGGTTTGTGGCATCCACCACATTTATGACAAGATCAGGGTTCTCATGGACCAGATAGTCCCGTGCTATGATCTCTTCCTGCGTATAAGGGCTCAGGCTGTATGTGCCGGGAAGATCTACCAGCCTGATTTTTGTGCCTTTATATTCGAATATCGCCGATTTCTTCTCCACCGTGACCCCGGGCCAATTACCGACTGATAGCCTGGTCCCTGCAAGCGCATTTATCAGGGTCGACTTGCCGGAGTTAGGGTTGCCGGCTACCGCAACGGTCATGATCTTTTTCTCATCGTGTGGCCTGTGGTCCGCATTCTGATTTTTGATTTCCATCGTCTGTGCGCTCATCTCACCACCTCCACTTCAATTCCCTCAGCCTCTTTTTTCCTGAGGGAGAGGTTATAGTTTTTTATTGTCACTTCAATGGGGTCTCCGAGGGGGGCAATCTTTTCGACCTTTATCTTTTCTCCTGTCAGTACCCCCATATCCATCAGCCTTCTTTTTAGCGGACCAACCGCTCCCATCTTCGTTATTCTTCCGTTTTCACCTGGTTTTAACATCGCTAAATTCATTATTCTTTCCTCCTCACCATTATCTTCATCGCCATCCCGCGTCCCATGGCGATCCTCGATTCGTCGACCTTTAAAAGTAGGGGGCCGCACCCCCTGTTGTTGAGCATCTGCACACTCTTTCCTACCCGGATACCCATATCCTCAATTCTCCCCTGCTCATCGTCGGCCTTCTCTCTTTTGAGATCCGGAGAATAAGCTCTTTTCCAGTTCTTTATCTCCAGGATTTCGGCCTGTTCTCCACTGATTAAAAGTCCAAGGGGCAACATATCACAACCTCCTAAAATCTCCATGTTATTCCTGCGGGGATAGAATAATCGTTACCACGATTATTAATCCCTTTCTTAATCCCGATATCGATGTCCAGGTTCGTTGAGATCGAATAGATGAGCCCACCCAAAATAAAAGCTGGAATCGTATTCGAAGCCTTATCGCGATCTCTCTCTATGCCGACATTTGCAACTGCTTTAAGATTTTTGATAAACTCAACTTCTCCGGCGAGTGATGAATGCCATATGTCATTTCTTTCATTAATCTTATTTTCATTTCTGATGTAACCAAGATTGAGATGAAATGCCCAGGGTTTTATCTCTTTTGTGGCAATCAAAAAGAGATGGTAGGTTATTTTTCCGGCACCGAACCCTTTTTCATCGTTTCCTGTCGGAATGCTGATGCCGGGCTTCAGGGCAAAGCTCAGGCCATCCTTGTCATAGAAGCGCCACTTCAGCTCAACAGATGTATCTGAAAGTCCATCTGCTGTTGTGGTTTTTTGGGAATCACTGGTTCTTACATGCTGGTATGAAATCCCAAGAACGATATCTGAAGTATCGGTTATTCCATAGGAGAGCACCGGGATGGTTGGAACCACTACGCTGTCAATTGTGATCCCATCCTTGCTTTCATGCTGATATTCTCCAATAATTTCAAGCTGAAATTTCCCCTTGCCCTGCGTTCCAGTGTCGTCGGTTATTAGCGGATGGGCAGCAAAGGTTTGTCCCA
The DNA here is from genome assembly GCA_044450345.1 of Thermodesulfovibrionales bacterium. Classification (GTDB taxonomy): domain Bacteria; phylum Nitrospirota; class Thermodesulfovibrionia; order Thermodesulfovibrionales; family UBA6898; genus Sulfobium. The sequence goes on along the minus strand of JBIOIY010000007.1, from coordinate 37,368 downwards.
CCGCGACGAGAACAATAGCCGCTGCCACGATTAAACTTCTAAGCACCTATCTTCTCCTTTCGTGATTCCATTTTCTAAAGGCTACCACCCGTCTTTGTTTATAATGATATGCAATATCATGAAGAGAGCAAAAAAAATTACTTACACTGTTTGCAGATGCCGTATATCTCCAGCTTGTGCCTCACTGGAATAAAATCGTTTGCTTCAGCGAGCTTATCCTGGAGTTTTTCGATCTTTGTGTCATTGACCTCGATGAACCGGCCGCATTTTAAACAGATAAGATGATCATGATGCTCCTGCCCGAATTTAGGTTCGTATCTGGTCTTTTGTTTGCCGATCTTTATTTCATCAGCAAGACCGCATTCACACAACAAGCTCAAATTTCGGTGGACTGTGGCGTAACCTATTTCGGGATCTTTCACCTTTATCGCATTAAATAGGTCTTCGACGGTAATATGTTTCTCTGAAGAGAGGAAAGCATTAAGAATTTCTTCTCTTTGCCGGGTATTGCGCAGTCCCTTCTCTCTAATATAGTTTCTGAAAATATCTTTTGCCTTGTTCGTAATCATAATTGTCGTTGATAATGATAACTCTTATCAAGAGTAACAGATGATAATTCTTTTTGTCAACCTTTTTAGGAAATAACATTTCTCTCAGAACTTTTTAAAGACTATTTACTCCTGCAGGATAGTGTCTAAGACGGCAATATTAACCTCAAGGCTGTGGGCTCGACGTGGACTCAAAGGGAAAGTCGATTTTCTCGTAAGCATTACTTCATCTGTAAATCGTGAATTACTCTGCTAAGTCTGATGTGCGACTTCCTCTAAATGTGTGTGGCTGAAAAGAATATTTGAACTCAGACTGAAGCGCGTGTTTTCTGGTCGTAACCCTGCGGAGTTTCGAGTTCTATTATCTTTTGGCTCCTCCCTAAAATTAACCCTGGAGCCCTAACGTCTAAAATGACAGCTTTCACCACAAAAGAATCAGTCTCGCAGATAAAAGCAATCTGACGGCGGCTTCGAAAGTTCTACTGCTTCTCATGTGACGACAGCGGAAAAACCAGAATGCGGCTGAACAAAATCCTCACGTCATAACCGCCCTTGCTTTACTTCTTGGATCGTTGACGGGAATATAGGAGCACCATAAGAGGCATCAATCCCGGCGGAATAAAAAGCTCAAAAAGCCTATAGGGAAGGCAAGTCAGGTCCTTGCCCCCCTACCATTGCAGTCTTATTTCCCTTTCAATTCTTCGCGCGCATACGGTGCCATTTTGCAAAGTTAAAATATTCAGCTTTTAATTTTTTGGCATCCTTGATGATTGCGTCACAGTCACGGAAAAAGAATGATAAGATCCCGATATTGTGAGACTGTCCGCATCCCCCAAAAACTTGGTCGCCCTATGAGTGCCTCGGACTACGGTCTGTTTGCCGGGTTTTCGAGGTGATTACAAGGCCAACAAAAGTGATTTCGGACTCATTACTGAGGGTCCTCTTCCGCCCTGAATTTGATTGTCACGCCTTTCCAGAAGGCGTAAATGGCCGGTATCACAATCAAAGTGAGGATGGTCGAGGAGACCATGCCTCCGATCATCGGCGCGGCGATCCTTCTCATGGTGTCCGCGCCGGCCCCCTCGCCCCAGAATATTGGTAAAAGTCCTGCCATAATTGCCGTAACGGTCATCATTTTCGGCCTGACCCTCTCGACTGCGCCGAAAATGATCGCTTCGTACAGGTCCTTTCGTGTTATAGAATTTGATTTCTCAATCATTGTTTCCGAAAGCGCTTCGTCGAGATAGATGAGCATCACCACGCCTGTTTCAGCAGCAACTCCGGCAAGTGCAATAAATCCGACGCCGACGGCAATACTCATGTCGTATCCAAGGAGATAGATGAACCAGACGCCTCCTACGATGGCAAATGGGAGGGAGAGCATGACTATGAGAGATTCCGCAACATTCTTGAAATTGAGATAGAGGAGGAGAAAGATGATCAGAAGTGTCACGGGCACGACCACCGAGAGCCGTTTGTTAGCCCTCTCCATATACTCAAACTGTCCCGACCATACAAGATTGTATCCAGGAGGCATCTTCACATTCGCCTCCACCGCCTTCTTCGCAGTTTTCACATAAGTAGCCACGTCGACCCCTTCGAGATCGACATAGATCCAAACATTCGGTCTCGAATTCTCCGTCTTGATCACAGGCGGCCCCTGATGAATCCTGATATTCGCAACCTGCGCAATGGGGATCTGGGCCCCCGCAGGAGTCGAGATAAGCACGCGTTGCAGATCGGCCATCGATTCTCTCAGCTCACGCCCGTACCTGACATTTACCGGATATCTCTCCAGCCCCTCGACGGTTTCGCCGATATCCATGCCACCTATTGCCGACTGTATCACATCCTGCACGTCGCCCACAGTAAGGCCGTACCTTGCGGCGGCGTCACGGTTAATGTCGTAATCGAAATAATATCCGCCGACGACTCTCTCGGAATAGGCAGAGAGAGTGCCGGGAACCTTCTTGACGACCGCCTCGATCTGCTCGCCCAGAGTGGACAATGTTTGGAGGTCGTTTCCCATAACCTTTATGCCCACAGGCGTCTTTATTCCGGTTGCCAGCATGTCGATGCGTGTTTTGATAGGCATGGTCCATGCATTTGTCAGGCCCGGGAAATGGATTGCCTTGTTCATCTGGGCAGTGAGCTCCTGCGGAGTGATTCGTCTTTCGTTCGGCCATATCTTTAGAAACGGCCGCTGGAGAATTTCGGGCCACCCGGAAAAAAACCTCTTTACCGGCACTATCGGCCACTCGCTCTCCGGTTTCAGCCTGATCGTGGTCTCTATCATCGAGAGCGGCGCCGGATCGGTCGCGGTTTCGGCGCGCCCGATTTTCCCGAAAACGGATTGGACTTCGGGGAATGTCTTTATGATCTCGTCCGTCTGCTGCAGGATTGCCCTGGCGGTAGTTATCGAGACGCCCGGAAGTGTAGTGGGCATGTAAAGGAGGTCGCCCTCATAAAGCGGCGGCATGAACTCACCGCCTATTTTTTCGAAGGGGAAAAGTCTGTCGATTCGCTCGGCTGCGTTCCTGAGCGGGCCCTCCGGGACCTTGTTGGCCACGAGGCTGCGGAAAGGAAGGAGGGTCAACATAACCAGGACAGCGACAAGGATCGTCACCGCCTTGTGCTTCAGAACCCAGAAGATTACCGGCTTGTATATCCTGATAAGGAACCTGTTTACAGGGTTTTTCTCCTCGGGGCTGACTTCCTGCGGCCATAGAGTCAGAAACGTAAGTGTTCCCAAAATGATTGCAATCGACAGTCCGAATGTCCCCAAGATAGAGTAGGGGAAAAATCTCGATCCAAGCCGGAACACCCCAAAGACTCCCAAGGCCGCTGCCGCCGACACAACCCGCTGTTTTCGCCTGCTCCAGACTGCGGGCAGCAGCGTAGTCCTAATGAAATAGCCCATCATAACCGGCACAATCGTAATGGACAGTAAGGCCGCAGCGCCCATGGAATAGGTCTTCGTAAACGCCAGAGGCCGGAAGAGCCTGCCCTCCTGGGCCTGGAGCGTAAAAATCGGCAGAAATGAAAAAGTGATGATGAGAAGGGAAAAGAAGAGCGCGGGCCCCACCTGCTTGGCGGACATTGCGATAATATCCCAATGCTTTTTCTCCCCTCCGCTTTTTTCAAGGTGCTTATGGGCGTTTTCAATCATAACGATAGCGGCGTCGATCATCGCGCCTATTGCGATGGCGATCCCTCCGAGCGACATAATATTGGCATTGAGGCCCTGGAATCTCATGACGATAAAGGCCATGAGAATGCCGAGAGGAAGCGTAAAAATCGCAACAAAAGCTGACCTGAAATGCAAGAGGAAAAGCATGCAAACCAGGGCCACTACAATCGACTCCTCGACAAGCTTTTCGTTGAGGGTATGGACTGCCCGCTCGATCAGGCCGGCGCGGTCGTAGACCGGGACGATCTCCACCCCTTCGGGAATGCCGGCCTTAAGGCTCTGCAGCTTCGCCTTTACCCCTTCTATGGTCGCGAGGGCGTTTTGGCCGTACCGCATGATGACCACGCCACCGACGGTCTCCCCCTGCCCATCCAGTTCAGTCAAGCCGCGCCGCAGTTCAGGCCCGAGGTGCACATTCGCCACATCCCTGACCATTATAGGCGTCCCGTTTTTGTCGACACCCAACGGCACGCCTTCGATGTCTTTAACTGATTTTATGTAGCCGAGCCCGCGAACCATATATTCCGTCTCCGCCATCTCGATCAGGCGCCCTCCGACATCCTTGTTGGAGCGCTGGATCGCGGCCTTCACCTTTGAAAGAGGGATGCCGTACCCGAGAAGCTTATTCGGGTCGATGTCGACCTGGTATTGCTTTACGAATCCTCCGACGGAAGCGACTTCGGAGACGCCCTCGACGGAAGTGAGCTGGTACCGGAGATACCAGTCCTGGATCGACCTTAACTGCGCAAGGTCACGCTTTCCGGTCTTGTCGACCAGCGCATATTCGTAAATCCATCCCACGCCAGTTGCGTCCGGACCGAGGGACGGCCGCACGCCTTGCGGTAAACGGCCCGAAACGTAATTAAGATATTCGAGCACCCTGCTGCGCGCCCAATAAAGGTCCGTGCCGTCCTCGAATATGACATAGACGAAAGACGAGCCGAAAAAAGAATACCCTCTTACCACCTTGGACCCGGGGACCGCAAGCATAGCGGTAGTCAGAGGATAGGTAACCTGCTGCTCGACTACCTGCGGGGCCTGCCCCGGATAATCCGTATATACGATAACCTGGACGTCGGAGAGGTCGGGGATCGCGTCGAGGGGCGTCTGCGACAACATATAAAGCCCCCCAAGTATTACGAAAACCGCTGCGATAATAATGAGGAACCTGTTCCGGATTGATGCGTCTATGATCTTTTCGAGCATCAGTACTTTATCTCATTGCCGCAGAGAATCATTTCCTTTCCGAGATAAGGGTTCTTTACAGCGGCGCCCTTCTGGAGCCAGGGTTCTTTTTTCATCGGACAATAAAATACCTTTATGCCCGCGGCATGCGCCTCTTCGCGCCCGGTCCCTTTCACATAGGCAACAAGAACCCTGCTCAATGGCGCGAAGGCGTCCTTGGCCCTTTTGAGATCGCCGGATGATAGACCTTCCACCGACTTCGTCATGGGTTCCGTGAGCTCACCGAGTTTCCCTTGTAGGTCGGTCAGCCGCAGTTTGTATACGAGATCGGAGAGAGTCTTCGCATTCGATGTGACCCCGTTTATCGCATCAGCTATGAGGGCCTGGTGTATCTTTATGTACGTATCCATAATGCTGGACATGATATGCTTCTGGTCACTGCTCAGTTGGACAGTAAGGGCAGGAGGCGTTTCTTCTTTCTTCCCCTTTTCAGCGTCGGGCTTGGTTTTCGGAGTTGACGTCTTTGCCGCGCCGGCCTGCAGCGGAGCCTCGATCATCCTGGTGACGGCCTGTTTCAGATTGCTCTCCGAATCTATCAGGAACTGCCCCGAACTGACGACCGTCTCGCCCTCGACAAGCCCCGATTTTATCTCCACCATTCCCTGTCCCTGCGGACCGAGCTCCACTTCTTTGGGAAGGAACTTTCCATTCCCCAGTGCGGTAATGACAACATTGCGCGTCCCGGTCCTGATGACCGCATCGGAGGGCACCTGCAGAACGTTTCTCGCCGTCTTGCTTTTGATCGACAAATCCACATACATATCCGGTTTAAGTTTCAAACGGGGATTTTTAAAGTCGATGCGAACCTGTACCGTCCTGGTAGCGGCGGACAGATATGGGTAGATAAACGAAATACGGCCCTTGTATACCACGCCCGGCTCATAGGGAAGAATGACCTCCGCCTCCTGGCCCTTTTCCACGAAAGGCAGCTCGTATTCGTAAATGGAGCCAAGAATCCAGACATTCGAAAGGTCAGCCAGGGTGTACAGCTCCGTGCCGGGGGTCACCTTCATGCCCGCAAGCACCTTCTTGTCGATTACTATGCCGTTCGTGGGCGAATAGAGCGCCATTGTCTTCTGGATCTCACCGCTTTTTTCAAGGGCCTCGATCTGTCCGGGATTGATGTCCATTAGGAGAAGTCTTCTCCTCGTAGCATCGATAAGGGACTTTCCGCTGCCGGAGATATCGTTGAACTTTGACCCCTCAGTCCGCTTGGCGTACTCGAGTGCCTGAAGATATTCCTCTTGGGTCGCGACCAGTTCGGGGGAATAAATAGTAAGGAGCTTCTCACCTTTGCGCACGTCCTGCCCGGTAGTATCGACAAAAAGCCGCTCGACCCATCCCGATACCTTGGTATGAATATGGTCTACTCTTCCCTCGTTGTAAGCGACATGCCCTACCGTACGGATATCGGCGATGAGGGCTCCTTTAGTTACTTTCGTTGTTTTCACGCCGATATTCTGAATCGTAACCGGATCTATTCTTATCACGCCTTCGGCTGTCGGCTCTTCATCTTCATACACCGGGACAAGGTCCATACCCATCGGAGATTTTCCAGGCTTGTCCCTTATATAAGTCGGGTCCATTGGGGCAACCCAATACTTGATCTTTCTTTCCTTCTTCCCGGCTTGTGAGGGAGCGCCGGTCTTTGCGCCGGGAATACCCTGCGAGGACTTTCTTTCGCTGACCGGAGAGAAAAGCCACCAAAGGACCAATACTACCGCGACCGCCACAGCAAGAGATTTAGCGATTTTTTTGTTCACGTATTGCCAACCCCTCATTTAAGGTATAACTTTTCGGTTTTTCGGACAATTTCTTTTCTTTCATAAATGGATCTCGGCTTTCCTCCTGTTTATAGCGCTAATAAAATCTTTTACCTATTGCCGCTTCGATATCAGAGATGGTGTTTTCAAAACCGGTAAGAACCTTGTAATACTCTATCCGGTAGTTATACAAAGTAATCTGGTTGTTTACCAGCGTTACGAAATCCACCTTATTCACTCCGTATCCGGCCATTGCCGATTCGAGGGCGGCTCTCCCCTGCGGTATCAGGCCAGTCTTGTACAGATCCAACTGGTCTTTATATTTGTTTATTTCCAGAACTGAATCCCGCAGCCGGAAGAAGATATCATTTTTCAGGGAATTATACTCCTCCTCGACCTGCCTCGTCCTTGCCCGCTCCTCCGCCAGCTTTCTGTTCTCTTTCGTCTTGTACCAAAGAGGTATCGTGATCATGACCGAACCGGAGACAAAATCGGGCATTTTGTCGCGCTGGCCATAACTGACCGCCACATCGAAATCGGGATAGTAATTCCTCTTTGCCAGCATCACGCCCAGCCGGGACCTCTCTATCCTCTGTTTTGCTGAGGCGAGCATCGGGCGGTTTTCCATCGCCATGTTTTCCAGTTCCTCCACCGTATACGGAAACGGTGTCGGCTTCAGCGAGTCCAGGTCTTGCCAAGTTATGTCCTTCAGCCTTTCGCCTGAACGGCGATAAAGGAGCGAATTCAGTCGCGCAAGGAGGCTTTCTTTTTTCTCCTCCAGCGATATAAGCATGTCTATCATTTTCGACAGCTCCACCCGTGCTTTCAGCACATCCTGTTGGATTCCCATGCCGACCGAATACTTCGCTTCCGCCGTTTTGACAAAATCCCTCAAGAGATCCCTGTTCTCTTTTGTTACCGTTATCGTCTTGTCAACCAAAAGGAGATTCCGGTAAACTATCTTGACCTGCAGGATCACATTGTTCCGTTTTTCCGCAACCTCCTCCTTTGCGATGTCGACGTCCTTCCTTGCGATCGCGCCTTTCAAGGGAAGTTTCCCCGGGAAAGGAATCCTTTGCAGGACGGAGACTTGTTTTTGCGTCATCGGCTCCTGGTCAAAGCTGAATGAATTCACTGGCAGATTGAGAATACCGAATCCCAGCCTCGGATTTTCCAAAGATTCCTCCTGGGAAGGCCTTTCGCTGAACACGTCTACTTTGTCTTCCGTTGCCTTTAGCTCAGAGTTGTTGCGCAACGCCTCATCGATAAGGGCATCGAGACTGGCGACAGGGACCTGGGCGGCCTCGGCAGAGCCTGTAGTGACGAACAGCAGCATCATGATGAGGGATAAGGCTGTTGACGATTTCATCTCAAGCCGTCTTGCCTTGTCCAAATTTTAAAAGCCCTCATTCTTATTTTCACTTGGCCTCGAAATCAAAACTTACCTTGTGCGACTTTCCCCTCTCCTCCTTGATCGTCACTGTCGCTCTCCATTTACCGGGCATCGACGGTTTGATGGTAGCGGTATAAACATTTCCCGCTGGTTCGCCCTTTTCAACATACTTCATCGACTGCATTGAGGGCATTAAATATGAGACCTCCACGCCAGCGTGAGTCACGGACTCTCCGGCTGGATTCTTTACCTCAATAATGGCATTATTCTCGCCGACCGCGGCCGGATCTTTGTCCATCTTGAGCGTCACCTGATATGGTCCGGCCTTCTTGACAACGTTATACTCTTTGGCGTAGACAAGGCCGGCTGTCAGCAGTATAAAAAAAGTGAAAAATACGATTTTCTTTACCATCTTCTCTCTCCCTTTAGCGTTATGATTCAAATTCCTTTCCAACAAAGCTTAGAGGTTTACCTCCTTCATTCCTTTGAAATCAAGATCGCACATCATTGCCTTCTTTTTTATCTTTATTACGCACTCGACGGGGAGTATTGCTATGAGCCCATCCCCTGCAAATCCCGTATGTCCCTGCTCAAAAATTATCCTGGCTACTCCTTCTGCCCTCTCGTCCGGGACGATAACCTCGATCTTCTTGTGTATGGAATATTGTCTGAATACATTGACCTGCTCCCCGGTTCCTTTCACCTCGAAGAAGGTCAGACCCATAATCCCCTCATCTTCGAGTGCCTTGACTATCCGCTCAAGCCCAACCGACCTAACTACCGCTGTGACCATTTTCATAATCAGACCTCCGAGTACTTCAGGCGGTTTGTATGGATCCACGATGGGAATTACCATGAGCCCGTCTGATTTCTGTCAAATTATATCGCAACACATTCAACATATCGAGCGTTTTCTTATCGACAATATCTTTCACCTTGGCTGGGCGCCATTATCTGACCCTGTTGACCACCCATCATGCCACCGCCCATCTGGGCAAGACCGCAACCTGATAATGCAAAAAGCAACAAACACGCGGAAATAATGAATAATGTCTTTTTCATCTCTGAACTCCTCCTTTTATTCGACATCATTTATTGCCATTGCAGGTCATACCTTTCTTCCGTGATATTTGTATAGGCACCTCCTTTCAAGAATTCTTATATGTATAAGACTATCTCAGACAATCTCCCTACTCGCAACTTTTCTATCGTATTTTTTTGTTCCATTGCACCGCTTGGCTTTAAATGCGTTCTTCAATCATTATTACCCTCAGCAATCTTTCATGATAAATTGATGTGGCCGCTGTAGCGTGATAAAGTTTTTCTATGAGGAATTACTGAGTCAGTAAAAAGTCTCTCTAACGAACTGTTGAAGGTGCTGTGGCTATGTCATATCCTATAATTGATGCTGTAAAGGGATGGAATTGTGACGCCTGTTAAATGGCTGAGTCGTTTATTTTTTCCGAAGAAATCTGAATTTACAGATCGTGTGATGCTTCCCATAGAAGAGCAGATCAAGGCCTGGCGCGGCGCTAACAAAGAAATGAAATGGCATATCGGCGAAAAAGAATTTAACGGGATTGGTGCACCTCCTTCGTTGACTAACAGTGATTTGGAGCAAGGGTTTGTTGGCGTTGCCCTTTTTTACGGCGTAGGTGACGACGGCTCAGGCCACGCAGATTCTGTTCTCTCCGGGAAGATCGCCTGGGATTGTGCTCTTAAGCGATTAAAAAATAAAGTGTGGCAGAGTCCGCATATTAATTTTGATAAACCTGATTATTTCCGGCTGCGACCAGGAGCTCCTCCAAGGCCACAAGGTTTCTATTTTGGAAAAATTCAGACGGGGGAAAGATTTCAGAGAATGACGGTGTCTCAGGTCCGTACTTATTTTAATTCTGTCACCGGATGCGGCCTTGAAGGTTTACAGTTTCTCTGCATAACTCATACTCATATTCCGGACATGATGAGCGAAAGAAAATTACCGTTCATGATACTCGCGGATTATGATTTTGCTCCCTATGGCCATGATGATTTCTTTGATACACTTCAGATTTTCTCAAGCAACAGAATTCTCGGTCTCGGAATAGGAAACGTAGATCAAAATTATCCAGGCTTTAGCATACCAACAATAATTATCGCCGGCAAAGCTCAAGACAGCGGATAAAAGTATTCTTCGCCTTACTGTTTAACTCCTGCATTCAATTCAGTCGCTATCTGCGGGCCCGCTTCCGATCATTCTTCCATTATTGATTCAATCACTGGCTTGTGCTCTGTTTTTTTATCCATTTTTCCAGACAAGAGTTTTGGCCAAAAACAAAGATACAAAGAATAGGATAATCGCCGAAATAGTAAAGACTTGCCTTATTTTTCATGATATAACTGAGATAAGGAAGTCACGGAGATAGGCTGAAGATTTCCTGCGGCTAAGACTTACTCGAATATGAGGATTTCAAAATGAAGAAAGACCCTGTATGCCATATGGTGGTTGACGAAAAGACAGCCGTAACGGCGGATTGTGACGGAGAACGCTATTATTTTTGCTCTGAAGGATGCAGGGACAAATTTATTAAGGAAAGGTCCTGCAAGCTTCCCCGCACTTCGTATGACCTCATTGTCATCGGCGGCGGGCCTGCGGGTCTGACAGCGGCGGTATATGCAGCGACACTGAAGATGGAGGCCTTTCTCATTGCCAAAGACCTCGGTGGCCAGGCAGTCGATAGTACAAAGATAGAGAATTATATGGGGTTTGATTTCATAACCGGCCCCGAACTTGTGGAGAAGTTCCAATATCAGCTGATCCACTCTCATTATATAGACCATCTTCTCAGCGACGTGGAGAAAATCGAGCCGGTTCATGGAGGATTCAATGTAGTAACATCCGATCTCAACTCCTATTTCGCTATAACAGTCATTCTGGCGACGGGAATGACAAGAAGAAAGCTGCACGTGGAAGGCGAGGAGCGGCTCCAGAGAAAAGGCGTTTTTTACGGGAACATTCAAGACCTCTCTTTTGTTCAGGGAGCTGATGTGGCTGTGATCGGAGGCGGAAATTCGGCGATGCAGATCGTCGAAAACCTTCATATCGTTACAAAGAGCATTTCTCTCATTTCCGATTCAAAGCTTAACGCAGACGCGTCGATAGTCGAAAGAGTCTCTCAGTTTGAGAATCTCGTGAAGTACGAGGGATTCAAGGTAGTCGCATTTTCAGGCGAAGACGCGGTCTCTGAAATCTCCATAAGAAAGTTGGCGGAAGAAGAAACAGTCAAACTGCCGGTAAAGGGAATATTCATCGCAATCGGCCTTCAGCCCAACGCGTCTCTTGTTACCGATCTCGTAGAACTGAACGAGCGTGGTGAAATAGTTATCGATTCCGACTGCTCTACCTCTTGTCCCGGAGTATTCGCCGCGGGCGATGTCACCAATGCTTTCGGCAAAAGGATCGTTATCGCTTCGGGAGAGGGGGCCAAGGCGGCCCTCGCCGCGAGGCAGTATATATTGAACTTGAAGAAGAAGTGAGTGCCGTCAAACGAACGATTACAGCTTAACCCTTCTCAGCCTCAACGCGTTTCCCACCACGGAAACCGAACTGAAGCTCATTGCCGCAGCTGCAAATATGGGGCTGAGGAGGATGCCCACAAAGGGATAAAGTACGCCTGCCGCGATAGGAACACCAAGAGCGTTGTAAGCAAAGGCCCAGAAGAGGTTTTGTTTAATATTGCGCATCGTAGCTCTGCTTAACCTTCTCGCCCGTACGATCCCGCGAAGATCGCCTTTCACCAGGGTCACCCCAGCGCTCTGCATCGCCACGTCCGTCCCGGTCCCCATTGCTACACCGACGTGTGCCTGTGCTAGGGCCGGCGCGTCATTGATGCCATCTCCTGCCATTGCCACAATTTTTCCCTCCCCCTGCAATCGTTTGACCATCTCTGCTTTCTGGTCCGGCAGGACCTCGGCGATCACCTCATCGATGCCGAGTTTCTTTCCGACAGCCTCGGCAGTGGTCTTGTTGTCTCCCGTGAGCATAACGACTCTTATCCCTTCCTGATGAAGTTTCTCTATCGCCTCGGCTGTCGTCGCCTTGATCGGGTCTGCCACACCAAGGAGCCCCGCAGCCTTTCCGTCTAAGGCAACAAACATGACTGTCTGTCCCTCCGTGCGCATGGACTCTGCCTTGTCCGGAAGTTCTCCCGGCGCTATGCCGAGCTCTTCAATAAGCTTCCGGTTTCCAAGGGCGACCTTTCTTCCGTCAATCAGACCCGTTACCCCGCGTCCGGTGAGCGATTCAAAGGAATCAACCTTTGAAGGTGAGATATCCTTTTCTTTTGCTCCGGCGACGATCGCTGCTGCAAGGGGGTGCTCGCTTCCCATCTCGATGCTCGCGGCAAAATGAAGAAGCGTCTTCTCATCGACTCCGGCTGCGGGGACCACGCTCACCAGTTTCGGCTTTCCTTCGGTGAGCGTGCCGGTTTTATCCGTAACAAGGGTATCGACGGTCTTCATCACCTCGATAGCCTCTGCGTTCTTAAAAAGCACGCCGCCTGTTGCCCCCTTGCCCATCGCAACCATGATCGACATAGGAGTTGCCAGACCAAGCGCACATGGGCAGGCGATGATCAGCACTGCAACTGCGTTGACAAGGGCATAGGCCATACGGGGCTCAGGCCCCAGCCAGGCCCATGCGACAAATGTAATAACAGCGATACTGACGACGATCTGGACAAAATATCCCGCCACGGTGTCGGCAAGCTTCTGGATCGGCGCACGGCTACGCTGGGCTTCAGCCACCATATTTACTATCTGCGCCAGAAGTGTTTCGGCCCCGACCTTTTCTGCCTTCATTATCATTGTACCGGTACCATTCACTGTTGCGCCGATGACACTGTCCCCCGACTGCTTCATCACCGGGATCGACTCACCGGAAATCATTGATTCATCTACGCTGCTTGATCCTTCAGTGACCGCGCCGTCAACCGGGATCTTTTCGCCCGGTCTTACACGGAGAAGATCACCCGCCTGGATCTGCTCAAGGGGAACATCCTCTTCATTTCCGTTCCGTATGCGGCGGGCTGTTTTTGGCGCAAGGCCGAGAAGGGCCTTAATCGCTGCGCCGGTCCGTGTCCTCGCCCTCAATTCCATCACTTGGCCGACCAGCACAAGCGTAACGATAACAGCAGCAGCCTCGAAATACATGCCCACTTCACCGCTTTCACCACGAAACGACGCCGGGAAGAGCCCGGGGAAAAGCGCCGCGACAAGACTGTAAACGTATGCGACGCCGACGCCCAGCCCGATGAGGGTAAACATGTTCGGATTCCAGGTGACGACCGACCGCCAACCCCTGACAAAGAACGGCCATGCCCCCCAAAGTACCACAGGTGTGGCAAGAACCAATTCCATCCATTTCATGACGCCGGTGGGAATAACGCGGTCGATTATTGAGAGACCCGGAATATAGTGGCGCATGGCAATTAAGACCAAGGGGATCGTTAGTATGACGCTTACCTTGAACCGCCGCGTCATATCGAGCAGTTCGGGGTTTTCCTCTTCTCCGGCAGTGATCATTTTAGGTTCCAGCGCCATGCCGCAGATAGGACAACTGCCCGGAGCGTCGCGGACAATTTCAGGATGCATCGGACAGGTCCATTCTGTCTTGACGGCCGGAATTGACGGTTGCACCGGCTCCAGTGCCATGCCGCATTTTGGACAGGTGCCAGGCCCCGGCTGCCTTATCTCAGGATGCATCGGGCAGGTGTAGGTGACTTCTTTTTCTTTCAAGGTAGTTATCTTCTCTGACTATTCCATATATTTCCCTGGTTTAACGTTTATGCTGATGGCCCTCGGGTGCGGGTTCTTTTCCTGGCGTTTCTTTTTTTTGCTCTTCTTTTTTGGACTCCCCACCCGAAGTGTCCATACATTTTTGCATCATCATGAGCCTCATATCAGACATCATCGTGTCCACTTGAGACATCATTTTATCCAGATCCATCATCATCTCTTTTTTCTCAGCAGGCCCCATACCTTTCATCATCTTTTTCTGCATCTTCATCATGTCCATCATCATCTGCATCATATCCTTCATCATCATGCCCTGACCCATCATCTGCTTCATCATGGGCGTCATCCCCTCGTCCATCATTCCCTGTTGCTTCATCGATCCTTTTTGATCTCCCATCATGCCCATCTCCGCGTTTGCCGAAAAACTAAAAGCAAGCAAGATTGCCAAAGCGATCCCTAATCTTTTCATTTCCTTCCTCCTTTTTCTAAAAATTCCTTTGCCTGACACTTGGATATAAAACATCCGAGTTCTTTCAATACGTGCACATGTATTCTTTCCGAATAATTAATCATCTCACCTTTCTCCCGCTTTGCCAAGCGGCGATAGAGGCGGCATATCAGCCGGCTTACAGGGCCTCAATTCCTAATACCATGCGACTGGCCCTTTATCTTGTGCCATGTGAGATGCTCATAATAGCTGGACCATAGCATCCCGAAGGTGAAAGCAAACATCAGCTCCTCTAACGGTATTCCGGCAATCAGGATTCCCGAAATGGCAGAGAGCCTCCAGACACGCTCGACAAACCCCGGAATGAATAGCACTAACGGAAGAAAATACACAAAGTAGAAAAGCGTGAAAATGACGCCGCTTACCCAGATTTTCGTCTTTAGGTCCGGCCTGCACCATAACGCTGCGAGACCGCCCAGGAACATTGAGATGCTTGAATCGTATATCGGGTTAAAGTGCGTAAAGAAATGGAGAAGCGGGAAGACGATAAAGGGAGATATGAGCGTCCAGAAATGGAAGCGGTGATGCCGGTTATGACGCTCGGTCCAGGTCGTTTTTTCATGTTCCACCTTGAAGATGAGGTCGTACAAAACCAGGCAAAGCCCACCTATGGCAAAGCAGAAGATAAGGCTTTCGATATCGAAGCCTGTTCGGCGGGCCAGGTCGAACAGCGACGGCGGGTTCCAGTATTCGGGAACAAAAAGAGGCTCAGAAAAACCGAATAGCATGGTAAGAAAACTCGCCCAAAGCATTCTCCGTCGCGCCGTGCGGTAGAAGGTTAAGACAGCAAGCCAGATTAAAAGAAGACCGAGCGACCATACAAACCATACATAGGTTTCTGTCAATTTCCCTCCTCGCGTCGGCCTTCCCCGCGAATAAGGCTCCAGAAGCCATAGGCATAGGTTATGTCTTCGCCGTGCATCTTATTTTCCCCTCATGCTCCCCATCTTTTGTTAATGAAGTTATATATCGGCACAAACACAATGCCGATATAAACTCCGTAAAGAAAGCTCTCGATAAGGCCGAGAATGAATCCTCCGAATGTTATCCACTTAAAAGCCGGAAGGACAGCCTCAAGAAATGCAGACATGCCGTGGAGCTTGGGGGGGACGACAAGCCCATAAAGGACACACAGCATGAAAGATATCGCGAAGAATATGCCCAAAGACCAGCTTACTATTTTTGTATTTAGCAACATCCGTGGCCTCCTTTCTGCTCCTTCGTGTCCTGCGAGTGCTCACCGTGCTCTCCATGTTCACCGCCTTCTTTCTCTCTATTGTGACCGTCGTGTCCTCCGCAGCCGCCTCCGTGCATACCGTGGCCGAAGAGGTGCATGCCGATAAAGAGGAGCCAGATCACGACGAAAAACCAATTCTCGCGTAACCAGTCCATAGCATTTCTCCTTTCGCTTATAATTATCCTTTCATATGAAGGGAATATGAAGTCACCTCCCAAAATAGGAAAATACGGCTGTAGCGTACTGTAAAAGCCAGAACACCGAAAGTCCTATCCCCCAAGTGAGACCCGGCGTAGCCCAACCCTTTTTGAATTTTCTGACTGCTACGATCTTTCCACTATAGATTATGACCCCGAGCGCTCCGTTTATCGGATGAATCAAAAACCAGCCCATCGCGAGGGCCTTTTGGGGAGCGTTAAGCGGGAAATGGAAGTAGATGCACATAATGGAAATGAAGACGTAGAGCGCAAAAGTGATCCAGGCCGCATGCTTATGGATGCTAAGCATTCTTTTTTTGTTGAGAGAAGGAAGAATCCATTGCTTGAGGGAGAGGGCGGAACCGAGGGCCACAAGGGAAGAAAGAAAGCCGAGCAGGGCCAGTGACAACTGAAGACGCATAATTTTGATGTTTGTAGTTATCTTTATCCTGTGCGATACAGCCCCGAAACTGACAGCCCACTGTCTGTTTTCGAAAATGTTGTGACAGGGCGTGCAGGCGTAATCGACACTCAAGTACCCTGGATTCACAGTCTCCCCGTTTACGGTCATGGACGGAAAGTCCTTGCGATGGTCGATCACGAAGATATGGCTTTTCAGATCTCCGCGAAATAGCTTTGGATCCCCTGTGGCGACTATGCCAGCGGGAGGCATGTGACAATCCGTGCAAACAACACCCTTTTGAAACATATAGCTTCCCCGATATCTCTCAGAGGCTTTCCGGTGGCATGATTCGCAGCTTTGCTTTATGGACTTTCCAGCATCGAGATGAGGATTGTGGCAATCGGTGCACGAAAGATTTTTCATCCCGCTCTTCGAAAGCTGATTTGCTTCCGTGTATGGTTCGATGAAGACACCCTTCAGTCGGATTGAATCGAATGGTTTTATCCCATGACACCCGGCACAAACAGCTTTGATGATCTTAATGTCCGATTTTTTCGTCGATTCCGCGTGGGCGGAGCCCGGCCCATGACATCCCTCGCACTGAACTCCCTCAAGCTGCCACGTGCCTACAATGCCTTCGAGCCCATTCTGATGACCATCAGGCGAATAGCCTGTCGTGTGACAGCCGCCGCAGTCATACGGAGTCTTTTGACCAGGAAGATAATCTGCCCACTTCCTACTTTTTAGGTTATATTGATTTTTTCCTTTGCCGGAGATGTTGGAGGTTATCAGATATCCGTTTTTATCAACGAAAAGCGCCTTCCATCTGTGTCCGCCGATTACATATGAAATATCATTCCGCCCGAAACCTGAAGGAAGGGGAATTCCACTGGCTGTTGAATCTATCGGCTTGCGAAGGATGAGGGCATGGCCGGATTTCTGCCAGCCATCATATTCTCCCCTGTGGCAAACGGCACATTTTTCAGCTCCAATATAACCATCCCCGAAAGCTTCAGCTTTCGAACAAAGGGTAGAGGCGCCTACAAACAGAAAAATGAACGCTGCCGCGCTGCGATATCTATTGAGCATCGTTCTCATAAGCATCACTTCAATTATCGCGGACAGTTTCAGCGTATTCGCAGAAAGTGCAAGAAAAGGTGTTGCGGAGCCCCGCAGCAAGAATTCCGAAAGGATTAAGCAAGTTCTGCTATTGCTATCAGTCTATCACAGCAGAGTGCAACTGCAAGCGCTTTCTCAAATAAAGAAATATTGCGGGCGCGCATTCGCTCGTCCGGTGCTTTGCTTTCAAGGTTTTTCTTTTTGAAGACGGCAGTGGACAACGCTTAATGAATAGTTCGTTCATCATTCACGCGTCGTCTACTCTCACTTGTTTTCCTTCTTCAAGACTTCTACCTCCTGGTTGATGGCCTTCATTCTTTTCTGCATCTTTTTGACTGTTGCCGCGTCCATCTCGCCCTTTTCCATGTGTGCAGCCATCTCGTTCATTTCAGCCGCCATCTTACGCATAACTTTGCCCAAGTCATACATTTGTTTATGGTCTGTTACAGTCATATGGTGCATGGGATGAGACAGCCTCTCCATCATCTCGTTCATCTGCTTCATCATATCCGTCATGTTTACCATCATATCGCGGCTCATCATTTGGCCGCCCTTCATTTCCGACGAGCCCATTCCTTCCTTCTGCTGGTCTCCCATCTGGGCAAAGCTGTAGGAAGCCGATAGTGCCAGAACCATGATGCATCCAATCAAGAATACTTTTCTCATCATTGAACCTCCTCTTTGCGGGTGACATTCTCTACTAAAGCATGATTTTACTTTAGAAAATCTCACCAATTTTTCCCTGGATTCGGGACGGCTGCCAACAACCCAGCCCGTCCAAGGTCACAATGCAATTGTTGTCACCTCCTCTGCCTCAAGTTCTTCTCTTTCCCAATAGGGAGGACTTTTGTTGCTATCTTAATCATCCCTCTTTTTTCAGGAGTGTCAATCCGCTCGGCACCATCGAGATCCCCAAAGTCTCGCTGGCTGGTTCTTCCAGTCATCTGTTGGTGATAAAATAAATTATTTTAACGGGAAGGGAAAGTGTAACCGTAAAGTCGCGGTTTTCTTGAATATGGAAAGTCATAATCAGGAAATTAGAGCAAGTTGTTATCTCCAGACGGGTCAGATAACTTGTCACGACACGGAAGGCGACGAGATTCCCTGCCGGGGCAGCGGGCAGGATGCGGAATTTAAAAGGGGCATCGCATGGCCTGCGCCGCGCTTTAAGCAACTTGAAGGAGTCGTTCTGGATCGCCTCACGGGACTGATATGGACGCGAAACGCAAACCCTGCTGAATTCCCTTTGACCTGGCAGGAGGCTTTGGATTACATTTCAGGCATGAATCAAGAAAAGGCATTCGGCTATTCGGACTGGCGTCTCCCCAACCGTCGCGAACTGCGAAGTCTCGTGAGTCATCAGACGAATAAACCGGCACTGCCCAAAGGCCACCCTTTTACCAATATCTTTATCGGGTGGTACTGGACATCCACAACTTCGGTGATCAATCCTGCGTACGCCTGGTATGTCCATATGGAAGGCGCCCGCATGTTTTACGGAAACAAGGAGCAGTTCTCTCTGCTTTGGCCGGTCAGAGCCGGAGGGCACTCTATCCTGCCTGCCACAGGACAGACGCAATGTTATGATTCTAACGGACGATGTATTCACTGTGAAGGTTCGGGACAGGACGGCGAATTCCGTTTCGGACGTCCCTGGCCTGAACCCCGCTTTGAAGTCATAGACGATGTCGTTATTGACCGTCTGACGGCACTCTGCTGGGCAAAGCGCGCAGACCTTGCCGGTGGCCCCGTTACCTGGCTTGATGCGCTCAAGGAGGTGGCCCAGCTTAATCAAAGGGCGACAGGGAAGGTCGGATGGCGACTACCCAATATCAATGAACTCGAATCGCTCGTGGATTGCGGAATGCACAGTCCTGCATTGCCATCCGGACATCCCTTCGAGTGCATACAGGAATCCTACTGGTCATCTACAACCAGCATGTTCGAGCCAGACTGGGCATGGGCCTTGTATCTCACCAAAGGCGCCATAGGCGTTGGACATAAGAGGGGACCTCATTTTTTTGTATGGGCCGTATGTGATCCTGATGAAATCGACCTCTGAAGTAAATGGATGTCACTTCTTCCCGAGCCATCTGACCGGAAACAGTATCTTGAACGTCGTGCCCTTTCCGGGGGCAGTTTCAATTATTATCTCCCCAAGATGCTCCGATATTATCTGTTTCACCAATGGCAGCCCCATTCCGAACCTGAGACGCTTGGTGCTGTAAAATGGGTCAAATATTTTATCGATGTCCTCCTCTGGAACGCCCGAACCCGTATCTGAAACCGTCAGGATGACCTTGTCGCCGTCTCCGGCGGTTGTAACTGCTACTCTGCCGCCCTGGGGTGTCGCCTCAATGGAATTTCTGACAAGATGGAAAATTGCCGCCCTCAGCAAATTCTTTTGAGTATTTATCTTCAGGGGATCGTTAGAGAGATTAATATCGAACCTTATGCCCCTCTCTTCGGTCTCTTTTTCCACAATAGGGACAATCCCTCTTACAATCTCATTTATATCCTCATACCTGAACATGGACTGCTTGCTCTTCAACAGCGTCTCAAAGTCTCTGACTATGGACTCCAGCTTTTTCGATTCATCGAGCACATCTTTCAGTCCTTCCTTAATTATCTCGGGGTCCCCTTCCTTTTCAAGGATCTTTTTGCACGTCCAACCAATCACTGCGGCAGGGTTTCTTACCCTGTCGGCCACAGTCAACGCCATGAGGCTCATCGTCCTTTCTGCAACCATCGTCTCAAGCTCCTGGTTAAGTTCCGTCAGATCCGCATTGATGCCCTCTATTTTTCTGTTGTCATCCGATATCTTCAGATAGGTCTCATACGTCCTGAAGAAAAACAGGCTCACAGAGCCTATCACGATAAAGGTGAAGGTATTCAGACTTCCACTATATGGCTCCAGATACCTCCAAATGTGTCCGTAACCGGTTGGTATGAGAACACGCTGGAGGATATGACCAGCTGACCGCGAAAAGGAAAAGACAAAATGTGCCAACGAAAGCCACAACAGATAGTTCCAGAGGGTGTTTTCTCTATTTGTGTTGTAAAGTTTTACGGCGGTATAAAGGCACATCAGTGATAAAACGATCATGACAAGGCCGCCTGCCATGTCGGCCAACATGATGGGAAACAAAGGCAAGAGGACAGCGGCAACCGGGCTTTTTTCCTCTTCCGCCAAAAGCTCTCTTAGTCCCAGAACAAAAAAGAACATCGCGGGGATACACAAAAAATGATCGTATCTCGTCACATAATAAAGGGATTCCCAGCCCTGTAATGAAACATGTCTGAAGAAGTAATCCCAGCCCGCACTCCCACCGGTTATCTGTGAAGGCTTGATCCAGAATTCTGTTAGATGGCCGACAAAAGCGTCCATATTCCAAAGAATGAAAAATATTTCGGAGAGGAATATATATCGCCAGCCCCTTTTATCCTGTAAATTATGATGCCTGATTACCCATATAATGAATATGCATGAGAAGATGAAGTATATATGCCCCATCTGATGGATGTAGGTCTCTGCGTAGGAGTGCGGCACAAAAGCCCATGCAGTGGAAGGAATAAATAAAGGAAGGATTGCAAGGATTCCAAATTTCATGTCTCACCCCTCGGCGACCGGGTAGTCTTTCCCGGCCCAATGCGCATCAGTCGAACCACTGACAAAGGTGCGGCTTACCCTTCTTATTATAAGCCACCCTTTACCGCATGTATTTGCTTTGCGTAGCCCATTTCTAAAAGGTTAAGCCGTTTTCTGCTACATCGAGAACGTCTCTCATTATTGTTGGAATGCCTTTCTGACTACCCTCAACTCTTGGTGAGATCCTCTCTTATCTTCTCAAACTCTTCCCTTGATATTTCTCCCTTTGCGTAGCGTTTCTTCAGGATATCGAGGGGCGCCTCCTCAAGCTGTTCTTTCTTGCCTCCTCCAGCAATCAATTTGATGAGATAAACGACCCCAAATATTATCAACAGCCAGAAAATAATCATAAGTAGCCATCCGAACCCCATCCCCCAGCCATTTCCCATACCCCAACCGTAATCGCCCCAGTGCATACCGACCACCTCCTTGGTAAATCAGAGCGCTGTGTCTAAGCCTTCGTGAGATAATAAAACTTTATCACTACCTACTGCCCACATCAACAACACCGCCCGTTCACTCCGAGGGTCCGAGATAGGGAAGAGATCCTTTGTCCTGGCTCGGCTCCCTGTAGACATTGACGACGAAATCGACCCTCCTCGTTATACCATTATGTCTAAACTCCGCAAAGACAGCATGTTTGCCCGGCCTCGTAAACACGACGCTGACGGCAACATCGGGACCACCGAGGTTCTGCTTGGGCGTCATATGAATAAATTCTTTAAGGTCCTCATCCCACGCAGCAACCTGCATGTCGGAGCCGTCTATCTTTTCGATATCCTTTAGAGGCTTACCCTTGTAGCTTATCTCGTAAAGAAAGGTACCGACGTGATCCGCATAGATCTTCTTGGGATAAAGCTTTACCTTAACATCGTAGTCCTCATCACCGGGCTTCAAAGCGGGTTCCACCTTACCTGCGGCTTTTTTCAACCTTATGTCCTGCCGAAGATTTACCCAACTCGCATCTGTCCTGAAGACCATCTCGAAACGATATTTGCCAGCATCGGGCGCAGCGAAATTGAATGAATACTTGCCGGCACCGCTAATTACAGGCCTGACGTGGGCAAAGGTATGAAGGTCTTCGTCAGTGATGAAGACTTGCATATCATCCATTTTAGCGGATGATTCCCTTTTCACCTCAAACGAAAACTGATCATTTAGTCCTGTGGCCGGGCCGCCATATTCCATTACAAGCTCATACCCACGGGGGTTTCTCACAACATTCCATATATAGGGTTTCTCGTTATGAGTATCAGGGATGACGAGTACCTCTTTGTCAAGATCGAGGTCCGCCCCAGCTGTCGCTGCAACCCCAAGGACGATGAAGATTATGCCGGCAAAGACTCGTGCAATCATTTCTCCCCTCTCAATGGTGATGCCTCATCGACATCGGCTGCCCGAGGATATATGCGTTAATGACCATAAAAAGAACCGCAAGACACGCCATGGGTATGAACGCCCTCAGGGCCTTGTCCCCATAGTATTTCACTGCTATCCTGTACCCCGCGTAAAGGGAAAAGATGTTCATCACAAGAAAAATTCCCATCTGGAGCCAGAATATAGATTCCTGTCCCATAAGCGGCATAACCGACCAATCCGGGCTGCCAAAATTCATTAACCTCTCCACGGCAGGGACAATTTCAGGACCTTCCTTGAAAAGGTGGTTCATGTTATGGGCAAGGTGCATGGACAGCCCCACCGGTATGAACATATATGCAAACTGAACGAATGTACGTTTCAGAGAAAGCGGAGATTCCGGCCCTGTAACCTTCCTGACCGCCAGACTGCTAATTAAAAGAAGGAGCGGTGCGATTATAAGAGACCCAACAGTAAAGACAATCAGGAAAGTCGCCTTTTCCCTTGCGGTATGTGAAACTATTCCGAGCGTGTCGAAGGGTAAAATCTTTCCGACAATGTCCATCCACCCATGCCATGGCTCAACCATAACCCCTGTAACGATTAACGTAATGCCTACCAGCACGATTGCAAGGAGCGCCTCGTCCAGATATCCCTTTGAAGATACCCATAGGTCTTTTGCAAAGCTCCTCGTCCGTATGACGATATTGTCCTGCGAACACGATTTAATGCACTCGCTGCAGAAATTGCAATAGTTGTTCCTATCAAGTGTCATGGGCGTTACAAGCATCGGGCAGCCATGACTTGTTTCGGTCCCTTTAATACACTCCTTTATCTTATGCCCTCGGCAAACATCGAGACACTTGTGCCTGAGTTCAATAGGACTGAACATGGCATATATCCCTATGAGCCCCCCGATAGGGCAGACATACCTGCAAAACGCCCTCCCTTTAAAAACAACCGCCATCCCTATGGCGACCACAAAGAAACCGACCAGGAGATATGCCGTAAGAGCCGGCTTGTTCACGATACCGCTGTAGCTGTCCCACCAGGTAAGACCGAAAAAGATGAAGCTCGATAGATATACGTTTCTCATGGGTTTTGGGAAATCCTTGTTCATGCTTATCAGTCGCCCAATCCAATCCTGTATAGCACCAAACGGGCACATCATGCACCATATCCTTCCGACTAAAACGAAGGTAAATATAATAGCTGCCCACCATATGGTCCACATCAGCAATGTTGCGATATTCCTGTCCCCCTGCTGTATGTCGAACAACCCTGCGGCGATTATGATCAGAAATATTAAGAGTACGGGGATCTGGAATACCGGCTGGAACCATGCTGACTTGAAGAAACTACGGAGCCACGGAATGTCGAGCAAATTTAACTTTTGGCCGGGATCAAGCTTGAGAGCCTTCCTTTGATAAAGGATCACAGCCCCAAGAAGTCCGCTCAATAAAATAACGACTATTACAAAGAGCATCCTGTAGAGAGGAGCCCTGGATTTTTCCTGATAGGAGATCCTGCCGCCGTAAACCAAGGGGTCTGCAAAGGTCTTCCCCTGAAGGGACTTTACGGCGAGTGTGAATGTATAGTCTCCTTTGTCCTGAAGAGGATACGCGGCCGAAAACGTCCCGGCCATCTGCTCAGGTTGAAGCTTTTTGAAACTGGAAAGGTCTACCATGGATGTCATGGACGACATATCCATCGTCTCACCGAAATCGAGGCCTCTGCTTTCATTCCCCTTTCCGGATGGTGAACTCATTTGCTGCATGGTGTGATTCATGGTTAAGTCTTTTTCGAGCTTTATATAGAGTTCGGCGTCATATATGGGTGATCCCGACATAGGGTCAGTCAAGGATGCGACTGCTTTGGGAATTGTTTCCTTTTGATATGTTTCGGGGTCGAGTCTGAAAGTTACATTAGCACCGTCTATTCTGAAGGAGATCGCAGCAGCGTGATCATGACCTTCCATACCTAAAGCATAATTCCCCCTGGCCCCTACAAGGAGAAATACCGTGAGAATCAGAAATATCTTCTTCATTTCTTCCTGAACATCTCGTTGATTATGAGAAGTCCTCTCCTTGCGCCAGAGGCGACGGCCTGAGCTGATTTCACCATTGCAGCGGGAGCGGTTATATCGGTCCCAACTTTAAAGGATTCGGATGCCTTCTTGCCCTCGAACTGCTTCAGGAACGATTGGTCCAGAAGTTTCGGAGATTCCTTATTTTCAAATATCCGCACCTTCATTATGTCGCCCTTGCCGCTGACCACAACGCCCATCTCGATCTTTCCGCCCTCACCCAGAGCGTCGATAAAGATTATGGCAGCAGCTTTTTTGGGGGACGCTTCAGGACGGTCTTTAACGGCGGCAAAATATATTGAAGGCCTAAGGTCCTCTGCGGGCAACCGTCCGCCGAGAGCTTTTTCGATGACGGCCTTTTGTTCGTCCGAAACATAGAGGTTCTTTTGTTCGAAAGATTCCGCCTTAGGAAAAAGGGCCCTCAGCTTCTCACCAGGCCAGACGAGGTCGTGGGCATAACCCAACGAGCTGATTAGAAGCACAGAAGTGATGACTGCGAAAGCACTAACAAGCGACGGCCATTTACTTCGAGGTATGCTAACCCTTCGTCTCATCTTAGTGAGCGTCTACGCTGAACTTTATCGTAGCAGCCTTTCCGCTTCGCATCGTCTTTACGGCCACATTCCATCCACCAGCCATAGAAAGGTTCATTTTGGCCTGATAAGCGTTCCCTTTCAATGCCGCATCAGTCTTGTAATCCATTGCCGGCATTCCGGGCATCGCGGGCATTGAATATTCGACCTTCACCTTTGCGTCTGTGACGGCTTTGCCGGCTGCGTCCTTGACTTCGATTGTGATGTTATTGTCGCCGACCACGGGCGGGTTCTTGTCGATCGTCGCAACTACTGTGTACTCGCCAATCTTTTTTGTTACCTCATAGCTCTTAGCATAGGCAATACCTGCTATAAGAAGCAGGACCATCGAAACTATAGTGATCTTTTTCATTTCTTCTCCTTCCCCGAATTATTGGTAACGTTAGCGTTTATATTCTCTTTCGACCGTTTCCTTGATTTTCTTTATTGAATAGCCTTTCTTGTACAACTCGGAAGCTCGAATGGCTTCCCCAAGACATATATCTCAGGAAGAGGCGTGGTTGTCGACGTAACAACTCAGCAGACTTTTGTGTTTGAACGATTCCTCGCATTGACAGAAGCAATAGATACTGTCCAGTACCTGGGGGATTTCCTTTGCGACCTGGTATGCCCGCCTCACCCTCGCGTCGCTAAACATGTTCGGATCAAGGGTGAACCTTGTTTCACCCAGCCGGAGGGAGACCTCCTTTTGAGCTGAGGCATATTGCTGAGTACCTTCCACTATGGCGGACGCGGCAAGAACCGCTAATACAACTACCAGCCATCTCAAACTGTATCGTTTCATCTTTTGTTTTATAACCTCCGTAAACTTACGGTAGCATGCTATCTTGAAGGAAATATGAATAAAATATGGCCTTTAGGCATTTTAATGAGGGGTCGTCAAGTTATAGTTACATGAAGAGCCATAATGAAGATCAGTACGCTGAAGACCTGAATACCTCGTTTAAGGACGCGAGGAAATGAAAAGGGCACGGGAAATGGTTCTCCGTGCCATTATTGTTCGAATTTTGTGAGCTAAGTTTATTGAACTACAAAATGTGTTGTCCACATATAGTAGGTCGACATATTCCCACCTGTCGGTGTTGCCATAAGACCAACCGTATATGTCCCCTTATCGAGTCCTGCGGTAGACATATTAGTGATGGGGGTCTGGTCTATAGAAGTAACGCCCGTCATCCAGGGCTCGACACCCGCAGACACGGGATGTAAAGAACCGTCCGGATGCATCAGGTAGATATCAAAAGGGTTAACTGCGGGCGCATAGACTGTGAGATACATATCCATAGGATTTGAAAATTGACCGATCGCTGCATGGACAGTGATCATATTACCGCCCATGGCGACTGACCCAACACCTATAGGCATCGCGGTGGAAATGTCTGTCCCCATTACCGGAGAAGTTGTCGGGCCATACTCAAACATCTGCCGGGTCGTTGGCATCTGCATATAAGTTCCCATCGTTCCCGCACTGCCAGTCGTTGTTCCGGTACCGCCGTTTGTCATTCCAGTGCCGCCGGTCGTAGTTCCGGAGCCGCCAGTGCCCATCCCCATCGCCCAAGCATTGCCTGCGAAAGCAAGCACACAGCTTAACATCAATACTAAAATAGTCCTTTTCATTTGATTCTCCTTTTTTTAAAACTTCGTTTATTTGAAATTGAAACGCGCAAGCCGATTTCGCTGCTTATCAGTCGCTTCTACCTCTGCCCATGTGAGCCATATGGCCCATTGCCCTATCTTCCTGCTCTTCCCTGTGGTTGTCCCAGTATCTTTCTTTCTCCCATCTTCCCCAGTTACTCGTCAATTGTCCGTACGCTATCTTTCCACGACCACGCGACATACCGCGATAGCCCGGAGGCAGATCAATCAGCGCCCGGGGAACTCTTGAGGAAGCGAGACGAGTCCACCGTCCGTTGTAGGAATGGGCTCTGTACCAACCTCCCTCGTAAGGACGATACCAGTAGCCGTGATAGAATAGGAGGTCAGCGTTAGTGTCGGGCGCGTAGTACACGTAGCTGCCCGGTATCACTACCACGGAAGGGGGAACAGGTATCGCTAACGCCGGAAGGGGAATGTCTATTCCGATGTTTAGATTAACGCCCGCGCTGCTCTTGGCTGTAAGACCTGTCAGGACCAGAAGAAAGGCTCCTACGACCAAGAATACTAATTTTCCGTTTTTCATAGCACCATCCTTTTATGGCAAAATAATTTGAGCTGGAGGGAGAATATCAAAAACCTCTTGATTGTTATCTGATATTGCCCCAGAAGAAGTACCGCTTTTACCTGCCGACCCTGTTGATCGAAGTTGTTCCGTTACCTGTTCCCTTATGAGTACCATTGGCACCAGCTCTACCGCTTCTGCGATTGCCTGAAGTTCCGTTGCCTGTGCCTCTATGGTTTCCCGTAGTGTTACTGCCTGTACCCCTGTGGCTGGTCGCAGCAATATTCCCTGCGCCACTGTAGCTACCAATACTACCGGAAGCCGCTCCCATCTGGCCTCCTTCGTAACCACTGCCGGAGAATCCACCGCCAAAGCCGCCTGCACCAGAGCCCCCTCTGCCCATCCCTGCAAAAGAGACGGACATGAAGCCAAGGATAAACACTGTTCCCAAGATAACGATTAGACCTTTTTTCATTTGATTCACTTTCTTATTGTTCTCCCTTTAAACTTGGAGCATGTTGATATCTACGATATAGTTTCGAAATGAAGAAAATGTGAACTTCCCATTAAATCTTCTTAATTTGATCTTATGTCTTAGGGCTGAATTGCATAACGGCATTATATAGAAAGGAAAAGTCAGGCCCTTACTTGCGCAGAAGCGAAAATTTTCCCTAATGTTGAAGGATCACCGAGAAGATGGAAATTTTGTGTGAGCATAATGAAAGCGCCCCACTGATTAGCAGGGCGCTTGAAGATTTTTCTTACTGAAGCGGAATCTTTGCTGCAAGGCTTCCGTCGAAGTTTACGATGTAGAGATACGACTTGGCAGTTCCTGTGTTGAAATTGAAGTTTCCATACATGCCGCCGAAGGTGGTGTTGCCCTGCATCATGGCAATGCCGAAGTCCGTAGTGGTTACATAGACCTTGTCGGTTGTCATAACTGGAACCGATGCAAATTCACCATCCATAGTGACAGCTATCGGCACGGTGGAAGGCGTTATGGGCACTGTTATCGCATAAAGAACAGACTGTCCCGTCGAGCCTGTTCCGAGAGAGCCTACAACGTTATAGTTGCTTGGATCGGGTAAAGATGCTGTTGCCACAAGCACATTACCAGAGACTACCGGTCTTGAGACTATTCCTTTGAGGGTTATTGTATTTATCTGCCCCGATGGCGTAATGGCTGACACAGTTGACTGGAAGGAATTGCTTGTGGGAATGGAACCTGGAGAAACCGTCGGATTGTACGACACAAGGTATGCAGTACCATCATCGCCCACGACAGGCGATCCTGCCATACCGTTCATCATGCCGAACCCACCCGTATTTGTCATGTTCATGCCTCCGCCCATCATCGCTGTAGTCGTTATACCTCCCATCATGCCTCCGCCCATAGCCGCTCCTGCACTGCCTGCGAAAGCAAGCAAACAGGTTAACATCAATACTAAAATAGTCTTTTTCATTTGATTCACCTCTCCTTTTTTTCTTTCTGCAAAAATGCAGTGTACTTACCTTTTGTTAAGTACCATACGGCCTCGAAGTGAAGATATTATGAAGTATCCATTAAATCGTTTAATAAATACATTACCGATTAGCACTTCTCTTAGATACCCATTATATTTCAGTTTTCATGTATATTGAATTCTTGGCATGGAGGCGGCATGGAGATCATTAAGATTCTTTAACCTATTCTTCATAGTTTCTTCAAATTGAAACTATAGATTACCCGACAAAGGTACCCTTCTTTTAGGGAGCAAACAATTCAGGAAAGGTGGTGTGTATTACTTTGTATCTCCACTCAGATGATTTCTGAATGTGGATGTTTTTAAAAAAAAGAGAAGCAATTTTTTCGGGAGGTAAAATGAAAGGTATGATCAGTAAGAAAAAAGTAGTGTTTATTTTGGCGGCAGCCATGATATTGGCGTCCGCAGTTACGTTTGCTTATAGAATTCAGCCCTTCTGATATATAAGGATCGATTAAAAAGATTTAATGAGAAGTTCACAATTTCTTAATTTTGCAACTGTAAGCTAACGTTTGAAGGTTCTTTCTGCATCCTAGCAGAAAGAAAATTAGCAAAAAGAAAAAGGAGAAATAAATCTTATGAAAAGGACTACTTTAGTATTAATTTTAACCTGTATGCTTGCCTTCGCAGGCAGCTCTCAGGCGATGATGGGCAGCGGCGGTTCCGGAATATCTGGCGGCACCGGGATGATGCCTGGCGGCACAGCCGGAACTTATATGCAGATGCCTATGGCCCAACAGATGTTCGAGTATGGTCCCACAACCGGACCGGTGATGGGGACAGACATTGCTAATTCAATGCCTATAGGTGTTGGATCTGTTGCTATGGGTGGCAATATGATTACCGTCCATGCAGCGATCGGTCAATTCTCAGGTCCTATGGATATGTACCTCACAGCCTATGCACCGGCAGTTGATCCCTTTACTGTCTACCTGATGCATCCGGACGGCACTTTAAAGCCTGTATCTATGGGTTTTGAGCCCTGGATAGCTGGCGTTACTTCCATAGATCAAACCCCCATTACTAATATGCCTACCTCATCGCTTCCAAAGGGAACCTATACAGTTGGTCTAATGGCAACCCCGACAGGTGGGAATATGTCAACCTACTATCTCTGGACAACACATTTTGTAGTTCAATAAATTCAGATCACCAAATCTGACTAAAAGGGCACGGAGAATCATTTTCCGCGCCCTTTGTTTTTCCTCCCGTCTTTTAGCGGAGTCCTTTGGTTACGCGGCCAGGCAGAGGGCTCCTTCCATTTTTCCATTGAGCGAAACCGAGCTATTAGACCAAACTGCAACCACTACACCTTATACCCGAAGCAGTTGCAAGTTGGCAGGAAGGAAATGCTAACATAAATCTGGACGGCGATCCCTCCAAGATCCCCAAAAAATCGTCGTCTCTCCCCAAGGGAGACCGGTTATCCCCGATCCCCAGCCGGTCTCCCACTTTATTTTCTTCCGCGAGGCTCTCAAGGCTGGTATTTCCTTTCAGGTTGAACTATGGCAGCCCTATTTAAAACAAATCTCCTTAGCGTACTTTAATTTCCCTTTCATCAAGCGACCCCGAATATCGCGCTGCCTGAAACAGCGAACAAGGTCATGGTCTTCTATAACGCGGCAAGACTGCGACGTGAGATATCCTATGTCGTTCTTACATTATTGTAGCTTTCCTGCAAAATACATCTATTTTCCATAAAAATCTTCATTTTACTTTCATAAATTACTGATAAAATTTAGGTAGCTGACTTTAGCGAGTAAAGGAGGTGAGATTTTGTTCGTTCATAAAGAGGAAAGCACATGGGTTGTACGAGTTGTAAACACACAAATAAACGGAGGAGAAAAGAAAGATGAAAGTTTTGACAATTCTGGTTCTATGTTTGGCGATAATGGCGGCTTCTGCAGTGACCTATACAGCATACGCGGCGGAGCCATCACAGGTTGCTGCTGACCATCTTGCGATGGCAAAATCCTACGAAGAAAAGGCTGCTGCTCTGGATTCGGTTATAACAGAGCATGAACAGATGAAGAGAGATTACAAAACCCATTTCTTCATAAACGAAAAGGTTACGCCCGTTGCCGGACTCAAAAAAATGAACGCCCACTGCGACGCAATCATCAAGGATGCCAAAAAATTGAAAGCTGAATATCTTGATTTTGCAAAATGGCACAGTATGCGCGCGGAAGAATTGAAGGGGAAATAAGACGGCAATGTTAGGGAGGCAAGGACCTGACTTGCCTTCCCTGTAGGCTTTTTGGCAAGAGGGCTCCGGCGTTGACTTTGGGGAGAAATGAACGTCGGTCTCATCTTCCAAAAGTGCTTAGTAGAAACGGCATTCTTCAGATATCAAAAAATGAAACTCGCGTTGGGTACAGGAAGACATCGCGAGGACCGAGAGTCATTCAGCTCAACCGAGCTACCCGATAAGTTTCGCCCAGTACCATGCCGAAAAAATGGCAGATAGGGGAGCGAGGAGAACGAACATAGGGGATGAACCTTTCAACTCGGAAACATTAATATCAGGTTGCCCTCAAGGGCGCGACTTGGTGGCTGCAAGTGATATTTTGAATCGGACTGACCGGCGTTTATTTCTGGATGTACTGTTGCCAAAACTTCATTTTGAAAGACGAAAGATCTCTACATAACCTTGCCATGCACTTCAGGCTGGAAAGGAGGATCAAACGTGGTCACGTTATTTGAAGATAATCATTAATACTGGTGAAGCTCCTAAAATTGTAAAATCTCCCTGGACCAGGCTGTCATTTGTTTCGCGATGTCTAATGCCTTTTCAGCATCTTTCTCTGTCGGCTCCCCGTGGGGGAGCAGCCCTGCATCAAATGGATAACGCGATCGGTAGATACTGTTCAAAAAGACTGTGTCCTCATCAGAAAGAGGGACATTATATCCAAGTTTTTTTATTGCATTATTCAGATCAAGAAGGTTATGTGTGCGCGGAATATCTATATCGTGCTGCACGAGGATGGCTTTGGACAGTTTTTCAACGGTCTGCTGGGCATGATAGCAGACCATCCTGTAAAGGGATTTCTCTAACAGGTATTTGGCAGACTGGAAGTCCTCAATGGCAATTCTTATCCATTCTTCAGTCTCCTTTTTCATACATCACCTTGCCTCTTTTCAGAATATTGAGCAGAAATGAGTATTTTTCATCCAAGAGGGTTTTGAATTCATCAGGAGTATAAATGAAGAGATCTACCCCGACTTTGGGCTGAATAAGCCGGAACAGTTCAAGACACCTATCAATAGGCCGCAGAGAGGTATCCTTTATTATCAGCATGTCGATGTCGCTCCATTCGTGAGTTGTCCCTTCTGCGATTGAGCCGAATAAGACTATTTTCTCAGGCTGATATTCTTTGATGGTAATGTCTACAATACGGTTTAGTTCTTTGTCCAATTCGTACTGTCTCTCTTCCAACGTAAACAGTTTCATGTTTAGCTCCTTTCTCCGTACTGTGGAATACATTTTACCGATTTAATTAATGTTTATCCACTCCTCCAGCGGATTCCAGCGGATTCCCCAACATTTTTGCTGTTCCGGTGTTAATCCCGCCCCTTTCAAGTCCTTATGCTATTTGAGCGCTTTGGGATAGAAAATTGGGAAACAACCCATTCTCCTTCAGTGAGGGGTCGGGTTTTCTGCAATGTCAGACTCCACATTCTTTGCTATACGGTGATTAGCATTTAATGTATTTCATTCCCGAATCCAGAGCCTAAGATCTGTGGGCAAAACAAGAGTAGTGGCTGCAAGAGCAATCTGAAGAAGAGCTCAAGAATATAACTTCCCGAAAAAAAGCAACGAGGGCTTAGACCCTTGTCGTGTACTCCCTCCTATACTGCGCACACGCAAGGCTGTCAATTGAGACTATGATTTCATCAGGAGAAGAAAGCCCTTCCTGAAATCAAAGCGTACTACAAAAGTGAAACTACCTTTGTACCGAAGCTCTGGCCGATTATTCTCAAAGCGCCGATTAATTTCGCTTTCATCTCAGTTGATTACCTTCCACCGGGAAAGGGTCTCGTTGCTGAGGGGTCTCCCTATTTTTTTTGCCGTTATCAGATTTACCGTGACGTTGGCTTTCCGGGCATCAACACTTGGGATATCCGCAACATTGGCCCCCGACAGGATCTTCGCTACCATTTCTCCGGCCTGCTTCCCGATATCTCTTGCATCTATATTTGCGGACATTACCGCGCCCATTGACAGGTAGTTCTCCGAAAAGGTCAAGACAGGTATCTTGTTCTCAAAGGAAAAGAGGAAGAGATATTCTACGGTCTCTGGTGAGAAAACCGTTGAGTCGGGTATCATCCAGAACGCGTCTATTTTGTCCTTGAGACTGTTAATTGTCAGAGGAACATCCATGGGATGATGGATTTCCTTTACAATGATTTTTATCGACATGTCCCTCGATGATGCGAGTGCTTTTTCGACGAACCCCCCGGATTTAAGAGGGTTGTAGAGAAGACCAATCTTTTTGAGGCCGGGGAAGGCCAATTGAAGGAGGGATAACTGCTTTTCAGGCGCTATATTCATGCTGACACCCGTAATGTTGGCACCCGCTAAATGTATAGACTCTGGGTTGGAGACCATAGCATAAACGATGGGAACATCTTTGATCGCTTTAAGCCTAAGAAGCGCGTTGATCCCCACGGCGAGAATGACATCGGGTTGGAATGAGCGGATTTCCCGGAATATGTTTAGCCCTTCGGCATCTGAAAGGACCAACTCCTTTGCAGTGCACTGACATCTGCTCTTGAAGCCTTCGACCGCCTCGTTGTAAGGCCCTATCTTGCTGCTTTGGACTATGAGTACGCTCTTTTGGCCCGCATAGGCGTGCTCGAAAGTAAGTAAAAAAAGAAATATTAGTATGAAATACTTTCGCAAATCAAATTTCCCCATAGTAGACAAGAGGCAATATTTCTTATATAGTTAGCTTAAACGCAATAAGTTATATGCCAACTACACATACTATATCAAACTTTGTGAACGGTGACCAATTAATAAAAAAAATAATGGCCCTCTGTCTTCTCGCCTTTTCTGTTTCATTCATCTCTGATGCCTGGGCACAGCCTGAAGATGAAACCAATACGCTTTACATGTTCTACGGCGAGAAAGATCTCGTAGTGACTCCCACGAGGAATCCTAAACTCATCTCCCACGTCGCCGAGAACATGACCGTAATCACAGCCGCAGACATAGAGGAGATGAACGCACATACGCTGGCCGATGTCCTCTTTAATATAACCGGCGTTCAGGTAGACTCGCGGGGCGGCCCCGGAAGCGCTGATACCGCCCGGATACAGGGCTCGGAATTCAGGCATGCAATTGTGATAATCGATGATGTAACACTCAATAACCTCTCAGACAGCTTCGCCGACATTGCCGCTGTCCCCGCCCAAATTATCGATAGGATCGAGATAATCAAGGGGCCGGCCTCCTCTGCATGGGGTTCGTCACTGGGCGGGATAATTCACATCATAACAAAGGGTGGCGATGGATCACGGAAGGCGGGAGGAATGCTCTCCGCGTCTTACGGAGAGAGGAACACGGGAGATTACAGGGCTGAGGTCTCGGGGAAGGTGGAGAGTCTTTCCTATTACCTGTATGGCGGAAATCTTGTTTCAAACGGGTTAAGACCCAACACCTCTTTTTACTCAAACAATATTTATTCGAAATTAAAGTGGGATGTTTCGTCAAAGGCCAACGTCGCCTTCACCTTTGGCTATAACCAGGGGACAAGGGGAGAGGGGCAGTATCCAGCCGTTGATCTCTCCTTCGGCAACGCCTTCGAGTATCTTTTTTCTACGCTTTCGTTTAATTATTCACTGACCGATACCGCAGACCTTAATGCATCTTTGAGGACCTCGCGTCAGCGTGCAGAACATATCAATAACAGCCTCAGTACTGGGGAAATCCTATCGGCAAGCAATTATGACGATAAGAACAACGGCGGGAGCCTCAAGTTCACATGGAAAAACAGCATTCATGATGTGGTTTCTGGTTTTGACTATGACTATGGGGAACTTGAGTCAAATAATATTACCGGGGGAAAACAGAGCCTTGGCAAGTGGGCGGTATTTGTGAATGACACGATGACAGCCGCCAAGTTCGCCTTCACTCCAGGCATCAGGTATGATCATACGAGTACCAACGGCAGCTTCGTGAGCCCGAGTCTGGGGGTGACCTATAATCTTGGTGAAAAAACGATGCTGAGGGCCATTGGAGCAAGAGGGTTCAGTACCCCTCCTCTTTCAGCGACCTTCGGCACTGGTACCTTCTCTGTCCCGAATCCCGACCTACATATGGAGAAGGTATGGTCTGTACAGGCCGGTATCGAATCAACTGTTCTAAAATACCTCTGGTTGAAGGGCACAGCGTTCAGGCATGAAATAACTGATGCACTTTTCAATGAGACCTTGAGTGACGGGACATTTACGGCTGTCAACCAGGGAAAACAGAGGAGACAGGGTTTCGAGTTTGAGCTGAAAACAGTGCCGGTCTATAATGTCTCCATTTCTGCGGGTGTTGCCTTTACCGATGCCACCGATAGAGATACCGGAGAAGAACTGCTGGACGTCCCCCGTTATACCTATGATGTGGGGATCCATTACAACGACAACAAATCGCTCAGAGCTTTGCTTAAGGGCCATTATATCTGGTGGAACGCGGATTCGGCACTCAATGCTCAGTATAACTCTATAATATGGGACTTTAGCCTCACTAAAAAGGTCCTCTCTTTTGGTAAAAGAAACGCGGAGCTCTTCTTCACAGCCCACAATATCTTTAACGGCTCTCAATATCTGGTGGATGCCTTCAAGAACCCCAGAAGATGGGTCGAGGCAGGACTGCGGCTTAAGATATAGAAATAGGAGATCGTCCCATTTTGGAAAAAATAAACGATAGGGCCTCCATCGGAGGTATTCTGAGATCATATGAGAGGAGGAAAAGATGAAAAAGGCGATAGTCGTCCTCAGCAAAGGGGTAAAGGAGTCGTCTGGTCCATTAGGTGTCTGCTGCTACGGGTCCTTCGTGCCGTTAAGATGGTAGAGAGCTGAGTTTAAGATTTACTCGATGGGGGAGATAACTCCCCCTCTTTTTTCAAAGGCAATGCAATTATCCAGATATATTAAGACATATACTTATGAAGATGATCCCGACTACCTGGTCCTTTATTCCACCAGGCGGGCATCAACGATTCTCTTGCCTAAGACCGCGCTTGAGCAAATAGAAAAGGGAGAGCTGGAGCCCTCGGATCGGAAGATTCTATCTGAACTCGGTTTTTTAGTTTCTGACAGGGATGAAGAAATAAGGGAAATGCAAGGTCTTATTGATGACATCAACAAACGCGCGAGAAGATTCAATGCCATTGTAGTTATGAACCTCGATTGTAACCTGCGCTGCACCTATTGCTATGAAGGAAACATGAAGGGGAAGCACTATATGTCCACGGAGACCCTGGGGCTTCTGACAGATTTTCTGGAAAAACATGCCCTCTCTCAGGGCAAAGACGTGCATGTCGACTTCTACGGGGGTGAGCCCCTCTTAAGCTTTGACGATATCACGAGGGTCTCTAAGAGACTGAAATCATTGTCTGAAGGCAGGGGGCTCACATACTCCTTCAATCTTGTAACGAACGGAACCCTATTGACGCGGGCCAGAGCGAAGAAGCTTGCAGCCCTGGGGATGAAGAGTGCAAAGATAACGCTCGATGGTCCAAAGGACAACCACAATTCCTTTCGACCTTTCAAATCCGGGAGCGGGACCTTCGAAACGATCGTAAAGAACATTAAAGAGGTATATGATATCCTGAGCATCCAGATCGGCGGCAACTATACCGAGGAGAACTACACGAGTTTTCCCGAACTCCTTGATTATCTCATCGCAGAGGGTCTATCGCCGGAGAAGTTTCTCATCGTCAAATTTGATCCTGTCGTAAAGCCGGGCGGGAGGTTTGCACTTCCGGAATTCAGGGACGGCAGCGAATCGATTAATGAACCCTGGATATTCAAGGCCACCCTTTTTCTTAGGGAGGAGATCCTTAAGCGGGGGTTCAAGACCCCTAAAATCCTTCCCGCCCCTTGTATGATAGGGCTGACGAATGATGTTGTGGTGAGTTATGACGGGACGATCTACAAATGCCCCGGGTTTATCGGGTGGGAGGGGTTTGCTGCAGGAAACCTCAGAGAAGGTTTATTCGAAATTCATGAGTCTCATGCTCTTGATGTCTGGAAGAACGGGCAATGCCTTGACTGCGAATACCTGCCGCTCTGTTTTGGGGGATGCAGGTTTATGAAGGTCCTGAGAGACGGAAACATTCACGAGACCGATTGCAAAAAGCCTTATCTGGATGCAACACTTGAGACCCTTGTCGGACAGGACATAAAATACATGCCGGAGACCGGCGATTGATCACGACGAATGAAAGGAATCTCCGCATATTCACGAGTGTGAGCTCCATCTGGGCAGTTGTCATGGGATTCATCGGCCCTTTTTATGTGCTTCAGGTCGCGAAGCTCAGCGGCGGGGTGGAAAAACTCGGTTTGGCCTTCAGTATAATGGTGCTGCTCCAGGCGGCTACTACCTATATTGTCGGCGGCTACTCCGAT
>JBIOIY010000006.1:0-93695 GCA_044450345.1 Thermodesulfovibrionales bacterium | reverse complement strand
CGAGGGAGTGGAGATGGTGATGCCCGGGGACAACGTGAGTCTCTCGGTTGAGCTGATCTCGCCGATCGCGATGGAGAAAGAGCTGAGGTTCGCCATAAGAGAGGGCGGCCGCACCGTCGGAGCCGGAGTCGTTACCGAGGTGATCGCATGAGGGACATATTCCTTTTTCAGTGCAGCGAGTGCAAGAGCAAGAACTATTCGACCATGAAAAACAAAAAGAATACGACGGACAAGCTCCAGAGGAAGAAGTACTGCAGGCACTGCGCGAAGCACACGATGCATAAAGAGACGAAGGCATAAAGAAGTGGATAGTGTCAGTGAACAGTGTCAGAGACTTATTGCAGGGCATCATCTGACCTTGTTACTGACGCAGGCACTAATCACTGACACTAAATGTAGGCCAGTAGCTCTAACGGCTAGAGCATCGGACTCCAAATCCGAGGGATGGGGGTTCAAATCCCTCCTGGCCTGCCATATGAACGAGGACGGATGAATGATAGAGAGGATTAAGCAGTTTTTCAGAGAAGTCAAGGTCGAGACCAACAAGGTTGTGTATCCGAGCAGGGAGGAGCTGATAGGCTCCACATGGATAGTGATCATTACGGTAGTCGTCGTCTCCGTTTTCCTCGGGATAGTAGACCTCGGGCTTACGAAGCTGATCGGGCTGGCGATAAGGTAGGGACATGGGAAAAAACTGGTATGTAGTTCATACGTACTCCGGGTTCGAAGAGAAGGTGAGGCTTTCCATCGAGGAAAAGATCGGAGCCTTAGGCATACAGGAGAAGATATCGAAAGTGCTCATCCCTACCGAGAGGGTCGTGGAACTGAGGGCAGGAAAAAAGAAGGAGAGCGATAAAAAGTTCTATCCCGGGTATATCCTTGTCGAAATGGAGCTCGATGACGAGACATGGCATCTTATAAAAAATATTCCGAGGGTGACCGGTTTTGTCGGCGGGAAGAAGCCTGTTCCGATACCTGAGGAAGAGGTCGAGATTATCATGCAACAGGTTGAGAAGGGCCCTGTTCCGCAGGTCAAGACCCAGTATCAGAAAGGTGACAGCGTCAGGATCACCGACGGTCCCTTCAGTAATTTCAACGGCTTTGTCGAGGACATTGACATGGACCATGGCCGACTTCGCGTTATGGTCAGCATCTTCGGGAGGAATACTCCGGTAGAGCTCAATTTTTTCCAGGTGGAAAAGAATTAACTTTCAGCAGTTTGAATAAGGCAGGAGGATAAAGAAAAATGGCTAAGAAACCGATGATCGCCCAGGTGAAACTTCAGATATCCGCAGGGAAGGCGACACCTGCGCCGCCGATCGGCCCCGCGCTCGGTCCCCACGGCGTGAATATCATGGAGTTCTGTAAGGCATTCAACGCGCAGACCCAGGCGCTTGGTGATACTATAATCCCGGTTGTAATGACCATTTACGCCGACCGGTCTTTTACATTCATCACGAAGACGCCGCCCGCGTCGGAACTGCTCAAGAAGGCGGCGGGCATCATAAAGGGCTCCAGCGCACCAAACAAGGACAAGGTAGGAAAGATCTCATCGGCGCAGTTGAGAGAAGTAGCGCAGACAAAACTCCCTGACCTGAATGCATACTCCGCTGATGAGGGAATGAGGATCATCGCCGGTACCGCCAGGAGCATGGGCGTTGAGATAGTGGATTAAGAGGAGGCACGAGATGGGTAAGAAAATAAAGGCGGCGATAGAGAAGACGGAACCGGGCAAGGAATACTCGCTTGAAGAGGCGGTAGGCCTTGTAAAGAAGATGGCCTATGCGAAGTTCGACGAAAGCGTTGATCTGGCGTTCAACCTCGGGGTTGATCCGAGAAAATCCGACCAGATGGTCAGAGGCACCGTGGTTCTTCCGCATGGAAGCGGCAAGAGCGTACGGGTCCTTGTATTCGCAAAAGGAGAGAAGGAAACAGAGGCCAGGGACGCTGGGGCCGATTTTGTCGGCGCTGAGGACCTGGTCGATAAGATAACCAAAGGGTGGCTCGACTTCGATAAGGTGGTGGCGACCCCGGATATTATGGGCGTTGTCGGGAAGCTAGGCAAAGTCCTCGGTCCGAGAGGATTAATGCCGAATCCGAAACTCGGTACGGTCACCTTTGATGTGGGAAAGGCGGTCAGAGAAATCAAGGCCGGAAAGGTCGAGTATAAGGCTGAAAAGGCGGGAGTCGTGCAGGTGCCGATAGGCAAGGTCTCCTTTGACGAGCAGAAGCTTATCGACAATGCAAAGGCGATAATCGATTCGGTGAACAAGGCAAAGCCCTCTACGAGTAAGGGCAAGTATGTGAAGAAGCTGAGTATCTCATCCACGATGGGACCGGGGCTGAAGATAGACCCGGGGTCCGTCAGCGCGGGTAAATAGTAAAATCGGACATGAGTTCGTATTATATTTAGTCAGAGACAGTAGGCGCAAAGACTTAATCCGGACCGAGGACCCGCCAGTACGCCGGGCGGCCGAGGGGAAGGGCCTACCGAGGCTAATCTGCACTCGTTAGATATGCGAGGCGAAAGTAATGAGAAAATGGCCGGAGGTGCTGATGAGGGGATCGCACAGTGAACCCTTGTCGTACATCTCTCATTTTCACGGAATGTTAGTTCGCCTGCCTGGGTCTCTGGGAAAGGAGGTCTAAACTGAACAAGGAAGAAAAAGGACAGGTAATAGCCGGCCTGAAAGAAAAGTTTTCGAAGGCTAAGGTGGTGGTCTTCACGGACTATAAAGGGATGACCGTGGCCGAACTCACGGATCTCAGAAGGCTGCTCAAGAAATCTACCCTGGATTATGGCGTAGTAAAGAATACGCTCGCGAAGATAGCCGCCAAGGACACCAGCGTTGCCGTGGCCGAGAGTATATTCAAGGGCCCCATCGGGGTGGCAATAGGCTATGACGATCCGGTGCTTGCGGTGAAAAAAGTCCTCGAATTCATGAAGACGAATGAGAAGCTGCGGGTAAAAGGCGCTGTCATAGAAGGGAAGCTGTGCGAGCCGGCCGAGGTCAAGGAAATCGCCGAGTTGCCTTCGAGGGAAGTCATTCTGTCTATGATGGCAGGTGCCTTCCAGGCGCCGGCGTCGAAGATGTGCGGGGCTCTTTCCGCTACGGTCAGCAGTTTCGCTTACGCGCTGCAGGCGCTTGAAAAGAAAAAAAGTGTCAGTGGATAGTGCCGGCATCAGCTTGGAGAACATTAAAAC
This sequence comes from Thermodesulfovibrionales bacterium, assembly GCA_044450345.1. Lineage (GTDB taxonomy): Bacteria > Nitrospirota > Thermodesulfovibrionia > Thermodesulfovibrionales > UBA6898 > Sulfobium. The sequence continues at coordinate 90,490 of JBIOIY010000006.1, read as the reverse complement.
ACGGGTTACTTACACGAACACTTACATTAAGAACTAATACAAGGAGGTTTCAGTAAATGTCTATTACCAAGGAAGAGGTTTTTGAATTTATCGATAATATGACGATCCTCGATATGTCGAAGTTCGTCAAGGAGTTTGAAGAGAGGTATGGAGTTACCGCAGCAGCCCCTGTCGCCGTCGCGGCGGTCGGAGCCGCGGCAGCAGCACCCGCCGCGGAAGAGAAGACGAGCTTTGACGTTGTTCTGACCGGCGCAGGAGACAAGAAGATACAGGTGATCAAGGTCGTCAGGGAACTGACGGGTCTTGGACTTAAGGAGGCTAAAGACCTTGTCGACGGCGCTCCCAAGCCTGTTAAGACCGGCGTGTCGAAGGAAGAGGCCGCCTCGATGAAGGCGAAACTGGAAGAGCAGGGAGCATCAGTAGAAATTAAGTAGAAATTGTGTTAAAGGGTTAGAATCAGGTAGAGGGACCGGGGCGTTTGCTCCGCCTCTACCTTTTCCTTTAATCGGAGAAGGAGATATATGGCAAGGGTTCTTAGACAGAGATTGGATTTTGGGAAGGTTCCTCAATTCCTGGAAGTGCCTAATCTTATTGAGATACAGAAGAGGTCATTCGATAAATTCCTGCAGCGCGATATCCCTATTGTGAAGCGAGAGGAAAGCGGGCTGCAGTCGGCGTTTCTCAGTGTTTTCCCCATCACGGACTACAACGAAACCGCGGAGATAGAATTTATCGGCTATACCGTGGGCGAGCCTAAGTATACGGTCCGGGAGTGTCTTCAGAAAGGCACGACGTTCGCAGCTCCCATCAAGATAAGCGTCAAGCTCAACCTGTTCGAGGTGGATTCGAATGAGAAGAAAAAGCTGAAGGAATCGAGGGAACAGGAGGTATATATCGGCGAGATGCCGATGATGACCGAAACCGGTACTTTTATCGTGAACGGGACGGAACGCGTTGTCGTAAGCCAGCTGCACCGTTCTCCCGGAGTTTTCTTCAGTCATGACAAAGGCAAAACGCATGCGAGCGGACGGCTTCTGTATTCCGCGAGGGTCATCCCGTCGCGCGGTTCATGGCTCGACTTTGAGTTCGACACAAAGGACATTCTCTACGTGAGGATCGACCGCAGGAAGAAACTCCCGGCCACGATAGTCCTCAAGGCCCTTGGATATTCCAATGAAGACCTGCTGAAGACGTTCTATCCCGTGGACACGATCATTCTCAAGGGCAGTAACGATTTTTCGATCGTCGTCAGCGATGTGCTCGTCGGGTACAAAACTGCAAAGAATATCACCGCAACCGACACCAAAGAAGTCATTGTGAAAGAGGGCGGCAAGATTACGAAGGGCGCCATACGAAAGATGGAGGCTGCGGGCATAAAGACGATCCGCATCAACAAGGATGAAATCATAGGAAGGATCACCTTAAAAGACATCATCGATCCCACGACGGGAGAGGTCATCCTGGAGGGCAATGAAGTCCTCACGGAAGATGCCTTCAACAAGGTCCTTTCCTTGAAGATAGATTCGCTGACCCTGCTTTTTATCGATAATGTGCATTACCTCTCATCGCTCCGCGATACGTTACTGACGGACAAGGTGAGCACTCAGGATGAGGCGCTTATCGAGATTTACAAGAAACTGAGGCCCGGAGAACCGCCGACGATAAGGGCGGCAAGGGACCTCTTTAACGGACTCTTTTTCGACCCGAAACGGTATGACCTTTCCCCCGTTGGAAGGCTTAAGCTCAACAAGCGGTTGGGGCTCGACGTGGGGCTCGATACAAAGGTCCTGACAGACAAGGATATCATCGAGATCGTGCGGTACATTTTGAGCCTCAGAACCGGCAAAGGAGAAGTCGATGACATCGACCATCTCGGCAACCGGAGAATAAGAGGCATCGGCGAACTTCTTGAAAACCAGTTCAGGATAGGGCTGGTGAGAATGGAACGCGCGATCAAGGAAAAGATGACCCTTACCGAACTCGAGACCGCGATGCCGCATGACCTTATAAACTCAAAGCCCGTGATGGCTGCGGTAAAGGAGTTCTTCGGTTCGAGCCAGTTGAGCCAGTTTATGGACCAGACGAACCTCCTGTCCGAGATTACCCATAAAAGAAGGCTGTCTGCATTAGGCCCGGGCGGTTTGACCAGGGAAAGGGCCGGCTTCGAGGTCAGGGACGTCCATCCGACTCATTACGGAAGGATATGCCCGATCGAAACGCCTGAAGGCCCGAATATCGGACTTATTACGTCGCTTGCCTCTTACGCCAGGGTCAACGATTACGGCTTCATAGAGGTGCCGTACAGAAAGGTAGTGAACGGCAGGGTCAGCGAGGAGGTGCAGTATTTCTCGGCGATAGAGGGCGAAAAATTCATCATCGCCGAAGCCACTTCCCCTATGGACAAGAAAGGAAATCTCATCGGCGAATCCGTATCGGCCAGGGAAGGCGGGGATTTCAGGATGGTCACTCCGCACGAGGTCCAGTATATGGACGTTTCGCCTAAGCAGGTGGTCGGCATCTCTGCGGCGCTAATCCCTTTTCTTGAAAACGACGACGCCAACAGGGCGCTCATGGGATCCAACATGCAGAGGCAGGCGGTGCCCTTGCTGAAACCCGATGCGCCGATAGTCGGCACAGGGATGGAATATGTGGCGGCAAGGGATTCGGGTGCTCTCGTGCTTGCGAAACGAAGCGGCAGGGTTGAGAGCGTTGACGCATCGAGGATAGTTGTCAGAGTCTCAGGCAGCGAAAGCGGTGTGGATATCTACAGCCTCATCAAGTTCCAGAGATCAAACCAAGCCACGTGCATAAACCAGAGGCCGATCGTCTATGTAGGCGATAAGGTAAAGAAGGGCGACATACTTGCGGACGGCCAGTCCACGGACCTCGGAGAACTTGCTCTGGGACAGAATGTGCTCGTGGCATTTATGCCCTGGGGCGGATATAACTTTGAGGACGCGATTCTCCTCAACGAGAGGCTCGTCAGGGAAGACGTGTATACATCCATCCATATAGAGGAGTTCGAGGTGGAGGCGCGCGAGACTAAACTCGGTTCTGAAGAGATAACGAGGGACATCCCCAACGTCGGCGAAGAGGCATTAAAGGACCTCGATGAAAGCGGCATCATAAGGATAGGCGCCGAGGTGAAACCCGGAGACATCCTTGTCGGGAAGGTCACTCCCAAGGGGGAAACACAGCTTACTCCCGAGGAGAAGCTGCTAAGGGCCATCTTTGGAGAAAAGGCTGAAGAGGTCAAAGAGAGCTGCCTTTACGTTCCGCCGGGCATTGAAGGCACGATCGTAGACGTAAGGATTTTTTCGAGGAAGGGCATCGCAAAAGACGGAAGGGCCAAGCATATCGAAGAGGAAGATATCCAGAAGCTCCAGCGTGACCTCGAGGAGGAGATCACAGTCGTAAAAGAAGAAAAATTCAAAAAACTGCGTGAACTCTTTGTGGGGCAGCGCGCGGCAGAAGAGATAAAAAACTCCAAGACAAAGGAGGTCATCTGCCAGGCCGGAAAGGCGATCACTGCTAAGCATCTCGAAGGCATTAAGGACGAATACCTGATAAGGATCAAGGTCGAGAAGGCCGAAGTCCAGGAAAAAATAGAGACTGTCAATGCCGAAGCTAACCACTACATCAGGGAACTTGAATCGAGATATGACGAAAAGGTGGACAGGGTGAGGAAGGGAGATGAACTTCCCCCAGGCGTCAACAAGTTGGTGAAGGTCTACATTGCGATGAAGAGGAAGGTCCAGATTGGCGACAAGATGGCCGGACGCCACGGCAACAAGGGCGTAGTGGCAATGGTATTGCCTGAGGAAGATATGCCCTATCTTCCTGACGGAACCCCTGTGGACTTTGTGCTTAACCCGCTCGGTGTGCCTTCGCGTATGAATGTGGGACAGATACTTGAGACCCATCTGGGACTGGCGGCAAAGATGCTTGGACTCCAGATAAAAAAGATCTCTCCGAAGGATACCGATGCACTCAGGAAGCACATTAAGGACACATACAGCACCTTTGGGAATAAGGACACGAACAAGGATATGATAAAGCTGGTGGACGATCTTGACAAGGGCGATCTCCGCGAGCTGGCCATACAGCTCCAGGAAGGTATTCCTGTGGCGACCCCTGTATTTGAGGGCGCAAAGGAAACCGAGATAAAGGCAATGCTGAAGCGGGCGGGAATCTCGGCGACAGGGCAGACGATCATGTACGACGGGAAGACAGGCGAGCCTTTTAAAAGGCCGATCACGGTGGGTTATACATACATGCTGAAGCTGCATCATCTCGTAGATGACAAGATACACGCCAGGTCAATCGGCCCATACTCTCTTGTTACCCAGCAGCCGCTGGGCGGTAAGGCGCAGTTCGGCGGGCAGAGACTCGGCGAAATGGAAGTTTGGGCGCTTGAGGGTTACGGGGCCGCCTATACGCTCCAGGAATTTCTAACCGTCAAGAGTGATGATGTTACGGGAAGGGCAAGGATGTACGAGGCGATAGTCAAGGGCGACGCGATGCTGGAACCTGGCGTCCCAGAGTCCTTCCATGTATTAATAAAAGAACTCCAGAGTCTGGGACTCGACGTAGAGCTTCTGGAGAAAAAGAAGAAGGGGGAATAGAGTGGCAGAAGATATTTACGCCATTTTCCAAAAACCTAAAAATCCAACTGACTTCGAAGCGATTAGGATCAAACTTGCCTCTCCGGAGAGGATACGTGAGTGGTCGTACGGCGAGGTGAAAAAACCCGAGACGATCAACTACCGGACATTCAAGCCTGAAAGGGACGGACTCTTCTGCGCGAAGATATTCGGCCCGATAAAGGACTGGGAATGCATATGCGGCAAGTACAAGAGGATGAAGCACAGGGGCATCGTATGCGACAAGTGCGGGGTCGAGGTCATCCAGTCGAAGGTGAGGCGTGAGAGGCTCGGACATATCGAGCTTGCAACCCCTGTCGCACATATCTGGTTTCTCAAGGGGGTCCCGAGCCGGATCGGCACGCTGCTCGACATGACGATGCGCAATCTCGAAAAGGTCCTCTATTTCGAAAGCTATATTGTGACGGATCCAGGTGACACGCCGCTTAAGGCGAAGGAACTGCTCAGTGACGACGATCACAAGAAGAAGACCGCCGAACACGGCACCCGTTTTAAGTCCGGAATGGGTGCAGAGGCGATCAGGGAGCTGCTCAAGATAATTGATCTAGAAACGCTCAGTGTGGAGCTCAAGCTGAAGATAAAGGAAGCGGTCTCCATCGGAGTGAAAAAGAAACTCACCAAGAGACTGAAGGTCGTTGAGGCATTCAGAAAGTCCGGCAACAAGCCTGAATGGATGATCATGGACGTTATCCCCGTACTTCCTCCGGATCTTAGGCCGCTTGTTCCCCTTGAGGGAGGACGTTTTGCAACGTCCGACCTTAACGACCTTTATAGAAGGGTCATAAACAGGAACAACAGGCTCAAGAGGCTCGTGGAGCTGAAGGCGCCGAGCGTCATCATAAAAAACGAGAAGAGGATGCTCCAGGAGGCGGTCGATGCCCTCTTTGACAACGGCAGAAGGAGCAAGGTGCTGAAGACCGCCACCAAGAGGCCGCTGAAGTCCCTCAGCGATATGATCAAGGGCAAACAGGGCCGTTTCAGGCAGAATCTCCTGGGCAAGAGGGTCGACTACTCCGGCAGGTCGGTTATCGTTGTCGGTCCCGAATTGAAATTGCACCAATGCGGTCTGCCGAAGAGGATGGCACTTGAACTCTTTAAGCCCTTCATTTTCAGCAAGCTAGAAGAAAAGGGATATGCTACTACGATAAAAGCGGCGAAGAAGCTGGTGGAGAAGGAGTCTCCGGAGGTATGGGACGCCTTGGAAGAGGTGATCAGGGAAACTCCTGTTCTCCTTAACAGGGCCCCGACCCTCCATAGACTCGGGATACAGGCGTTCGATCCTATCCTCGTCGAGGGTAAGGCTATCAAGCTTCATCCCCTCGTCTGTACCGCCTTCAACGCGGACTTCGACGGCGACCAGATGGCGGTCCATGTGCCGCTTTCTATAGAGGCGCAGATCGAGGCGAGGGTCTTGATGATGTCGGTCAACAACGTCCTCTCGCCCGCCAATGGCAAGCCTATCCTCGTCCCGACACAGGACATGGTTCTCGGCATTTACTACCTGATGAAGGAGAGAAACGGCGCGCTGGGAGAGGGCAAGGTATTAGGTGGTCCCGAGGATGTCAGGGTGGCCTATGACGCTGGTCAGCTGAGCGAACATGCCAGGATCAAGGTCAGGATAAACGGTGAGTTCGTCGAAACAACCACCGGGAGGGTCCTCTTCTCTGAGATAGTCCCCGAGGAGATTACTTTCCCGATGATAAACAAGGACATGACTAAGAAGGAGCTATCGAAGATAATAGAATTCTCCTATAAGAAGGCAGGCAAGCGGAAGACGGTTGTCTTCCTCGATAACCTTGAAAAGCTTGGGTTCAAGTATGCGACAAATTCCGGTATCTCGATCTGTATGGCTGACATGCATATACCTTCCAAGAAAGGCGAGATGATACACCACGCTGAGTCGGAAGTCATGGAAGTCCAGAAGCAATACGCCGACGGTCTCATCACGCAGGGCGAGCGTTACAACAAGGTCATCGATATTTGGGCAAACGTTACCGAACGGATTGCCGATGAGATGATGAAAGAACTTGGCGCCGAAGACGACAAGATTGCCAGCGAAGAGGAACTTAAAGAGAAAAGGTCTTTTAACAGTATCTTCATGATGGCGGATTCCGGGGCGAGGGGAAGCGCAGCGCAGATCCGTCAGCTGGCGGGCATGAGGGGCCTCATGGCGAAACCCTCAGGCGAGATCATAGAGACCCCGATCACTGCAAACTTCAGAGAGGGCCTTACCCCGCTGCAGTACTTTATCTCGACGCATGGTGCGAGGAAAGGTCTTGCCGACACCGCCCTGAAGACGGCGAACTCGGGATATCTTACCCGCAGGCTCGTCGATGTTTCCCAGGACGTCCTCATAATGGAAGACGACTGCGGCACCAATGACAGCATCACCGTCACGTCACTGGTAGAAGGCGGCGAGATCATCCAGCCGTTAGAGGAGAGGCTCATAGGAAGGTTTGCGGTGGAGGACATAAAAGACCCGCTGACAAAAGAATTAATCATTAAGAGGAACCAGGAGATTGATGAGATCTACACGCAGAAGATCATCGAGGCCGGCGTGAAAAGCGTGAAGATACGGTCTGTGCTGACTTGCCAGTCGAAGTTCGGCGTCTGCGCCAAGTGTTACGGAAGAGACCTCGGGAGAGGCGAGCACGTGGAGATCGGGGAGTCGGTCGGTATTATCGCTGCACAGTCGATCGGCGAACCCGGGACACAGCTTACCATGCGGACGTTCCATATCGGCGGCACGGCTTCAAAGGTCGTCGAACAGACGGTCCTTGAGGCGAAGAACTCCGGTACGATAAAGTTCATCAACATCAATACCGTAAAGAACAGAGAAGGTATGCTTATCGTTATGAACAGGAACGGGAGCATAGCCATTGTTGATTCGAAGGGCAGAGAGAAAGAGAACTATTCCGTTGTGTACGGCGCCAAGCTGCGGGTGACGGAGGGACAGAAGGTCGAGGGCGGGCAGAGGCTCGTCGAATGGGACCCCTATTCCACTCCCATACTGACCGAGCTCGGCGGCAAGATCGCCCTTGGCGACATCGTTGAGGGCGCCACCGTCAAGGAAGAGGTCGACGAGACGACCGGACTTTCTCATAAAGTCATCATCGACTACTCTACGAACATGAGGCCGAGGATCTCGATAAAGGACGAGCACGGGAAGACAACACTGAAGATACCCGGTACAAACAACCCGGCGCGATATAACCTGCCTTCGGGAGCTCACATACTTGTCGATAAAAACGACCTTGTTTTCCCCGGCGACATACTCGCAAAGATACCGAGGGAGACGACGAAGACGAAGGACATTACGGGCGGTCTGCCGAGGGTTGCCGAACTCTTTGAGGCGAGGAAGCCGAAAGAACAGGCCCTCGTTTCCGAGATCGACGGCGTAGTCGAGTTCAGGTCTGCTCAGAAGGGAAAACGTGTTGTAGTGGTCAGGGGCGGCGAGACGGTCAAGGAGTATGACATCCCCAAGGGGAAGCACGTAAGCGTTCACGAAGGCGACTGGGTGAAGGCCGGAGAGCCGCTCATGGACGGCGCCGTGAATCCCCACAGCATTCTCGATATCCTCGGTCCAAAAGAACTTCAGAGATATCTCGTCGACGAGGTGCAGAAGGTGTACCGGCTCCAGGGTGTTTCGATCAACGACAAACATATCGAAGTCATAGTCAGACAGATGATGCGGAAGGTCAGGATCGAAGACCCGGGAGACACCGTGTATCTGATCGGAGAGCAGGTGGACAGGATGGCCTTCCAGGAAGAGAACGAAAAGGTCAAGGCCGAAAGCGGGAAACCGGCGCAGGGCAAGCCCTTACTCCTTGGCATCACAAAAGCGTCGCTTACCACGGACAGCTTTGTGTCCGCTGCCTCGTTCCAGGAGACGACCCGCGTTCTCACCGAGGCTGCGATCAACGGCATGCTCGACGAGTTGCGGGGGCTGAAGGAAAACGTGATTATGGGCAGGGTCATCCCCGCCGGCACGGGGATGGCTAAGTACAAGAACACCTTCGTGAAGCGCGAGGTGACGCCGGTCTTCGCTGCACCGCCAGCCGTGGAGGAATAGATATAACGGTTTATCGCATAGTTAATCCCCCTGTATCTAAAGATGCAGGGGGATTTTTTTCGATAAGAGATATCGGGCGAACAAAATGCAGCCCTCACCGATTGTGAAATGTTGCATGAAAGAATTAGTTTTTTTGCTTGAGCTTAAGAAAGTGCTCCACAACTTCGGGATCGTAGTGAATTCCAGACACATCTCCGATATGATCGAGGATTGTTTTTTCTGCCCATGGTTTACGGTAGGGCCTTTCCGATAGGAGGGCATCCCATACGTCCACCACAGCGAAGATGCGGGCGGGAAGAGGGATCTCAGAGCCTTTGAGGCCCATTGGATACCCTGTCCCGTCCCACTTCTCATGATGGTGAAGGGGTATGTCCACGGCTGCTTTCAGGGGATTTACGGACGAGAGGAGTTCGACTGAACGAATCGGATGTGTACGCATAATATCCCATTCTTCATTTGAGAGTCCGCCTGCCTTAAGAAGGATGCTCTCGGGAATGAAGATCGTCCCTATATCATGAAGTATGGCCCCCCATCTGGCCTGCAGCACTGCATGCTCGTCGAGGCCCATCGACCGGCAAAGCAGGCCGGTCATTCTGGTCAGACGAATGGTATGTCCCTCGCTTTCCCTGCTCCTTGTGTCTACCGCCTTTGCAAAGACGCTGAGTGTCGCCTCGAAGTAGTCAATGAATTGACTGTAAACGTCTTTCAGTTCATCAAAAAGTTCCTTCATCGCCCTTCCCCCTTGTGTAAAGCAAGATTTATATCAGGACCGTTACGATTCAACTCCCTACAGTGATCCTATCGCCTTTTTTGTCCGATTACAATAGTAATTCAACTGGGTGTAATAATTCTGCCGACAACGTAACGTGACCTATGTGCAAAGTGAGTAAACCATTATATAATGTTCGTATGACGGCTGTGCGGGAAATAAATGCCTGCGAAGTGCACTGATGAGTGATAATTCCAAAATCGACACCCAATCATACAGGGTTTTATCGAGACTGGCGGCGTATACGGTCTTCCTTGCGTGGTTCGTCCTCGGGATTTATGTCTTTGCCCTCATCGAGGATACGGGAGTAACGCTCCGCATTGTGAAATTCTTTCTTTCTACGGAAGAATCGGGGGTTAAGTTCCGCGCACTCATACTCCTGGCACCCCTTGCACTTACCCTGATAAGTTACCTCATCAACGAGAGGGCGAAGCTCTTCCAGCAGACCCTTTCGGCGGAAAGTGAACTCAGGTCACTTTTAAATGGACTGGTTGTGGCCTTTGCAAATGCCCTGGACGCCAAGAGTCACTGGACAATGGGTCATTCGGAAAGGGTTTCATCTTATGCCATGGCGATCGCAAGGGAAATGCGGGTCGACAAAAATGATCTGGAAATGTTGAAGATCGGAAGTTTGCTTCATGACATCGGAAAGCTCGGGACTTATGATGTAATCCTCGAAAAGGTCGATCCCCTGACAGAAGAAGAATGGAAACTCATCAAGATGCATCCCGTAAAGGGGGCCGCCATACTTGACCACATCGAGCAGCTCAGGAAGGTGATCCCGATGATAAGATATCATCATGAAAGGATCGACGGCAAGGGGTATCCTGACGGACTCAAAGGCCATGATATCCCACTTCTTGCAAGGATACTTTGCGTTGCCGATTCATTCGATGCCATGACCGCAGACAGGCCGTATAAACGCGCATTGGCAAAGGAAGATGCGATCGTTCACATAAAAGACAAAACAGGGACGCAGTTCGATCCGGGTGTTGTGGAGACATTTCTGAAGGTTATAGACTCGGAAACGGCTATGATGAAGAGTCCTGGAAGTGGGGTTGCGACGTCAGCTGAGGCGGCCGGCCGGCCTATCGATGAGTCCCAAAAGGAACCTATTTCGCGATAGCTTCGATGTAACGATTAATCTTGGCCTATTTCCCCGACTTTATCATATAATTGAATATGAAATTCATTGCCGATGCCATGCTCGGCCGTCTTGCAAAATGGCTGAGGATTTTGGGTTTCGATGTATTATATTATCCCGATATCGATGACAGGGAGGTTGTGAGGATTGCAAGGGAACAGGAGCGGACGATACTGACAAGAGACACACAGCTTTCAAATCGGAAGGGGTTACCGGGCGTGGTCTTTATTGAAAAAGACGATGTTTTCGATCAGCTCGCCCTGATCATGACGCGTCTGGATTTCAATCAAACTGTTTTTTCCGGCAGGTGCGTAGTTTGCAACGGCGTTCTCGATGAGGTAGCGCAAAAAGAAGAGGTGAGGGAACTTGTCCCTGACTTTATCTACCTTAATTTCTCCGGTTTTTTACGATGCCGGGACTGCGGCAAGGTTTACTGGGAAGGGAGTCATCACAAAGGTATAAGGGATAAGGTCAAGGGAGTGTTGTCCGCCGCTGCGGGCCGATCGCCGGAAGAAGAAAAGCATTGAAGACCAACATATCTCTTTTTATACTTGTAATCTTCATAATCTCTCTCATTATTACACTCAATATGTTTTTTCAGCAGAGCTACCAGAGCGAGATGGCGGAACAGTTTAACCGCCAGCAGCTGATTACTGCGAAGTCCGTAGCGAAGGGCATCGAAGGGGATCTCCAGCATATCGAGGCCGAGACGTTATCTCTGGCGCGTCTTTTGGGAGAAGGAAAACTGAGCGGCCGGACCATGGAAGAATCCGTTTATACCGCCTACGTGGACTTAAGTGAAGACGTGAACGTCACGATCAAGATACTGGACGGTCGTGGCAGACTGACTTACAGTTCTCACGGGCTCCCTGTCACCTCCGAAGAGATGAAGCATTTCAAAAATGTTGCTTCACTGCATCCGGGCAAGGTGACGTATCTGGACCAACTTGCCCAGGAGAGGAAGATAACCCTCTTGGCACCCGTAATACAGGGTTCATTGCCGAAGGGACTTTTGATCATGGATCTCTCGATAGACACAATAAGCAAAAAATTCCTGGCGCCGATAAGGGCAGGCATCAGGGGGCATGCATGGATGATGTCCGGAAACGGTACGCTTCTCTATCATCCCACCCAGCCGAAGATGGTCGGAAAGAACCTTTACAAGGCCGACAGGTCATGTTTCGACTGCCATACCTCCTTTGACGTCGAGAGGAAGATTCTCGAGAGCGGTGACATCGGCTTCAGTTCTTATATCGCCCCTTACGGCGAGGACAAGCTTATCGCTTTTTCGCGGGCGAAGATCGCCGATCTGTCCTGGATAGTCTGTATATCCATACCGTATTCCGAAGTGACCTTCAGCATGAGGAAAAGCATGAAGCTCCATTCGCTTCTCGTGATCTCCATTTTTGTCGCTACGGTGATGGGGGCATTCGCCATCGTGATGATAAACAGACAGAGGGTAAAGGCCGAAGAGAAGACAAAATATCTCGAGGCCCAAAAGCTGCTCGAAAAGGAGATTGTGCAGACAAAGGACTACCTGGAGAACCTTCTTGAAAGCACAGAGTCCAAGATTATGGTACTCGACAGGGACATGATCATCAGAACAGTGAACTCTGCGCACGCGCGACTCTGCAGGCAAAAGAAAGAGGATATCATCGGGGAAAGTTTCTTCGAAATGTTCCCGACAAGCGATGCCGGCCGGGAGACGGGAACGATTAAAGGGATCCTCGAAGAATGTCTCGGCGGGAAAAGCCGTCGGCTCAGCAACTATCCCTATCCCCTCGACGGCCGGACACTCTATCTTAATATAAATATTAACCCTCTTATACTTCACGGCGAAGTGGCCGGCATTATACTTTCGAGCAGCGACGTGACTGAAGAAGTCAACCTGAAAACCAAGATCCAGGAATATGCGCTGAGGCTTGAGGAGATGGTGGTCAGCAGGACAGACGAATTGAAGGGAGAAAAAGAAAAACTCGATGCGATAGTGAGCGCGATAGAAGGCGGTCTTTGCGTAATGGACGACGTGGACAGAAGGGTGCTATGGGCGAACAGGACACTCCTTGAATGGCTTGGAGAGGAGACGTTTCAGAAGATAACGATCGAAAAGATTTATGGGGAAAACAATATCCACCGCGCGATCGTCGACGATAAGATGCTTCGCGAGGTGATTTACCACAACTACGGCCGGAAGAAGGGTTATTTCCAGATAACCTCGACTCCGCTTATCACGCCGCAGGGACACCGGCAGTCCCTTATCCTGATTCAAGACGTCACTGACATCAGGAAGATGGAAGACCGGATGATGCAGTCTGAGAAACTTTCTGCTCTGGCGAGGATCTCCGCCGGCATCGCCCATGAGATAGGCAACCCTCTTACCTCTATCTCTTCGTATGTCCAGATACTCAGAGAAATGGACCATGACGAGTTTACAAAGGAGAGCCTCGATACAGTGGCTAAGCACATCACCCGTATCGCTGACATCGTCAGACAGATGTCGAGTTTCTCGAAGACAAGGGCATCGGACCTCGGGCATCATGACGCTGCCGAGCTCGTAGCTATGACACTCGATCTTGTGAAATACGACAAGAGGATGAAGGGGATAAAGATTAATGTTGAAATACCCGAAACCCTCCCCCCCGTCAGGGTGAATGAGACCCAGATGATCCAGGTGCTCATGAATATCATTCTTAACGCGGCTGATGCTATGTCAGACGGGGGAAATCTCGACATAAGGGCCAGGGAGCTCGACGAGGAGATAGAGATAACGGTAGCGGATACCGGGTCCGGGATTCCGGCGGAGCACATGGAAAAAATATTCGATCCTTTTTTCACTACTAAGGACAAAGGGACCGGACTCGGGCTTGCAGTCAGTTATAATATCATCAGAAGTTATCAGGGCGACATTCTTGTCGAAAGCAGACCGGAAGGCGGAACGATTTTCAGGGTGAGGCTGCCGTATTATGAAAGCTGAAACATCGAAAATACTTGTGGTAGATGATGAAAGGGACATCTGCAGGGCCCTCGAATTCCTTTTGTCGCGTGAAGGATATAAAGTGGTGACCGCAAACAGCGGCCAGGAAGCGCTTAAGAAAATAGAGTCCGAAGATTTCGATCTCGTCATAAGCGATCTAAGGATGGAGGGCATTGACGGTCTGCAGGTGCTTGAAAAAGCCCTTGCCGTTAATCCCGGCCTCATCGTGATTATTATGACCGCCTATGCCTCGGTGGAATCGGCGGTCGAGGCCATGAAAAAGGGCGCGAGTGACTATATCGTTAAGCCTTTCATCAATGAAGACGTCAAGATGACTGTCAGGAGGCTCCTTGAGCACAAAAAGGTCCTGATGGAAAACCTGGCCCTGAGACAGCAACTGAGCCAGCAGTTCGGCAGCAGGACATTCGTCGGTGTTTCCCCCCAGATAGCGAAGGTCTTCGATGTCCTGGGCAAGGTGATTCCGACCCGCTCCAACATCCTCATCCTCGGGGAAAGCGGCACCGGCAAAGGGCTGATCGCCGAGGTTGTACACAACAATAGCCAGAGGAAGGACAAACCTTTCATATGCATAAACTGTTCGGCGATTCCGGAGAACCTGCTCGAAAGCGAACTCTTCGGGTACAGAAAGGGCGCCTTTACAGGTGCGACCTCCGATAAGAAGGGTTTGATAACGATGGCCGACCAGGGCACACTTTTCCTTGATGAGATAGGGGATATGCCTTTAGGCCTCCAGGCCAAGGTACTGAAGGTCCTTGAAACAGGCGAGGTCCAACCATTGGGCGATACCAAGGCGGCATTTGCTGACGTCAGACTTGTCGCGGCTACAAACAAGGATCTCGAAGAGCAGATAAGGAAGGGGCTCTTCAGAGAAGACCTCTATTACAGGCTGAATGTAATTGAGGTGAAGATCCCTCCTCTCAGGGAGAGAAGAGAAGATATTAACGTTCTTGCGCATCATTTCATAGAGAAGTACAGCAAGGAAAATAACAAAAGGGTGTCCGGCATAACTGACGAGGCGCTTGCAGCGCTGAATAACTACCCATGGCCGGGAAATATCAGAGAATTGCGGAATGTCATCGAGAGGGCGGTTGTACTATCCGGGGAGGGCGCGATAGGCATTGCCGAACTCCCCGATAAGATAAAAACCAGGGACAGCTCGCCGGGGCTGAATACGCTGAAGGACAGGCTCGATCACTACGAAGAAAAGATCATAAAGGAGGCGCTCCAGGCGAATGACTGGCGCAAGGAAGAGACCGCGCTCCAACTTGGCGTAGACCTCGCTACGCTCTATAGAAAAATCAAGAAGCTCGGCATCGCGGAGGGTTAGTTATGTCCCCACCGTGTCAGAGACGACCCTGATCCCTATATCATTCAGGCGGCCCATGAATCTCTCAGGAGGCGTCGAAGCCCTTAGTCGGTTGACTATGCGGCAGTCAGTATCCTCAGCACCCTTAGTCTTCCAGGGTGTTTGAGCTTTCTCAGCGCCTTTGCCTCGATCTGTCTTACCCTCTCGCGAGTAAGGGAAAGGTATCTCCCCACCTCTTCAAGCGTATGGTCTCTGTCGACCCCTATCCCGAATCTCATCCTGATGACCTTCTCCTCATTGGGGTGGAGTGTCTTGAGAAGTTGGATCATCTTTTCCGAGAGTTCATTTTTTTCCGTGCCGGAGTAAGGCGATGGACTGTTTTCATCGCTTATAAAATCCTCAAGCTCCGAATCTTCATCGCCGACCTTGGTCTGAAGAGCTATAGGGTCTTGGATCGCCCTGAAAACTTCTTCAATCTTGGTGGCGGACACCCCCATTTTCCCTGCGATTTCTTCATTGCGGGGTTCCCTGCCCAGTTCCTGGGTCAGCTCCCTCGCCGCCCTGGTGACCTTGTTGTAGAACTCAACCATATGAACAGGCACCCGTATTGTCTTAGTTTGATCTATGAGCGCCCTCGTAATGGCCTGTCTTATCCACCAGGTAGCATAGGTACTGAACTTGAAGCCCTTTTCATACTTGAACTTGTCGACTGCTTTCATAAGTCCGATATTCCCCTCCTGGATTAGATCCAGCAAGGAGAGGCCCCTGCCAAGATAATTCTTCGCTATATTCACGACCAGTCTGAGGTTTCTGGTAGTCAACTCGTTCTTGGCATCGGCATACAAAGTTCGGGCCTTTGTAATTCTGTCCCAGGCAGTTTTCAGGTCATCCACCTTCAGCCCGGCTGCCGATTCGACACCCTTATAGACAGCCTGGACCTCTTTTTCGTACTCCCGGAGCTTTATAGGATCGACGCCCTTATTCTTTTTTTCACGCATGAGCCTTCTCAAATCCTTCAAAGACCCGTACCTCGAGATCCTGCGGTCCGCAGCTGCTACCTGCTCCATCAAACCGTCGAGTATCTCAACGGTTGAAAGAACCGCTCTGTAGGCCCTTTCTTCCGCTTCTTCCTCTTCCGATACTTCTTGCTGAGCGAGGTCTGCCTCAATCTTCTTATAAAGAGGCATCGAAGAAATGGTTTTCCTGATGATCTTTCTGCCTTCCTCAAGCCTTTTGGCGATCTCGATCTCCTCTTCCCTCGTAAGAATCGTAATGTTGCCCATGGAATGGAAATAAGCCTGTACCAGGTCTTCTGTCTTTTCAGATTCGGGTACTTCCTCTTCTTCCCAGTCTTCCGCCCCAAAAACGCCGGATTCTTCGGAAGAGGCTACTTCAATCCCTGATTCTTCAAGGATATCAAGGAGTTCCTCCATCTCTTCCGGAGCAAAATAGTCGGGAGACATCGCCTCATTTATCTCATCATAGGTAAGGCCACCCCGCTTTTTTCCCATCTCGATGATCTCTTCAAATAGCTCATTTTTGTCCATTTTATCGTATCCTCTCCCAGCTCATGTTTCTGAGACCGGTCCTTATTTATAATGTTGTCAATAAAACGAAACCCATCCTTTTTTCAGTAAAAGTGTATTCTATAAATTTGAAGAAAATATGAAAATTCCAGGAAACCCCTTAAAAAGCCTCCTTTTGCTATAATTTATGTGAGTTGCCCCTTGGCGGCAATTATCATTATAATGACTGGAAGGTGGAGACTGTGATAAAACCTAACGCCCTATTTTTCCTGTGCTGGCTGCTGCTTGCTGCAAATACTGCGTTATCGGAGGCGGCTGTCGACGCCGGCTTCTATTTCGACAGGGGAAACACCTATTATAATAGCGAAGAATATGACAATGCGATAAAGGCTTATACCCAAGCCATTTCAATTTATTCCGAGTATATCGATGCCTACCATAACCGGGGGCTTGCGTATTACAAGACCGGAAAGAATGAAGAGGCGATCTCTGATTTCAGCAAGGTGATAGCGAAGAATCCGCAAAGTGTTCAGGATTATAACAGCAGGGCGCTCGCATACCTTAAAACAAAGCAATACAGCGAAGCGGTGAGTGACTACAATAAGATAATTTCGCTTAGCCCTAACTCTGTCGAGGCTTATCATAATCGTGGGATCGCCTATGCGAATTCCGGAAAATTTGACGAGGCAATCGAGGACTATAATAAGGCCATCTCGATCAGGCCCAAGGACACGAACGTGTATATGTCCCGAGGCGTAGCCTATGTCAGAAAGGCGATGGCGGATTTCGGTAAGGCCTGTGACGCGGGTAACCAGGCGGCCTGTGACAATGTGAGGCAGCTTTCGAAATAGGAAACTCTGCTATCAATAATAACCAGATGCCTTAAATCCTGGTCGCAGACAAGCCTCCAGAGAAGACCGGGGTATTGAACGAACCGCCTAAGAAAGGCCCTCCTTTTAGTCAGTCGATGGAAGGACGGGCTTGGCAGATGGACCTCGATATTATAGTTACCAAAGAGAAGAAGCAAAGGGGTGCGTCTTGCGGTCCACTAAGGTGATTGCATCTTCAGAACAAGCTGCCCGGCAAACCCCGCAGCCGAAACAGCGCCTCCAGTTTATATGCGATCTGTTATCAGCCTCTGAATATTCGACCGCGCCAAACTGGCAGAGGTGACCACATTCCCGGCAGCCTCTGCATTTCGCGGCGTCCACTTCAGCCAGTTTTTCAGATCTGAACATCAGCGGCATCTGAAGCCCGATGGTGCTTCGCATGGCAAGACACGATTTTAATTCGCAGTTGCATATTGCGCCGATAAAAGGGGTCTGAAAGGTCCAGACACTATGGACCAATCCCCGGCCGTCCAGTTGTCTGATTTGATCGAGGACCTGTTCCTTGTGTAAATGGTCGAATTTGGATACATCGGGCGATCCGAAATAGTCCGTGTCGAGATCATTAAACCACTCGGGAGCTCCGAAGCTTATTCCGAAACAGACACGGGTCTCCTGTTTGCTGAACGCCCAGCGGCATCCGCATGGCAGTCTTACAGCGGTGTTGCAGGTCGTGAGGATTTTGCCCACATCCTCCAAAGGAAGGACCTGCCCGAAGTGCGTTGATTTCATTTCCTTCACGTAAGCGGACCTTATTCTCTCCAGAAGTTTCGGATTGTGCTGAAACATCTGCTCCATGCGGGTGATCTTGTTGTTCCCCTGTTCGACCATCTCCTTGTAGAAGTTCCTGATCATGGACTTACGATGAGGATCGTTTAACAGCTCGGCAGAGTAATTTCTGACGTTGAGATACCATTCCTTGCCTTCACCGTGACTCGTGCAAAACTCACACATTATGGTGCCTCCAGAGCCTTTGTTAGTAACAGAATGATTATAACAAAATAATCAGTGTCTCAGGCGAGGATTGTATTACGCAACGGTGGGCAAAGTAGAGGGCGGATTTTTCATCCGCCCCTCTTTTATTGATTACTTATGACACTTCTGGCAATCGCTTGTGGCGAAGGCGCCCTGGCCGTCATGACATTTGCCGCAGAACTTGTTCTGGTAGAGGTCGTCCATCTTCATGCCTGAACCGCCCTTTTTGTATTTGAAGATCGCGGTATGGCAGTTGGCGCATTCGAACATCGCCGTATGCACCTGGTGGCTGAATATTGCGGCCGACATATTGCCCGAAGGATAACTGAAGTCCTTCTTCAGGGCCGCCATGTTGTGGCACCTGGCGCAGTCCTTTGCAGCGAATGCAATCCTGCCATTATGGCACCTGCCGCAATTGCCGCCTTTGTACATCTCGTCCATTACTATGTTCGAGGTGCCTTTTTTCATCTGGAAGAGCTTAGGGTGGCACTCGCCGCAGCCGTACTTCTTCGCATGGTTCTGGTGCGAAAACGTCACAGGGATGCCAGAGTCGGCGTAGGTAAATATCGTAAGGTTATGGCAGTTGTTGCACGTATCTTTGTTCAGGGCCATCTCTTTGTGGGGCATCATGACGTGGCACTGGTTGCAATGCACGCCAAGGCCGAGATGTTTAGGATGGGAAAACTTCCCCTTCGAGTCAAGGGAAAATTTTTCGTAGGAATGGCACCTGAAACAAGGGAGAGAGGAATCTTTCAGCGAGGCTATCACCGGCGACCCCTTCTCCTGGAGGACCGGCTTTTCGCCGGCCTTCCATCTGTTACAGGAAAAAAGCAGCAAGACGATGGACAGGACCGCTAATCTTCTCACCATCTTTCCCCCTAATCCTTTTTACTTTTTTTCGCATCCGGGAATAACAGCTCGTATTCGATGGGGTGGTGATGTTTCAGCTTCTCCGTCGATATCTTTCCGGTTATCCAGAGCCAGCTCATCGGGAAATTCTCAGGTTTGAGGTGTTCGTTGTAGAAGTGCCAGAAGAGGATGAAGACTATCGCCAGGAGCGCCTCGTCGCTGTGCATGATCGACAGGAGCTCCCATATCCATGCCGTGGCGAACCTCGGGATGATATGCGATACGAGCATCGGAAAGGCGAGGGCAAAACCTGAGAAACCGATGATGAACATGCCCCAGAAGACCGCCCAATAGTCGAATTTCTGGGCATAGGAGTATTTCCCGAACCTCGGCTTTTCCTTTGACAGTCCGAAGAAGTATAAGAAATTCTGTATCACATCAAAGATGTCCTTGGGTAGGGGTATGATCGTTGTCTTCAAGTTGATAGTCATCCGTTTCGTGGCGAAGAGATACCCGAGGTAGACCACATGCCAGATGAAGTCGAGGAGCATGGTGATCCCGGCTACCCTGTGGATGATGCCGGCGGTCTCAGGCCCGCCCCATACGCGTATCCACCAGCTCGATACGCCCGCGGGTTCTTGTGCGTATTTCAGGCCCCATCCCGTAAAACTGAGGAGAAGAAACGTAGTAAACATGAGAATGTGCTGTATCCTGAAGGTTACATTGAACCTCTCTATTTCCTTGGGTATTTTCTGGGTAGATGTCGTGGACATTATTCGTGCCCCCCTTTCCTGAAGATAGCGTCCCTGATGTCGGAGAATGCCTCAAGCAGCACATGAGAGATGATAAAGGTGAAGACCCCCAACACCAGGAATATCAGCGCCTTTTCTGTGTAATGAGGTATCGGGCCGGGCCGTTTATGGGTGATGGCCGGTATGAACTTCTCGTTGGCCCCCTTATGGCACTTGCCGCAAGTCTGAAGCCGGTTGTTGCCGAAGACAGGGGAAGCAGGATCGTTTTTGGACATGATATCGTGAGAATTGTGACAGCTTGAGCAGACCGGGACTTTTGTATGCCCAAGGTGGAGTTTCCTCCCGTGGAAACTCTCCCTGAAGCTTTCCATTACATTTTCTTCAAGGTTGTATTTCTCTATTATCTGTTTGTTCCCATGACACTTGCCGCAGGTTTCAACCTGCTGCTGGCGACTGACCTTCGATGCCGGGTTCTTAACAGGAACAATGTAATGAGGCGATCCATGGCAATCTATGCAAAGTGCGCCGTCCGTCTGGTGTTTTTCGGTGATGTTCCTGCCGTGGACACTTGCGAGGACCTTTTGATAAATCTCTCCATGACACTTGCTGCAGGCCGCTGCAGCCACGGGGTCTACAGGATATTTCTTGGAGATCTTTGATGATAGAGAGAGGACATCCTGAGGCACCGATGCGGCCGGTGAGGAGTGCGGATTGTCCGTGAATTTCATGTGACAGTCGGTACAGGCCAGCGCGCCGTGGACCGATGACTGAAACTTTTCGGAATCCACATTTAGCTCGATAAGATTACCGGCAGTCGTCTTGATTTTTCCCTTCATGGAACTGTGACATGCAAGACAGTTCGCTGATTCCTGCGCCGAGACCGCGAGGGGAAGAACGAGGGCGAGGACCAACAAAGGTACGACAAAGAACATGACCTTCCTGTATGGCATAAGCACCTCAATAATTAAATTATAGCTATTGCTTAAGAATAGCCTGGCGAAGCTAAATCCGGGATTAACAGGGGTATATATACACAAAATTACCCTTTTTTGTCAATGTAACTAATTTTATGGACTCATTAATGGTGAAGGGTAGGATGCACCCTTTATTAAGTTGAAGAGACCAAGGGAAACGTCTAACGCCCATGAAAACCGACTATGGATATCTTTGACTTGTCGGCTTTCATCAGCAATTCTTCTCTATTAAGAAGGATGCTTTTGTCTGCCTCAAGGGCCAACACGCGTGCCTTTACCTCGATCATTGCCCGGAGGGTGTCCATGCCCACTACAGGCACATCGAACCTCAAGTCCTGCTGCGGCTTGCTCACCTTAATCACCACCGCCCCATGCCCTGCAAGGCTTCCCCCTCTTCGTATCGCCTCATCCGTCCCCTCTATCGCCTCGACCGCCATTACGGCCTGATTCTTCACAACCACTGTCTGTCCGATGTCCAATCTTCCCATTTCCTTTGCCATCTTGAAGCCGAAGGCAATGTCCTTCCACTCATCATCCGAAGGGACGCCTTTGGTCAAGGTGCCTTCAGGAGTCAATAGCCGGGAACTGAAGTCGGTCGTATTAAGGAGGGTGATGCCGTCTTTTTCCAGCTCTTTCGCTACGGCAAGCAGGATTGCATCGTCGCTCCGGTCTTTCAGAGAAAAAAGAACCTTTACGGCACGGAGGTCCGGCGTTATCTTGCTTTTATATAAAAGTGATTTCGGGACCTTGCCGGCCATTACCGCCTCTTTTATGCCTGCTTTTTTCAAAGCATCGATAACGGAACCGAGTTTGCCGACGCTTATCCATTTTATCTCGTCAACTGCAGAGGCGAGCGCCTTTTCAGCGACAGGTTCAAGTCCGATGGCGAATACATAATGTCCCTTTGACCGAGCCTCCTGCGCAACGGCGAAGGGCAGTTCGCCGCTGCCGCATATCAGACCAAGCTTTTTCATCAGTCTATCTGCAGATCCCCCGTTTATTTTTTCCGATGAATTCGACAAGGTGCCTGATCTCATCCGAATCCGGAAACTCCTCCTGCACCTTCTTCAGCGCGTCCTTAAGGGTGCGCTTTTCTCTGAAAAGGATCTTGTATGCCTTCTTGATCTCGTTGATCGTTTTTTCAGGAAAACCGTGCCGCTGGAGACCGATGGTGTTTGGGCCGAAGAGCTTTGCCCTGGCGCCCGCCGCTATCATATAGGGTGGGATATCCTGTCCGATGCCGCTGAAACCTCCCACCATGGCATATCTTCCTATTCGTGTGAACTGGTGTATCGCCACGACGCCGCCGATGTATGCATGGTCTTCGACGAGGATGTGCCCGGCGAGGGTAGCTGCATTGGTCATGATGACATTACTGCCGATCTTACAGTCATGGGCGATGTGCACATAGGCCATCAGGAAATTGTTGTCGCCAATTGACGTTACGCCGTCGCCGCCGACAGACGCCCGATGTATTGAGGCGTATTCACGGACAATGTTTCCGTTGCCGATAGAAAGCCTGGTCTCTTCGCCTTTATATTTGAGGTCTTGGGGAGGGACGCCGATGCTCGCGAAGGGATGAATAACACAGTTTTCTCCGATCTCGGTAATGCCTTCGACTATTACGTTCGAAAGTAGTCTTGTCCCCTTTTTAACTCTCGCTCCGCCTTTTATTATGCAGAAGGGGCCGATCTCGACGTTGCCGTCTATTTCGGCCTTTGGGTCCACTATCGCAGAGGAATGGATTTTCGTTTTCATTATCTTCAGATCTCCTTGTCGGTTACCATGGCGGTAAATTCGGCCTCGGAGACTAATTTCCCGTCGACAGTGGCGGTGCCGGAGAATCTCCAGACATTCCCCCTCTGCTTCAGTACCTTGATGTCCATCATTACCTGATCACCCGGCACTACCGGGCGCCTGAATTTTGCATTATCAATACTCATGAAATAAACTGCTTTTCCTTCAACGCCGGAACTAAATGCCATGACCCCCGCAACCTGGGCCATTGCCTCTATGATGAGCACCCCCGGCATGATCGGCTGCCCCGGAAAATGTCCCTGGAAGAAGGGCTCATTAATCGTGACGTTCTTAACCCCGGTAGCGCTCACGCCCGGCTGAAAATCGGCAATCCTGTCCACAAGGAGAAACGGGTATCTGTGAGGAAGCAGCTTCATTATTTCATTTACTGTCATCATAAGTATCCCCCTTTTCCAATTTATTCAGTCTGTTTTCAAGTTCTCTTATCTTTTTGCTCATTTCGGGAAGTTTCGCAAATGCGGCCTGTGCCCGTAGCCATATGTTATGCGGAATGGCAGGGGATCCCGAATACGTTCCTTTTGCCACGCGCCCGGAGATCCCGGATTGTGCCGTAAGTATCGTTCCGGAATCTATCGAGGCATGGTCCGCTACCCCTGCCTGACCGGCCAAAATCACAAAACTCCCGATCTCGCTGCTTCCCGCTATCCCCACCTGTGAGACGATTAAGGTCCTTTCACCGATCTTGACGTTATGTGCGATCTGCACCAAATTATCTATTTTGGAACCCTTCCCTATAATGGTATTGCCGAGGGTCGCACGGTCAATAGAGACGTTTGAGCCGATCTCGACATCGTCTTCGATGATGACCCCTCCCACCTGCGGTATCTTGTAATGCACTTCATTTTCGAAGACGTAGCCGAAGCCGTCGGACCCGACGACTGTGCCGGAATGAACGATTACCCGGTCTCCAATCGTGACTTTATCCCTCACCGTTACGTTCGGGTAGATGAAACAGTTGCAGCCTATTTTCGATCCTTCACCTATGAAAACGCCGGGTGAAAGGACAGACCCATCACCGATAGACACATTCTTATCCACAAACGCAAATGGAGATATGGTCACCCCTCTGCCGATTCTTGCCTCATCCGACACATAGGCCTTGTCGCTGATGCCAGGTTCCGGAGAAGAGACAGGATAAAAGCATTCTATCGCCTTGGCAAAAGCGTAATGCGGATTTGGCACCTTTAGCTGGGGCACCTCTATCTCTTCTAAGGGCTCCTTGACGATAACGCAGGAGGCCTTGCTACTGCGGAGGTCTTGCAGGAACCTGGCAGAGGAGAGGAAGGTTATGTCCCCTTTACCTGCATCTTTGATTCCTGCAACCCCTGTAATTTCTGTATCAGGGTCGCCTATTATCATGCCATGCACGATATCAGATAAGTCTCTTAATTTCATGGAATCCGCCCGTGAATCCGAAGGTTATGGCACATGCCTCACAACCTGAATTTCACAACTTCCTTTCCCGGGTGAGAGATCGCAGCGGCTCAAATGAGCGGTCCGGCAGTTTATACTCAGATAAAGAATGCCCCCTGCTCCGGAGAAGCAGGAGGCGTGAAACGGGAACACTATTTTGGCAAAGGCGACACTACTTCTTGTTCTTGGCCTTTGACTCATTGTATTTCTTTATCACTACATCGGTCAGGTTGATTTCCTTCTTGGAATAGAGGACCAGTCCATCGGCATTTTCCAGGATCATTGTATATCCCGCATCTTCCCCCATTTTATCGACGATGGCCCGTAGTTCTTTCAAAATTCCCCCTGTCAGATCGCTTTCTCGCTTCTTGACTTCGTTTTGGGAATCGGTGACAAGTCTCTGATATTCCCTGAGTAATCTCTCGAGTTCGTCCTCTTTCGCCTTCTTTGCCTCGGCTGACAGTACGGAAGACTGTTTTTCAAGGTCCGCCTTCAGCTTCTCAATCTCTTTGCCTTTTTCATCCAGTACGGACTGCTTCGATTTGATCAGTACCTCGAGGTCGGACTTTGCTTTTTTGCCCGAATCCGATTCGTTCAATGTCTTCATCAGGTCTACGATGCCCACCTTCATGTCTGCATGGACACTGCTTACCGAAAACAGAACAAAAATACCCAAAAGCAATAACGTTTTTTTCATCGCGCTCTCCTTTTCCTCTAGAAAAAGCTTCCGAAGGCAAATTCAAATTTGCCGGAGCTTTCACCGGGTCTTTTCTGTATGTTATATCCCCATTCAATCCTGATGGGGCCGATCGGCGAGATCCATCTGATCCCTGTGCCGGTCGTATATCTTAAGGTGCCAAAGGAATCGGCTACTGCGCCGACGTCCGCGCAAGAAGATCCTGAGCATCCATATGAGTTGCCCGCATCGAAAAAGACGACGCCCTTCAACTTCATATCAGGAAGGATGGGGAAGATATACTCGGTATTGAAGATCAGTTCCGACGTACCCCCGATTCCATCGAGGGTGGTCTTGTCTATCGGCCCGGCTTGAGCGAACCCCAGCCCTCTCACAGTGTATATGCCCCCGACAAAGAAATTTTCATAAAGAGGAACTTTCTTATCAAAGAGCCCCTTTGTATAACCGATTCGGCCCCTCAGCATGATACTCGTCGGACCAATGGGAAAGTACCAGGCAGAATCCGCAGATGTCTTGAAAAAGTAGTTGTCGCCCCCGATTCCGGCATATGTCACTGAAAGGGAATTCCTCGACCCCCGCGACGGGTCGAGTAGATTGTCCCGCGAATCTCTTGCGATGGTCGGAGTGATACTGCTCGTAGACTTTGTCCCCCTCTGATCGGTTATTATCGGCGATGACCCAGCTGTGATGTTCGAGATAGTCGCCCTCTCAAAATTATATGAAACATCGGCGTTCCAGTATTCGGAGAAATTTTTTCCAAGACCGACGAAAAACCCATATGCTTCTTTGGAATATTCCGTGTAGTTGCGCGTCGTTCTATATATGCCTGTATTCAGGGCAATAGGTCTGTTGAGAAACCATGGGTCCCGAAACGAGATTTCGTAAAGCGAACTCAGTCCCCCGAGTTCACCTTTGATTTTCACATATTGGCCCTTTCCAAAGAGGTTCCCCTGGGTCAGGTCCGCGGTCGCAATGAGTTTATCCACCGAACTGTAGCCTCCTCCGATACTCAGAAAACCCGTGGGCTTTTCCTTGACCCTGACATCGAGGTCTACCACCTTTTCCTCATATTTCGGCTTCGGCACGATGTCGACAGTATCGAAAAACTGGAGGTTGTTGATCCTTTCATAAGTCCTCTTCAGCTTTGAGCTGCTGAAGATCTCGCCTTCGTCGAACCTGATTTCCCGCCTGATGACATTGTCCCTGGTCTTTGTATTGCCTGATACCTCGATTCGGCCTACCCGGTATTTCTCTCCTTCGCTGATGGCGAGGGAAACGCGCACTGTCTTGTCTCTTTCATCGGGGACGAGATCGGGCATTACAGAAACCAGCGCGTACCCGTTATCGGAATAGAGTGAGGAGATCGCCTGTATGTTTTTTTCGAGCTGGCTTTTTCTGAATATGCTGTTTGGTGAAATGGTTATCAGTTTCCTGATGGCGGCATCGTCGTAGACCTTGTTCCCGCTAAAATCTAGGGACGAGACCTTATACTGGTCGCCCTCGGATGCCCTGACCGTTATGGTCATGCCTTTCTTTTCTTTGTCGACCGTGATCTCGGGTTCGGCAACGACCGCTTTGATATACCCGTTATCAAAATAAAGGGCCTTTATCTTTTCGACATCACCGTCCATCTGGGCCTTTTTGTAATATCCCGACGAGGTCACAAATGAAAAAAGCCACCATTCCTTTGTTTCCATCGCCTTCTTGATCTTCGACGAAGAAATGTTCTTGTTACCTTCAACAAAGATTTTCCTTATCTTTATCTTCGGGCCTTCGTCGATCTGGTAAGTGAGGCCTATCTCGTCTTCGGATATCTTCTTCGTGACCGGGACTATATTTGCGAGCCAATAGCCTTCCTCCTCATAAAAACTCTTTAATTTAAGGGCATTATCCTGTATCAGGACCGTATCGGCGATCGCCCCTGCGGTGATTGTTATCTTTTCCTTCAGCTTGGTGTCATCGATTTCCTTATTGCCCTGGAAATCGACCTTGATGATCGTGGGCTTCTCCTTTACGATATAAATGAGTCTGACGCCGCCTTCAAACGGTTCGATCTCGACTCTCACATCGTCGAAGTACCCCATCTTGAAAATAGACTTGATGTCCTCGTTTATTTTGTCCTGAGAGACGGGATCACCTATTTTCTGAGTGACCTTGGCCTTGATTGCACCTTCCTCTATGCGCTTTAGACCTTGGATATCGATCTTATTGACAACAGGCAGTGCCTCTGCGAAGGCGATACCAGAGGTAAGAATAATAAACAATAATATAAATAACGGTCTTCGCATATTTCTCTCCATGGCCTATAGTACGGCTAAGACTGAAAACTCGATAAGTATAGCACTTGGATAGGGGGGAAAGTAAATAAGAAAATGGGACAAGAGCGCATCACGAAGGCCATTTTTAATATTTTCAGTATCAGGTTAATAAATAATTATGATTAACAGATTAATTTATTTTATTTGACCAA
Source organism: Thermodesulfovibrionales bacterium (assembly GCA_044450345.1). Classification (GTDB taxonomy): domain Bacteria; phylum Nitrospirota; class Thermodesulfovibrionia; order Thermodesulfovibrionales; family UBA6898; genus Sulfobium. The sequence goes on along the minus strand of JBIOIY010000006.1, from coordinate 63,179 downwards.
CAGATAAAAGGTGTTTTAAGCTTTTTAGCGCTTGCAGTTTTGCATTTATTGGGCTACGAAAAAAAAATCACCATAAAGAAGGAGGATTAGATGAAGAAGTATAATACGCCGTTGATCGATGAGTTGGAAAAAGGTCCATGGCCGAGCTTCGTCACCGAGATGAAGAAGGCCGGCAAAAACAACGAGATGTCAAACGATGCAGTAGGACATCTTGAGAAGTGTTACTCTACCAAGGTGGGCTACTGGAAGCACGGTGGAATAGTCGGGGTCCTCGGCTACGGTGGTGGAATTATCGGAAGGTATTCGGAACTCGGGGCAGAATTCCCGGGTGTCGCTCATTTCCACACTGTCAGGTTGAACCAGCCCAGCGGGTTTTTCTATACCAGCAAGGCATTAAGGGAGATTTGCGATATCTGGGATAAATATGGAAGCGGGCTGACGAACATGCACGGATCCACGGGCGATATCGTTCTTCTCGGAACGAAGACCGATGCCCTCGAAGCGATATTTGCTGAATATTCGTCCCGCGGATGGGACCTCGGTGGTTCAGGTTCAGACCTCAGGACCCCAAGCTGCTGTGTAGGACCAGGCCGCTGCGAATGGACAAATTATGATACCCTCGACCTCGTCTACAATTTAACGCAGGAATTCCAGGACGAGCTGCACAGGCCGATGTTCTCTTACAAGTTCAAGATAAAGGCAGCGGGCTGCGCTTGTGACTGTGTTGCCTCGATCGCACGTTCGGACTTCTCCATAATCGGGACCTGGAAGGGCGACATATTGATCGACCAGAAAGAGGTCCAGAATTATGCCAAAAAAGGCATGAATATAATGTCCGAAATCGTCGGTATGTGTCCGACACAGTGCATGAGTTATGACGGCAAGGAACTTAAGATAGATAACAAAGAATGCAGCAGGTGCATGCACTGCATAACGAGGATGACAAAGGCGTTGAAGCCGAGCGGTGAAAGGGGAGCCACAATCTGTATGGGAAGCAAGGCCCCTATCGTCGTCGGTTCGCTGCTCTCATGGGTCATCATTCCGTTCATCAAAATCGAGCCGCCGTATACGGAGCTGAAAGACCTGCTCCGCAAGATATGGGACTGGTGGGATGATAACGGGAAGCCCAGAGAGAGGATCGGCGAGGTCATCGAGGTGAAGGGCATGAGGTCGTTCCTGGAGGCTATCGGCGTGCCGCCGGCGCCGCAGCAGATCAAGGAGCCGAGGAAAGATCCGTTCATGTTCTACACGGAGGCTGATATCGCATCATATAAGGCGAAGGAAGCCGAAGAGAAGAAGACCGGTAAATATAAGTTTTAACTTTTAAAAATTTAAATAAGGAGGATACATAAAAATGGCATTACCACAGAGAAAAACAGACATAGGGCCGCCCCATTATAGGCAGTTCATGCCGCCTGTAATAGATAAGAATTACGGGAAGTGGAAATATCATGAGGTGCTTACGCCCGGCACCATGGTCCACGTGGCCGAAAGCGGCGATAAACTCTGGACGGTCAGGGTTGCTTCCCCGAGGATTTTATCAACGACCACGATCCGCGAGATCTGCGACGTTGCGGAGAAATTCTGCGGCGGCCACCTCCGCTTCACAACGAGAAACAACGTGGAGTTTCTCGTATCCGACGAGAAGAACCTCGAGCCGATAAAGAAAGACCTCTCAGCCCGCGGCTTCAAGATGGGCGGTATCGGCTATGGCATAACGAACGTCGTCCATACACAGGGCTGGGTACACTGCCACAGTGCAGCGACCGACGCATCCGGCATCGTGAAGGCGATGATGGATGAACTCTTTGAGTATTTCGAGTCGAAGAGGCTTCCCAACAAGGTCAGGCTCGCGGTCGCATGCTGCGTGAATATGTGCGGCGCAGTGCATTGTTCCGATATCGCAATCGTCGCGGTTCATACGAAGGTGCCTGTGGTCAACCATGCGAACTTTAAGAATATGTGCGAACTGCCGACGGTCATCGGTTCATGCCCGACCCGCGCGATCAGCCCTGATCCTGCGAACAAGAGCGTGAAGATAAACCCTGACAAGTGCATGTACTGCGGTAACTGTTTCACCGTATGCCCGCCCATCAGTATCAAGGACCCCGAGCGCGACGGCATTGCCATAGTCGTAGGCGGAAAGGTAAACAGCCTCAGAAGTAATCCTAAGTTCTCGAAGCTTGTTATTCCTTATATCTCTAATGAGCCGCCGAGATGGCCGAAGGTCGTCGCCGCGGTAAAGCATATCGTTGAGGTCTATGCCGCGAATGCAAGAAAGCATGAAAGGATAGGCGAGTGGATAGAGAGGGTAGGCTGGGAGAGGTTCTTCTCTCTTACCGGCATAGAATTCACGTTCCAGTCCATCGACGACTTCACGTTCATGAGGGACACGTTAAGGACTGCTTCAACCTTCAAGTGGTAGTTGTTGTATAATGATCGGTAAGGCAGTCTCGATATTCGGGACTGCCTTCGTATAAACGACATTTCAAAAAACGGGGGTAAGTATGGAAACAGCTGAGCTTCAAGACAAGATTTTTGCCTTCGTACTAGCGGCAAAGGGTAAGAAAAAACTGAAAGAGAAAGACATCATCAAAGGCGTATCTGAAGAGCAGAGCCTGCCCGGAGATGAAGTAAAGAAGGCAATGAGAGGTATGATAGACGTAGGAAGGCTCATGTATTCATATGGAGGCGGTGCGAGTTCCGTCGAGATACCCAGCGATGAGTACCTCAGAGAAAAAGGTCTTATAAAGTAAAACAGCTTCATCTTGCAGGAATAACAGAGGGGTTTCCTATTCAGCCCCTCTGTAGCCTTATCTTTTTTTGCTGAAATAGCCGAAGTAAGTTCCCGCGCCGGTTGCAGCCTTGATAATCTCCTCCTAATTAAGGCAATATAAAAAAAAGATGTGCATATATTTCGGCGTGGTGCGATGCAAAAATTTATAGGATGAAATCTCCATTTCCAAGACTTGTGATCGCCGGTCTTAAGGGCGGCGCAGGTAAAACCACGCTCTCTCTCGGACTGATAGCGGCCTGGAGAAAGAGAGGTCGTGCCGTAATTCCGTACAAGAAAGGCCCGGACTATATTGATGCGGGGTGGCTGTCTTTGGCAGCGGGGCGTTTATGCTATAACCTCGACCCCTTCCTGATAGGTAAGGAAAAAATCATGTCGTCCTTCAGGGAGCATTTTCAAGACGCCGAATACGCGGTGATAGAAGGGAACCGGGGTTTGTATGACGGCATGGATTCTGCCGGAACATTCAGTACTGCGGAACTTGCAAAAATACTGAAGGCCCCTGTTGTGCTGATTATCGACTGCACCAAGGTCACGAGGACTGCTGCGGCTCTGGTTCTAGGCGTACAGAAGTTCGACAGGGAGATCGAAGTAAAAGGGGTAGTCTTGAACAGGATCGCAGGGTCAAGACATGAAAGAATTGTGAGAGAAGCGATTGAACGCTACTGCGGGGTGCCTGTCGTCGGAGCTATCCCTCGACTTGAAGATGAATTAATTTCGGAGAGACATATGGGACTCACCTCTTTTCAGGAGCATCCCGATGTGGAAAAGGCGATTTCTCTGGCCGGCGATATTGCCGCGAAATATGTGGATATTGCCGCGATCGAGGATATAGCCAAGGGGGCGAGATATCTCAGTGCCGGACGGGGGGAACCTCCGCGGCAGAGAAGTGAGACATCCGGGAGACCCGTGATCGGTGTCTTAAGGGATTCGGCTTTCCAATTCTATTACCCCGAAAACATGGAAGAACTCCTCAACCGTGGTGCTGAACTTTTGGAGGTCAGCGCACTGACCGGGAAAGAACTTCCCGATATCGATGCCCTCTATATAGGGGGTGGTTTCCCCGAGACAAACGCCATACCCCTGGCAAAAAACAACTCATTCAGAAGATCGGTTCTTGTTGCGGTCGAAAGGGGGCTGCCCGTCTACGCGGAATGCGGGGGATTGATGTACCTAGGCGAGGTTTTGCTTATAGACGGCAAAAAATATCCGATGACCGGGGTCTTCCCGATAACTTTCTGCCTGGAGAAGAAACCTCAGGCCCACGGGTATACCGTAGTCGAAGTATCTGGGAAAAACCCTTTCTACGCTAAGGGGACGTTGCTGAAAGGCCATGAGTTCCATTATTCACGAGTTGCAGACTGCAGGAACAAGGATGGGGTGACTTTTTCGTTCACGATGAAACGCGGTCAGGGGATAAAGCAGAAGTCGGACGGAGTATGTTATAAGAATGTTTTGGCGACCTACACTCATTTGCATGCGTATGGAGCGCCCGAATGGGCCGAGGGACTCGTCAATAGAGCTGCTCTATATAAAAAAGAAAAAGATAAAGGTGTCGAAGAGAGAAAAGATATCAAGACTGCTCAAAGAAGGTGATATCGCAGGGCTTGTGGCGCAAGCAGGAAAAGACAATAGCATTTTCAGGACCCTCATCTCCCTTTCGTACGACAAGGAGTCCGTTATTTCCTGGAGGGCGATGGAGGCTATCGGCATCATAGCTGGAGAAAGGGCGAGGACCGAGCCCGGTCTCATCAGGAACCTTGTGCAGAGAATCCTCTGGATGATGCGTGAAGAATCAGGGAACAATCCGTGGAGCGCTCCCGAAATGCTCGGTGAGATAGTGAGGAACGCGCCTGAAGAATTCGCAGACATCGCGCCGATCATTGCTTCTTTCCATGATGAGGAAATACTTAGGCGGGGCGTGTTGAGGGCGCTGGTGAGGATCAGCGAGGTAAGGGCCGACCTTGTGGAAGGGTCATCTGCAGTTGCCGGGTTATATCTCGGACACAGCGACGCGGTTACGAGGGCCTATGCGCTGGAACTCGTGCGTAACTTAATGTTGAAGGAATTTCTTGCGGCTGCAGAGGCGCTTATGCACGACCGTGCGATCGTGAGCATGTATTCTCATGGAGATTTCGAAAGCATCGCCGTCGGAAAAATTGCAGAAGAAACTGTTATACTACTTACTCTGAAAGGTAAATAGATGGCAGGAATTGCTAATGGTTCATCGTTGGATTGTCCGTTTTGCAGCCGCCCTTTGGATCCTCCCGGCGAAATAAAGGCGAGGTTCGGGAGTTCCTTTGAAGGCGGAAAGTGCCAATGCGGGGCGGTCTATGTGTATGACAGTACCGGGCATAGTCTTGGTGACGCATATATAGATGCGCTCGGGCTTGCATGTAATGATGACATGGACAAGGCCTGGAGCCTTATCCCTGATAAAGACTACACGGTTATGGAGCTTGGTTTTGACCGCAGGCGTAACAAGTTAGGTGGAGACCCGAAACGCAGGAAAAATTCTCCTGTTTTTTTATTTCTTCTCATCAATAAACCTGTGGCGTAGCCATCTGTCTTGTTGGCAAACGGATCAGTTTCGGAGCGGTGAGTAATTGAAAAACCAATGGATTTTAAAGAAATAAATAAAGGTGATTGATCGATAAGTTTTTTTTATTTGACCGGGCATGGGTATCTGTATTATTTTTTATAGCTCGATTTGATAATTGTGAGATTATATTGATTCTGGTATTTTGAACAGAGGTGTGTCGTTTACAGAGAGTTTTTTGTTTCGAATTGTTGGGAGTTGGTCCCTTCAAAATTTGGAAACCTAATATTTAATGAAGAAAGGGGGAAGAAAAAATGCCGACTATGGATTTTCAAGGAAAACAGATCGAGGTTGATGATGATGGTTATCTTTTGAACCTCGACGACTGGACCAAGGATTTGGCCGAAGAACTGGCTAAGGGAGATGGACTTGCCCTTACCGATGCTCATTGGGAAGTCATCAACTTTCTGAGAGAATATTACAAGCAGTATCAGATAGCTCCGATGATCAAGATCCTTGTCAAAGAGATCGGAAAGGCTATGGGGCCTGAAAAAGGCAATACAAAATACCTGTACGAGCTCTATCCGGCCGGACCCGCAAAACAGGCTTGTAGGTATGCTGGCCTTCCGAAACCTACTGGCTGCGTATAGTTCTTGTGTAAGCAGTATTTGACGCGGCACTCCATCGTTAACCCGGTGGGGTGCCGTTCTCTCACTCGTCGAGACCCCGAGGGTCGGATGAGGGGAGAAACGTTCTGTCTCAATTGATAACGATGAAAGAGAAGGTACGACACTCGACATTTGACAAGACACCGGGAAAGTGCTCTTACAAGGGATACGATAGTTTCGAAATCCTCAGGAGCGGCGTTCACATCGTATGACACTTGAGAAGTTCCTCTCTGAGAAAAGAGCCGATATCCTTAAGAAGTGGTTCGATCTTGTACTGGAAACGTATCCAGCTGATACTTCAACTTTCCTGAGAAACCAAAAGAATCCCTTTGCCAATCCTGTAGGGCATACCATTTATCAGGGGATAGAAAAAATCTTTGACGAGCTGATCAGTCCGGTTTCCGGCGATCTTTTCGAATTTCTGGACGACATTATCAGGGTCAGGGCTGTCCAGGATTTCTCGCCGTCCAAGGCGATTTCCTTTATCTTCTCCCTGAAGAAGGTGATACGGGAGGAGCTTAGACAGAGTTTCCAGGGAAACATCCCTTATGAGGAGGTTCTTTCGCTTGAGGCCGGAATCGATGCCCTGGCGCTTTCCTCGTTCGACCTGTTTATGAAGTGCCGTGAGAAGCTATACGATATCAAGGCAAACGAATTGAGGAATATGACCTTCAGGTTATTGCAGAGAGTTAACGATATTGGTGAGGGCGAGGATAAAAAAGACGGTCTCACCTAAAGCAATGATGATAACGCAAAAGAAAAAGAGGTAACTCAATGAAAATCTTGCTGCCCTTATTTACCGTCATAGCGCTTGTCGTGATCGCATTTGTGGGGGTGCAGGCGAACCTCCAGTCCGTGTTCGGGATTATTATCCCATATATTGCCGTTGCGATCTTCATCATAGGATTTGTGGTCCGAGTGTTTAAGTGGGGAAACTCGCCGGTGCCTTACCGCATCCCGACTACTGCCGGGCAGATGAAGTCCTTCGCGCCCTGGATCAAGGCGAATAAGATCGACAACCCGTCGACGCCCGGGGCTGTGTTTGTGAGAATGGTGCTCGAAGTGTTCTTTTTCCGTTCTCTTTTCAGGAACACGAAGACGCAGCTCTATCCCGGCACTAAGCTCGCCTACGGGTCAGAGAAGTTCCTCTGGCTCGCGGGGCTCGCGTTCCACTGGTCGTTTCTTATTATCTTTGTAAGACATTTTAGGTTCTTCATGCTGGATGTACCATTCGTCATAAAGACGATAGAGGGGCTGGACAGTTTCTTGCAAATCGGCGCCCCGCTGCTCTATATGACAGACGTTGTCCTTGTGGGGGCGGTGACGTTTCTGTTTTTAAGAAGAGTCTTAATGCCCCAGATAAAGTATATATCCCTTCCTGCTGATTATTTCCCCCTGTTTCTCATACTCGGTATCGCCATCTCGGGCATTTTTATGCGGTATTTTACCAAGGTGCACGTAGTGGGCGTAAAAGAACTTGTGATGGGGCTTCTCTCTTTTAGTCCGACGATCCCGGAAGGCATCAGCCCTGTCTTTTATATCCACCTCTTCCTCGTCAGCACCCTGCTTGCCTACTTCCCTATGAGCAAGCTCATGCACATGGGCGGTGTTTTCCTCAGCCCGACGAGGAACATGGCCAACAACAGCAGGGAGGTAAGACACATCAACCCGTGGAACCATCCGGTGCATGTCCATACTTATGAAGAGTATGAAAACGACTTCAGAGAAAAAATGAAAAAGGCCGGTCTGCCGGTCGAGAAGGAGTGAAAATGGCGACAAAAGTAACTACTCCAAAACCCGCTGAACTGGTAACTTCTATAGATTTTACCCCGCCCAAGACCGAGTGGATGGACACCCCGACGGTAATAAAACCGGGGACATTCTGCTGGGGCGCAAAGGGAAAGAACCTCGCTACCGTAGAGTTCCCAAACGCGAGGGACTGGAACCCGTCCGATGAGGACTGGAAACTCCCGGAGAACTGGCAGGAGATATTCTTAAAAGGGATGCAGGACCTCCTTAGTAAATACCGTTCCTTCAAAGTCTTCATGGACATCTGTGTCAGGTGCGGTGCATGCGCCGACAAGTGCCACTTCTTCATCGGCTCGGGGGACCCCAAAAACATGCCCGTGGGGAGGGCTGAACTCCTAAGGTCGGTCTACAGGAAATATTTCACAACATCAGGAAAGATCCTCGGAAAGACCGCGGGCGCCAGGGAACTGACCGTCGATGTGCTGAAAGAGCTTTGGTACTATGCATACCAGTGCACCGAGTGCCGCCGCTGTTCGCTCTACTGTCCCTACGGTATTGATACCGCTGAGATAACGATAATGTGCAGGGAGCTTCTGAACCTGCTTGGATTGAATACTGACTGGATATCAGGGCCTGTGGCCAACTGTTATATGAAGGGCAATCACCTGGGTCTCGAGCCCCACGCCATCATGAACAGCATCGAGGGCATGATCGACGACATAGAGACCGTCACTGGGGTCAGGGTGAACCCCTCTTTCAACCGGAAGGGCGCAGAGATACTCTTTGTTACCCCCTCGGGCGACCTCTTTGCCGATCCCGGCACCTTCACCTGCATGGGCTACCTCGCACTCTTTCACGAACTTGGTCTTGACTACACGTGGTCTACCTATGCATCCGAAGGCGGCAATTTCGGCTTCTTCACGTCTAATGATATGGCTAAAAGGCTCAACTCAAAAATATACGCCGAGGCCAAACGGCTTGGCGTGAAATATATCATCGGCGGGGAGTGCGGACATATGTGGCGTGTCCTTCATCAATATATGGATACCTGGAATGGCCCGACCGATTTCATGGAGGTGCCGGTTTCCCCTATAACCGGGACTAAGTTTGAAAATGCCAGGTCAACCAAGATGATCCATGTCGCTGAGTTCACGGCAGACCTTATCAAACACGGCAAACTGAAACTCGACCCTTCGAGGAACGATGACCTCGTGGTGACATACCATGATTCCTGCAATACCGCAAGGGGAATGGGGCTTCTGGAAGAGCCGCGCTATATTATCAGGAACGTCTGCAACCACTTCCATGAGATGCCTGAGAATACCATCAGGGAGCAGACGTTCTGCTGCGGCAGTGGTACGGGCCTCAACGCAAGTGAAAATATGGAACTCAGGATGAGAGGCGGATTCCCGAGGGCCAATGCAGTGAAGCACGTCAAGGACAAGCATGGCGTCAATATGCTTGCGAATATCTGTGCGATAGACAGGGCCACGCTTTCGGCCTCCATGGATTACTGGGTCCCGGGTGTGCGGGTCACGGGCATACACGAAATGGTTGCCAATGCCCTGATTATGAAAGGCGAAAAGGAGAGGGAGACCAACTTACGCGGTGATCCCCTGCCGGGAAAGGAGGGCAACTGAGATGAACTCAGGAAAAATAGTCATCGGGGTGGTGATTGCCTTCGTGGCAATCTTCGCGTTCCCCTTTTATTATAACCTCGGCAAGGCCAATGCAAAGCCCGAGCTGAAGTTCGACACGCCGGCGATACTCCAATGGGAAAAAGAGCATGGCAAGAAGGAATGTGTTGAACCCAAGGCGTTTATGAGGGCGGAACATATGCAGATGATCAACCAGTGGCGTGACTCGGTCGTCCGGAACGGCGATCGTATCTATGTGAATTCCGGAGGCAAGAGTTTCACCATGAGTCTTCAGAACACATGCTTGAACTGCCATTCGAATAAAAAAGAGTTCTGCGATAAATGCCACAATTATATCGGGGTGAACCCATACTGCTTCAGTTGCCACATCGCACCGAAGGAGAAAGAGTCATGAGCATAAATAGAAGACAATTTTTAAAACTAGCCGGAGTTTCGACCGTGCTCGGGATCGGCGGCCCCGCTGTCCTTAACGGCATGGGAGGAAAGATATTGGAGGCGACACAGACGCATCCTGATCCCAGGTCCCTTACGGCCAAACGATGGGGTTTTGTCATCGACGTGAGCAAGTTGAGGACGCCTGAAGATTATCAGAAGTGCGTCGACGCCTGCCACAGCATCCACAACGTGCCCGACATCGGCAATCCCAAAGACGAGGTGAAGTGGATCTGGAAGGACAACTACGAGCGTACGTTCCCCACATCCACGGAAGACGAGTATATGAACAAGGAGATGAAGGAGAAGAATTTCCTTCTTTTATGCAACCATTGCGAACAGCCGCCGTGTGTCAGGGTGTGTCCCACCAAGGCCACTTTTAAGCGCAAAGACGGAATAGTGATGATGGATATGCACCGGTGCATCGGCTGCAGGTTCTGTATGGCGGCCTGTCCGTTTGGGGCGAGGAGCTTCAACTACCGTGATCCCCGGCCCTTCATCAAGAAGGAAAACAAGCAGTTCCCTACTCGCACGATCGGTGTTGTCGAGAAATGTACCATGTGTTACGAACGGCTGGCAATCGGGCAGATGCCGGCATGTGTTGAGGCATCGAACGGGGCTATCGTATTCGGAGATCTCGGAGACCCGAATTCCGAGGTGAGAAAGATCATAGAGTCGAAGTATACGATCAGGCGTAAACCCGAACTAGGAACACAGCCCAGTATTTACTACGTGATAGGAGGTAAGGAATAATGCTCGAGAAAGCTCTTATTGGAAGTAAACGATATTGGCTGTGGATAGGCGTGTTGCTGGTAGTCATCGGCATAGCCATGACCCAGTACCTCAGACAGTTCAGCTATGGTCTGGGTATCACCGGACTGAGCCGCGACGTGTCTTGGGGACTCTATATCGGCCAGTTCACCTTTCTGGTCGGGGTTGCCGCCTCTGCGGTGATGCTCGTCATTCCGTACTATCTCCATGATTTCAAGAAATTCGGGAAGATAGTTATATTGGGTGAATTCCTCGCAGTCTCGGCCGTGATCATGTGCATCCTCTTTATCTTTGTCGACATGGGACAGCCGATGAGGATAACAAACGTTATTCTTCATCCCACACCAAACTCGGTTATGTTCTGGGATAGCGTTGTGTTAATGGGCTACCTCGTGCTGAATATCGTGATCGGTTGGACTACGCTGGCCGCAGACAGCAAAGGAGTGCATCCGCCCCAATGGGTAAAGCCCCTTATCTATCTTTCGGTACCGTGGGCGGTCAGTATCCATACGGTTACGGCCTTCCTGTATGCGGGTATCCCCGGCAGGCATTTCTGGCTGACGGCCGTGATGGCAGCCCGGTTTCTCGCATCCGCTTTTGCCGGAGGCCCGGCGCTGCTGATCATCCTGGCCCTTCTCGTCAGAAAGCTGACGAAATTCGATCCGGGACAGGAGCCGATCCAGGCGCTCGGAAAGATCGTAACGTATGCCATGTTCGCCAACGTGTTTCTCCTTGGGCTCGAGTTCTTTACTGCTTTCTATAGCAATATCCCCGGTCACATTAGTCCCTTCAGGTACCTCTATGCCGGGATTGAAGGGCATGATAAACTCGTGCCGATCATGTGGACTTCCAGTATCCTTGCGGTGGTCGCGCTGTTTCTTCTGGTTTTCCCCGGTTTCCGCAAGAACGAAAACCTGCTTGCAGTTGCCTGCGCATCACTTTTCATCTCTCTCTGGATAGATAAAGGGTTTGGGTTGGTCATCGGCGGGTTTGTGCCCAACATGTTCGAGGGCATCACGGAGTATTGGCCGACCGCGCCTGAGGCGATGATTACGCTCGGTGTCTGGGCGATCGGGTTCCTGGTCCTGACCGTACTCTATAAGGTTGCTATCTCTGTCAGGGAAGAAGGCGGATACCACGAATAAATTACTGGATTTTATAAAGAAAATTATTTATAATTAGAAAAACCAGAACTCTCTGGCTAATGACTTAAAGGAGGATTGTATCATGTATCAAGTTTCTGTGGACGCATCAAAATGCGAGGCTTGCGAAGAGTGTGTAAATAACTGTCCTGTCAGTGTTTTTGTAATGAAGGACGGAAAGGCATTTGCTGAGCAGGCTGATCTCTGCGAAGGCTGCGAGACCTGTACTAGTGTATGCTCAACGAGCGCGGTCACTCTTACTGAAATGTAAGAAAAGAATCTCTAATTTTTTGAAAGGGCGATGGAATTTCCATCGCCCTTTTTTTATCTGCTCCGTATGATGCACGTCATATCCTTAGCCTGAGTTTTGTACTAAGCTAAAACATAGACGTTTTTTGGTCATGCCGCAGTTTCGGAGTGAGCATTTGGGCTATGGACGATAGGACAGAGGAATCAGAGATTTCCGGAGAGGATCTGAGGGCGGCCCTCAGCGATATGAAGACGTATGTCGATGTGACCGAAGAAGATCTCCTCAAGATCTATTCTCTCGCCCTCCGGCATGCGAAGGAGAGGCCGGCCCTTCATAGGAAGGTGTCCGAAGTGATGACGATCGAGGCGGTGGCTGTAAATGAGGATGCCGATATCGAAGAGGCGATAATGCTCCTTTCAGGTCACAGGGTGAGCGGATTGCCAGTCGTAGATAAGGAAAATCGTGTCCTAGGTGTAATCACAGAGGCCGACATCCTCTCTGTCATGGGGATGAAAAGGGGGCACACCTTCAAGGATATCGTGGCGCGCCTGCTTGGTGAGTCTGTGCCGGGAAACAAGGCCGGAAATACCGTTAGGCAAGTTATGTCATCTCCCGCTATATCGACCACACCCGACGCACTCATACTGGAGATCGCAGGAATATTGGAAGAACGAAGGATCAAGAGACTTCCCGTGGTAGACTCCAGGGGCGTGCTGGTCGGCATCGTCTCAAGGACCGATATCGTGAGGGCGGTCGCAAAAAAATGACAGGCTTCTTTGTGAAGATAAAAGGCGGGGCAAAGAGCCCTCCCGGCGTCGGAATGACCGAAATACTGTGGGCATGGCTCGGCTCCTCAGTGGGGATAGCATTATGTGGATATATTTCTGCAAAATATTTTGAACCGAGGGATATGAGTCTGATAATAGGTTCCTTCGGTGCTTCTGCCGTCCTTGTTTATGCCGCAATAAAGAGCCCCCTTGCGCAGCCGAGAAATCTCCTCGGGGGGCATATCCTTTCAGGACTTGTCGGAGTCGTATGCTATAAATTCTTCGGAGATACGCTTTGGATAGCCTCTGCGATGTCGGTCTCCCTCTCTATTGTGGTGATGCTGTGCACGAAGACGCTCCATCCGCCCGGCGGTGCAACTGCCTTGATAGCGGTCATAGGCGGGAAAAAGGTGCATGACCTGGGCTTCCTCTATGCACTTGTTCCCGCAGGTCTCGGCGCCGTTCTCCTCTTGCTCATTGCACTCGTCGTGAATAATCTCTCAAAGTCCAGAAAATACCCGGAATATTGGTTCTGAGCCGGGAACCCTATTTCCCCCAGTCAGACTTGAGTCTCGACCGGTGGTGGATATATTTTTCAGCCGAGAGTGCTGCGAGGCAGCCGTTGGCAGCAGCGATCACTACCTGTCTTACCTCAGTGCAGGTCACGTCGCCAACTGCGAAAACTCCCGGCATGGACGTTTCCATCATACGGCTTGTCTCGATGCATTCCGTTTCGGTCAGTTCAAGGGACCCGTAAAGGAAGTCAACTATCGGCCTGCTGCCATGGATATACACGAAGACGCCTGACAGCGGGATTTCCTTCTCTTGTCTATCGGGACCGACGACCCTGATCTTTTCGACGGTCTCGCTGCCCTCGATAGCGATTACGGAACTTTCCGGTATGACCTTGAGATTTTCTGCTGCAAGCGAGGGATGGCTTTCGATCTTGAGTTTTGGGGTTGGTGAAATCAGATAGACAATTTCGGCAAACCTCGTTAAGTACCCCGCTTCTTTTACCGCCTCCTCCGAGTTGCCGATGACGCATACTGTTTTGCCCTTATAGAATGCGGCGTCGCAGACGGCGCAGTAACTTACCCCTTTGCCGAGGAAGTCGGCCTCTCCTTTTATGGTGGCCTTCCGCCCCATTGAGCCTGTTGCGATGATTACCGCCTTCCCTCGGTAGCTCTGTTCCATGGTGAAGACTTCTTTGACATCAGAGTCGAGTTTTACCCCGACAACCTGCGTTTCAATGTACTCTGTCCCGAAATTGATAGCCTGCCGGCGGAAGATGTCGAGAAGCTCTTTGCCGGATATCGGGGATAAAAGTCCCGGATAGTTCTCTATGTGACTGGTATATGCAAGTGCCCCTGCCGTGGCTGACTTGTCGAGGACTATCGTTCTGAGTCTCGACCTGGAAGCATATTGCGCCGCGGAAAGTCCGCCTGGACCACCGCCTATGATAACTACATCGTATATTTCTTCAGATTCGGTCATATCTCCTCCGGAAATCTCCACTCATTTAATAATTATTTAACCATACTCCATGAGGACTTGTCAGCATGAAGGGCCTTCGGAAACCGCCCGTTGCACGCCGATCCAAGCCCCCATATAAAGTAAGAGGGAGATTCCGGTTTAATAAGGGGCATCGGATGGAAAAAGAAGAGATTAGACAAGCAATTTAGGATTATCTAAGGAGTCATCGAGATCGAGCCCGTCGCCGGCTTTTTCCTCGACAATACTAACTCGACAATACTAAAGGGTTACAGGGATCAGGGAAGCTTTAAAATCTTTTAATCAGGTTGTAGTAGGTGTCTCTCTGTGCCGGTTTAAATCCCGATGTTTTGATGGCGTTGAGAATATCGTCTTTCGACACCTGGTAGCTGACGCCTGTAGACGCGACCACATTTTCCTCTATCATCGTCGAGCCGAAGTCGTTCGCCCCGAATCTCAGACTGACCTGGGCCAGTTTAAGCCCCTGTGTTACCCAGGAGGCCTGAATGTTATCAACGTTGTCAAGATAGATCCTCGAAAGGGCGAGCACCCTGAGATAATCGACAGCGGTAACAGAGGTGTAGTGCGATAAGCTCCTACTTAATTCGGTGTTCCCCGGCTGGAACGACCATGGGATGAAGGCGGTAAAGCCCCCGGTCCTGTCCTGCAGTTTCCTGATGGAATCGAGATGTTCGATGATGTCCTCCGGGCTTTCGATGCTGCCGAACATCATGGTTGCGGTGGTCCTCATACCGATTCTGTGGGCGCTTTCCATGACGGCTAGCCAGCGGGAGGACTTTATCTTTTTAGGGCTGAGTATCTCCCTCACCCTGTCCGAAAGGATTTCCGCACCGCCGCCGGGGACCGAATCAAGCCCTGCCCCTCTCAATATGCTGAGGGTCTCTCTTATCGTAAGGTCGGAGGTATCAGCGATATAGCATATTTCAGGAGGTGAAAAGCCATGCACATTAATGTTGAATCTTTGTTTAATCGATGTCAGTAATTTCACGTAGTAATTGATGTCGAGTGAAGGGTGAAGCCCGCCCTGTATCAGTATCTGGGTACCGCCGAGTTTTATGGTCTCCTCGATCTTTGCAAAGAGAGTTTTTTCATCGAGAAGGTAGGCATCCGGCGCGTCCTCGTCCCTCCAGAAGGCGCAGAACCTGCACTTGTTGATGCATACATTCGTATAGTTAATGTTCCTGTCGACTATAAAAGTAACGATGCCTTCCGGATGGATCGCCTTTCTTATACCGTCCGCCTCGGCACCAAGTTCGAGCAGGTCGGCATTTTTCAGCATGGTGAGCGCGCGCCTCTTAGAAATCCTACCGCGTTCCCTCTTCTTCATCGGACCTTCCGATAAAACGAATCTCTTTCAACCGGGACCTTCCCGGCCCTCTTTATCAAGAATATAAGCTGATCAGCCGAAAGCTGTTCCCCTGTCATCGCTCCGGCCGAGTGCGTGATCTTTTCCTCGATGATCGTTCCGTCGATGTCGTCGGCACCGAATTTCAGTGCGAGCTGGGATATCTTTTCTCCGAGCATGATCCAATATGCCTTGATGTGATCGAAATTATCCAGAAACAAACGACTTATCGCAATAGTCTTTAGGTCATCGATCCCGGATGTGTATCTCCCTTTTATTCTTGTATTCTTAGGATGATACGCAAGGGGAATAAACGCCTGGAACCCTCCTGTCCTGTCCTGGAGTTTTCTGAGCCTGACGAGATGGTCGGCACGGTCCTCATATTTTTCGATGTGTCCGTACAACATAGTGGCGTTTGTCCTAATTCCGGCGCGGTGGGCTGCCATCATCACTTCAAGCCATCTCGTGCCGGATATTTTTTCCGGGCAGAGACGGCCCCTGATTGCAGGGGCGAATATCTCGGCCCCCCCTCCTGGCATCGATCCGAGGCCGTTCGACTTCAGGGCCGTGAGTGTTTCTCCAAGTCCGAGGCCGCTTATCCCGGCCATATAGTCGACCTCGACCGCCGTAAATGCCTTGATATGCAACTGCGGGAAGTGTTTTTTAATCGTCGAGATCATCTCGAGGTAATATTCGAAAGGCCAGTCTGGATGGAGTCCGCCCACAATGTGGACCTCGGAAATAGGACGACCAGTGCGGACCAGCGGCCGAAGTTTGTTGACAATTTCTTCGATAGTCAGTTCAAAGGCGCCTTCCTGCCCGGCAGACCTGCTGAATGCACAGAACCTGCATCTGTTTACGCAGATGTTCGTCGGGTTGATATGCCTGTTGCGTATGAAGTAGGCCTTGTTCCCGTTTTTCTTTTCCGCTATGGAAGATGCGAGCCTGCCCAGGGAAAAGATATCATCAGTCTCAAAGAGCTTGAGCGCGTCACGCTCTGTTAGGCGCTTGCCGGAGAGGATCTTTTCTTCTATCTTTTTGACCACTCTTAATTATAAATCAAATGGCATCGGGAAGACCAAAAGTCGAAAGAAGCTTTTGATATTTATTTGCCGAAGTGATAAGTTAACTGCGTGTGAGAACCGTACAGAAAGAAGCAATAATGTCCTAATGCGTTACAAGAGGAGGAGAGAATGAAAACCAAAAAGACAGTGTCGGTGGCAGTAGCGGTGATTTTTTGTTTGGTTTTTACCGTGAATCTTTTTGCAGAGGAGAGCAAATTCGAGCTTAACGAGTCATATGGGATCAAGGATGTCTTGAACTCATATATTGGAAAGCGAGTGTCGGTTAGGACAGACACCGGGGAGGCATTAGAGGGGACTGTTACAAAGGTCGGCAGCCACCTGGTTCACATCACAAAGTTGTCGGGCAGGGACTTCTATGACGCCGTGGTGGTGATCGACAAAATCAACACTGTGGTCATACGGGTGAGGGGAAATTAAGAAGTCATCTCATTAGGGATATTGACGACAGGGAGCGCTCAACTGCGAGGATCCCGCGATGCAGGACCTGATGAAGCCGATCGAATGCGTCTCCGCGGAAAGGTGATGGTGGATTAGGCGGCGCGGTTTTGTTGACGGATCTTGTACATATGTGGTATAAATTAATGCTCCTTGCTCTTTCCTTTGGGAAGGGCTTTAGTCCCTGCCACGGTGGGGAAAAATCCATAAGGAGGTGTTTGAATGAACATCTACGAAAATATCGTTATCCTTAACGCTGCGCTCCCCGACGAAGAAATCAACGCATCACTCCAGAAGATCAAGGACTTGATCGTCAATTCGGGAGGAGAGATCCTCAAGACCGACATGTGGGGCAGGAGAAAACTGGCCTACGAGATCAAGAAGCAGAACAAGGGTATGTATACGCTTCTCATCTTCAAGACCCCGCCTGCGACTGTCAAGAAACTCGAGGAGTTTTACAAGGTCTTCGATCCGGTTATCAAGTATATGGTGATCAAGCTCGGGCCGAAGCAGGTAAAACACTTTGAGGCCATCCAGGCCGCCGAGGCCGAACAACCGAAAAGCGAGGCCTAAATGTATAACAAGGTAATACTCATCGGAAATCTTACCAAAGACCCCGAACTGAGATATACCCCGCAGGGAACGCCTGTGGCCACATTCAGTCTTGCCATAAACTACTCTTACAAACAGGGTGATGAATGGAAAAAGGAGACGACCTTTATCGATATCGTTGTCTTCGGCAAGCAGGCCGAGTCCTGCGGCCAGTACCTGAACAAGGGCAGTTCTGCCCTTGTCGAAGGCAGGCTCCAGGAAAGACGATGGGAATCGGACGGACAGCAGCGGAGAAAATTTGAGGTCGTTGCCCAATCTGTCAAGTTCCTTTCATCTAAAAAGAGCGGGGCACAGAGCGGAGGCGGAGGAGAGGATTTCGCTCCGCCGGAAGAAACGACCGATTTAGAACCGTTTTAACGATAGATCGATCTGACAAACTAATTACTTAGATATACATTCGAAAGGAGACATCATGGCGTATCAACAGAAAAGGTTCCAGAGGAGAAAGTTCTGCAAGTTCTGCTCTGAGAAGACGGAGTTTATAGATTATAAGGACATCAGGCTCCTCAGGTCATATCTGACCGAAAGAGGGAAGATACTTTCAAGGAGGATGACAGGCACGTGCGCGAAGCACCAGAGGGAACTGAACGAAGCGATCATGAGAGGCAGGAATATAGCGCTCCTTTCCTTCGTAGAGAAATAAGATGAGGGTCCCGAAGTCCTGGGTGCAGATACTGGCCAGGAAGGTGGCCGAGAACCTGACTTCAAGGGAGGTTGTGAAGATCACGGTCCCCATGGACAAGTTCATCGCGAAGACGGAAGAGATCGTCATGGAAGAGCTCATGGTGGAAGACAGGCTCAATGACGAGGTGCGGGAACTGTTGAAAAAGCACTCCACGGATATCGAACGGGGCAGGATGGACTACCGGAAGCTTTTTGAACTCACGAAACATAAGCTTGTGAAGGAGAGAAACCTGGTCCTATGATGCTCTCCGAGGATAAGATATCTCATCTCAGTCATGTACTCCTCAAGGGCCTGATGCAGCAGGGCCTGGTCGAACTGGTTGAGGACGAGGGCGCAATACGGCGCGAGATAAAACGCACGATCGTTTCGGAACTGAAGATAGGGGAGGATATAGATCAGATTGTCAGAAAGAAACTCCAGTCGTTTTCGAAGAAGTTGATAGAAGGCAGCCCCGAATGGGAAGTACTCTACAAAAAATTCTTCCGGGAAGAGGAGATAAAGAAAGGCAGAGCTACTGGCTGAAGAGGAGCACGGCGCTCCTTTTGCTCGTTGTCTCCTGGCTTTTCCTGCTGACTGATATCCCTGTAACACGCCCTATCATCTGGTTCCCGCTGTCTGTTGCGACGGCCTTGCTCTATGCCTTTCTGGTTTTCAGCGCTGACAAAAGGGAATTGTCTGCGGAGTTTTTATTTGTGGTATTAGTGGCCCTGGCTGGTATTATTTCGGCACTGAAGCTGCCTTGGCTTAAACTGGTCTTTTTCCCTCTTATTATTGCCGCAGTTTATTTTTTTCCGGTTAAGGCCATTCTTCGTCTGTCTTTGCTTATCCCTGTCGTTGGATTAAAGGGTTCTCTCTCGGCATTTGCTTCTTATCTGCTGCATAAGGCATCATTTTCTTCCGAGATACTCATTGAAGAGGCGGCATTTTCTTTGTTCCTTATGCTTACGGCGCTGACGGCAGGAGTAGTGTTCGATAAGTCGAAAAAGGGGAAAGAAGAACTTGAAAGATCGCTGAATGCGATCAGGGACAAGGCAAAAGGCATCACGCGTGAGGCCGAGATGGAATCTTTGAGCAACGACGAGATGATGGTCCATTATGTGGCTTTTGCCCGCAGTACCGACGAGGAAATAAAAGAGCTCCTCCTCACCATTAAAAAGGCCGTCCTTGCCGACTCCGTCAATTTTTTCGTTCCTTGCAGCGAAGGCATCGAACTGAGGTGCACTACAGAGGGAAAGGATGTTGTTGTTACAAAAAATGGTGGAGTCATCGCCAAATGCCTGAGCGATAGGAAGACTTTCTCGTCCGGTGAGCTTGACGACAAAGGCGCAGACCTTGGCTATCACAAAACAGGAAAGATGAAGATCACCTCTGTTATCGCAGCGCCGATCATGGAAGGGTCAGCCGTAACCGGGGTGTTGACCGTCGACAGCTCCCGCTACCAGGCCTTCAGCGGGATAGAGGGCACGGAAAAAACGGTCAAGATGTTTGCAGACCACCTTATCAGGATCCTCGAAAGACAGAGGATATCCATGGCGCTCAACCGTGAATTATCCGGGTTGAAGATGCTGGAGCGGGAGAGTTCATCCCTCGTAACCTCTCTGAAGATCGATGAGATTTCCGAGAAGCTCTGCAAGGTGGCTGAGAAGATATCCGGGGCCCGATCATTTTTTTTTATCAGTCAGGGCAGGAATTTTGAGTTGAAGTACCATACCGGCGTCGTATCCGGCGCGGCCGCCATTGTCGATTTCAGGGGGACCATCGTCAATTTTGCAATTGAGAACAGGCACAGACATTATGTCCCCGACCTGCGGGAATACCCCTCAATTAAAATTATGCCGTTCGAGACGGAAAATGTTCTTTCGGTCATGGCTATTCCCATGATATATGAGCGCAATCTCCTGGGGCTGCTGGTCATGCTTTCCGAGGAAAAGGATTTTCTCGACAGCTCCCGCATAAATCTGCTGGATATTTTCTCCAATCAGGCTTCGACTTCGATAGCAAATGCACAGCTGCATGCCAGGATCGAAAAGATGGCTGCGACAGATGGTCTCACGGGCCTCTTCAACCATAGGAAGTTTCAAGAGGAGCTAGCGGACGAGTTCAAACGCATGAAGAGGTTTGCTGAACCTATCTCCCTCATCCTTACGGACATCGACTATTTCAAGAAGGTGAATGACACATACGGCCATCCCATAGGTGACCTCGTACTTAAGGGGGTTGCATCAGTGATAAGGGAGACGATCCGCGACATAGACATTCCCGCAAGATACGGGGGAGAGGAGTTTGCCGTCGTCCTCCCGGGGACCTCCGGCGAAGGGGCAAAGAACATCGCAGAGAGGTTAAGACGTAAAGTCAAAGAAAATCCCTTTTCTGCAAACGGCAGGCAGATTGAGGTCTCAGTAAGCATAGGCATCGCTACCTCTCCTTCCGACGCGAAGAGCAAGGAAGAGCTTATAGAAAAGGCGGACCAGGCCCTCTACTATGCAAAGCAGAACGGAAGGGACCAAAGCATGCTCTGGTCGGGCCTCCCATAGCGATGGCATTTGTCCCGGAGGTGGCCGAGGAAGAAGTCAGAAGGGAGCGCGCCAGGGCGCGGGAGTTGAGGCAGTCACAATGGTGGAAAAGGAAACGGTCGGAGGGTGTCTGTTATTTCTGTAATAATAAATTTCTTCCGAAAGAACTCACGATGGACCATATCGTCCCTCTAATCAGAGGGGGAAAGTCGACGAAGGGCAACGTCGTCCCTTCGTGCAAGGAATGCAACAACAAAAAAAAGCATATGCTGCCGCTCGAATGGGAAGAATATATCGAAAGACTGAAAGGGGATGAAGGCTAAGAAGGCAGCTTCTTGCCATCGGGCAGGAGGTCGATTGGCGGTTCCTTGCCGATTTCAATAAGCTTATATCTGGCGCACTCGCGGCAATTCGCGGGGTTTTCACAATAGCCGATCAAAAAAGGCTGAAGCTGGATTATCCGCACCGCTGTGGTGAGGAGATCATACATGGGGCAGCCTTCCATATTCTTACACCTGAATGACATATAGTCCTCTCGCTACGGAATAATCATTATGATAACGCCGAACTGATGTTTTTTGGGCCTTTAATAAATCTATTATAAAATTAAATAAGCTACTTTATCCGGGAGCCTTCTTCGACGTCTTTTTCAGGGACGAGAATTACAGGCGTTCCGTCGGCCCCCGTTGCTGCAAGGAGCATCCCGTTTGATTCATTGCCCATCAGCTTTGCCGGCTGAAGGTTCGTCACGACTACTATCTTTCTGCCTAAGAGGTCCTCAGGGGCGTATGCCTTGCCGATGCCTGCAACGACCTGCCTCATTTCACCGGTGTCCACCTGCAGTTTCAGAAGTTTTTCTGATTTTTTTACTCTTTCGGCGCTCACTACTTTCCCAATCTTCATCTCGACCTTCATAAAGTCCTGTATGGATATAGCATTTTCAGCCGACTTCGCCTTCTCTTCCACAGTCTTTTCCGTCAACCCCTTCTCCTCTTCACCCCTTTTCTTTTCGATCCTCGGGAAGAGCTGCTCCCCCTTGGAAACTCTTATTTCATAATCAGGCCGCCACTCCCAGGTGAAGATATCGGGGTACTTTCGGCCGGCGGACCGGGAACGACTTCCGGATATCTTGTCGAACATCGTCTCTCTAAAGCCTATCTGTTTCCATATCTTCTCAGCAGTTTCCGGCATGAATGGTGAAAGAAAAATTGCGCTGAGCCGGAGGGCGTTCCAGAGGCTGAACATCACCGTTTCGAGCAATTGCGGATTTGTTTTTTGCAGTTTCCATGGCTCCTGCGACGCAATGAAGTTATTGGCGGCGCTGATGATCCCCCAAATATGATCTAGGATTACGGTAAAGCGAAGATGAGACCAATGGGTAAAATTATCTTCATCGACAATGTGCCCTATTTCGCCAATGCACGCGCGGGCAAGATCATTCGAGGCTCCGGAAGGCAATGGAATTTGCCCGCCGTAATACTTCTCTGACATGGTAAGGAACCGTGAAAGAAGATTTCCCAGGTCGTTGGCAAGGTCAGTGTTTATGCGCCGTATCAACGCGTCTTCGGAATAATCTCCGTCAAGGCCGAACGAAACTTCCCTGAAGAGGAAATATCTTAAGGCATCGGCCCCATATTTTTCAATGATCGCGTTCGGATCAACCACATTGCCGAGGGATTTTGACATCTTCTTCCCCTCAATTGTCCACCAGCCGTGGGCAAAGATATTGCGCGGCAATGGCAGGTTCAGGGCCATTAGCATCGTGGACCAATACACCGCATGGGTGGTGAGGATGTCTTTTCCGACAAGGTGATGATTCGCAGGCCACCAGAAATTGCCCTCGCGCGCCTTGCAGGCCTCAGGCGCCAGATAGCGCGTCGCCGAAAAATAGTTGACGAGAGCGTCGAACCAGACGTAGGTGACGAAGTTCTCGTCAAAGGGAAGGGGGATGCCCCACGAGAGCCTGCTCTTCGGCCGGGAGATGCAGAGGTCGCCGAGGGCATTGTTTCTCAGAAACCCGAGGACTTCGTTTCTTCGGGTCTCGGGCAGGATATAGTCAGGATTTTTTTCTATATATTCGATCAGCCTCTCCTGATATCTGGACATGAGGAAAAAATAATTCTCCTCATGTATCTGTTCGACAGGACGGCCGCAGTCCGGACACTGACCGTTGATAAGGTCTTTCTCAGTCCAGAACCTCTCGTCAGGTGTGCAATACCAGCCCGAATATTCCCTCTTTTCGATCTCTCCCCTGTCCAGTAACAGTTGAAGGAGCCCCTGCACGGTCTTGATATGAGCGTCATCGGTAGTGCGAATGAAACCGTCGTTCGATATGTTCAATCTCTTCCAGAGCTCCTTGAAGTTGCCGACCATCAGGTCGGCATGCTCTTTGGGAGAACGACCATTTTCTTTAGCCGCCTTTTCGACCTTTTGGCCGTGTTCATCGGTCCCGGTAAGGAAGAACACTTCGTTCCCCAAAAGCCGGTTGTGTCTGGCGAGGATATCGGCAGCCACCGTCGTATAGGCATGTCCTATATGCGGGACGTCGTTGACATAATAAATCGGCGTGGTTACATAGAATTTCTTATTCATCCTTGTGGGCCTTCTTCCTGTATCTCCTTCTTCTCTTATGTTTTCTGAACCCCTCGGGCTTTTTCTTTTCACCCTGTTTCTCCGGCTGGGCCGGAGCGATGCCCGCAGGCTGCACGTCGGTGCAGCAGGGGACTTCAGGGCCGATCAAGGATTCCGCAACGGAATCGGACGCCACTTCCTCTTCCTTCAGGAGGATGGCCTTCTCGTCCGTCCGCGCGGTAGCATCGCCGCCTTCGTTATACTCATATCCCAGACAGCACATCAACCTCCCGCAGATGCCCGAGAGTTTACCGGTATTCAGAACAAGTTCCTGCTGCTTTGCCATCTTTATCGAAATGGGCTCGAAGGAGGTTAGGAACAGCTTGCAGCAAAGCTCTTTTCCGCAGAGGCCGAGCCCCCCCACCATTTTTGCCTTATCGCGTACGCCGATCTGTCGCATCTCGATCCGTGTCTTGAATTTTGCGGCGAGGTCTTTTACGAGTTCCCTGAAATCTATCCTGCCGTCGGCGGTAAAATAAAAAACGATCCTTTTACGGTCGAGCGTCACCTCAGAACAGACCAGCTTCATAGGAAGCCCCCGCGCCATGATCCTCTCGATGCAGAAACTCCTGGCTTCGCGCTCGAACTTTTCATTGTCCTGCTTCTGCCTGAGGTCCTCTTCAGTCGCCACACGAAGGACTTTTTTCAGGTCTTTTTCAGGCATATCAATGGAAACGGGGCCCGTGATTACCTGGCCTATGCTCAGTCCGAATTCGGACTCCACGATAACGCGGTCTCCCTTGGTGACTTCAAGTCCGTCCACCTCGAAATCATATATTTTCCCGCAGCTCTTAAATCGTATTCCGATTACATTCGGCATTCTAAAACACCAGTACCTTTCTCAACATCGAGGCTGTGTAATTCCATGTGATTGACTTGTTGAGATTGAACGACAACAGCCTTCTTATCCGGCTCAATTCCTGATAAATATATATTATAACTTTTACGTCAACGGATTTGCTCAAGTCTGAGAAATACGCTTCAAGGTCGGCATTGATCAGACGTGCGGGATCTTTCGTTATCTTCAGGACGGTCATGTCCCTGAAGAAGACCAGCACATGGTCGAACCAGCGTTCCATATCGTCACGCGACGACCACCCGTCTTTTTCAGCGTGCAACATCCCCCTGAAGAGGTTCAGAAACCACGTCCTTTCCTCCGCGAGATCGGCGGACAGTGCAGTCCCCGGCCGACCCATCGATAGTCTGACCGCCAGGGAAAGTTTTTCAGTGTCTGTTTCTTTACCGGAAAGCACCCGCATGCAGGCGTCCGTCGGCAGGGGGGAGAAGTTGATCCGGGAACAGCGCGACCGTATCGTCGCGGGGAGCAGGTCAGGCTTGGAAGAGATTAGGATAATGACGCTGTCCTCCGGAGGCTCTTCAAGCGTTTTCAAAAATGCGTTTGCGGCCGAGATGTTCATTGTCTCGGCATCGTCGACGATGACTGTTTTTTTTCTTCCCTCGAAAGGTTTATAAGAAAGCGTCTCGTCCACCATGCGGATCTCCTCTATCCTTATGAGTCTCTCCTCCGGAGATACAAGGAGAAAATCAGGATGGACGCCCGCATTGATCTTTTCACACGATTCGCATCCGTCACAGGCATCAACAGGGCCGTCAGCCGGAAATTGCGGACCGGGGGATCTCGGACTGAGACAGTTTACCGCCTTTGCGAAATCGATCGCGGCGGTTTTCTTGCCCACTCCGGCCTCTCCGCAGAAAAGATAGGAAGATGCGACCTTCTGTCTCCTGAGAATCCCCAAAAGCATCAGGACCGCCTTTTCCTGCCCGACGATATCTTTAAGCGACACGGCTTTTACACCCTGTGGGCATTGCGCCTTCGTGGTTCATTTGCGAAACGTTTCCAGAAAAGCTTCCACAATACCGACGACTTTTTTGTGCACTGTTTCTATGTCCCCGGAGCAGTCGATCAGCGTTACCCGCTCCTGTTCCTTTGCAGCGATACTTATAAACCCCTTCCTCACTCTTTCATGAAAGGAGACTTCTTCAAGTTCGAGCCGATCGTATTTCTGTATCTTTCGGTTCCTCGCTAATCCGGTTTCGACGTCGATATCCAGGAGTACCGTAAGATGCGGCCTCAATCTATTAGTGGTGACGGCATCGAGGGCATCGATGAGTTTAAGGTCGATGCCTCTGCCGTATCCCTGATAGGCCGTTGTCGAATCGCTGAACCTGTCGGTAACCACCACGTCTCCCCTTAGCAACGCCGGCATGATAATCTCTTTTATATGCTGGACCCGCGCGGCGTTGTAGAGCAGCAACTCTGTGAGAGGGTCCATGTCGGTACTGTCGGTGGAAAGAAGGAGATCCCTTATCTTGAGGCTTATCCTGGTGCCTCCGGGCTCCGCCGTCTTTGTGACCCCGTACCCTTTGCTCCTGAGGTATTCCGCAAGGAGCTCTGTCTGCGTAGATTTGCCGGTGCCCTCGATTCCCTCTAAAGATATGAAGATGCCCTTCACGCTAAGGCCTCTTTCAGCCTCATCAGGATCTGAAAGACCTTGAGTGTTTCTTCAACGGTCCGCGACCCGGTGCCGCACGAAGGCGTTATGAGTATGCGCGAAAGGAGGAGTTCCTCCGGGTAATGCCGGGAAAGCTTCTCGATTCCTTCACGAAACCGTTTGATCACCGAATCCGGGGTTTCAAGGGTTATCGCATCCGATGTGGGGACGATCCCCCATGCGAGTGACCCACCCCTTTCGAGAAATCTCCTGAACTCTTCGGGGTACAGGGCGATCGTATCGACATAGTCATAGGCGTCGAAGTTGATGATGTCCGCCCCGCATCGGATCACGAGCGGCCAGTTTGCGTTGCCGCAGCAATGAATGCCCGGTATGCCGCCTTCGAAGCGTATGACTTCCGCCATCTCTGCGATCAGCCTCATACTTTCTACTTCACTGACGCCGAGATAGGCCGAACCGCCAAGGGCAGAGAGGATCGGCTCATCGATAAATACGATCACCTTTCCGGCGTGGACCTTCAGGGTATCGATCTGCCACCTCGTTTTGGCCTTCAGAAGCATCAGGGCTATCTCCCGCAGTTCCTCGTCGAAATATATCGGTTTTCCCCCTGTATCCTTCAGCCCAAGCGTGAATGTCAGGGGGCCGGTCACATGGCCTTTCAGGAATTCAAATTTCTTGTTTTTGATGATATGCAGAAAGGCGTGAAGGCCCTTTGCATAGTCTTCTGATATCGCTATACGGCTTTCTTCTTTCCATCCTTCATAGAACCGTTCGAGTTCATCAGAAGGGCCTCTTTCGACCCAGACCGTCTGCTTCTCCGGGTCTGTCTTGACAAAAGGCATACCCTCGGAATACTGAGGGACCATGAATTCCCTGAATGATGTCCGCGGAAGCTGAGGCCAGAAGGGGATGTCGAACGTGTCAAGGATGAGCCTGCACGCATCTTCAGCATTTACGTGTGGCAGGCTGCCTATCCCCGTCGTAGAAAAAGGTTTGATCATCTATGAATAATACCCTATCGGGCCGCGTTGTTTCAAAAGTTTTGTTGCGATTATAATAAGAAATGTTACGGTTGCTCCTTTTCATGCTTCTTGCGCCATGCTCTCTGGCAGCGGCCTTTACGTCGGGAGTCGATGTGGCGGCCCTTCAGAGGGAAACCAGGGTGTTGCCGGCGGGCGAGCGCATCGCCTTCTGGGGAGAGCAGTTTGTCGGAACACCCTATGACACGGACCCGCTTGGAGAGTATGTGAGGAAAAGTGTTATCGTCGCGGATGACAGGGTGGACTGCATGTATCTGACCTTCAGGGCCGTCGAACTCGCCCTTGGGAAAGATCCCGACGATTCCCTGCGCATTGCTCTCGACATTCGTTTTCTTCACGGCGGCAAGGTTGAGGACGGCAAGGTTGTCAACTATGGAGACAGGTTTCAATACGGCGAAGAGATGATCGAGAGCGGCAAGTGGGGGAAAGAGATAACGCCGACTCTGGGGGAGACCCTCACTGTTGCGGGGCCTTCGGGGAAGGCGACCGCATTCATCGTGCCGGGCGATGCCGCCGGATCCTTCGGCGGTCTCAGGAGCGGCGATATCGTCTTCTTTGTAAATCCTCCGGAGAAGATCGCGGCCGGAGTGATTGTTGGTCACATCGGGATCATCAAGAAAGAGGCCGGCAAAGTCTATCTGATCCATGCGAACGGTAGAAAAGAGACAGGCGGCAGCGTAAAAAAAGTCCTCTTTAGGGATTACCTATCGAGAATGCCGTTTGCGGGGATAAGAGTGACCCGTTTCCCTGCGGACGTGCAGAGGTCCGAATAGAGCTTATCCTGAAATAATGAAATAAAGTATGAAAGCGACAAGATGTCCAACCTTTATTTATTCCTTCTTCTTTGATGTTTGGTCTTCTTGAGCAGCTTCTTGTGTTTGTGCTTGCTCATTTTTTTCTTACGCCATTTTACAACGCTCCCCACGGACTCACCTCCTTTTTATAGTTAAAATTTAGAGTAAGCAGCAAGCAGAAAAATAAGAAAAAGTATGACAAATCTCTCTTTACTGCTACTTCTATTATCCATCATTTATCTTTTTTTGCTTTTATATTCTCTGGCCTGGTCCATGAACGCCTCTAACTGGATCTCCGTTGTCAGAGACTCCGTGCCGTCATAGGGTATGCTGAGACACGGGACGCCAAAGTCCGTACTGATGCCGCGCATCAACCCGCTGACGATCGTGCCCGGCATACATCCAAAGGGCATGGCATTTACAAGGCCGGATGCCCCCCTATGTATGAGGTCGATGCTCTTGCCTATGCTGAGGATTGCCTCCCCCTCAAAGGAGGAGTGGAGGTAAGGACCCGCTTTTGCCAATATCTCTTTTGTATCCGGCTCGTCCGGGTTTTGCAGAAAACCCGCGAATTGCCTTCCTAGTCCGTGCTCGATCCTCTTTTGAAAGAACCTCTTCAACAGAAGACTAATGATACCAGACCAATCTTTTTTTATCAAGACCCTCCGCAGGGCCATATAGTTGACGTACGATATCCATTCTTCAACCGGTGCGAGATATGCCTCGCCGCCGAGGGCCTCGATCTTTCTTGCCAGGTCTTCATTGGAGAACCTATTGGACCGCACGAATATTTCGCCCACGATCCCTATGAGTGGTTTCCTGTCCCGGGTCTTCCGGACGTTTTCGAAGTCGGCCCTGGCTTTTCCGAGGAGTTTCCCGATAGCGCCGTCGGCGCCTTTAATGGATTGGCAGGCCCGCCGGAGGTAGTTGCCGTATATCGCATCAGAGGAACCTCTGTCGATTTCATAAGGGCGTGTTTCGTGCAGACATTTATGAAGAAGTTCGAGGGCGATAATGCCCTTCCAGGACCTCATAGCAAAATTCCTGCTGATTGCGCCGAGATGTTCATAGAAGTTTTCGTCCTGGTTGGGCGAAAATACGGGGACATCTTCATACCCCAGTTCTTTTATTACGAGCCTGTGAAATACATTGTACTGACCGAATCTGCAGGGACCGGCGCCGGAGGGCATAAAGAAGGCCGATCTCTCCGGAACAAAACCGGGTCCCGATATCTTTTTCACCATGTCGCCGGTCGTCACCGCGCAGGGGTAGCACTCTTTACCCGAGACGAATTTCTTGCCGAGGTCCACGGCATCCTTTGAAGATTCCGGGAGTACCTCGGCATCAACCCCGCAGTATTCGAATGCCGCAGCAAGGGCGAAGGCATGGTCTGACATCCGGGGGATGTAAATAGTCCGTTTTGAGTGACGAGTAAGAGGCGAGGAGTGAAGCGATTTTTTTGTCGCAGCGGCTCTCCGGCCCCCCGCCCCCTGATTTCTGACCCCTTCATTTTCGATGCTGTCGAGGAACGCCTCGCACCGTGTGACGGCCCCGGCATCGGCGCTGTGTGCATCTATCTCGAGATGAAGATATGGTTTTCCGGACATCTCCTCCTCATAGAACTTGATGATGAAAGAGTCGGGGCCGCAGGAAAAGTTGCCTATATAGACCGAGTGGAGCAAGGGGTTGTCCCTCACGGTCCTCGCTGCGCTCAATATCCTCTGGCCGGCCCGCCAATACATGTTGGGCCAATCCCGGTCGATATCGGAAGATTCAAGGGGAAGGAAATCCATGGGTATCGAGAGTACTCCAAGGTCCGCAAGCTTCTTCGGGATGTTCAGGTTCATGCCTTTGTCAAAGGAATTGTATGCCCTTCCCGTGATAACTACGGCCCGTTCCTTTAAAGACGAAAGGATTTTTTCTCCCTCGTTCCTGACCTGCCTCTGGAATTTTTCCTGCGCCCCCTGCGCAGTCGTGAGGGCTTTCGATATCTGCGACGAGCTGATCTTAAAAGGCTTGAGGACCTTCAGAAGTTCTTTTTTAAGGAAGGCTTTTCCTCTGCTCATATCGATGACCGGCGTCAGAAGACGCGCTTTCTTAAATGCGATCCGGGCAGAATACGGGATCGTCTGGGTGTAGGGACAGGCAAATCCCCTCTCGAAAGCGTCTCCCGGTACATTCAGATTAACGAAGCTCGGGACAAATATCGTTTCCACCCCCCGATCAAGAAGATGCTTGATATGCCCATGAGCGGTTTTTACAGGGAAACATGTCTCGGAAAGCACGCTCTCAAGCCCTAGGTCTACGATGTTTCTGTCGGTCTTGCCGGACACTTCTACCTCGAATCCCAGTTCCCATAAAAGCGTTGTCCAGAAGGGGAGGTAGTCATGAAAATAGAATATATAGGGAATACCTATTTTTGTTCGCGGAGCCCCACTTTTAGTTATTGAATGTACGGCAGAGGTGACAGCGCCCATACTGGCCTGTCTCTCAAGATGAGCCTTCCAGAGCCATCCCTCCCTCAAGGCGAAGAGGTCGGGGAGGTTATTTTCTTTCCGGTCCTTTTTCACATCATACTTCTCGCACCTGCCGCCGTAAAAGAGATAGCCCTTCTCACCTTCGATTTTTACCCGGTTGATCTCACATACGTTCGGGCATCCTTTGCATTCGAAGGAGGATATCTCATAGGGCCTCTTTGATAACCCGAAACCCTTAAAATTCGTGGCGACCGTGTTCCTTTCCCTCATATGCTTCATCGCGATCAGCCCCATGCCTATGGCGCCCGTCACATCATGGTTCGGCGGCACGGTAATCTGCCTGTCAAGGTATTTTTCGAAAGCCGCGACTACCGATTTATTGAATGCTACTCCGCCCTGGAAAAAAATCTTCTGCCCGATCGGCCGCTTGACGACAACGCGGTTGATATAATTTTGCACAATAGAATATGAAAGTCCTGCCAGCAGGTCTTCCCTGTTGGCGCCGCGCTGAAGGCTGGCCATCAGTGAATTCTCCATGAAGACCGTGCACCTCTCCCCGAGTCTGCAAGGACTCGATGCCTTCAATGCAAGTCGCTCAAATTCTTTCTTTATAGGGATGTTGAGTTTTTCGGCCTGTTCCTCGAGAAAAGAGCCTGTGCCTGCAGCGCAGGCTTTGTTCATCTCGAAATCGACTATCACGCCGTTTTTGAGGGATATGTACTTGGAGTCCTGGCCGCCGATCTCGAAAATAGTGTCGACGTTATTATCAATGAAGACAGCCGCAGTCGCCTGCGCCGTGATCTCGTTTTTTACGATGTCTGCCCCCACGTAATCCGCGATCATATATCTCCCCGACCCCGTTGTCCCGACACCACAGATCACCACTTCTTCCCCTAATTCATCGCCTATTTCCTCCAGCCCTTGTTTGACCGCCTCGATCGGCCTGCCGGCGGTCATCAGATAACGCTTGGCCAACAACCGGCAATTCTCATCTATGACCGCGAGGTTCGTGCTTATCGAGCCGATATCTACGCCGAGATAGGCATTTATTCGTGAAGGACCTCCATTTTCCAGCTTTTCGATCTTTCTTTCCATCTCTTCATCTGCTTTATGGTGCCTTTCAAAGAAGTCTTCCCCCTTTTGTACCAGAGGTTTATGCCCTTTTTCAGAGGGCCTGCTCGAATTCACGAATTCCTCTAACTTCCGCAAATCGAAAGGCTGAGGTCTCTTTGCCTCCATGTTCCTTAACGCTGCTCCGATGGCCCCCATCAATGCATGCTCTTCGGGCACAACGAGGTCTTCAAGACCGAACACCTCCTTAAATGCCCTGACCATGCCGGAGTTTGCGGCGACACCACCCTGGAAAGATACAGGGGAAAGTATCTCTCTCCCCCTGGCGATGGAACCCTTGAAGTTTCTTGCAACGGCGAAACAGAGTCCTGCGACGATGTCCTCTACGGGGGTTGCGATCTGCTGGAGATGGATCATATCGGATTTTGCGAAGACACTGCATCTCCCGGCGATCCGCGGCGGCTTTTTCGATTTCAGGCAGAGCGCGCTGAATTCCTCGATGGAAAGCCTGAGCCTCTCTGCCTGCTGGTCGAGGAAAGAGCCCGTGCCTGCCGCGCAGACGGAATTCATCGCGAAATCTTTTGCTGAAAGGGAGTCTTCGTCCACGATGATGAGTTTTGAATCTTCGCCGCCGAGTTCGATTATCGATTTGACGTGGGGATAAAGCCTGCGGGTGGCATAGGCATATGCTACGACTTCGTTGACAGGTTCGATGGCGAGTATTTGGCCGATCAGCCTGCCTGCCGAACCGGTAAGGGAGAGTGAAAGGTCCTTACCCCCTGCTTCTGCATCATGTTCTGAGACTTTTATTAATATTTCAAGCGCGCGCACCAGGGGTTGTCCCTTATGCCGCTGATAAAAACTATGCAGCATCTTGCCGTCCTCATCGAAGACAACAAGTTTGACACTTACCGAGCCTGCGTCAAGACCGATGTATTTCATTAGATTTTTGGCGATTAAAATTTCTTAGATTATACCACAGATTTTTTACATTCATATGACTCAGGTATGGGGTGGTCTACGGCACAAATATAAGTGAATCGGCCGTGCCGTAAATTGACGTCCGGCTTTTATAACCTCCGTTTCCGATCAGATGGAAGGTGATGTCTCGGTTACGTTCTTATGAGGGCAGAAGCATGCGAGAATACTTGTGCCTCTCAATTGGCTCGGAAGTATGTGACGGTCAAGGATCATAATATATGAAATCAGCTTATGTCCCAGCTTCCTTATACCGCCTGGTCCTGTAAGCTTCGTCTCCCTTTTTATCCCAAGCTTGGCGAGCACATACGCAGCGGGGTACACCAACCGGAAGAAGTATCCTCGCCATCTGATCTTCCAGCCGAGCCGGCCGGCGAGATCTTCGACCATCTTCAGCGAGTATCTCCTGAAATGGCAGTAAAATTCATCATAATTCGACCACAACTCCTGGCGGGCAGGAACAGTAAAGATCACATGGGCTATATTTGGAAATGCATCGGCCAGGTTCTGGAGAAAAGAGATAGGATCAGGGACATGTTCAATGACATCAAGCAAGAGAAGCGTGTCATACCGCTGTCGGTCGGCGGGAGAGAGGTCCATGACATCGGCCCCGACCCGAATAAACTCCCCGGCACCGGGAACAGGGGAGGTTCTTGCTATCTCTACGCCCGAACAGTTTATGCCTTTATCTCTCAGGTATTTGACTGTAATCCCTCGCCCGCATCCTATATCCAGAACAACGGAATCAGGCACAGCAAGCGTCTTTACCGCATGTGCGATAACGCTGTTTCGCGCCAACTGCCACCAGTGGTGCTCTATGCCGTCTGGATATGCATTTTCGAATTGATCTTGACAAAAGTTTGTATTCATCAACTGCCATAGAAATTATATGCCTTGGCACATAATTTCATAAAATTGATTTCCCATGATTGACTATAGCATTATTGAATCGATCGAGAAAAGTATCCATGATGATTATTTGGCGAAATTCGGTCCTGGGAACATCGTTATTGTCGCTTGATGATGGTGAAGGTATTATATGGCAAACTGGATGGCCGGTCTGTATTGATCCCAGATTGCCTTTGACTGCCATGAATTGTTTTTCTTGGTCTTTAAGTGACAAAAAATGTCATTCCTCTTGACTTTTGATATCCTTTTGAATAATTTATATGTGTTTATACTAACCTGTTAAGATTTCAACAAAAAAATGCAGATTGGCATGCTAACTGCTTAAATATTCGCAATGATTCTTTAAATTATTTAAGGAGGTGATGATTAAGGCTTTATTTTTATGGTGAATTCTGCGACCATTGGTCGTAATATTCCAAAGGAGGTTTGATTATGTATAAGGCAGTGAATAATTTGAAGGAGCAAAAAGGTTTTACCCTTATTGAACTTTTGATAGTCGTAGCGATTATCGGTATTCTTGCAGCTATTGCAATACCGGGGTATATCGGCATGCAGGAAAGGTCGAGGAAGGGTGCGGTCATAAGGGCTACCGGCGCGTCGGAGCCTGAGCTCCAGGCATGGCTTAACTCGGCAAAAAAGGGCTTGGCCAAAACGCAGGAAAATGTAGTCGAGGTTGATTCCAACGGCGATGGCAAGATTCTCTCCGACGGCACCGACGTTAATAATGGTTCGTTAGGGGCCATGTTAATTGCTGGAAACCTCTGCTCCGCATATATCTCTGCCAAATGGAATCTGAGCAGGGAGTTGTCCCCCTGGGACCCGACAATAAGCCTCTGGCGTAATGCTGGCTTCGCGGTTGTTGGGGCAAACGTCGACGCCACTATGATCGCCGATACAGTCGCCAACTATATGTCCCGCATAAATTGTGCACATGACAGCACCAGGATAGACCTATACGCTGCGGACAAGGCTGGCGGTGTCCTTCATAAGAAGTCGATCTACTCGGATTAATTTGAAACGATTAGCCGATCTCTCCACCAGGGACATGTTCCCTGGTGGTTTTTTTTACCTTGCGTTAATCTGCCTGTTTTTTTCCGTCGGACTTATATTTCTGTCGCAGACCGTATGGGATTATGACTTCTGGTGGCATATAGCGACCGGGAGATATATTGTTGAGAACGGACACATCCCTGATTCGGACCCCTTTTCTTTTACATCCACCCTGCCCGAAAACAGCAACCTTTACCCCGACAGGGAGCGCTTTATCCTGTCGCAGTATTGGCTGGCGCAGATCATCTCCTATCTGCTTTATAATAAATTCGGGCCTATGGGTATCGGGGCCTTGAGGACGATATTGCTGCTCGGATCGCTGTATGTAATGTTCAGGGCGTTAAGAAGCAGAGGCGTATACCCCTATATCAATTTTCTTGCACTTTTCCTTGCCTCCTGCAACCTGTTGAGGTTTTTTGGGGACCGGCCTGTCCTCTATACTATCAGCCTTAGCGTTGTATGTTTCGTTATGGTCGACGATTATATTCGAAAGAGAAGCAAGGTCTTTTATTTTCTCCCTGTTCTTCTGTTGATATGGGCGAACCTGCACGGCGGCTTTATCATGGGGGCCGCAATAATTCTCGTTTTTGCAGTGGCAGAGGCAATAAAAATGCTGTTTAAGAGGAGCGGTTTTTCGACGAGGGAAAAAGTAATCTTCTTATCAGTTATATTCATTGCGTTAGGTGCATCCGGGATAAATCCGAACGGTTTTTTCGGGTTCCAGATCGCCTTTTCTGATGAATTTGCTCCTTTTTATAGCGGTATACAGGAGTACGCGTCTCCGTTTTATGCGTTCAAGATGCAAGTCGCTCCCCCTGACTACGGGTATCTCACTGCATTATTTTTGTTCCCTGTTGTCCTCATCCTGCGGAACAAGAAGTTTGACCGTACGCATCTTATACTTCTTCTCTGCCTTGCTGCGGGCAGCGTATCGGCCGGCAGGTATACGGTTTATTACGGCCTCATTGCGTCACTGGTCCTGGGAAACGAGCTGAGCCTCTGGCTGAAAGAACACGAGGACAGAATCTTAATC
Organism: Thermodesulfovibrionales bacterium; assembly: GCA_044450345.1. Classification (GTDB taxonomy): domain Bacteria; phylum Nitrospirota; class Thermodesulfovibrionia; order Thermodesulfovibrionales; family UBA6898; genus Sulfobium. The sequence goes on along the minus strand of JBIOIY010000006.1, from coordinate 27,765 downwards.
AAACAGTCCCACCTTAATGCCGTATTTTCCATAGTCATGCTGGCATCCTCGCTCCTTTTCCTGAGTGCGAAGACAAATCTTGATGTGTTTAAGACGAAAGAATCTACATGGACTGTTCCGAAGGCAGCGGCAGATTTCATACAGAAAAACCATATCAAAGGCAATATGCTTAACGATATGGCATCGGGAGGATACCTTGACTGGCGGCTCTATCCGGAGGTCAAGACCTTTGTTGATACCAGGGCCTTGAACCTTACGGTGATGAAGGAATATACTTGGATGATGAAGGCTGTCGAATCAATCAAGAGCGAATCTCTTCCTGCCGGCAAGACCCCATTGTGGAAGAGGCTGCTCAAAAATTATAATATAAACCTCATCGTATTCAGCCCGGTGGATGTATATGGCAATATATTGCCTCTTTTCTTTATGCTTCTCGATGACGATAGCTGGGTCCCGGTCTCTGCCCAGGTGATGGCCGTAGTTTTCGTGAAGAACTCACCTGAAAATAGTCAGATAATAGAAAAATTCAGACTGACCGAGGATCAGGTATACAACATGATGATCCTGAGGACTACTTTGCCCGCTCAGCTTAACAGGCAAAATCCGTATTACCTGGAGAGTCTGGGAGATATCTTTGAAAAGATGGGAAAGCGGGAAGATGCTATCAAGGCATATGAGTACAGCCTCAAACGGTTGCCGGCTAATTCTCGAATCCAGGCGAAATTAGACAAACTCATGAAAGAAAAAACTGAGGTGAAGAAATGAATAAAAACGGTTTTACATTAATCGAACTTCTCATCACTATAGCGATCATCGGCATCCTGACCGCAATTGGAATACCCGCTTATATCGGACAGCAAAAAAATGCCGCGAGGACTGAAGCGTACACGAATCTACAAAATCTGGCGCTGCTTGAACAGCAGTTTTTCGCGGACAGGGGAAGATATTCGCCATGTGATCCAGCTACCGTTCCCCCATACAGCTCCCCTGCCGCAGGGGTGACTGTGATTCTCGGGACAGCGGGGAAAGATCATTTGACAAATGCGTATGATACAGCAGATGCCAACGGTCGCGGCCTCATACAGAGAGGAAGCTGTAGTGTAAATGCAGTCGCGGCAAATAACATTGATATAAATAATGCGCTTACCGGCTTTAGGCCGGGAACCGGGACGACCTTCAGTTACTGGATAGTCAATGGTGAGAAGCTAACTCTTCCTATTACTACGCCACCCAATGTGACAGTTAATGCTGCTACTGACCCTCCCTGCTATGTCGCCTTTGCCCAGGGGAATACGGCCGGGAGGAACAAGGGTGAGACCTTTGCCATAGACTGCAACAATAATAGAAACTTCTGATGACAGCCGTCCCTGATTTTTCCGTAATAATACCTGTCTGCAATGAAGAGGAAAATCTTGCGCACCTTTACGCAAGACTTTCCTCTGTCATGGAGAAACTCGGGACTTATGAAATCATTCTTGTAGACGACGGCAGCAGGGATAATAGTTGGCCGATTATAAAAGACCTCCATGGAAAGGACAGGCGGGTCAAAGGCGTCAGCTTTTCGAGGAACTTCGGACATCATATCGCAATCACTGCCGGGCTCGACCATACAAACGGGCAGACAATAATCCTTATGGACGGTGATCTCCAGGACCAGCCTGAAGAGATACCAAAATTATGGGAAAAGTTACGAGAAGGCTATGACCTTGTTTATGGTATCAGGAAAGTGAAAAAAGATTCTTTGCCGAAGCGTCTTAATTCCTTTTTATTCTGGTGGTTCCTGAACAAATTGTCAGGTATCCATATTCCCAGGGATCAGACCCTCCTGAGGATGTTCGACAAGAAGATACTGGACGTGCTAAGGAATATGAGGGAGCGTGCAAGGTTTATTCACGGAATGATTTCATGGACAGGGTTCCGTACCGCACTTCTTGAAGTCGAGCATGCCCCGCGTGAACGCGGTGTCAGTAAATATAATACGGTGAAGCTCTTCAGGCTTGCGTTCAATGCCGTCACCTCTTTTTCAGTGGTGCCGCTCAGGCTTGCAACGTATCTGGGTCTTCTCAGTGCAGGGATCGGCCTTTGTTATGCTTTCTATTTTTTGTATAAAAAGATATTTCTCGGCATACCAGTGCTCGGGTATGCTTCTATTATTGTAGCTGTTCTCTTTGTCGGCGGCGTTCAGCTATTGATACTCGGCATCATGGGAGAATATCTGGGAAGGGTCTATCAGGAGGTCCAGGCAAGACCTATCTATATTTTGAAGGATCAGTTGCTTTGATAGTTGAGCTTGTATGGGACAGTAAGCTTTTCAAAAAGAAGATCGGTAAACTGACCAAAGTCCCATCTGAAATGCGGTTGAAAAGACTGATAAATCAGGCATATGAAGAAGGGTACTCATATCTCACATGCAGGATCATTGAAGGGAGGATTGCAGACATACAACGGCTGGAGGCCTTTCGTTTTTATACGACCGACATAGGCATTGTATGGGAACGGAAAACCGACGGGATAGCGCTGAGGGAAGGGGATCCTGTAAGAGTTGCGGATAAGAGGGACGCAGCAGCCCTTAAATCCATGGCAAGCGGGCTTTTTCTTGACAGCCGCTTTTACCACGACCCGTTTTTTACGGGTGAAGATGCGGAAAAGGCTTACCACAGATGGGTCGATAATGCTCTGAGGGACAAGCTTCAAAAGACCTTTCTCGTGGACGGCAGCGGCTTTATAACTTGCAAAAAACTTTCTGATAATGATGGAGATATATCCCTTATAGGAGTGGTTTCACAGAAGCAGGGGAAGGGCATCGGGCATAATCTTACGAGTAAGGCATTCGACTGGTTTAGTAACGAGGGCCTGACTAATGTTACCGTCCGAACGCAGGCGACGAACACGAGAGCGATGAATTTTTACGCGGGACTGGGATTTAGAGTAAAATATATGGACACTACGATGGGACTGATTTTGAAAAAATAAAGTAGTATTTGATGGCGGATGTGATCGAAAAGAAGATTTCTGAAAATGCTACGTCCAATGATGGAAGACTTATCTAAAACTATGCAGAAAACGCGGCTGAACACTGATTCCGTTAAGCCATTAGTGTCTATCATCATTCCTCTTCTGAACGAAGAAAAGGTTTTTCCGGAACTTCTGACCCGGATTGGCAGTATGCATTTAAAAATGGCGAGTTCGTATGATGTGGAGGTATTGCTCATAGATGATGGCAGTACCGACGAGACATGGAACATGATAAAGGCTGCGGCCGGCAGACATACTTATATCCGGGGATTTTCATTTGCACGTAATTTTGGTCATCAAATCGCGCTGACGTGCGGGCATGAGTATGCGAAGGGCGATGCAATCTTAACTATGGATGCAGATCTGCAGGATCCCCCCGAAATAATGGAGCGGATGCTCCTTGAATGGAGGGGCGGAGCGGATATCGTATTGGCGAAACGAAAAGTCCGCCAAGGTGAGAGTTCTTTTAAACGCATCACCGCACACGCTTTTTATCGCCTGTTAAGTTTTCTTTCTCCGGTAAAGTTGCCGATGGATGTGGGAGATTTTCGTCTCCTCAGCAGTCGCGCAAACAAGATTCTAAAAGACATGCCGGAACGTTCTCGGTACCTCCGCGGCTTGGTAGGCTGGATTGGACTTCCCACAAAGATCATCGAGTACGAACGTCAACAGAGGGTGGCTGGTGAAACGAAATTTTCTCTGTCAAAGATGATAAAGTTTTCTTTGGATGGAATCGTATCCATGTCGAGCCGGCCCTTAAAGTTGGCTTATATGTTTGCCCTACTCGGAAGTTTCCCTTTTTTACTTTTCTTATTGGGGAGCTTTATCGCATGGGAATGGTACAACGTCAGTATGGTTCCCGGCTGGGCTTCGCTTTTGCTGGCTATTGTTACCTTTGGATCTTTGATCATGATCATGCTCGGAGTGATCGGTGAATACGTCGCCCGGATCTATGACGATACCAAACAGCGTCCTCATTTTGTACTTCGGGAGACTACTGAGGATGCCCGCCTCCTTTGAAACTTATGGGACGAATTGAACGCGAACGTATACACCACAACAAATGGGCACAGGAGAAAATATCTGATGTGTCCAGTGACTTTGATCACTTTCTAGCCCTTGAAAACAGATGGATCATTCAACATCTTCCGCCCCTTGCCGGACTCAAAATTTTGGATATAGGATGCGGGTTGGGAGAGGCAAGTCTTTTTTTTGCTCGCAGGGGGGCATGTGTAACTGCAGTCGATCTTTCGGAGGAAATGGTGAAACACTCTGTTACTGCAGCCAAGGGTGAAGGGTTGGATATCAGGGGCATAACAAGTTCGGCAGAAGACCTGGAGACCGGAAGTGAAAAATATGATGTGGTTTACATAGCAAATGTCCTTCATCACCTTGAACGACCCCGGGATTTAATAAGGAAAGTCGCAATGGTTTTGAAGCCCGGCGGTAAGGCCTTTTTTACCGAGCCTCTGCGATATAATCCTGTGATTAATATATACCGGAGTATGGCCGATAATGTCCGCACAAAAGATGAGCGTCCTGTCGGATTTGATATTCTTAAACAAATGGAAAAATATTTCGGCGACATACAATGCAGCACTATGTGGTTTTTATCGTTAGTCATTTTTTTGAAATATTTTTTTATCGATGGAATTCATCCCAATAATGATCGCTATTGGAAGAGAATTCTGAGGGAACCCGAGACCACCCGCCGTTGGATGGAACCCTTGATTAAAATGGACGGTTTCCTATGCAAATACATACCGCCGGTCAGATATCTGTGCTGGAATATCGTTATTGTCGCTCAATGCCCCATTACCGGTGAGATGGAATGACCGGTTCATGGTGGCCCTCAGTAATCGACCCGCGTTATAGCCTGATTGCGAATGCATACCGGAACTTCGGAAGGTGGAGCGGAGCCTACGCAAAAATCAGAATGGCACTTTGTCCCCTTCTCGATATCGAAAGGTCTTTGCCCGCAACGGGCAAGTTGATAGATGTGGGCTGCGGCGCCGGCTTGCTTCTGCAGTGGCTCGCTCTCGGCCAGAAAAATGACAAACGACAATTAATAGGTATGGAGATCGATTCCCGCCGTGTCGCGTTGGGAAAACAGGTGTGCGGCAGGCTCGCAGTAGATGGTCGTATAGACCTTCGCCTTCAGCCTTTCGGACAAGAGAATGGCGAAAGAGATCTGACGGCTGTAGTTTTCGTCGACGTCCTGCATCATATGGACTACGACTTGCAAATAAAGATGCTATCGCATGCTTTCGAGTTGCTCGATCATGGCGGTATGGTGCTGATTAAAGATGTCGGATCCACGCCGGTCATGAAATTCTGGTATTGTTATGTCTTCGATGCGATGACGCGAGTTACGCACATTACTCAGGGTAAGGTCGGATATTATCGTTCCCAGTCCGGATGGGTGTCGCTTCTTTCGGAATGCGGCTTTCGGCCTTGCGTTACCCAGGTCAGGCACATAGACTTCGCACCTCATATACTGATAACCGGCAAAAAGCCGTAAGGACTTTAAATGGAAAAGCAATTTAATCGACAGAAAGATATTCTGGAGACCGTGCCGCCCATTCTTCGCTGGAAAGGCCTGCCCTGGCTTGCTTCGATATCAGTCGTTTCGCTTTACGGGTTCTATTTTTTTGCTGCACATCATCAGTTGGTCGTCAATGATTTTTTCGGCCATGTATGGATGGCGCTTGAAGATCGGGAAGGCGGATTGGGAAGCTCTACGAACAGTGTCATACCGGCAGGATATCCCATTCTCTTGAACTTTTTTCATTCATTGGGTCTTCAATATATGGATGCAGGTCGTTTACTGCCGCTTATAACAGCCGTACCTTTCCTTGTCTTTATTTGGAAAGGAGCATCTCGATGGGGAGAATTGCCTTGGGCAGGTCCTGTTGCATGGCTGCTTACAGCGACGTCTTATCACTTTTTGTTGACGTTAGCCACACCATTACCTGACATTGTTGCTTTATCAATGGCAATGCCTTTGATGGTACTGGCATTCAAGCCCGATCGCTCATCACGTATTTTAATTCTCAGTGCTTTATTTGCAGGACTTGCCTGCAGTACTCGTTATACTTTTATTCAAAGTGTAGTCCCCCTGACGATATTACTGTTATTGTTTTCTCATCCTGTACCATGGGGCAAACGTATTCGGGAAGCGTTGATCATCGCTGCAGGTCTGACAGTTGGCCTACTTCCTGAAATAATATTTGCACTGCGGGCTGGCCATATTCCATTCCAGAATTCTTCAAAATATTATCTGACGCTTCTGGTTGGAGAAGCTGATTTTTTGATGACCGGCACCCAACTTCGAAATATGCCCTCGACTTTCGAATATCTCACAAATCACGTTGGCGAAATCTTGTACGCATGGGGGTATACATACGCCTATAATGTTACGATTTTTGTTATAGTCCCGGCAGCTGTTTGGTGGTTCACTGAAGAAATTGGGACGGCACTGAAGCAAGAGAAGGTGAATGCCCTTATTCGCAGGGAACTTATTGCGCTGTTGGTATTTGAAGCTGTACTCCTCATTCCCATTTCATTGAGACAGCCTCTGCCTTATTATGTTATGCCCTTGCTATTATGTATATCGTTTATGATCGTGGCAATTCCGATTGTCAAACTTGCCAGTAATAACAAACTGGTGCTCGGCGTCTTGATCATCTGTTTGTCCGTTGTTTCAATGTTCCAAGTTCGTTCAGCCGTGCTAACCTTAGAAAGCAATCGTCTCGTGGCATTTAATGGCGTCATTGCAGGCGAGTTATATGGTTTGGGAATCCGAGATTCAGCCGAGGTGCTGAATCTCGTTGCACCTTTCGAATTGTACTGGCCATATGGAGATAAATCACCACTGTTATACTATACGGCTAAAGAACCAGGATGGTTATCGCTTACCAATACTTTTGCTCAAAAGAGGCCTTTTATTTATCAAATAACAAAAAATGTGTTAAAAAAGTTTCGAATCGTGTTGACGAGGACGTTATCGCCCATGGAAAAGAAGGAATTTTTGCCTGGATTCGAATTCGTAAAACAAATTGGAGGAGTGCATATCTATAAGTCCGCTATATCGCAATAGCATATGGCGATTCTGCGTCAAAGAAAAATAATACTATGAAAAAGATAGAGTTTTTTGAACATTCTATTAACGATGAAGATATAGAACGGGCGAGGGGCATTCTTAAGTCGATATTTTTGACCACCGGGAAATTGGTCGAGGAGTTTGAGAAGTCCTTCGCGGCGTACCTTTCCGCCGACAATGCCATAGGGCTCACCAGTTGTACCGCTGCCCTCCACCTGAGCCTTATTGCACTCGGCATCGGCCCGGGGGACGAGGTCATCACAACGCCGATGAGCTTTTGCGCCACGTCAAACGCGGTCATGCATGCAGGGGCCCGTCCTGTGTTTGTGGATGTTGAAGAGGAAACAGGGAACTTAAACGCAGAGCTCGTTGAATCGGCCATTACCGAAAAGACCAGGGCCATCATCCCGGTGCACCTTTACGGTCAGATGTGTGATATGAAACGGATCAGGGAGCTTGCGTACAAGCACAATCTTAAAATCATCGAAGATGCCGCACATGCCATCGAGGCCTCAAGGGATGGAAGCAAGGTGGGGCAATTATCGGACACGGCGTGTTTCAGTTTTTATGCCACAAAAAATATAACATCCGGCGAAGGCGGCGCGGTGACTACGAACAATCTACAGCTCGCCGAGGACCTGCGGATGTTGAGGCTCCACGGGATAGACAAGGGGGCCGCCGACAGGTATACGAAGAAATATCAGCACTGGGACATGCCGCTGTTAGGATGGAAATACAACATGGACAATATCCAGGCAGCGCTCCTGATAGGGCAGCTTGCACGCATTGAAGCTCTCTGGGAGAAAAGAGATGTCCTGTGGAGGTTGTATGAGAAACAATTGCAAGGAATGGAAAACGTCAGAATATTAAGCACGGTCCCGGGGGTACGGCATGCAAGGCACCTTTTCACGGTTCTGGTCCCGCCGGCGATGAGAGACCCGCTCCTCTGGAGGGTCCAGAATCGCGGCATAGGGATTGCGGTGAATTACCGGCCGATTCATCTGCTCGCCTATTACAGGAAGACGTTCGGATATAAGGATGGCGACTTCCCTGTGGCGGAGGAGATCGGGAGAAGCACCTTGTCACTGCCGCTGTATCCGTCTTTGCGCGAAAGTGATCTCAAATACGTCGTACAAGTTTTGAGGGAAGAACTAAATAATTCTTAGGAGGTACAATGAGAACCATTCTCGTGACCGGCGGGGCCGGCTTTATCGGCAGCAATTTTATAGAGCACATTTTTTATAAGTATCCTGAATATAAGATTGTTGTTCTTGACGCACTGACTTACGCCGGAAATATCGAGAATGTCCCTGCCGAGATCCGCGATTCGAACAGGTTCGAATTCTGGTATGGTAATCTGAATAATCTTGATCTGGTCGATGACCTTGTTGAAAGGTCGGAGATCATCGTCCATTTTGCGGCCGAGACGCACGTAGCCCGCTCTCTTTATTTGAATAGAGTGTTTTTTATTACGGATGTCCTGGGGACTCAGGCGATTGCGAATGCAATATTAAGGCATTCGGACAAGGTCGAAAGGTTCGTCCATGTATCGACTTCCGAAGTGTACGGCACCGCACTGCGGGAACCCATGGATGAGGACCATCCGATTAATCCCACAACGCCTTACGCAGCGGCGAAGGCGGGAGCGGACAGGCTGGTCTCCTCTTATGTGGAGTCTTATGACATTCCGGCAGTTATCGTAAGGCCGTTCAATAATTATGGCCCCCGTCAGCATCTGGAGAAGGCGGTCCCCCGTTTTATCACGAGTGCGATTTTGGGAGAGCCGCTTACGATTCACGGCGACGGTTCTGCTGCACGGGACTGGCTCTTTGTCGAAGACACTGCCGATGCCCTTGACAGGGTCGTGCACGCGCCCCTCAGCGACGTTAAGGGAGAAGTGCTTAATCTCGGAACGGGGATCAGCATAAGTGTCCTGGATATCGCAAAAAAAATTATCGAAATATTCGGTCTTGGTCAAGGCCATATGACTTATATCGATGAGAGATTCGGCCAGGTCCAGAGCCATATCTCTTCTACCGAAAAGGCCGAAAGGATAGTGGGGTTCAATGCGCACACTGCGTTTGACGAGGGTCTGCTGAGGACCGTCGAGTGGTATAAGAACAATAAGGGATCATGGGAAAAACAGATGGCCATGAGAAAAGTCCCTGTGAAGAAAAAGTCAGGAGAAATTGTCTGGTATTGAACATATCTAACCTGATCTTGCCCTATGCGTACCGTGGTTCCCGTGAAGGTCGTACCCGACCTTCAACACTAAGTTGTTGCTCGTCGGGTTCATGCGGTATAATAACCTCGGGTGAAAGAACTATTTGCGCGATGGCGGCAGGAAATCCGCCGGTGAAATAGACAGGACGAGACATCTTGAAAAACTATTTAGGTAAAAGAATTCTTGTGACGGGCGGGGCGGGTTTCCTCGGGTCGCATCTTTGCGAGAGGCTCCTGAATGAGGGCAATGAAGTGATCTGCGCGGATAATTTCTACACCGGGAGAAGGGGCAACATCGCGTACCTTATCGGGAACCCCTTTTTTGAGGTGTTGAGGCACGATATCTGCTTCCCCCTATATGTGGAGGTCGACGAAATATATAACCTTGCATGTCCTGCCTCTCCAATACATTATCAGTTCGACCCCGTCCAGACAACGAAGACATCGGTGCACGGAGCTATCAACATGCTCGGTCTCGCAAAGAGGGTAAAGGCCAAAATATTGCAGGCTTCCACCAGCGAGGTTTACGGCGACCCCAGCGTGCATCCACAGACCGAATCCTATTGGGGGAACGTTAACCCCATCGGCCCAAGGTCCTGTTATGACGAAGGGAAGAGGTGCGCGGAGACCCTTTTCTTCGATTATTACCGCCAGCACAAGCTGCAGATTAGGGTGGCACGGATATTTAACACCTACGGACCGAGGATGTACCCCAACGATGGCCGGGTGGTGAGCAACTTTATCGTCCAGGCGCTTCGCAACGATGATATCACCGTTTACGGCGACGGGAGTCAGACCAGGAGTTTTTGTTATGTGGATGACCTTATTGACGGTCTTATAAGGCTCATGAACGCCCCCGATGAGGTAATCGGACCTGTCAATATGGGGAATCCAGGCGAGTTTTCGATCCTTGAGCTTGCCGAGAAGGTCATTTCCCTAACAGGGTCAAGATCAAAGATCATCCACGCCCCTTTGCCGCAAGACGACCCGACGCAGCGGCAGCCCGATATAAGACTTGCTAAAGAGACGCTTCTCTGGGAGCCTAAGATCCAGCTGGAGGAAGGGCTTAAGAAGACTATCGCCTATTTCGAATCTGTGCTGAGAAATGCCGGCCAAGCATAACTAATACCAGGCAGTAGCTCGGTGTATCGAGTCGGATGAGAAACAACGGTTTAGCATATCCTTACCTGACCTTGCCCCATACGTACCTTGGCTCCGGGCTGCTGTGTTAAAATATTTAGATGTCCGGCAAAGAATTGATTATCGAAGGTGCGAGGCAGAACAACCTCAAAAACATTACCCTCAGTCTTCCTCACAACAAGGTAATTGCGGTCACAGGAGTTTCCGGTTCCGGAAAGTCATCCCTTGCATTTGATACCATATTCGCGGAAGGCCAATGGCGTTTTATAGAGTCCCTTTCGACCTATGCGCGGCTTTTCCTCGAAAAACTCGACAGACCTGACGTAGACGCTATTCATAATATCAGACCTGCCATCGCCCTCGAACAGAAAAACCCTGTGCGCGGTTCGCGCTCCACGGTCGGCACGCTTACAGAGGGTTACGAGCTTTTCAGGCTCCTTTATGCGAAGGTCTCGACTCCCTATTGTCCGAATTGCGGCAAAGAAATAAGGAGATGGGACACTGCACAGATAGTATCGGAGCTTTTAGAGAAATACCAGGGTGAGAAGGCGGTCATCATTTTCAATACTGAAGATTCCATGGAGGGGCTGAGAAGGAGGGGGTTTCTCAGGGTCTGGATCGATGGCGGGATAAAGGACATTGAAGAACTGAAGGCCGGGGCGTCGCCCACTACTTACAGCGTGGTCCTCGACAGGCTCGTGATTCTCGACGAGCCGAGGCTTGCCGATTCGATTGAGATGGCCTGGAAAGAAGGGAAGGGTATGCTGAAAGTGGTCATAGTCAGCCGGCAATCAACAGCGGTCGGTAATCACCCCTCGCCCCTCGGCCCTTATCTTATTCTGTCGTTTTCCGCTGAAAACGCCTGTGAAGAGTGCGGCATAGAGTTGCCTTTGCCGGCAGCGATTCTTTTTTCCTTTAATCATCCGGTGGGAGCGTGCAAGGTATGCAAGGGCTTCGGCAATACGCTTCTTTACGACGAAGAATTAATCATCCCGGACAAGACGCTCTCCCTGGCAGACGGGGCAGTGGACCCCTGGAACAAACCGGCTTATAGATGGTGGAAGAAACAGCTTCTTGACAAGGGTAAGAAATCAGGGCTCGATATACGCAAGCCCTACGGAGATTTTTCGCGTGAAGAAAAGAGTCTCCTCTTCAAGGGGGCAAGCGGTTTTTACGGTATCGACGATTTCTTTGAAGATATGGAGGGACGCAGGTACAAACTCCACGTGAGGGTCTTCCTGAGCCGCTACAGGAGGGGATTCACCTGTCCTGAATGCCAGGGGAAGAGGCTCAAAAAAGAAGCGCTCGCCTATAAGGTCTCCGGTCTCGATATCGCCGAACTCTGCCGGATGTCCATTTCAGAGGCCGTGAAGTTCTTTGCCGATCTGGACTTGTCTCCGTTTAAGAGAAATATAGCAAAGGAGCTCTTGAGGCAGATAGCGATGAAGCTCCGGTTCCTCGAAAAGGTCGGCCTCGATTATCTTACCCTCGACCGTTACGGCAAGACCCTCTCAGGCGGAGAATATCAGAGGATCAATCTTTCAAACCAGCTCGCCTCTTTATTGACTGGGACCCTGTACGTCCTTGATGAGCCCACCGTAGGACTGCACGCCAGGGACACGCAGAGGATCGCCGCAATAATGGACCAGCTTTCCGCCCTTGGGAATACGGTCATTGTCGTTGAACACGACAGGGGGATTATAAGTGCGGCTGAATGGATTGTCGAACTCGGCCCGGGCGGCGGCCAGAAGGGAGGGGAAGTCGTTTTCTCGGGACCTGTCGGAAATTTTCTCAAGGCCGACACGCTCACCTCCCGGTATATGAGGGGAATTAAGAAGGTAGGGATCCCTGTCAGGTCGGGAAGGGTTTCCAGTTCGACCCTGTCGGTTTTGGGCGCCCGGGGGAATAACCTGAAAGGGGTTGATTTCAGGGTGCCGTTGAATAGTTTAACCGCTGTCACCGGGGTGTCGGGTTCCGGCAAGAGCAGTCTCGTTGTTGAGACGCTCTACAGGGCCCTTTCAAAGAAGTTCAAGTCCGAGAACGAGCCTCCCCTTCCCTACGGGAAGATGGAGGGCGATATTTACCTGAAGGGCGTTAAATTGATCGACCAATCTCCAATAGGGAGAAGTCCCCGTTCGAACCCTGTCACCTACCTCAAGATCTTCGATCAGATAAGAAAACTCTTCTCCGAGCTGCGTGAATCAAGGGCCTATGGCTACAGTCCGGGCTTTTTCTCGTTCAACGTCCGCGGCGGAAGATGTGAGACCTGCAAGGGAGAAGGATATGAGCTTATGGAGATGTATTTTTTCGAGGACCTCTATATACGATGCGAAAAGTGCGATGGGAAGAGATATGGACCCGAGGCCCTGAGGATAAAATACAGGAACAAGAATATAAGCGATGTCTTGAATATGACCGTCGATGAGGCATATACGTTCTTCTCAGATCAGCCGAAGATAAGGTCGCAGCTTCAATTGCTGGTCGATACCGGTCTTGGCTATCTGCGGCTCGGGCAGCCCGCAACAACGCTCTCCGGCGGCGAGGCCCAGAGGCTCAAGATATGCGCCGAGATGGGTGCGACAGGAACCCGGGGCCTGCTTTATATCCTGGACGAACCGACGGTCGGACTCCATTTCGCCGATGTCCAGGCCCTCCTCGATGTCCTCAACAGGCTTGTCGAGGCGGGGAATACGGTGCTGGTGATAGAGCACAACCTTGATGTGGTCAGGGTGGCGGACTGGATAATCGACCTCGGCCCTGAAGGAGGAGACAAGGGCGGCAGTATCATCTTCGAAGGCACGCCTGCGCAGATCGTCAAATCAAAAAAGTCATTCACCGGGGAGTATCTCAGGCATTACAAGTGAGACACCCTACGCTGAATTGAAAAATCAGGATAATTGCAGTATTCTTAACAAAATATGAATAAGATTTTTTTCTTTCTTTTCTTCCTGGTCATCATGGCCACCGCCTGCAAAGGCAGGTCCGAGAATGCGGCCCAGGAATCACCGGTCAGGACAACAGGAGAGCCCGCCTACGGAGATGCCCTCGTCAATGGTTCTATCGGCGAGCCTACCATCCTTGTCCCTATGCTCGCCGGGGACAGCGCCTCACACGAGGTGGCGGGGATGATGTTTAACGGCCTTGTCAAATATGATACCGACCTGAGTGTGATCGGCGATCTAGCAGAATCATGGGACGTCTCTTCCGACGGGCTAACGATCACATTTCATCTGAGGAAAGGCGTCAGGTGGACTGACGGTGTTGAATTCACGGCCGATGATGTTAAGTTCGGCTTCGATACGATCACGGACAAAAAAACGCCGACCGCGTACAGCGAGGATTTCCTGCAGGTGAAGAGGGCGGAGGTGGTCGATAAATATACGTTCAAAGCTACCTATGATAAACCGTTTGCGCCCGCACTGACTTCATGGGGGGGACTCGTCATCCTCCCGAAACACCTGCTCGAAGGCAAGGATATCACCAAGACTGATTTCGGCAGGAATCCCATAGGTCTCGGACCGTACAAACTCACAAAATGGGTCACGGGACAGGAACTGCTTCTTGATTCGAACCATGAATATTTCGAAGGTAGGCCGTATATAGACCGGTTTATTTACCGGATCATTCCCGACCGCGCGACCATGTTCCTGGAACTCCAGACAGGGGGAGTGGATATGATGGATCTTACGCCGATCCAGTATACCAAACAGACAGAGAGCGAGTATTTTAGAAATAACTTCCAGAAGTACCGCTTCCCCCAGTTCGTCTATACCTATATGGGGTTCAACCTGAAGCACCCGTTCTTCAAAGACAAGCGCATAAGGCAGGCGATAGCCTATGCAATTGATAAGAGCGAGATCGTAGATGTCGTACTCTTCGGTCTGGGGAGCCCTGCCACAGGCCCTTATGTGCCTAATACCTGGCCCTATAACCCAAACGTCAAAGAATATAAATATGACCCGGAGAAGGCGAAGCAGCTTTTGAAAGAGGCGGGATGGGAGCCAAACAGCAATGGTGTCATGGAGAAGGACGGCAGGCCTTTCGAATTCACAATCCGCACTAATATGGGTAATACGCTCCGCATGAATACGGCGACCATTATCCAGTGGAGGCTCGCTAAGGTCGGCATCAAAGTCAAAATTGAAGCCATTGAGTGGTCTACCTTCGTAAACGAGTTCATCGACAAGAGACGGTTTGAGGTGGTGATCCTCGGATGGTCTATCGGTCTTGATCCGGACCAGTACGACATCTGGTATTCGGGAAAAACGAAGGAGAAGGAGTTTAACTTCGTCGGCTACAAAAATCCCGAAGTGGACGCGCTTCTCGAAAAAGGGCGGAGGACTTATGATATTGCGGAGAGGAAGAAGGCATATAACCTTATCCAGGAGATACTCGCCGATGAGCTGCCTTATATCTTCCTCTACGTCCCTGATGCAACGCCGATAGTTCACGGAAGGTTCAAGGGTATCAAGCCCGCCCCGATAGGCATTACGTACAACCTGCCCAAGTGGTATGTGCCGAAACAGATCCAGCGGCACCATCTGGAGCCCTGATGCCGACCTATCTGATTAAACGACTTCTTGAGATCATCCCTACACTGTTCGGCATCACTTTGATTTCGTTCTTCATTATCCACCTTGCGCCGGGCAAGCCGACCGACATATTCACCGAGCTGAATCCGAAGATCACGCCCGAGGCGAGAGAGAAGCTCGAAAAATATTACGGCCTCGACAAGCCGGTCATCGTCCAGTACGGGCTGTGGCTGAAGAGGATTGGAAGGTTAGATTTCGGCGAGTCTTTTTCCTCGGACCACAGGCCCGTGATCGAAAAGATCTGGAACGGCAAGAAGCCCCTCATAGAGCGGAGGCTCTTTGTCACCTTTATGATCAATATTCTTTCGATGGTCGTTATCCTGCTTATCGCCTTGCCGCTCGGCATTTTCTCGGCGACGCACCAGAACACCATGTACGACAAGATCGCGACCACAACAGTATTTATAGGGTTTGCGATGCCGACGTTCTGGCTCGCACTGCTTCTTATGATTCTCTTCGGCGTTGAGCTCCGATGGCTGCCTATATCACAGCTCAAGTCGATGAATTATGATTCACTCACCTTTGCCGGAAAGGCATGGGACCTGGCCAGACATCTCATCCTGCCGATCTTCGTATCGGCATTTACCGGGCTTGCATCTGATTCGAGGTTTATGCGAAGCAGCATGCTTGAGGTGATAAGGCAGGACTATGTGACGGTTGCCAGGGCGAAAGGACTTCCGGAAAGGACGGTCATCTACCGGCATGCCTTCAGAAACGCCCTCCTTCCCATTATTACGCTTCTGGGACTGAGCGTAGGGGGCCTGATCGGCGGAAGCGTCATCTTCGAAAATATCTTTGGTATTCCAGGCATGGGGCAGCTTTTTTATATGAGCGTGATGACGAGGGACTACCCGACGGTCATGGGAATATTGACGATAGGCGCTTTCCTGACTCTCCTTGGGAACCTCTTGGCGGATGTCGGATATATGCTGGCCGATCCTAGGATAAGGGCGAGATAAATGGCAACAAAGAGCTTGCGTAATCTCTTTTGGAAGCGGTTTAAGAGAAACGGCCTTGCGTTAAGCGGCGGCATTATCGTGCTCTCATTATTTTTTATGGCCGTCTTTGCGCCCTTGGTGTCGCCCTATGACCCTGACCTGATCGACAGACATCACGTCCTGGCACCACCCGACATCCATCACCCCCTCGGCACCGATGACCTTGGGAGAGATGTCTTAAGCAGGATGATCTTTGGGGCGCGGATATCGTTGGCTGTCGGCTTTGTCGCAGTAGTTATCGCCACTGTTATAGGCATGATCCTGGGCGCCGTTGCAGGATATTACTCCGGCTGGACTGACCGGATAATCATGAGGTTCATCGATATCATGCTCTCGATCCCGACGTTCTTTCTCATCCTTGCTGTCATAGCCTTCATAGGCTCAAGCATATGGAATATCATGATCGTGATCGGACTCACCTCCTGGATGAGCGTGGCCCGGCTCGTGCGCGCCGAGTTCCTGTCTTTGAAAGAGCGTGAGTTCGTTCTGGCCGCGCGGGCCGTAGGCGCAAGCGACTTGAGGATAATCTTCAGGCACGTTATGATAAACAGCATGGCCCCTGTGCTCGTATCGGCTGTCTTGAATGTGGCGGGCGCAGTGCTTGTCGAATCCGCCCTGAGCTTTCTGGGCATTGGGGTACAGCCCCCGACACCGAGTTGGGGCAACATCCTCAGTCTGGGCAAGGACTATATAGAGCTTGCCTGGTGGCTTTCGGTCTTCCCGGGCCTTGCGATATTGATCACGGTGCTCGGCTACAATTTGTTGGGTGAGGGCATACGGGATTCGATAGACCCGAGGCTTTGGGAATCAGAGAGAAGGTAATTTTTCGCCGCACTCTATAAATTAACCAAAAAGGCCATCTGATGCAGAGACATACTCCAAAAAACTTTACAATGCCGCAATTTGCTGCTTACGTTATCGACCCTTTTTCTTGAACATTATGCCTGTCTAAGTAGCAATGATCTTACAAAGGTGGCGCAGATAACGTTGTTTTTCCGCACGTCTCTGCATTTTTCGCTTTGAAGGCATTCTCTTGGTTAAGGGCGTGTGGATCTGTCCGCAGTCGGCGCGAATCGTGTATCATGATAGTTGATGAAACAGGAGTTGCTGAAAGATGCTGCATATGCGACCCCGGACCCTGACCGGGCGTTGAACAACCTTTCGACCTTCATCTCTGAAAACCCTGCAAGGACAGAAGAACTCGATGCGAACCTCAGGAACATTTCCCTGCTCTTCAGCTTTAGCCAGTTTCTGGCGAATTACTCCATTTCGAACCCTGACGTTCTTTTCGATATCCTGAAGGACCTGGATCTGCCCCGGGACAAAGAGGCGCTGAAGGCATCTTTAAAAGGGTCTCTGGGAGAAAAAGGCGAAACAGCGCCCCGCTCCTACAGGTCGTTGTCGCAGCCGTCCCTGGACATTCAGATGGACGTGGTCCGTGAATTCAAGATGAGGGAGACCCTGCGAATAACGCTCAGGGACATACTGAAGAAGACCGACCTCGTAGATGGCATGTATGAACTGAGTGCGCTTGCCGACGTGGTCTTGGAGAATTCTCTTGAAATCGTAAGAGGATCGATGCGCGAAACATACGGCGCCCCTCCAGTCGACGCCTTTTCAGTCATTGCGCTGGGCAAACTCGGGGGAGAAGAATTGAACTTCAGTTCCGACGTGGACCTTATCTATGTATACGGTACCGAACTGGGGGAGACCGGCGGGGTGCTGACTGGCCAGGGGATGAAGGTCAACAGGATCAGCAGCCACGAGTATTACTGCAAGGTCGGAGAGACGCTTACGCGCTTCCTGTCGCTTAATACCGGCGAGGGTTTTGCCTACAGGGTAGACCTGAGACTGAGGCCTGAGGGACAGAGGGGCGATATCGCCCTTGCCTTGCGGGGGTACGAGATGTACTACGAATCATGGGGCAGGGCATGGGAGAGGGCGATGCTGATAAGGGCGAGGCCGGCCGCAGGTGATGCGGAACTCGGCAGCGGCTTTATGGAGATGATAAGACCTTTTGTCTACCGGAAATATCTGGACTACGGTGCGATAGACGAGATAAGGAGTCTGAAGACGCGGATCGATGCGACCTTCAAAAAAGGGGACATCAAAAGAGGATACGGCGGCATACGCGAGGTTGAATTTTTTGCGCAGGCCCTTCAGCTGATCTACGGTGGGCGCGAGCCTCTTTTGAGGGAGAGGAGTACGCTTAAGGTTCTGCATATGCTCCTGCAGAAGGCGCTTGTCGGGCAGGAGGATTATTTCATCCTCTCGGATAATTACCGACACCTGAGGACGCTCGAGCACAGACTTCAGCAACTGAACAACCTGCAGACCCATACGGTGCCTTCGGTCGGGGCCGAGCTGGAAGTCCTCGGGAGGAAAATGGGGTTTACGGACGCGGCGGCCTTTGTCTCGGACCTCGAGGGCAGGAGGTCCAGGGTCAGAAACATATACGATTCACTCTTCTCAGGCAAAAAAGAAGAGCCGACCGTGAGCGGGACCTTCTTTGACGAGGAACTGTCGGATGCCGAACTCAGGGAGTATCTTTCAGCCGCTGGGCTCAGGGAGATCGACAGGGCGGTCCGTAATATCCAATCGATAAAAGACAGCACCTTCACATTCCAGACGCTGAGGGGCAGAAGGCTGCTCGGAGAGATACTCCCGCTGTTCGTCGACTCCGCGCTGAAGAGCGGTGCGCCGGATGTGGTCCTCAATTACCTTCAGTCTTTTGCAGGACTCCTGAGCACGAACGAGTCCTATATCGAGACCTTCGGCGGGGAGAGGCGGCTGATAGATATGCTTACCTATGTCTTTTCGCAGTCTGAATATCTTTCAAAGATGCTGATCGGCAGACCTCAGTATCTTGAGTTGATCGGATGGCAGGAGAGGCACGGAAAGACCTTGAGGCTGTTGGAGGAAGAAATACGCAACAGCGTCTCAGAGGGAAGGGCGGTAAACGACGCAGTGAGACTCGTGAAGCAGACCGAAGAGATCAGGCTGGGGATGCTTTTCTTGCAGAAGAAGGTCGGGGTGACTGAGGTGGGCAGGGGCCTTTCCAAGACGGCCGAGGCTATATTGTCCGTCTGCATGAAAAACCTCAGTGCAGGGGCCGAGGGCCTGGCGGTCATAGGCTTCGGCAAACTCGGCGGACGGGAGATAACCTTCGGTTCCGACTTGGACGTTATATTCGTCTGCCCGGAGGATCCGGGTCAGGAGGCGACCAGGGCCGCAGAAAAACTGCTCAGGATACTCATCTCCTATACTAAAGAGGGTGTCGCATACCGCATCGATACAAGGCTCAGACCGGAGGGGGAAAAGGGTGTTCTTGTCTCATCCCTCGGGAGCTTCGAAAAATACTATGCGAAGGCCGCTGCCTTCTGGGAGTTCCAGGCCCTTCTGAAGGCGAGGCCAGTTGGCGGGAATAAGAAAACAGGTTTGTCTTTTATCGCCGTCGCGAGGGAGACCCTTATAGCCGGGGGATGGGAGATATCAGCGTCCGACATCAGGCAGATGAGAGACAGGATAGTGAGAGAACTTTCGAAAGAGGCCCAGGGGTATGATATCAAACTCGGTCCCGGCGGCATCGAGGACATCGAATTCACTGCTCAATATCTCCAACTCGCCCATTGCAGGCGCGAAGAAAAAGTTCTCGTGCAGGGCACGGTAAAGGCGCTGGACAGGCTCCGAAGGGCAGGGTACATTCAGAGAGAAGAAGCGGAATCCATAAAGGACGCATATATTTTTTACCGCACTCTTGAGAGTTTTCTCAGGCTCAGGGGGGAAAACGTCCTCAAGAAGGAAAATGAGAAGCTGAAATATGCCGCTGCTTTTCTGGGGTTCGAACATGACGGGGCCTTTGTGGACGCCCTTGAGAAAAAAAGAGAGGAGGTAAAAGACTTCAGAGACAAATATCTTACCGGTTCTTAACCCTATAGAGCGCCATCACCTCTTCCCGCGTGACGACCGCCTCGACCGTATGCCCGAGGGCCTCGATATTTTCCCTGCCCCCTTCCTGTCTGTCGACGAGGGCGATTACCTTAATAACGCCGAGACCGGCCTCCTTCGCCCTGTTGATGGCCTCGATGGTCGACTTACCGGTTGTGATGACGTCGTCGACGATCACGACCCTGTCGCCGCCCGTTATGTTGCCCTCTATCCACTGCATGGTCCCGTGGGACTTTGCGGACTTCCGGACGACAAATGCCTCAAAGGGTCTGCCCTTCAGGAAAGAAGTATAGGCGACCGCATCAGCAATAGGGTCGGCCCCGAGGGTGAGCCCGCCGATCCCCTTCGCACCCGAATCTTTAATCATCCCGAAGATGATGTTCCCGATGAGGTGCATGCCTTCGGGATGGAGGGTGACAGCCTTACAGTTGAAATAATAATTGCTCATCCTTCCCGATACGAGCTTGAAGACAGGCTCTTCGCTGTATTTAAACGCCTTTTCCAGCACCAGTTCGATGAGACGCTCTTTCATCTTCTCAATTTCCTTTCGAGGGGATTCGGGTAATTATTATAAACGATACAGAGCATGAGGGGAAGGGAGAAGTGACCACATTAGGGATTCTTGTGTTTATGAACTGCGTATGGGACTGTCTTTTCGCTCGTTCTCGGCCGCCCGGGGCGGCCTGCGAGGCAATTTCTCGCCCCGCCTTTTGGCGGGTCAATACGAGAAATTGAAGCCGCTCAAATACAGTCCCATACGGAATGCTCTTGATACCGGTGCCAAGGTTTGGAATACACTTTGACAGGATTTAAGACACGGCGGGCAAGACCGTCCGCCGTATCTTAAGACAGCTACATCTCTCTGACTTCTATGCATTTATCGGGGCAAACCTCGACGCAGCTCATGCAGCCGACGCATTCGCCTGCCTGATAAGGGTCGGTCTTGCCGTTGTCCCCCATCCGGTATACTTCGACCGGGCAGATGTTTACACATTCACCGCAGCCGGTACAGCAGTCAAAGTTTACATTGACCAGATACATTCGTTACCTCCGTTTGCTGAAATTAATCTATTCCCAGTTCAATCTACCGGCGTCACCACAGCCATCACCACAAACCTGCTTCCCTTGTCTGCCTTGAAGCCGTGCTGGACAAGCGGGTCGCAGAGTATGCATGTTTTTTCGTCTGCCTCTATCTCCTCTTCCCCGATCTTGACGGTCCCTTTCCCCTCGACGACATACATGAGAAGACGAAGGGGGGCCTTGTGAGGGGCGAGCTCCTGGCCGGGCTCAAGACACATAAGGGCGATCCTCATCTCCGGTTTATCGGAGAGCATCTCCCTGCCTATCTTGTCGGGGTAGAACTTTATCAAATTTTTCAGATCAAGAATTTCCATATCGGTACCTCCTTTATCATAACTAATTATCCTACGGGCGCCGGTAAAATGCTATGACGGGGGTCATACGAATCAGCGCGGAAGTTTGAAGTAAGGAAGATGGGAGCAATGCATGAAAGGCGGGCAGTAAGATCGGCCTTCCGCTCTTCCTCGCGTACGTGGTATCTTAGGACATGTTTTTTCTAAAAACAGCCCTATTCCTGATTGTGACTATTGCGCTTGCACCGTTATATTTCTTTCTTCTCCTTTTCTTTTATCCATGGCGGCGGCTCATCGGCCCCAAGCTCGTCCGGTTCTACTCCGGAATCTGCCTCCTCATCTATCGGGTAAAAATTGACAAGGTGAAAAATTACCGTGCGTTTAAGAATAATAAAAAAGGTTTTCTAATCATCTCGAACCACTCCAGTTTCCTCGACATCTTCGTGCTCTCTGCCCTGTTCTCGACGGTATTCGTGAGCAAGACGGAAGTGAAGTATTACCCGATTATCGGGCAGATCGCCTGGTTGATGGGCGTGCTTTTTTTCGACCGCGGCTCATCGAAGGAAAGGCTGAGAGTGGTTAAGACTGTCGCTCATACGTATCCGGGCGGGACCATCGCAGTCTTCCCCCAGGGCACGACCGGCTGCATCACCGAGCGACTGCCTTTCAACAGAGGGATCTTCAAGGTGATGGAGCTCAACCCTGAGATCACGTTATTGCCGGTGACCCTTCATTACAGGGACGATGCGGAGATCGCATGGCATAGGCCGCAGAAGCTCAAGGAAAATGCGAAGAAGGTCAGCCGGCAAAAAAGGGTCCGCCTTAAGGTAATCATCCATGATCCTGTGTCGATCGAAAAGTATAAGGGAAAGACGACGGCTGAGATATGCAAGATGGTGGAAGAAACAGTTCTGAGCCCCCTGCAAAAAGAATATAAGGAAGCTTAGCAGGTGAGGTGAAAGGCGCCGATGATCTCTTTGTCTGTTCCTGCCGTTTATGGTAACCTATAGCGTCAGTGTGAGATTCGGAGGGAAATGTATCTTTTTTTCGACACTGAAACAACCGGATTACCGAGAAACTGGAACGCGCCTGTCTCAGACCTGGGGAATTGGCCGAGGTTGGTCCAAATCGCATGGCTGCTCTACGATGCCGACGGCAGGAAGGTCCTGGGGCAGGACTACATTATAAAACCTCAGGGATTCACTATCCCGCGGGACGCGGCAAGGATCCACGGAATTACCACAGAAAAAGCTGAAAAAAACGGAATCTCTCTAAGGTCGGTCCTCGAAGATTTTTCCGGATCAATAGGGCGGGCAAGGTATCTGGTGGCACACAATGTGCGCTTCGATGAGAAAATAGTCGGCGCCGAGTTTCTGAGAGAGGGCGTTACGGACAAACTTTGCCAAACCAAGAAAATCTGCACCATGACGGCGACAACACACTTTTGTAAACTCCCCGGCAATTACGGCGACTATAAATGGCCGAAGCTTTCGGAACTTCACTTCAAACTGTTTAACGAGGAATTCGCAGAGGCACATAACGCTGTAGTCGATATCGAGGCGTGCGCAAAATGTTTCTGGGAACTGCGGCGGAGAGGGATTTTATAACAGGGCCCTGAAAAAAAATCGGCCCGACCGCCACTCTTCCTCTCTTTTCTACGAGGCCCTGTTCATGGTATCCTAATGCGCAAAAGTGGATGACACCATGAAGAAATCTGACTATATCACATGGATCGGCATGGCAGCAGCGGCAGGGACCGCGATCGGCCTGCTTGCGGGGCGGGGGCATCCCGCCAAAGGAGGGCTGCTGGGAGCAGCAGCAGGCGTTATCGCCGGATCAGTCGCAGCAGGTGTTTATGAACGTGCCATGCGGGAGGAGATCCCTTATTATTCGAGCTTGTCGCCTCAGTACGAAGAGGCTGAAGTCGCCTAACCCTCACAGACCGGCTTTTCGAAAATCGGTTCCCATCGGTCTTTAAAGATGTCGAAGCCACCCTCTTCAATCGCCGCGCGCATCTTCCTGAAAAAGTCGAGGTAGAAGTAGAGATTGTGATAGGTATTCAGCCTCATCGAGAGTATCTCTCTTGAGAGGAAGAGATGTCTCAGATAACCCCTCGAAAAATTCCTGCACGTATAACAGCCGCAGTTGGGATCGAGCGGGCCGCCGTCGTATTTAAACTCTTCCCTTTTGATGCTGATCCTGCCTACGCTCGTAAAGAGCGTGCCGTTCCTTGCGTTACGGGTGGGCATGACGCAATCGAACACGTCGAAACCTGCAGCGACAGCCTTGAGCATGTCTCCCAGGTCTCCTATGCCCATCAGATACCTTGGCCTGTCCGCAGGCAGAAGGGGCGCGCTGTAGTTAATGATCTCGTGCATCTCTTCCTTTGTTTCCCCTACGCTCACCCCGCCTATTGCGTATCCGTCGAACCCGGTGCCGATGATCTCTTCAGCGCTCTTATGCCTAAGGTCTCTGAACATGCCTCCCTGTATAATGCCGAACAATGCCTGGCCCTCATTTTGATGTTCCCTGCACTTTTTTGCCCATTGAGTGGTAAGCTCGACTGATTTCAACGCGTACTCGTAAGTGGACGGATAGGGTATGCATTCATCGAAGGTCATCGCGATGTCGGAGCCGAGGAGACCCTGTATCTTCATCGCCTCTTTCGGGCCTATGAAGTGGGGCGAACCGTCGATATGGGACCTGAACTGCACACCTTTTTCTTCTATCTTTCTCAGCGTTGAAAGGCTGAAGACCTGGAACCCGCCGCTGTCGGTGAGGACCGGCCTGTCCCAGTTCATAAAACCGTGGAGCCCGCCCAGCTTTGCTATGACGTCCGCCCCCGGTCTCAGATAAAGGTGGTAGGTGTTCCCCAGCAGTATCTCCGCGCCGATCTCCTTCATCTCGTCCGGCGACATCGCCTTTACCGTTCCGATCGTGCCGACAGGCATGAATGCCGGGGTGTTGATAACGCCCCTCGTTGTTTCGATGATGCATCTTCGTACAGGGCCGTCTTTTTTTAAAATCTTGAATTTCATCGGATATCCATTTCTTTGTGCGCGTCCGGGCACTCTATTATACGCGAAAACAGCCGGAGCCTGAATCTCGGTCAGAAATTGGGTGTATTTCGACCACATCGGGAATGCCGCTCAGAAACGCGGCTTTCTTGACTTGGAAACAGGCGCTCGGATAAGATAATATGCAGGTTGAAAATATCCCCCCGGACCTATGTAGTAATCGGTAAACGGGATTCAGGAAGGTATCTTTTACGGTGAAAATTGCCTTAGGTTGTGACCACGCAGGATTCGGGCTGAAGGAAGAGATCGTAAGCCTTCTCCAGACACTCAACGTCGAATTTGTAGATTGCGGCACACACAGCACGGCGTCCGTGGATTACCCCGATTTTGGAGAGAAAGTCTCGGGACTCGTCTCTTCGGGGAAGATCGAACGGGGTATCCTGATCTGCGGCACCGGCTTAGGCATGTCCATGGTCGCGAACAAATTCCCCAACGTCAGGGCATCTCTTTGCAATGACCTTTTTACCGCAAAGATGAGCCGTCTCCACAACGACGCGAATGTCCTGGTCCTTGGCGGCAGGGTAATCGGAAAAGACCTCGCACATGAAATCGTGAAGACATGGGTGTCTACGCCTTTCGAGGGCGACCGGCATATGAAAAGGCTGAATAAGATAAAAAAAATAGAGGAAAGTTTAAGGACAGACGGAAATGGATGATCTCAAGACGACCGATCCGCAGGTTTTCGAGGCGATCGAAAAGGAACGATGCAGGGAGCAAGAGAAGATAGTCCTCATCGCCTCTGAAAATTACGTAAGCAAAGCGGTGCTCGATGCCCAGGGTTCGATCTTTACCAACAAATACGCTGAAGGATATCCCGGCAGGAGATATTACGGCGGGTGTGAATATGCGGACATAGTCGAGAACCTCGCTATAGAAAGGGCGAAGGCGATCTTCGGTGCGGAGCACGTAAATGTGCAGCCCCATTCCGGATCGCAGGCGAACATGGCCGTCTATTTCGCCGTCCTCAAGCCCGGAGACAAGATTCTCGGCATGAACTTAAGCCACGGCGGGCACCTTTCCCACGGGGCGTCCGTCAATTTCTCGGGTGTACTTTATAAAAACGTTCCTTACGGAGTGAATAAAGAAGGGCTCATCGACTATGACGAGGTCAGGAGGCTTGCACGCGAGCAGAAGCCGAGGATGATCGTCGTCGGCGCATCCGCCTATTCGAGGGTCATAGATTTCAAGACATTCTCCGACATTGCGAAAGAGTCAGGCGCGTATCTCATGGCTGACATCGCACATATAGCGGGTTTGATCGCCGCCGGTCTGCACCCTTCCCCTGTGCCGTATGCGGACTTTGTCACGACAACGACGCACAAGACCCTGAGAGGCCCGAGGGGGGGGATGATCATGTGCAGGGTGGAATTTGCAAAGGCGGTGGACAAGATGATATTCCCTGGAATACAGGGGGGGCCGCTCGTCCACGTCATCGCCGCAAAGGCCGTGGCGCTGAAAGAGGCGATGGGCGAGGATTTCCGGTCATATCAAAAGGGAGTGATCGATAACGCCGGAACACTCGCTTCCGAACTCGTCAAAAAGGGTTTCAGGATCATCTCGGGCGGTACGGACAATCACCTCATGCTTGTGGACCTAACGAGCAAGGGTATTACCGGCAGGGATGCAGAAAACGCGCTGGACCAGGCGGGAATTACGGTGAACAAGAACGCGATCCCTTACGATGAGAGGCCCCCGGCAATAACGAGCGGGATACGGCTCGGCACCCCGAGCGTCACGACACGTGGAATGGGGACAACGGAGATGATCGAGATAGCCGATCTTATATCGGCCGTTATCAATAACAGCAAGGAACCGGAGGCCATCAGGGCAAACGCCGGGCGTGTCGCCATGCTCTGCGATACATTTCCGATCTATCGGTAAATAAAAGTGTACGTGATTAGGGTCGGTATAAAAATGTAAGATAGAATCAGTAATGCTTTTTATGATAAAACTGATAAAGCGGTCCTCGATATCTGACGAGAGTCTTATTCTGACACTAGTCACTGCCACTATTTTGATATGAAATGTCCTTTTTGCGAGAACCTTGAAGATAAAGTCATTGATTCAAGGACGAGCAAGGAAGGCAATGCCATCCGCCGCAGGAGAGAATGTCTGAAATGCGGCAAACGTTTCACTTCATACGAGAGGGTCGAGGACGTCGTACCGATGGTCGTCAAGAAAGACGGCAGGAGGGAACTCTTTGACAACGGCAAGATAAAAAACGGGCTTCATATAGCCTGCAAGAAAAGACCGATCGAAACGGAAAGGCTCGACGCCATTGTGGACAATATCGAGAAAAGGCTTCTCGGCCTCGGAGTGAAGGAGATACAGAGCACTTGGATAGGGGAGCAGATAATGTCCGAACTCAAACATCTCGACAAGGTCGCGTACGTGCGCTTCGCCTCGGTCTACCATCAGTTCAAGGATATCAACGACCTGATGGATGAGGTTAAAACGCTTTTTGAAAATAGGGACAAGAGATGATGGCCAAACCGCAGGGAGCTCAGCGATGACCGGCACATCAAAGAAGAATAGGGGTAATATACGCCTGCATTAAGCAAAATACTGGTCGTAGATGATTCCCATCTGATACATTCCATGTACAGACTTGTGCTCAACCGCTATGAAGGATGCAGGATAATCGACGCGATGAACGGTCTCGAAGCGCTCGATGTCCTTTCGAGGGAAAACGACTTTGACATGATTCTCCTCGACATCAATATGCCTCTCATGAACGGTATCCAGTTCATGGAAAAACTGAAAAGAGATAACATTTACCGGCAGATACCGATAATCGTCATCAGCACCGAGGGCAAGGAGGAAGATACCCTGAAGGCGCTTAAGCTTGGAGCATGGGGGTACGTCGTGAAGCCCTTCAAGCCGCATGTGCTCTATGACCTCATAGAGAAGGTCCAGGCAAAAAAGCCGCCGTTTCTCGAAACATTGAAAAAAGCCTGACGTGATACATGGAATATCCGGAACTGGTTAAGGACTTTCTTGCCGCCGCCGGCGGCCACCTCGGAATGTTCGACAGCGCACTGCTGTCAAAGGTCCGCTTGCGAAGGAGAAGACGGGTCTTCGTAAGTTTACAAATCGGCCTGTTTTATGATATAAATTAAGTTCTTGGGGAGTCGTCCAATGGCAGGACGGTAGACTCTGGATCTGCTTATAGGGGTTCGAATCCTCTCTCCCCAGCCAACTATTTATTGTCTTTTTTTAGGTCCCATCGTCTAGCGGTCTAGGACGTGGCCCTCTCAAGGCTAAAACACGGGTTCGATTCCCGTTGGGACCGCCAAT
>JBIOIY010000005.1:0-94778 GCA_044450345.1 Thermodesulfovibrionales bacterium | reverse complement strand
CCCCAGGATAAACGCGGCGGGGAGGCTTGCGGCATCGGGAGATGTAGTCAGGTTGCTGACGACGGAGTCCGAAGACGAGGCATGGGAGATCGCTGTTTGGCTGGACAGACTGAATACGGAGAGACAGCGGATAGAGGAGGGTATATTTCAGGAGGCGCTTAAGAAGCTCGACATCAAAGATACATCCTCCGCGATTGTCCTCTCAGGGCAGGGGTGGCATGAAGGCGTCGTCGGGATCGTTGCATCACGGCTTGCGGAAAAGTTTTCAAGGCCGGCGGTCATATTTTCTGTAAAGGGCGGGATTGCGAAGGGTTCTGCGAGAAGTGTCCCATCCTTTGATATCTGCAAGGCGCTGTCGGACTGCAGTGATCTGCTCATCAGTCACGGCGGGCACAAACAGGCTGCGGGAGTCAAACTCGAGGCGTCGAAGCTGGCCGCCTTCGAAAAGAGGCTGCGTTCAATTTTCGGTGAGGTACGCGAAATCGAATCCGCAGCGGAGCTGACGATAGACGCCGACTTGAACCTGTCTGAGATGAACTTCGGATTGATCAAGGAGTTGAACATGCTCGAACCCCTGGGACTCGGGAACCCCGAGCCTCTGTTCGGTGCGCGGAGGGTCAACGTTCTGTCCCCGAGGATAGTAGGGACCAAGCATGTGAGGATGAAGCTCTGCCAGAGGTCCTGTCGCGTCGATGCGATAGGGTTCGATATGGGCGGATTTATCGACAAACTCGACCTTTATGAGACGATAGATGCGGTCTTTACTCCGACCGTAAATGAATGGAACGGAGGAAAATACCTTCAACTGGTTCTTAGGGCCTTCAGACCGAGTGCGTAAGTCGTCTCTTCTCAATCCCGATCCCACCCAAAGTAGTATAATAGGACATGCCCGACACTTTGTCGCTCAACGGTCTCCTTGACAAGGTCCGTGCTTACAGCCACGGGAAAGACCTTGAGATCCTGGAAAACGCATATCATTTTTCGAGGGAGGCCCACTGCAGCCAGAAGCGGAGCGAGGGATCGCCCTACATAAAGCATCCGCTGTCCGTAGCATACATACTTGCCGACATAAAAATGGACACGTCTTCAATCGCCGCAGGTCTGCTGCACGACACCATAGAAGACACGGGCACCACGATCGAGAATGTCAAAAGTCTGTTCGGCAAGGAGATCGCATTTATCGTCGAGTCCCTCACGAAGCTCTCGAAAGTTGAGTTCAAGACGCAGAAGGAGGCCCAGGCCGAAAACTTCCGAAAGATGCTCCTTGCCATGTCCGAAGACGTCAGGGTTATACTGATCAAATTTGCCGACAGGCTCCACAACATGCGCACTCTTCAGCACCTGCCGGAAAATAAGCGCCAGAGGATAGCTGCCGAGACACTTGAAATATATGCCCCCCTCGCTAACAGGCTCGGCATCGGCTGGCTGCGGGCCGAGTTCGAGGACCTGAGCTTCAAGTTCCTGATGCCCGATCTTTACGAGGATTTGGTCAGAAAGGTCGCCAGGAGAAAAGAAGAGCAGGAAGGATACATAAAAGAACTTACAGAGCTTATTACTAAAAAGCTGCAGGAGGAGGGGCTGCCCGGCAAGGTGACGGGCAGGGTGAAACACCATTACGGAATCTACCAGAAGATGCAGAAACAGAGGATTACCTTCGAACAGGTCCATGATGTCCTCGGGCTCAGGATACTGACCGATACGAAGGCCGACTGCTATGCCATTCTCGGGCTGATACATTCTCTCTGGACCCCTATCCCCGGGAGGTTCAAGGACTATATCGGCGTGCCGAAATCGAACATGTACCAGTCCCTTCATACTACCGTGATAGGTCCGAAAGGCGAGAGGGTTGAGTTCCAGATAAGAACGGAAGAAATGCACAGGATCGCAGAAGAGGGGATCGCTTCCCACTGGAAATACAAGGAAAAGGGGGCGCTCGACGAAAAGAGCAGCAAATATATCTCGTGGCTCAGGGACCTCGTGCAGGTGCAAAAAGACGTTCCGGACGCAATGGATTTTCTCGAGGCGGTAAAGGGCGAGGTCGTGCCCGAAGTGGTGTATGTCTTCACCCCTAAGGGTGAGATCAAGGAAATGCCTATCGGGTCCACTCCTGTGGATTTCGCATACGGCGTCCATACCCAGGTAGGCCACAGATGCGTCGGCGCCAAGATAAACGGGAAGATCGTCCCGCTCAGATACAAACTGAAAAACGGCGACACGATCGAGATCATCACGTCCCAGACGCATGGGCCGAGCAGGGACTGGCTCAAATTCGTCATGACCCAGCGGGCGAAGACCAGGATCAAGCAGTGGATAAAGTCCGAGGAGAGGCACCAGAGCGTAGAACTCGGGATCAAACTTTTGGAAGGTGAACTCAGGAAGCATAACATGAGCAATGCGCTCATGAAATCGGATGACATCTTGAAAGTGGCGAAGGCCCTCGGCATGACTTCCCTCGAAGACCTTTTCGTATCGGTCGGGTTCGGAAAGGTTTCCCCCCATCAGGTCGTCAACAGGCTGCTTCCTGAAAAGGCGACTGAAGAGCCCGAGCCGGTCAGGCCGAGGAAGCCCGTAAAGGAACATAAAGGCGTAAGTATCAAAGGGATCGATGACGTCCTCTATCATACTGCGAAGTGTTGCTATCCCGTCCCCGGAGACAATCTCGTCGGGTTCGTAACCATAGGCAAGGGCGTAACGGTCCACCGCCGGGACTGCTCCAACCTCGAACGGCTTGTCGTCGAGGACGCCCGTCTTGTCGATGTCGAATGGCAGCCATCAACCGATGCGACGGCAAACGCCAGGCTTTTTGTCGAGACCGTCGACAAACCCGGGATCCTGGCGAACCTTTCGGCCCTGATCTCATCCGTCAACATCAATATTAACCATCTCGCGGTTTCGACTCAGGACCTGAAAGGGCACATAACCTTTATCATAGGGGTCAGGGACCTCGCGCAATTGAAGACACTTATCCACAAGATAAGCCAGATGGAAGGCATACTGAGAGTGAATAGATAGGGCGGGCCTTTTTCAGGGTGAAATGAACGTTTTTTGTTTTATAATGGCTTATGCCTGTTTTGAAAGGGAGAAGAACCGAATGAAAAAATATACTGTCCTTTCCTGCCTTGTTGCTGTTGCGCTTTCGTTTTTTCTGCTAAGCGGTAGCGCGTACGCATTCGGCGGGTGCGAGGAAAACTGTCAGAAGTGCCATTCTCTGGAGCAGAAAGAAGTCCATGGGATTCTGGAAAAGATGAAGGCGCCTGATGTGAAGGTGCTGGACATAAAGATGAGCCCGGTGCGGGGACTCTGGGAAGTGTCGGTCGAGGACAAAGGAAATCGCGGGGTAATATATGTGGGCTTTTCAAAAAAATATATCATGCCCGGCCCCATATATGAAGTTGAGACGGCCGCGAATAAGACTCAAGAGTCGCTCAGCGGGATGAACGAACCGGCCGAGAGGCACGTCGACGTCGCGAGGATTCCCGTCAGCGACGCCCTGGTGTTGGGAGAAAAGGACGCCCGCTATAAGGTGATCGTCTTTACAGATCCGGAATGCCCTTTCTGCGGCAAACTTCACACGGAGCTGAAAAAAATCGTTTCCGAAAGAAAGGACATAGCCTTTTATCTGAAGCTTATGCCCCTGAAATTCCATCCCGACGCCTACTGGAAATCACAAAGTATCCTGTGCGCGAGATCCATGCAGAGGCTGGAGGACAATTTCGAGAAGAAGCCGATCTCCGGCCCTGATTGCGAAACAAAGGCCGTAGACGAAACCCTAAAACTGGCCGAAGAACTCGGGATAAGCGGTACGCCCACACTTATATTGCCCGACGGTCTTGTAGTCGTTGGCGGGAGAGATGCGGACAAGCTCAAGGAGCTTGTCTTAAATCCTAAGAAAAAGGGGTAAAGTACCTTATGGGGGATCGTTCATGTTTTCTATCCTTGCGTTCTTGGTGTGCATGCCGGCCCTTTCTTCTGCTGACAGTGCGTAAGTGAAAATTCTTCAGATCATCTATGAAAGTCATGGGAACCCTTTCGGCATTGGCGGCGCCGGCGTGAGGGCTTACGAGGTATACAGAAGGCTGCAGGACCGGCACGAGACCACGTTCCTTTGTATGAAATATCCCGGGGCAAGAGATGGAGATGTCCATGGGCTCAGACACGTCTTCGTCGGAACTGAAAGCAAGAGTCTTACGAAGAGTGTGCTCGCTTTTACCATACAGGCAGGGCGGTACGTGCATCATTTCGGCCGTGACTTTGACATCATAGTCGAAAATTTTCTTCCTTCAACGCCCTTCTTTTCGAGGTTCTTGTCAAAGACACCGGTGATCCTGCAGGTTCAGGGAGTGATGTACGGACATTCGTTCAAAAAGTTCAACCCTCTCTATTCTTTCCCTATGTACGCCATAGAGAGGTTTTATCCGTCACTTCACGACCGCTTTATTTTTGTCTCTGACGTTACG
The DNA here is from genome assembly GCA_044450345.1 of Thermodesulfovibrionales bacterium. GTDB lineage: Bacteria > Nitrospirota > Thermodesulfovibrionia > Thermodesulfovibrionales > UBA6898 > Sulfobium. The sequence continues at coordinate 90,321 of JBIOIY010000005.1, read as the reverse complement.
AGGGCAAAAGTCATGCGTGGCATAACGAGGCCGGTGAAACTCTGCCGCGTCATTCCGAACGGCGTCAATGAAGAGCTCCTGACCGCGGAAACTGCGGACGGTGATTACATACTTTTTTTCAGCAGGATAGACGTGTATACAAAGGGGATCGATATCCTTTTGGGGGCGTTTGAAGACCTGGCGCGGGATTTTCCCGGCATAAGGCTTGTTATGGCCGGGTATGAGTTCGACAGTTTTGAGAGGCTTGTTTCGGGGCTTCCGGCGGATGTGAAAAATAGGGTCGAGTACGCAGGATTTCTGACGGGCGCGCAAAAGACGGCCCTTTTGTCGGGGGCGAGGATCGTCGTGCTGCCATCCCGGCATGAATCATCGCCGGTAAGCATAGTGGAGGCTGCAGCCTGCGGCAAGCCGCTCGTCGTGAGCGATATAGAGGAGATGGACTTTGTGGAAGAGAATCATTTCGGTGTCAGGTTCACCTCGGGATCGGTGAAAGGACTGAAGGACAAAATAACCTTTCTCCTGAACGACCGCGCGGCCAGGACTGAATTGGGTGCGAGGGGCCGCGAATATTCGAGAAAGTTCCTGTGGAGTTCCATTGCTAAGGAATTTGAATATACATTAGAATTGACAGTCAATGAGCAAGAGTAAAAAGAAAGCTGCCAAAACGAATAGGGAGGCGATATCGCCGGAAGTCACCAGAGAGAAAAAGCTTATGCATCTGTGGGCCGGGGCCTTTTTGTTTATTGCGACTTTTGTTGCATACTCGGCTTCTCTTAACGGGACATGGGCGCTTGACGACAGCTTTATCGGGCAGTTTCAGAACATCTCAAACGTACTCAACCTCCGCCTCGGCTACAGGAAAATCGCTTACCTGTCTTTCCAGGTGAACAAGCTCATCGACCCCTTTAGTCCCTTGAACTACAGGCTATTCAATATCCTTATCCATATAGTCAACGCTATGCTCGTTTACCGGCTCGCCTTTCTGACTTTGCGGCTTCCGGGATTCAGGGATAAGTACGGGCGTTATGCATATGCGGTCTCGCTGGTGAGCGCTGTGGTTTTTGCCCTCCATCCGATTAATATCAATGCCGTTACCTATATAGTCCAGAGGATGGCGTCCCTGGCGACACTGTTTGTCCTTCTCGCGCTGTTAAGTTATATCTCGGCCAGGACGTCGGGAAGCATGGTTAGGTCGACGGGATTTTATGCAGCGACTGCGTTATTTGTTTTCTTGGGGATATTCTCAAAAGAGAATGGGATCATGGCCATCCCCCTTTTAATGTTATACGACCTTTTTTTTCTTCAAAAAGACCGCAAAAAAAGCCTTGTGCAGACCGGCATAGGCATCACCGCGGTATTGCTGGCGCTCGGGGTGTCCTATTTCGTCCTCGGCCTAAAGAAGCAGTTTATCTCGATAGGAAGCACGTTGATAGGGTTCAACCGGCCGATAGCCGCATCGGGCTGGACCGCAATCGATGTCTACTGGACGCCGCTTCAGCATATCCTTACGGAGTTCAGGGTAATTGCAAGATACATTTTTCTGATGTTCGCGCCGTTGCCGCGGTTCCTGGTTTTCGATTGGTGGGGATTTCCGATATCGGCCGGCATGTTGAACCCTGTTACGACCCTGACTTCGTTTCTTATGATAATCGCTATCATATCTTTTTCCATATACAAGCGGAAGAAACTGCCTTTTCTTTCCTTCGGGGTTCTCTGGTATTTTGTTGCGCTTTCCCTTGAGAGTTTTATCGCTGTGGGTTCAGACCTGTATTTTGAACACAGAAACTACCTCCCTTCGGCGGGGCTTATCTTCGGCGTTGCCTCTCAGTTGCTGACAATGACTGCTTTACGGGAAAGGGTTCTCAACGGGAAGACCCTGTGGACCGGCACTGTAATTCTGTCTATCTGCCTAGGCTTTTTGACTTTCCAGCGAAACCTTGATTGGAAGGACTCCATTACCTTGTGGACCGATACTGTTCATAAGACCCAGCGGAACCTGAGGGCGATGAAGGCGCTTGGAAACGCGTATCTCAAGATGTCGGATGTGAAGTCGGCAAAGCAATATTATCGAGAGGTAATGGAAATAAGTATGACGGAGAGAAGGGCAAATTTTTTCCAGGAGTCCGCATATAGCCTGGGTATGATGTCACTTTTTACGAATGACCTGGAAGTGGCAAAAAGAGTGATATCCTTGATGGATGCCAGGATAGAGGACAGTGAAAAGACGACTATACTGAAAGGCTTTTACCTTTTCGTAAGCGGCGACATCGAAGGCGCGCTAAAGACATATACCATAATTTTGCCGTCGACGTCAGGATTGGACAGGGTCATTGTTCATACGCTGCTTGGTGACGCATTCTCGAAGAAAGGGGTCCCTGACCGGGCGATCGAAAATTACGAGGAGGCGGTCCGGCTCGACCCGTCTTTTGCCGCCGCCTACTATGGCCTCGGCACGACGTATCTGGGCATGAAGGACCTCGATAGGGCCGAAAAGTATATTGTCAAAACGCTGGCCCTCGAACCCCTCAATCCACTTGCGCTGGCCGATATGGCCGATATCCAGCTGATCAGGAAAGAGCCTCCGGAGAAGGCGGAGCGGTTTGCCGCAAGGGCGATTGCACAATCTCCCTCACAGTATCAGCCTTATCTTACCATGGGGACCGTCATGACCGTGATGGGGAAGGAGGAAGCCGCAGAAGGATTTTACCGGAAGGCCAGGGAACACGGCGCGAAGGATTACCTCATCCCCTTCAGCAAGGCGAGGGCCTACTATTTGAAGGGAGACGGCGAAAAGGTTAAGTACTATATGAAGGAAGTGCTGTCGATCGAAGATACTCCCGAATCGCTGAAACGGTCGCTCGTCGGAAACCCCTGAGAAACTTCGTCCCTTCTAGGGAGTGCGACCGCTGCTGTCATCTTTCCTATCTTCCATCTCCAATTCCAGCAGTGCTATCTTCTGGCTCAGTTCTTTTATCTTCCCCTTGAGATCGGAAATAACGGACGAGAAGTAGATAAGCGCGAGGATGAGGCAGAAGACGATCCATGCAAAGACGAGCGCAGGCGGGTATCCTATGCCGAGCCTTCTCGCGAAAGGGTCTATGATTTTGTCGGCAATCGAACTCGCCATAAGCACGATGGCGACCCCGAACCATGCAATTGACAACTCTTCCCTGAAACGTCTTCGCCTGACGAGTTCGAATATGATCGCAAACAAAATCACCCCGAAGACGAACAACATTATCCTCATTCCAAAAGACATTTATCTCCCCCTTCCCCTGACGAGCACCATTATAATGGCGAGGCACATTTTCAGGACATACACGAGAGGCTTGAGGCCGTTGTGCATCGACTTCCCGTATTCGTTTTCTTTCATCGTGACCGGCGCCTCTACGATCCTGAACTCTTTCTTGTGGAGGGCCATGATGATATTCACGTCCGGGTAATCCAGAGGGTAATTGTCGCCCTCTGCGAGATAGGAAAACGCGCGCCTGCCGATGAGTTGGAAGCCTGAAGTGGGATCGGTGATGCGTATGCCCGTAAAGGCCTTCGCCACCAGGGAAAAGAGCATAATGCCTATTTTTCTCATAGGTCCCATCCTGTATCCGTTCCCGGTAAACCTCGATCCGATGACCACGTCCGCGTCCTGCTCCTGCATTGCACGTATAAGGCTTGTCGCCGAAGAGCTGATATGCTGGCCGTCGGCGTCCATCGTGATCACGTATTCGTAGCCTCTTTTTTTTGCGAAGCGGAATCCGGTCTGCAGCGCGGCGCCGTACCCGAGGTTGAAGGGGTGATGTACCACCATGACGCCTTCTTCGGCCGCGATGGCGCCCGTGCGGTCGGTCGAGCCGTCGTCGACGACCAGGATGTCGGAAAACGGGATGTTGATTTTTATCTCTTCGACCACCTTCAGGATGGTCCTCTCTTCGTTATATGCGGGCAGGATGATGAGATGGTTCATGCGGCCTGAGCGGCGTCTGAGAGGTATGAAAGTCGAAAGACCATTGTCGATCATTATACTTAAGATTTCCGCGTGTTCGCAAGGGAGCCCCCCGGAATTCACCGCAAGACAGTGAGCCTCTGCGCGAAGGCGGCATTGCCGGTCATTCTCGGCGGGCTGCCGGCCGCACGTTCCCCGGCGCTGGCAAATTGAAATCGCGGAGATGCATCTGCTATTCTTATAGCTGAGAAAAACGGACGGCCTGTCGGCGGGCGCGCCTGCCGCCCTGCGAACCACCGGAGAGGCAGAGGGCGATTCTGGTGCCTTGACACGTGGCGGCTATACAAGTAATCTTTATGATACGCATATGAATTGAGGTGCTGATGCATAATCGAATAATCGCTTTAGTTATACTATTTTGTCTTGGCTGCGTTTTTTTAGCGGACCCCGGGATTTCGTCCGCGGGGCCGTTGCCCGATAACGCCTTCCAAACAGCATTTTTCGAGATGCCGCAGCAGCGGTCCCAGCCGCCGGCAGCTCAGCCTGCGCCGTCCCCGGCACCACCCACAACTCCGGCACCGCGGCCTGAAGCGGTTAATCCAGCTCCTACGCCTGCGCAGCCGGCAGCTCAGCCTGCGGTAACACCGACGCAGCCTGAAGCGGTCCAACCGGCACCGCCTCCTGCACCCACAACTCTGCCACCGCAGCCTGAAGCGGTCCAACCGGCACCTTCGCCTGCGCCTCCGCCTGCTCAACCGGCGACGCAGACTGTGAGGCCCCGTACCCCGACGGCAAGGAAGGGTGATGTCAGCTTCAACTTTGACGATGCCGACGTCTATTCGGTGATACAGACAATCTTCGGGGATGTCCTGAGAGTGAACTATATAATAGATCCTCGTGTCAAAGGCAGGGTGAATTTCAGATCTGTCGCCCCGGTAGCCAAGGAGGACGTGCTTCCTTTGATGGAGGTGATCCTGAGGCTTAACGGCGTCGGCGTAGTGGAAGAAGGCGGGCTCTACCGCATTGTGCCGATCGGCGACCTGCCGAAGGAGCCGGCCGCTGTAGGCATGGGTAGGGACCCTCAGGAAATCGAGCTGACGGGTAAGGCGCGGCTTCAGGTGGTGCCGATCAAATTTATCCAGTCCAGCGAGATGACGAGAATACTGACCCCGTTTCTTTCGACGAGCGCCGTGATCGTCGATGTGCCGAAGAGCAACCATATCGTCATCATCGATACGGATGCGAATGTGAAGAGACTCCTTCAGCTTGTCGACACATTTGACAACGAGAAGCTCAAACAGGTAACCCCCAGAATCTTTGTATACGCTGTGCAGAACAGTAAGGCGAAGGATGTCGCTGCGCTTCTGCAGCAGATCTTCCAGAAGGGCGGAGCGTCGACCGTCCCAAAAACATCGACCGCAGGGACGACAACGACATCGCAGAGGCCGCCTATCCCCGGTCAACCTACAGCTCCGACTGCGCCTTCGCCACAGATATTAGTAGGAGGCCAATCTACAGGGGAGGGACTTGTTTCGGAGATCACGAAGATTATTCCAGATGAGGTCACTAATTCGATCGTGATCCTTGCTACTCCGGAAGATTACGCTCTCATACTTGATACGATCCAGAAAATCGATATTATGCCGAGACAGGTGATTCTCGAAGGACTGATAGTCCAAGTGACCCTGACGGATAATTTAAGTTTCGGGATGTCATATTCCATGAATACCGATTTCAAGATAACGGGTCTAAAACCTTTTAAAAATCCTGTAGATCTCGGCAGCAATAGCAGCAGCAGCGGCAACCTTGGAGTGAATACTACCACATTTTCTAAAGTTCCGACCGACGGGTTCACCTTTATCGGCTATGATCCTACGGGAAACATAAGGGCCGTGCTCACGGCCCTCGAAGACCGGTCTAAGGCAAAAGTCGTGGCTGCGCCACACATCCTTGTGGCGGACAATCGGGAAGCGAGGATCCAGGTGGGGCAGCAGATTCCCCTTGCGACCTCGACGTCTTCTCAGATTACGGCAACTTCAACGACGACTGGGATTGCCACGACCAACACGCCAGTCATAGGCACGACCACCGTCCAATATAAAGACATTGGTATAATCCTCAAGGTGAAGCCCCAGGTAAACGACAGCGGGCTGATCTCTCTTGAGTTGTCCCAGGAGATTTCCGCGGTCGGTGATGCAGTAGTAGTCGGAGGCCTGGATGAAGTCTCTATCAATAAGACGGAGGTTACTTCCAATCTCGTTGCCCGCGATGGCGAGACGATTATTATAGGCGGTCTCATTAGGGAGGACACATCTAAGGGAACATCGGGGGTGCCGTTACTTAGCAGGATCCCGATCCTCGGTGCGCTTTTTGGGAATACGTCTGACAAGGTCACGAGAAATGAGATTATCATCCTGCTGACGCCCCATGTGGTAAGGAACCAGCAGGAGGCGAAGGATGTTACCTCTGAGTATGTTGACCGGTATAGGGCCGGCGCCAAAGACAAAGATATCGACAAGTTCATCAAAGAGAGAGGCAGGAAGCAGGAGCCTAAGAAGGAACAGCCGGTCGAGCCCGTGCCTAATTCGGGAAATTGAACTGACCTATGCGGATTTTCAGTGCTCCGTGCTGCCAAATCAGCGACCGGGCAAGAGACGGTGTGCAGATGCCTTTGCAGTGTACATTAAGAAACACAGCATGTGTGTTTATCGACACACTGATAGACAAGGCAAAAAACCCAAGATGTTGTAAAAACGATGAGTTATGATGCATTTCTTGATGGGATGGGCGATGTTGATAATGGCATATTTATTGCAGAGCTAATTAGGCAACCGATTGTGCAAACTAGGCCAAAATGAATATGAATTTATTAAAAAAAAGCTTGACAGAAAAAAATATAGATAATATCTTATTACGAAGATGTGTTCCGTTAGCGAAGATCAAGAGGCAGGCGTGAACAATGAGAGCAAAGTTTATTTGTACAGCTTTTTTTTTCTTGATTATTTTCGCCGGATGTTCTATAAAAGAAACAGCAAAAAATGGATCGGATGAAGAGATGCTGAAAGATAGGGGAACGATATACTGGGGATACATATGCAACCAGGAGTTTGACAAGGCGTATGAATTTGAGTATCCTTTATACAGAAAAACAGTAGGGCTCATGGATTATATAAGGCGGATTCGTCCCAACATGAAGTGGAAGAACGCTACGGTTGGGAAAATCGAGATAGAGAAGGAAGCGGCTTCAATGACAGTCGGAGTCGAGACAGAGGTCAAGATGATGGTTCCAAAGGTGCCGAAAAAGGTTGACATGAATTCGTATATGGAACTCAATGAAAAGTGGGTCAAGGTCGACGGCGTCTGGTATCATGTGCCGGAGTAGCAGAAAAGGCCTGACAAGAAAAGACTGATAAAGAGGTCTGATTATGAATCTGTCTTTTAAACTTAATGAAGATAAGGAGGTGAGAGATCAGAGGGATCAATCGGCGCTTTGTTGATTACAGGCAATGTTTTTAAATATCTCTCCTTAGAGAGAAGCAATGAATTAATTACAGGAAAAAGGAGGAATTAGATGTTGATTACACGAAAAAGTATTTTTGGCTTGCTTGTTGCTCTATTCGTTTTGGCTGGATTTGGAATTGCAAGCGCCGCCCAGATCGGTGGCCTGCAGTCGAACTCCGGCCCGACCCTTCCGCCGACGCTGAATAACTTTGTCAGCCCGGCGGGCGTGGGAGACACCCTTATCTACAACTATTACAACGCGAGGGGCAATGTTACGTTCTTCACGGTTGTGAATACCGATGTCTCAGGTATCAGGGCCAGGGTAAGGTTCCGTGAAGCTGCCGACATTAAGCCAAACGGCGTATGCACTCCTGAGGAGGCGCGTGGCAGCTTTGAAGTCCTCGACTTCGACATTTGCCTATCGAGTAACGACATGTGGGCTGCCAAGATCCAGCAGATCCCCGGCGGCGGTGGAAAGATTTGCGTACTCGCAGGCGATCAGACCATGACCTGGTTCGGCCCCAATGCCGGGTCTGCTATCGGGTTCTTCGGGTTCACTGGTGTCCCGGGCGCGGATGCTGATCATTGTATTGCATTCAAACACGGCGGGAACGGCAACCCTATTACAGGGATAACCGCAGGCAACACGCTCGAAGGTTACTTCGAGATCATCGGCGAAAGAACGATCGAGGCAGAGCCTACGAGCTGTAATCCTCTCGACGACCGCGACATCGGCGCCCCGACAAACAGCCTTTTCGGCAACGCGGCGATAATCAGCGGCGGATCGCTGGGAACAACGTTTACCTATGACGCGACGGCAATCGCTAATTTCGCCGGCGGCGATATACAGGACCAGCCGACGACTTCATTGCCGACTCTTGCTTCCGGTCAGGACGGGATTAGGGGCGTGAACTTCATCCTCGCAAAGACCCAGCTCTTTTCGATTTATGACCTGAGCAACCTGAAGACCGAGTTCATCGTCACCCTTCCTACCAAGGCATTGACCCAGGTATGCGGAGCCGACAACGACGAGTTCGATGACAACAGGGTGACGTTCCAGTTCTTTGACAATGACGAAAAAACGACGACAGGCAGCGGATGCGTCGGATCTCCGTGCACCCCGGTCCAGCAGGACAATCTCCCGTTCGAAGTTAACGCTATTCTTCCTAAGACCGGAAACAGCATCATGACATCTGATGTTGAGGTCCTTCCTCTCGTTCAGAGCGCCTTCAATTTCGGGTGGTTCGTTGTGGATCTGAATGCAACCAGCCTCTCGCCGGCTATTGATCCTGCTCATGAGAATCCGTTCCCGGCTGTTGCCCCTGTAGCATTTGCTCAGGGCTGGCCTTCGCTCGGTTTGACGCTGATGAATCCGGGCGCATTCCCGATGCAGTTCACCACGAACATATTGGCTACTTCAGAAGAGCCGATCGACTTATCAATCAGGTAGTAATATGTGTTTGTTTTGCAAGGGGGGCATCTGCCCCCCTTTTTTTTTGCCTTTTATCCCGGATGAAAAGGACAACGTGGTGGTGCACAACAGTTACCCTGTCGGTATTTGCAGTTAATCGACAGGAGATGTTAACTTCAAGCTTCGTACCAAGTCCTGGTCCCACTAATCCGGTAACTCTTTCCCTGTAGGAAAATTTTTTCTAATATAGGAAACATTGAGTGATACTCCCCACCCCCTCCAAAGTTAAGGGTTGTCAGCCTCGGGTAATGAATACGTCCAACTGACCGAATTTGACGCAACTCTGTCACTAAACTGTCACCGACCGGAAGCTTCCTGCCCTATAAATTGCGATCACGCGGGGCCTTACCGATGGTTTTTAAGGCATTTATTGGTACTAGCATTGTGATCTGCCTCACAGAAGTGTTGGCACGAAATCTGCTATATTTAATTAGATAAATGAATTTATTAAGGAAATTTAATTTAAAAGGTACATGGCTGCTATGCTATACTTCAACGATTGGGCAAAAAAGACATTGAGGAATCAATATAATTTTGGTATAAAGCAGGAGGTGCATTGTGAATTATAGGACGAATAAGAGCATAGGAGTTGCCGTAGTCATTGTGACAGCATTTCTTTTGTTGAACAGCGCCTTGAGTTGGGGCGATACAAGCATTTATGTTTATCAAGCGGCCACCACCGGCGCGCTGACGATAAAGGCAATGGATTGTGATGGAAACATACTACCGCCGCCGACTCAGACTGTTCCAATCCCGAACTCGTGTTATGCCCCGGATTTATTCTGGGATTCCGCCTCTGGCGCGGTGAGACTAAATGGATTTGATTCCACAAATGCCCCTAGTTGGACCGGGACGATTGATGCGACCGGTAAGTTTGCAACCACAATGACTCTTCCACTGCCAACAATAAACTGCGGCTCAATTACGCCTGCGATCACCGCTTCTGTTGTTAATGCAGCGTTCCCTGCTAATGTACCTTGCACGAGCTACGGCGCCTGGACAGCGTGCACAGGCGGAGTCATGACCAGGACAGGAAATCCGCAAGGGTGTATGGCGGCTCAATTGACGACACTGCCGTGCACTCCGGCCTGTACTAGCTGGGGCTATAATAGCTGGACACCCGCATCGTGCGCGGCCGGCTCCATCCAGAGCAGGACGGCGACCGGCAGTCCGGCAGGTTGCGTCGGGATACCTGACCAGGTCACGGTGCAGAGTTGCCCTCCGCAAACCTGTACTTCATTCACATATACTTGCAACGGAACATGTCCGGCGAGCGGCACCTGTCCGGCTTTGGTGACGAGCAGTTCTCCAGCGGGGTGCAGCGGCGGTGCGCCGGCAGGGACGATAAGTTGTACTCCGGGAGCAGTGCCTTGCACAAGTTGGACTTATTCCGCTTGGTCGCCCTCGGATACTTCATGCACGGCTGGTCAGAACCTTACCAGAACAATAGCCAGCAGTTCACCCGCTGGCTGTTCAGGCGGCAACCCAATACTGTCTGAGGCTTGCCCTATTGGTGAAGTCCCTATTACCGATACGATCGTTTACGGACCTCAAAATAACAAGGTGTACACTATTCTCCCCGGTGCAACACAGTATTTTAAGATTACCGTGCCGAACGGGCAGACAAGCTCCCGTGCCTCACTGGCGTCAGGCTCCCAGAACGGTTATACGGAGTTTTGCATTGTGCCGTCGAGTAAAACGCTGACCGCCGCCGACGCGGCGACATACACTGCCAGCTATATCCCTGTCAAAACGTATCCCCCTTCAGTGTGGTGCGCTACCAATGCAAGCGATTATTCGGGTGAGACTATGATCCTGAAACAGTCGACCGCGATCACATCGAATACTACGACGCTGCTCCCCGGTACCTATTACATAGTTGTGAAGAATTTGAGCACCAAAAGTGTCCAGTACTATCTGTATTGGAAAACTTTTTAGGACCGGCGGCTCTCTTTTAAAAAGAGGGCGGATGTATTAAAATAAAGGGGAGTTTTTACTCCCCTTTATTTTTGTCCAAAAATTCTATCTATCAAGGAGACTGAGTATGATAAGAAAATTGTTGTTTTGCGTATCCATTATTGCGGCCGCTTTGCTCCACGTGAGCGCCTCGTCTGCGGGCGATGACGCGGTACTGGCAAAGATCGGCGACAAGAATATAACCGTCGCCGAATTCGAGAGGTTCATCAGCTCCTTTCCGCCGGACAAGAAAAAGTTGCTTGTGGAGAACCCGAAGAATAACGAAACGCTGCTGAGGAGGATCGTGCAGGTGAAAGCCCTCTCCGATATCGCACGGTCGAGGGGGCTGGACAAAGACGAAAGGGTGAGACAACAGATTGACTACTACGCAGATGAGATACTTGCCCAGGAGCTTCTCAGACAGGAAGTCGCAAAGATCAATATAACGGAAGAGGACGTGAAGACCTATTACATCGCAAACGAAAAGTCATTTAAGTTCCCGGAGATGGTAAAGGCCCGGCATATCCTCATCAAGGCCGATAAATCGGCCTCTGAGGAAGAAAAGAAAAAGGCGAAGGGAAAGGCCGAAGACCTATTGAAAAAGATCAGGGCGGGCGAGGATTTTGCGAAACTTGCCGCTGAGTTTTCCGATGACCCAGGCTCTAAAGCGAAAGGCGGGGAACTTGGTTTTTTCGGCAGGGGCAAGATGGTCAAGCCCTTTGAAGAGGCCGCCTTTTCTCTTAACCCCGGCGAGGTGAGCGGCGTGGTCGAGACGACTTTCGGGTTTCATATCATAAAGGTCGAGGAGAAGAAGGAGGCCGGCGTCGAGCCTTTCGAGACCGCAAAGGAAAAAGTCAGGCTGAAGCTGCTCGATGAAGTGACCAGGGAAAGGACAAAAGATGTTATAGATAATGCGTTGAAAAACGCCAAGGTCGAGATGCATCCCGAACTGCTGACCGGCGTTAAAAAATAATATCTGTTACATGCGAGCCGCCTTCGCATAATTATCCGAGCGATGGGACAGTGCGGCACCCACATCGATTAGCGCATTGAAGCGGGAGAAATTATAGATATAGGTCTTTATAACAGAGATAATCGAGCAGGGAGCTGAGATCCGCCGCTGTCTCAACAACATGGAATGCCTCGTAATACCCTTCTTTCTGAACAAAGACGGCCCTGTGGGCATTGAGACCCAGAGCCGCATGTACATATAAATCCGGCTTCCCGTAAAGACTGGTCCTGTAATTGAGGATGGCCTCTTTCTTCTTTTCGGCAACATCTGTTATCTCGACAAGATGGGTAAACCGCAGTGTGGAATATACCTCATAGAATGCCAACTTAAAAGAGCCGAGATTTCTCAGCAGCTCCTGTGCAATCCTTGACGCCGCAATATGATCATGGTGATAATCAATTGGTGAAGGCGCAAAGACAATGTCAGGTTTCATCGCGGCAACAATACCGGACAACCTTTCGCTGATCTCTATTATGCAGTGAGTGAGACCGCCATCGGGAAAGCCGAGGAAGACCGGCCCTCCGCATCCAAGCAGTTCCGAAGATTTCAGGCCCTCCATTCTTCTTTTTTCGGCCACATCACGACTGGGATCACCGTATAACCTTTCCCCGTCTGTCAGAAAAACGACGCGGGAAGCCGCACCGGCGGCATTCAACCGGAGTATGGTGCCGCCGCAGCCCAACGCCTCATCATCAGGGTGAGGCGCAAGGAACAAGGCTCTCTCAATAGGGGGAAGCCCGCAAGCGGGACCTGTTAATGGAGACATAAAACCGCCCTCATAAGTTCCCTCATCGGGACTATTGAAAGCCTCTCCTTCGTTAGCGGAGTGTTCAAAGTCTATGAAGCCTCCAGACCTGGAACAATAATAAAGGTCTTGACTGTCTCATATCAGTGGCAGCCCTTCTTGAGTCCTTCTTTCGTTGACGAGCTTCCTGAAATATTCGGAGGAATGCTGGGGCAATATTTTTCGGTCAGCGTTCGGCGTCCAGTCCGGATCATAATCCAACTTGGCGATGCACTCGGCGAATAACGGTTTAAAAAAAAGTATGTCTTCTTCCAAAAACCAGTCTTTCCATGATCCGCTCTTCTTGGTCCTTACCACCCGCGAGTACTCCTCGTCGATGCTCGTATCTGAGGTCAATGGAAATTCCAGATAATTTTCCAATGAATTTAACCTTTCGGCGATAAGGTCTTCGTACTTAAAAATAAAAAAGGAGGGGTTATCGGCCAATTGGACAGTCAGTGATACGCGGTGCGCGATCCAATCAGCGTAGTCTTTTAAATCATGATCATCATGCAAGTGTTGAAGCAGCTTAATCACAGGCAGCGAAGAGGGATCAGCTTCCTTCTTTTTCAGGAGATTTATACATTGGGAAATCTGCTCGGGAGTTTTTTTCCAGACTAATTCATAAGCCCCCTTGTAAAGGAGCGAACTGGTTATTATGTCCCTCGGATCCCTGACTATCAATATCTTCTTATTAAAAAAACTATTTATGCGTTCAAAAAAGCCGCCTTCCACCGGCAACAGAATTTTTGAAATAATGTGGCGATCCGGCATAGCATATTTTTCTATTTCTTCAAAGCAGGCCGGCTCAAAAAAGCCCGAAACCTCGCCCGGAAGAGATTTCTTGATTCTGAAATAGAGTGCCGTCGTTCCAGATTTACCGTTTCCTGCTACCAAGATTCTTTCATGTCTTTTTTTCATGTGTTATCCTGTCAATGTCTTTAATCTTTAATTTCTGCTTCATTAAGGTGTAGAATCCGAATATCCTACCACTCCGCATCCTTGGCGTAGCCCAAGGATATTAAAAGATCATTTGCAATCGTTTTGAAGACTGTCCTGTCATTGGCAGTCATTCCGGAGCGCCATTGCCCGATGCGGCGTACCGCCTCATCTGCGGACGTGCTATCCGGGGCGTGCCGTTCCTGGGCATCGACGAACTCTGCCGCGGTTCCCTCTATCTCCAGGAAATCAAGCACCTTGCTGATGGCCCCCGTGTGGTCTGCAACAAACTCCTCATATCGCAACTCCAGATAATCCTCGGGATAGTGGGATGCCTCTGTCCGAACATCCTCGATGAATAATTTCCACCATTTCGTTCCCATCTCGACAGACCACCAGTTTAACTTCGCTGAAGAGTGGACCACATCTCGACCGTCGCGGACCAGATGGACCAAACGAATACGTCCCATCATCTGACGGAGCTCCGGCAGAAACCGCGGGATTTCCGGGGTCTTATTGATCCAATAACGCTTACTCTCGCGGCCGGCGTGCAAAGAGAAGAGCTCTTGCATACCCGAGGCAAGTACGGGGAGTAGCTGATGAGGCCCACTTTTATCACGCACCGCACGCAGAAACGGATCGATCGCCTCTATGGCCTCCGTAGCCGACCAGAGGATATGGTTGGACCCCAGGGCGTAACGCTCATGGGGGGCCTTGCCGTCAGGAGCCACTCCGTCGAGGACCCGCTGAGTAAGTGATATATCTTCGAGAGCCCGTTGAACAAGAAACTCTATGGCCGTTTCACGAGACATGGCCGGAACCCCGACCCATTCGGCGAGCAATGTTAGTTCACGCCGCCCCCGCCCATTTTCATCCATAAGCAGCCGCGCGATGCGAAGCAAATCCGTCAAGAACTTGGTCTCATAGATTGCCGATATGCGCGGATGCAAACCGAGGTAATTGATCAGCAGGGTGGATCCGCTGCGAAACCCTCCGATGAACGCCGGGGAATTTGCCATTATGAGTTTCTTCTTACGCCAATCCCTCGTGTGAAAATAAGGAGCTTTTTCTCCTGCCGCGCAAGGCGGCAGCGTGTATAGTTGTAAGAAATTGCGTTCCTCTCATAGAATAAATTTAGCATGCCGGAAGAGAAAAAGTAAACGGGTTTGAACTTTGTCGTCACGCCTGAAGCGGCTCCCCGAATATTATGCCTGGCATGTCACGGCTTGACCTGAGCGCGTTTTTTGTGTTACTTTTTAATAGTGCTGAGAGGAGTTGGCTTGCTTTTTTTTCGGAAAGATCATATGTGACCAAATATATCCAGCGGGTACTTTGGAATTATAGGGGATTAGATTTATGGATAAACCTGCCTTTCTGAGCAATCCCGTTTCCCCAATCTCAAATAAGTTGAATTACCCATATCCCATTTTTCTGGACTATCCTCTCCGGTCCGAATCACGGTATGGATGGGGCAAGCCCCCTCATCCAAAACTGTATGAAATTCTCAACAGAAGCAGAAAGACTTTCGAAGGGCATTTGCAAACTTTCTTGGCCTTTAAAGCAAACTATCTTGCTATTCCAAAATATCATTCCGACAACCAGAGTAATGAACCCGCCTGGATCAATGGTATGATGCCCGGTTTAGACGCTGCCGCATTGTATGGCTTCGTTTCTCTTCTCAGACCTAAAAGGTATTTTGAGGTAGGCATCGGTCAATCGACAAAATTTGTCCGTCGGGCTATTTCTGACCAGCGTTTGCCAACACGGATTACTGCAATTGAACCTTATCCTCATCCGGGGATAGAAGATATTTGCGATGCGCTGATTCAAAAGCCGCTTGAGCTCATTGACTTGGAAATTTTTGATGAATTGGAAGCGGGGGATATTTTATTTATAGATAATTCCCATCGCGTTTTCATGAATTCTGACGCAACGGTTGCTTTCCTGGACATACTCCCTCGTTTAAGGCCTGGCGTCATTGTCGAATTTCATGACATTGTGCTGCCCTTTGATTATCCGCCGCAGTGGGCAGAAAGACATTATTCCGAGCAATACTTGTTGGCGGCGTATCTTTTGGCAGAGGGTAATAAGTTTGAAGTGCTATTGGCCAATGCCTTTATTAGTTTGGATGCGGAATTGAATCGCATCTTGAATCCGGTTTGGCAAGACCCATTGCTGAATGGCGCGAAAGAGTTTGACATGCTCGCAACAATCCAAAAAGCCCTAAATGACAAGGGCGCTGCAAGTGGTCTTGTTTTGATTCACGGTTCTTCTTTTTGGCTAAGAATAAATGGCTGAGGTGTCCTAAGCGTCCGCCCTTCGATCTGACTGTAGTATCAGGGTGAGAGAGATTTGAGATGCCCTTTTGAATTGTTATGCCGGTACGTGACTCCCTTCTTAATTATATGCGCCGAAACACTCGATTCCTATTTTTAAGATAATTGCATGACAGCAAAAGCTGGCAGCCGTTTAAGGATTCGGCATGCCATGTATGGATAAAATCGACGCAAAAATAGTATTATTATAATAACCGCAAGATGACTAATTGGGTTAACCTTGTAAAATATTTCCTCATCAAAGATATAAAGTCCAGATATGCCGGCTCCGGCCTGGGAATTTTCTGGACTGTCATGATGCCTGTTTTTCAGATACTGTTGTACTGGTTCGTGTTTTCGACTGTGATGCGTGTAAAGCCCCACTCTAATGCGCAGATCCCGTATGTTTTCTTTCTTCTCTCCACCTATTTTTTTTGGCTCGCCATATCCGAAAGCATAGCCAGATCCGGCACGATCATACTTGAGAATGCCGAGTTGGTGAAGAAAGTCCCCTTCCCCATAATTATCCTGCCGATATCGATTACCCTTTCCAGCCATGTGCAGAGCATGGTGGGTGTCATTCTTTTTATCCTCGCCTTTACGTTTTCAGGGCTTTCGCATCTTTCCCTTTTTCTGATTGTGCCAGTGCTTATTCTCCAGCTTCTTTTTTCCATGGGGGTCGGAATGTTGCTTGCCGCAATAATCCCTTATATGAGGGACCTCCAGCAGGTAATCGGGTATGTGCTTCAGGGAATGTTCTTCCTGTCCCCCATACTTTACAGTCTTGATGCTATTCCGGAGAGGGTCAGAGGTCTTACCTACCTTAACCCCGTTACACTTTATATCGAGTCCTACCACAAGATAATTTTCGAAGGTACGCTCCCCGGACCGTGGCATATGGGCGCGATGGCCTTTTGTTCGGGTCTGTTTTTATTTCTCGGCATAAAGGTCTTTATGAAACTGAACGAAGGATTTGCGGACATACTTTGATGATTGAAGGCGTCGCAATCAGTATAAAAGATGTGAGCAAGGTCTACCGTTTGTATCAAAGGCCGGTGGACAGACTCAAAGAGACGCTCTTCCGCAAACGGCTGCACAAGGAATTCGTCGCGCTGAATAGGCTAAATATAAGGGTCAAGAAAGGGGAAACCCTCGGTATAATCGGTGAGAACGGGGCCGGGAAGTCGACCCTGCTGAAGATAATTGCGAAGACCCTTAAACCCACAGGCGGGGAGGTCAATATCGAGGGGATGGTCTCTTCCCTTTTGGAGCTTGGGGCGGGATTTCATCCCGAATTTACAGGGATTGACAACATCTATTTTTACGGCTCCCTTCTGGGGATACCCTCTTCCGAGATGAAGAGGAGGGTCCAGGAGGTGGTCTCCTTTGCCGAAATCGGAGAACATATTAACTACCCTCTCAAGACCTATTCTTCCGGCATGCACGTTCGGTTGGCATTTTCGGTCGCAATGGCTGTTGAGCCTGACATCCTGGTTGTGGATGAGGCGCTTTCCGTGGGGGACCTCTATTTTCAGAAGAAAAGCACGGACAAGATTTTGTCGATTAAAGATAAGGGCAAGACGATAATTTTTTGTTCTCATAGCATGTACTATATCAACAGGTTGTGCGACAAGGTGATATGGCTAAGAAACGGGGAGATTGCCATGGATGGCTCAGCCCATGAGGTTACGCAGGCATATGAGACATACCAATTGAAAAAGGAAGCGGCCAAGAGCGGGGAGACCCTTCAGACGGAGCGGGTGAGGTCCCCTGAGGCCGCTTCTATTATGATACATAACTTGATCCTGACACCATACCCGACAGTGAGGAGCGGTGACGATCTGACTGTCGAGATAGAAATAATGTCAATGGATGATTCTGTTCCCTACCGGTTGGCAGCGGTCCTCTTCAGGATTGACGAATTGAGGATTATAGGGATCGGCACAAAGGCCTACGAGCCGTTTTATGGCAGCAGAAAGATCACCCTCTGTTTCCCCTCGCTTCAATTGAAGGAAGGCACTTTTTTTCTGCAGATCCATGTGATGGACGAAAATTTTGTTCATAAATATGACACCCGCGCGACGACTCCCTTTACCGTTCCCAAGGAAAGTATGGAACCGGGATTTATCAATATACCCTACAGATGGACAATTTGAACCCAGTATGTCCAGTCCCCGCCGAGATCAGGCATGACAGCGGCCATGAAGGATGAAATTGAAAGGCAGGTTCCTGTATGACACAGAGTCCTGATGTCAGGCTCTACAGACCGGGCGATGAAGTTGGCATTAGGGGCCTTTTTAAAGAGGTCTTCGGCAGGGAGATGTCTCTTGAGGAATGGATGTGGAAATATACGGGCGAGGGAGAACGCAGTGTATACTCATCGGTTGCGGAGAACGTTTCGGGAGAAATTATCGGCCATTACGGATGCATGGTTCAGCGCGCAATACACCGTGGCAGGAAGATTTATGGTATCTCCATAGGGGATGTCATGACTCACCCTAAATGCAGGGGGATACGTCTTTTCAGAGAGCTAGCAACAATAGGTCCCACCGAGGCTGTGCGGAACGGGATTGTTCTGGGCTATGGGTTTCCCAATGAAAGGGCCTTCCGCCTGCCTGAAAAACTCGGCCTCTATGAGAAGGTGGAAGACGTATTCGAAGCCGGCAAGGATGTGCAATCCCATAATAATCTGAACCGCTATACGTACAGGTTCTTTCCCCTACGGTATGAGGACAGCAGGATTGACACGCTATGGGAACAGTTAAAAGGAAGGATTCACCTGGCGGTTATTAGAGACAGGGAGTACCTCAGGTGGAGATACCAAAGGCATCCTTATTTCTCATATGAGTTCTGGGGCCTCAAGAAACGGTGGGGATTACAGCTAGCCGGACTCGCTGTCATGAGGAAAGATAATGAAAGAATGCTTCTCATGGATTTCGTCTGCCCGCTGGACCTGTTGGGCCCCTTTTTTCAAAAGATAGAAAATTACTTATATTCAACGGGTATTAAGAAACTGGTCTTCTGGCTTCCGGAATATCTTAGAGAGCGAGTTGCCCGCGAAGGTTTTTCACTGTACCCAGCCGGAATTTCTATCCCGCGGTCTACCATAGAAGGCTATCTGGCCAAGGAAGAAATGAAGGGAAGGTTCTTCTATACCATGGGAGATACCGACTTTCTTTAAACCGATACCTATTTGTCCCGGTCCATTCATGTTATCCCGCCCCCGAAAATCTACCGAAACAGATCGGAGCCTGCGGGACACAATAAGTCTTCCAAAGTCCGGCCCGCCCTAGCCACCGCTAGGCCGCTGCCTTATTCCTCTCCTGAAAATCCCGGGCATCGCGGCCTGCGGGGCAGTTGCCGCGCCAGTGGTTGGAGGCTGAGCGGATGAAAAAGGGGAAGTAACTGCGGCCTGAGGAGGTGCCCCGGCCTGGGTACCCGTTGCGGTCGTTGCTCCCTCTCTCGTTTTGGATTTCGAAGCGTCGTTAAGTTGGACCTCGAGTTTTTCATCTCCCCTGACCATGACGACCTTGTCGGCGTCAATTTCTTTCAGGACAAACCCGCTTAATGCCTGTCCCGGCCTGAGCGGTATCTGTTTTTTCCCCCTCGTCGGCGAATTCTGGGGGGCCTTCCTGTCTTCCATGTAAGCAATTTTCATATCGTCCAGAATTAATGTCCCGTAGAGAACGAAATCGGGCTTGGGCAGAGGAGGCGCGGCGGCCTCTTTTTTCTCGACGGGTATCTTTCTTTCAGGGTGAAAAATGTTCTGTTCGGCGATGATGAAGTAGTCGGACGGGGAAGGACTCTTGATCTCGGCGGGTTTTTCAGAAGTTGCCGCGGCTGAGGCCTGCCTTTTTGCGGCAGGCATTGCAAGTTTGGCGCTTTTGCCGGACAGAGGCAAGAACGCATAACCCGCAAAGACAATGAGCACTGCCGCAAGCGTAATATTGATTACGCTGAGATTGCTGAGTATCCATCTCATTCTTCCCATCTTTACTTGCCTCCCGTAAGTGCGGAGACGTCCAATTTTATCAGGAGGTCTCTAGGTTCCCTGAAGTTTCTCACCCGGGTATCAAGTTCTTTCACGACAAGATAGGGCGTCCTCGATTCTATCGAAAAAATGATATCTTCCAGTGCCCGCGTGTCCGGCAATACCGCGTCGATGCTGACTGTAATGACCTTGAAATTTCCATGGTCTTCGGGTTTCCCGACCCGCTCGCTGGAAATGGACCCACCCTTGCCGACGACGATGCCTTTAATCGTTTCCTGGAGTGAGGCGGCCGAAAGAGAAAGAGTCTGTCCTTCGACTAATTTGGACTTTTCAGCCTGCCTCTCCTCCTTCAATTTGGCAATCTGCTTTTCGAGGTCGGGCCTTTCTGAAATAAGGGCATTAGACTTAGCGAGAATCCTCAATTTCCCTTCCTGCTCTTCTTTAATAGTGGAGAGATCCGATTTTATCCTCGCGTATCCGTAATGGTAAGCCGCAAAGACCATGAGACAGAGCATCAACGGCATAGTGAGTACGAGTGTCTTATTTCTTGTCATGCTTTGGCTTTTCCCCGGGGGCCTTCTTAGTCCCGCCGTCCGCCTTTGGGGCGGTCTCGGTGCTTTTCTTGACGCCTTCAATCTCCATCTTAATGACAAACCTGTCGGAATTCATCCTCACGTCTCTGAATGTCGGAGAAGCGAACTCGACTTTTTGGAAGTATTTCGATGCCTCCAGTCTCGGCAAGAGTTCGCTTGCAGACGCTGCATAGCCTTCGATATCAACGCCTGTCTCGGTGACCCTGACACGTGTCAACCACGTTGTCTTCGGAAGGACGACGGTAAGTCCCTTGAGGATATTTAAGACCAGCGGTCTGTCTTCCTTGAAACTCCTGATTGAAGAGATTTCCGCGGTCAATTCATTGGCCTCCTTCTTCAGGTCCTCAACTTTTTTCACCGCTGCCTTTTTTGAAGCTATTGCGTGAGTTATCTCGGCGAGCCTTTCCTTCTCCACACGGAGAGGTGCAATCAGGTAGACCGCCCATAAGACTATGATCGCACACGTCAAAATGATCGTGAATGCCAAAGGAGGCTTCTGTTTTGCATATATGCCTCTTTTCAAAAGGTTCAGCCCCTCGTTAACCGGCTGAAGCGACTCGACCATACTGCCGACCGCGCCGTAGGGCAACTCTTGATAAGGCCGGGCGAACTTTATACGTGCGTCCGTCAGCCTCAGGATGGCGAAGGGGACACCCATCCGGACCTTAAGCAGCTCGACGAGAGAAGGGTTACCCCCCTTTAAATGCGCGATGACCTTCGGCGAGTTGCCGCGGCCTTTCGAGGCCTCGATAAGATTTTTCAGCGACGCAGAGATAGCTTCCGCACGGGGACCCTCATCGGTCGTCGTAAAAGAGCCGGAAAAAACCTGAACCATGGAGCCCCCCGCAAAGTGGGCTCCCTCGTATCCCTTTTCGTCGATCCCTATGAAGAAGATGTCTGAATTTTTTTCATCCTTAGCGCAAAGTGCTCCGATTCCTGCCAGGTCGACAGTAATTCTGCTCACGGCAAATCCGTTTGCCTCAAGGGCGGTTATATAGGGCATTACTGCGTCCACCCTGGCCGCCATGACGAGCAGGGTAATTCTCCCGTCGTCCTCCTTCAACATCCTGAAATCAAAAAAAGCCTCTTCAGAGGTGAAAGGGGTGATTCTGTCCATCTCATAGGCTATGACTGACGCCAAATTCTCTTTGACCGTGGAGGGGAATTCGACCGTCCTGATGATAGTCCATGCCTTTGGTATGCTCAGCGTGATGTCGGTTTTGGGAACACCGAATTCGTTAACCGCAAGCGCCAGCGATGAGACTATTTCCTCGGGCTGAGGATACCTGCCGCTGTCTTCCAAAGGATATGTCTTTGCGCCTTTCACCATTATCCCGGAAAGGAACCTCGTGCCGTATGCTACAGAGAGGTCCCCCTTCCCGATTGAGACAGAAAGGCTCTTTTGCGGGAAGATAAAATCATCAGCAGGACTGAACGTGAGCACCCTCTGAAGAAAATGCACCACCCTCGTCAACCTCGGGATTGAACCTAAGGCGAAGGATGTCAATTTCTTAACTATGATCGCTTCCGCCATTGCTTTCTGTCTGGTTCTTTACAGGGTTTTTTGCAGGACTCTTATAGTATACATATCTGAACGTGTTATCGCTCTCAATGATGACCGTGGCCTTGACGGTATAGGCTCCCTTTGAATCGCCTTTGTAGGCCGAGGATTCTATCGTGAAGGCGCCGCCCACCGCGCCGAATGTGACGAACTGGTTAAAGGGCGGCTGAACGGCCGCCAGCATCCCTTGAATATTCGCCGCACTCGCCGCATCCGACGGGTTCCCGCGTGAACTTACTATCGCATCAGCGATCTCGGCCGTTATGCCGGGGACAGCCATCAAGACCTCCTTAGGCGCGGAGCTAGCATTGATCCCGCTGCTCTTAGACTTGACCGTCAAAAAATCTATCATACCCTTTTTCTTGTCAAGGCCGTACAATATCTCAGGGGTCATTCCCCTTACCAGCAAAAGCTCTTCCAGTGAATCGAAATCGGCGTTCTTTGCCTTGTATGGGTTCGGAAGGGACATATAATAGTCACTTTCAGCGCCGTGAAGCCTAGTGAGGTCATCGGCGTCTTTCCAGTCTAAAATGGAGTCTGCGATGATGTCCGCTGCTGCTGCCTCAACCCCGGAATTCATCAAGAGATTTTTCATTATTATAGCAGATGAGTCGGTGAGTGTGTTAATGTTTATCTTCCCGGATTCGTCGATGATGCTGACCGTGTAATATCCGTCGTCCGCTTTGACGGTATACGGGGTGCCGTCCATTTTCCAGGTCTCGCCGCCCTCGAGGACGACCTGAGGGTTCGGGTTCATTTTTGCGTAGAGGATTTCCGCAACGCCTTTCTCTATCCCGGCCTCGGCAAGAAATTTTTTTTCAACCCCTTGCTTAAATGCAAGCGAAGTCTGGCTCTCCGTCTTCCCCATGTAAGAAAAAGAAAGGGCGATGACCATCAGCACCGTCAATACCCATAAAACCATGATAAGGGCGATCCCCTTTTCACCTCCGCCGCCGGCACAAAATTTATTGACTGTCCCTGATGGTTCTCCGGCAGACATCATTTCTTCGTTGCCGAGGTGACTGAGACGGCAGCGTCCTTGTTCAGAGATGCGGCGATCCTTACCGGGATGATGAGGGCAAAATTATTTTGCCCTGAAACCAGATGGAGTTTTACCTTCTCGGGGATATTGATATCGTCCGTCCAATTGTCCGCCCACGAGCCTTTCTCGTCAGTGGGGCCCTTGGAAAAATATTCGAAATAAATCTTGTCGAAAGAGCCCATGAGCCACGTCTCCCTTGCGTTGCTCATGCCGACAATGGTTTCAGATGCCTTCAACGACTGCTTCCCGTTGTTGTCGGTCCCTACAGTGTAGGACACGACAGTATATCCTTTCTGGCCTCCCCAGATTGAATAGTTGGTCGAAAATTGCAAAGAATCCCGGTCTGCCTTGAAGTAGCGTTTCTTTTCTCCGTTGTCATCATAGGTAAGACCTGTCAGGGACTGGATCTGCGCCTCGACAGTATTAAGCGATGTCCTGATGCGCTCAAGTGCTTCTATCCTCCTCTCGCCTCTTTCGACGGACTGAATGCCCAGCTTCAAGGCCCCCGCTACAATGACGACGATGATGCCGAGCATCGTTATGGATATCATCAGTTCAAGGAGAGTGAAGCCGCGGCTGTCCCGTCTCAAGGAAAAGGACCTGCAGCCGAAGGCGAAATATCGGATGTCTTTTATCATATCTTCTTGGTTACCGCTTTCATCGTCTTTAGCGTCAAGGCACGTTCTTTGACCCCGTCTTTCCAGTGCACGGTGAGACTTATTTGCAGCAGTTTTAGAGGGAGATTCTCGGTCCTCTTCTCTTCAGCGTTTGTTATGGCGACGTCTATCCTGTATCCGTCAGGCGTTGTTTCCGATGATGACTTCTCTGCGATATCGTCGTCATCGAGCACGTCACGCATTGTCGCCTCCGCCCTCATTACCGCCTTTGCGAAATCCTCTGATGCGGCTATACCCCGGAGGTTTATCGAAAAAAGCTGAAGGATCGCCACGAGGGCGACGCTGAGGAGCACCAGGGCAACAAGGACTTCAAGGAGCGTAAACCCCCTTGCATTGGAGTCAAGAGATCTTCTCAGTCCCCTCATTACTTCACCACCGCAGCTCCCACGATGGGATCTATCTCGATGCGGGCGGTTTTTTTTGAGTTCCAAAGGACTATTGTGCCGCCCTCGATTCCGCCGATGGATGGAAAATTAAACTGATATTTGCCGGTTTGTACATCCCCCGACAGCGGGTCGATTATCTTGACGGATATGCCGGGCGGTATGTCTTTGGCGGTGACGTTATCTATACCGTATTTGCGGGCCTCCATGTCTATGGTGACCGTCTGGTTTTCGCCCTTCAATTGCGCGAGGGTCCTGGCATGCCGGATGGTCGCCGCCATCTCTCGTGTAGTTGCACTGAACTTGCTCGAAGGGAGTGTATTGGAAAAAAGGACCCCTGCCAGCGAGAGCATCAGCCCTACTAGAAACATCACGACAGTCAACTCCAGAAGCGTGAATCCTTTATCCTTGTTCATATGCACGCACTATGACGTTTAAACGGGCAGATCAGTGATGCTGAAGATCGCCATGAGCATCGACAGCACAATAAAGCCGATGACCAATCCCATACCGAGGATCATTGCCGGCTCCATGAGACTCACGAACCGCTTTATCGCAACACGCAGGCTCTTTTCATAGGTAACAGCCACTTTCAGGAGCATTGTGTCGAGCTGCCCGGTCTCCTCTCCGACCTTTATCATGGAGAGGGCGAGGGCCGGAAAGACATTTGCGCCGGCTAGGGGAGCAGCGATGCCCTTGCCCTCTTTTGCGCCCTTCGACACCGCGTCGATGGCAGAGGCTATGACCCGGTTGTTGATAATGTCCTTTGAGTTGTGGAGCGCCTGCAGCAGCGGCACGCCGCTTCTAAGGAGAGTGCCGAGCGTCCGGGCGAATCTTGCGGTCTCTATCTTCGTGATCACCTCGCCAATCAGCTTGAGTTTGAAGGAGTCCCATTGGAGCCGCCCCGCCTCGGTCTTCACATAATTTCTGAAAGTGATCCATCCTATGATGATGCAGGCCAATAGTATCCACCAGTAAGAAGCTATCGCTTCGCTGAATCCGATGATCAGACGGGTCGAAGCCGGTAACTGAGTGTGCATTTCAGAAAAAATCACCGAGAATTTCGGGAGGACCCATGTGAGGAGCACTATGATCGAAGCCCCCCCCGTAAAGAGAAGGATTACCGGATATATCATTGCCGAGAATACATGGTCTTTCAACTCCTTCGAGGATTCGAGGAACTCGTTCAACTTATCGAGCACGACGTCGAGCACTCCGCCGGCTTCACCGGCCCTGATCATATTTACATAAAGCTTCGGAAAGACCCGCGGGTGTTTCTGAAGGGCATCTGAAAAGGAACTGCCTTCCCTGATGGACTTCAAGACCGACTTGATGATGTTCTTCATCTCACTGCCCTCAGAGATGTCGGAGAGGATGTTAAGGCTTCTGTCGAGCGGCAACCCCGCGCCCAAAAGTGAGGAAAGCTCGGTCGTAAAAGTGAGGATATCTCCTCGTGACGATTTACGGACAAATCGCTTCCCCAGTCCTTCTTTTGGGCTGGCTATGGAAAGGGGGATTATGCCCGAGTTCTTCAGGCGTTCTGCGACGTCCCTTTCATCGGCTGCCTCGATCACGCCTTCCACGATGGCCCCGTCTGCGGTGGTGGCCTTGTAGGAAAAGATGCCCACTATACCTCCTGCGTGACCCTGAGCACCTCGCTGAGGGTTGTTTTCCCTTCCCTTATCTTTTCGGTGCCGTCTTCCAGAAGCGTCCTCATGCCATGCCGTTTCGCTGCGTTTCTGAGTTGGTTGGCATCCGAGCTTTTCAAAATCAGACTCCGGATTTCGTCATCCACAAGCAGGAGCTCGAATATCCCGATCCTGCCGAAGTAGCCGGTATAGGCACAGTGTTCGCAGCCCTTTCCCCTATAGATGGTAACGTCGCTGCCG
This sequence comes from Thermodesulfovibrionales bacterium, assembly GCA_044450345.1. GTDB lineage: Bacteria > Nitrospirota > Thermodesulfovibrionia > Thermodesulfovibrionales > UBA6898 > Sulfobium. Next base: position 64,267 of record JBIOIY010000005.1, on the reverse strand, counting down.
ATGCCTAGTTTCTCGAGGCCTTCCCTGTCGGCGGCGGACGTTTCCACCGTCTTGCAGGACGGACAGATGACCCTCACAAGCCTTTGCGCGAGAATGCCCCTTATTGTCGAGGAGAGGAGAAAATTCTCGACCCCCATATCGAGCAGTCTCGTGATGGCGCTCGGCGCGTCGTTCGTATGCAATGTTGAAAAAACAAGATGGCCCGTCAACGCCGACTGGATGGCTATCTCTCCGGTTTCGAGGTCCCTGATTTCTCCGATCATAATGATGTCAGGGTCTTGCCTCACGATATGACGCAGCGTACTTGCGAAAAGCAGGCCGATCTGCGGTTTGACCTGGATCTGATTTACACCCTTGAGCTGGTACTCGACGGGGTCCTCGACAGTGATTATCTTCCTGTCCGGTGAATTTATCTTGTCGAGCGCACCGTAAAGGGTTGTCGTCTTCCCGCTGCCTGTCGGGCCGGTGACGAGTACTATCCCGTTAGGTTTTGTGATGACCTGGTTGAAGCCCGCGAGCGTTCCCGGCGGAAACCCGAGAAGGTCGAGATTTACTACGATGCCTTCTTTATGGAGGATCCTCATGACTATGCTCTCGCCATGAAGGACGGGTATGGTCGAAACCCTGAGGTCGACTTCTTTGGGGCCTACCTTGAGTTTTATCCTGCCGTCCTGAGGGAGTCTCCTCTCGGCGATATTGAGCTTTGCCATGATCTTTATTCTCGACACGATCGCAGCCTGCAGTTTCTTCGGCGTGGATTCGGTCTCGTGCAGGACACCGTCTATCCGGTACCTGACCTTCAATTCATCCTCGAAGGGTTCTATATGGATGTCGCTGGCCCTGCTCTCGATCGCCCTCGTCAGGATAAGATTGACCAGTCTGATGATCGGCGCTTCCGACGCGAGGTCCTTTAAATGGCCTACATCTTCCTCTTCATCCTTGACGAACTCAAATCCTTTTTCCCCCATGTCCTCGACGATCTTGTTAATGTTCTGGGGCTCCTGACCGTAAAACTTGGCTATATAGTCGCTGAGGGCCTTGGGGTCGGCGGCGTAAACAGTTACGTCTGCCGATGTTGCTACCCTCAAGGCATCGATGGTCTGCGAGTCTTCAGGGTTTGCCATCGCTACCTTAAGTCTGTTCTGTTTGAGCTCAAGCGGGACGATCAGGCTCTCGCGGATGAAACGCGAAGATATACCGTTTAAGACGAAAGGCACTTTGGGCAGGTCATCGCCCGAGATAAAAGGTTTATCCAAAGTACTGCTTGTATCCGAATCGGACATACAAAAAGTATACCATACGGGCTGATCTTTTTACCAAAAAGGGGCCATAAGAGGGCGCTGTCAAAGGCATTTCCCATGAAAAGGAGGCGTTGCTGTATAATACCCGGATAGCGGGACAAAGGGACGATCCATATCATGATAAGTGTCATCATCCCCATTTTAGGCGCCGGGAAAGAGTTGCGTGATCTCCTGGAGAAATTAAGGACACAGACCGTCCAGTCTGAGATAATTATTGTCGACTCTTCGTCAACGGATGAGGCCCACCTAATCGCCGCATCATTCGGAGCAAGGCTGATGAAGGTCAAAAAGGGGGAGTTCGACCACGGGGGCACCCGCACCCTGGCGGCAGAAGAGGCCAAGGGCGATATCGTCATATTTCTCACCCAGGATGTGCTGCCTTTAGATGACCGGTCGATCGAAAACCTCGTGGGGCCTTTCGAGGACGGGACTGTCGGTGCGGTGTACGGCCGGCAAGTGCCCTATCCTGATGCTTCGCCCTTTGCCGCACACCTCAGGCTTTTTAATTATCCGGAAACATCCTCCCTCAGGAGCATGTCGGACAAGGAAAAATTTAAGATCAAGACTCCATTTTTGTCGAATGCGTTTTCGGCATATAGGAAAAAAGCACTTCTTGGGGTCGGCGGATTCAAGGACAGACTGATTTTGGCAGAAGATACCTATGCGGGCGCTAAATTATTGCTCGCAGGGTACAAGATAGCCTATGCGGCAGACGCATTGGTCTACCACTCCCACAATTATACGGCCTTCCAGGAATTCAAAAGGTACTTCGACATCGGCGTTTTTCACCAGTGCGAAGGGTGGATCCTCGAGGAGTTCGGCAAGGCGGAAGGCGAAGGGATGGCATATGTCAGGTCTGCCGTGGGGTACCTGGTTCGCAAGGGGAAATACCTCCTGCTCCCTGAACTGGCGATAAGGACGGCCCTAAAGTTGGCGGGCTACAACCTCGGGAGATTGTATCAAAGGCTTCCCTTGTCTCTCATAAAAAGAATAAGCATGCAGAAGGACTGGTGGAGTCAGGATAAAATTGCCCATAGGTAAGGGGATGCCTATAGCAGCGGATTCGTTGTTTTCCGGCAGGTCTTCTCGATTACGACGCTGCGAAGACAGGCGGTTGTGGTTTTAGTTATAATAACTTCATGCACAAACCGAAAAGCGTGGCGAAAAAGACCTTAAGACATTCAAGACCCGGTTGGGATGAATATTTCGTTACCATAGCCAAGGCGGTCTCTTCGCGTGCGACCTGCCTGAGACGCAGATACGGCGCGGTCATTACAAAGGACAATATTATCGTCAGCACCGGCTATAACGGGGCCGCATCGGGCGTGAAGGATTGTTTGGACGTCGGCAAGTGTACGAGGAAGGAGTTGCAGATACCTCACGGCGAGCGGTACGAACTCTGTCACAGCGTGCACGCCGAGGCGAATGCGATAATTCGGGCCTCTGCGGATGAACTGAAAGGCGCGACTATTTATATATCAGGGGCCGACAGCGGGGCGGGTGAATGTCTTTCCGAGCCCTGTATGATGTGCAAGAGGATGATCCTCAACGCAGGGATAGTTAAGATCGTCTATTCCGACGGCGATGGGGCGTATCATGTCATTAAGCCCGCTCAGTGGCTCAAGAAACGCATCTAACGTGTAACCAATAATTCCGTTCGAGTTATGATCCTGCCAGCCATTTCCTCAATAAAAATTTCGCGCCTTCCTTATCAAGCGGCTCGTTCCTGTTTCCGCACTGGGGGTCCTGTACGCAAGACGGACAGCCTCCCGTACAGGGACACTCCTCGATAATTCCAAGGGTGGCCTTCAGCCAATCCCCTGGGACCTCGAAGGCCCTTTTTGAGAGTCCGACCCCGCCTTCGTGTCCATCATACACGAAGATCGCGGGAAGGCCGAAGTCCGGGAAACCTGTATGGCTCAATCCCCCTATGTCGCCGCGGTCGCATAAGGCGAACAAGGGCATGCAGGCGATTGCGGCATGTTCGAGCGCGTGGAGAGTGCCGCCGAGGTCGAACCCTCCTGATTCGATCTCAGCCTTCATCTTCCTGTCGATGACGGTCCAGACGCCCTCGGTCTCGAAGACATACTCCGGCAGAGAGAGCGCGTGCGTAGCGATCCTCACCTTGTCGAAGATCCTCTTCCTGTCATACCCGATGATTCTCTGGGTCATCCTGAGTCTGCCCCAACTGAACTCGGTCCCCCTGAATCCCTTCTTTCCCTGTTCTTCGATAATTTCCGTTTTCCCCTCACTTAGTGGCTGAGTGTAATACTGTGACCTCACTTCTTTGCAGACCGCCTTCTTCTTTGTGATGTCAAGTTCCAGGACACTGTGCTGCCGGCCCCGGTGCAGATATATCGCACCCGGAAATGCCTCCCCGAAGACCCTCCATCCGCTCAGTTCACCGATATGCCTCCCGGCTTCGTTGACAAGGGCGAACCGCTCTCCCACCGCCCTTATCGCCACTTGCCGCTGCGGATGTTTGTCGACGGAAAACCATACATCTCCCCTTTTTCCGGGAGACAGCACTCCTTCGGACACCAATTCATCTATAACAGGCATATGCCTCTCCATATCATATACAGCGTCGTCCCGACTCAGGGGAAGTTCTGCAGCCGCGCATACCAAATGTTTTTTCAGTATGTTTTTGTTCTCTGCGTCTACTACCGCGGCCTCATGGCTTTTTTCGAAGAACTCGCCGGGGTGCCTCATAAAATAATGATCGAGCGCGTCCTGGCCGGCGATGAGCACCACGAGGGATTCTTCCCCCTGCCGGCCGACCCGGCCCGCCCTCTGCCACGTACTCGATACGGAGCCGGGGTAGCCGCATAGGATGCAGCAATCAAGCCCCCCTATGTCGACCCCGAGTTCAAGCGCGCTGGTGGAGACCACACCCAGGAGTTCACCCCTGAACAACCTGGCCTCGATCTCGCGCCTTTCTTTCGGCAGGAACCCGGCGCGGTACGGGCTTATCTTGCCCTGAAGTTCAGGGGCGTAGTTCAATGTCCATGTGTAGATGAGCTCGGTGATCTTTCTCGCCTTGGTAAAGACGATCGTCCGGAGGCCCGCCTTCATGCATTGCACGAAGAGTCTCGTGGCCGCTGTGTACGGGCTTTCGATCGGGTTCATGAAATAAAAGTGCTTCCCAGCCGAGGGAGCGCCGTTTTCGCGCACGGTCTCGAAGGGGAGGCCGGTAAGGTCTCCGGCCAGTTTGGACGGGTCCGCTATTGTCGCGGACGCGGCGATAAAGGTCGGAGATGAGTCGTAAAAATCGCATACCCTCCTCAACCTCCTGAACACCTGAGCCACATGAGAACCGAAGACCCCTCGGTAACTGTGGATCTCGTCTATTACTATGAATTTAAGGTTCCGAAAAAATTCTTCCCATTTATTGTGGAAAGCCATAATCGCGAGATGCAGCATGTCAGGGTTCGTGAAGATGACATGGGGAAGGAATTCACGGATATCCCTTCTCGCAGAAGAGATCGTGTCCCCATCGTATACCTTTCCGGTCTCCTCCAGTCCGAGAAGACCGGAAAGCTCATTCAGGTTTCTCAACTGGTCCTGTTCGAGCCCCTTCAGTGGAAAAAGGCAGAGCGCCGTGCTGCCCGGGTTCTCCATTATGGTCTCCAGTACCGGTATGTTGTATGCCAGGCTCTTGCCGCTGGCCGTAGGGGTCATCAGGACGACATTCACGCCCTTTCTTACGAGTCCGACCGTCTCCGTCTGGTGAAGGTAGAGGCGATCGACCCCCTTTTGAGAAAAGGCGGCCTTTAGCCTGTCACCGACCTCCAGTTCCCCGTAGCGGGGCGGCTTGGGCTGAATATACTTGTGTCCGGCAACCTGGAGCTGAAATTCCCTGTCATCACCGAGGTACCTGACAAAGTCTGTTATCGACATATCTGATTGTAAAACAAATGAGGATGGAAAACCCGCTAATTCAGCGGTGGGCAGGCCTGGAATCAGGCGCCCGGTGTCTGGAATTGTGCTAATATAAATTAAACATGATGTAGTAAAGGCAATTCATGAGTTGCCCTTACTCCAAAGGGGGGTCTATATGAAGAAGCCGGTTATAGTCATGATAGTCGCAGGGCTGCTTTTAGCTTCCTTTGCGTTAGCTGACAGCGGCGTCAGATGGTATACGCTCACGGAAGGCCAGGTAAAATCAAAGGCCGAGGGGAAACCGGTCATCGTAGATTTCTTTTTCGGAAAGGGCTGTCCCAGGTGCGAATTTCTCGAAAAAGAAGTTTACCACAACCCCTCCATCGCCAGGAAGATAATGGAAGATTTCATACCAATTAGGATAGATTTGACCAGGAAACTCTCGAAGGAAGAACAGAAGCTAGGAGAGAAGTACGAATTTAAGAACGACTGTCTGCTCATCTTTCTTGATAAGAGCGGAGACCTCGTGAAAGACGCAACAGGGAAGAAACTCTGCTTTATCGACAAAGTGGACCCCGACGAATTTATCAAATATCTCGATACGGTAAGGTCCCGAGTAAGCAAATAAAGGATGCGTATATTGAGGCAAAGGCCTTATTTGACATCCTGAAGGATAATGAGTTATTCTTAGTACCTCGATCGCGGGGTGGAGCAGTCTGGTAGCTCGTCGGGCTCATAACCCGAAGGTCAGAGGTTCAAATCCTCTCCCCGCCACCAATTAAAATCAAGGGTCTGCAGAGATGTAGGCCCTTTTTTGTTTCCCGCGGCGCGGGGTAATTTTCCCTCTTTCCAAAAAGTTCTTTATGACTGTATCATTATAGCTAAGAGATTCAATGCAGCGTTCCACTGAAAGATTATGACCCCCGAACAACATAGACAGCCGATTAAGGAGGAGAAGAATGATCGGCCTTCTCATGAAGGGACGGTCACCTTAACTTCGCCCGACGGCAGGGTCGTCGAGGTAAGAGACGGAGATGTTGTGGGACGCACTGCGGTCGGAAGGGAAGTGCTTGAAATCCACGAAGAGATATCACGAAGACACGCCCGGTTTGTCAGGAGTGAAGGGACGTGGTTTGTTATAGACCTCAATTCAAGCAACGGAACGTTCCTCGAAGGGGAACGGCTGTTGCCCAAGGAGAGGGTCCGGATCAAGGACGGTCAACGATTAAATTTCACCCCTATTTTTGAGGCTGTGGTGAAGATCGCGGAACCCGGCAATGATACATTAGTCCATCCGTCCGGAGATGAGGAGACCGCATGTATACAACAGCGCAGGAAGACGATGACAATCCTTTTTGCCGACCTTAAAGGATCTGTCGATTTCTTCCAGGAGAGGGGCACGATCGTCGCCCGTAAGTGGATCTTGAACCTGTATCGCATGCTGTCATCGATAATAGGCGCCCACCGGGGAGCCCACGTGAAAAATATCGGCGATGCGATTCTTGCGGTGTTCGACGACCCTCATGAGGCGGCAAAGGCGTCCCTGGAGATGCAGGCCGACCTGAAAGAGCATAACCGGACAGCGGATGAAGCGGGGCGCTATTACCTGCGGATCGGGATGAACATGGGAGCTGTATTGTTCGAAGACCATGACGTCTTTGGAAATTCCGTCAATGTAGCCTCCAGGGTCCAGGCCATTGCGCCTCCTGAACACATATTCATCACCGCGGACCTTTATCAGGCGATCAGGGATGACAAGGATATACGGTGCCGGTTTATAGGACATGAACAACTCAAAGGCGTGAAAAATAAAACGGGCATTTACGAAATAATCTGGTGCGGCGGGAAAAATGACGAAGGGGCGAGGAATATTTTATAATCCTGTAGCCACAGGAGGTCCCGGAGGACATACAGATCCGTGATAACGAGAAGGGAAGGGCCGGGACAGGGGCGATAGCTGACAAGCCTAAACCCGTTGGAGGACGCTTATGATAGGAAAAAGATTCGGAGATTTTGAGATCACGGAAGAGATCGGCAAGGGCGGAATGGGCCAGGTGTACAAGGCTAGACAGATTTCCCTTGACAGGGACGTGGCGATAAAGATATTGCCGAGTAACCTCAGCGAGGTCGAGGAATTCCGCGAGAGGTTCGACATTGAAGCAAAGGCGGTCGCGTCCCTCATGCACGAAAATATCCTTCAGATATACAGCAAAGGTGTTACGGATGACGGGATACATTACTTTGCTATGGAATACGTCGATGGGGAGGACCTCGCCGACAAGATAAAGAGAGGGGTCACCTTCTCAGAGGGCGAGGCGATAGATATCACCGTCCAGGTCTGCCGCGGACTTGAGGCTGCATGGAGAAAGAACATCATCCACAGGGATATCAAACCGAGCAATATCATGGTCGCAAAAAACGGTACCGTCAAGATCGCCGATTTCGGGCTCGCCAAGAGCCTCGATGCGACGAAAAAGTTGACCCAGACCAACATGTATATGGGGACTGTGGCCTATACTTCTCCTGAACAGGGGGAAGGGAAGCCTCTGGACCATCGGACCGACATCTATTCCCTCGGAATCGTCCTCTACCAACTCCTGACGGGAAGCGTCCCCTTCAAGGCCGATACCCCATCTTCTGTTATTTTCAAACACGTCTATGAAGCGCCGCCGTCTCCGAGATCGATAAATCCCGGCATTTCCCCGCAAGCGGAGGCGGTGGTATTGAAGGCCATCGCCAAAAAACCGGAGGACCGATTTCAGAATGTCGTGGAATTCCGGGAGGCGCTTGAATCTCTGAACAAAGTACAGCCAAAGGGTGAGGTCCCGAAGCAGGCGGCTGTCTTAGCTGTTCAGCCGCAGACATCCCCGCAGACTAGGGGTGCAACGACGACAAAGGCCAGAAGCAATGTCCCGTTTCTGGTTGCGGCCGTGCTGATCATTGCGCTCATGGGGGGCTCTGCCCTCTATGCCTCCAAGTATGGCTACCGGGCGCTCTTTACTAAGGTGTTTCCTTCCTCTGCTCAGGAAGAAAAGAAAGGGGACCCGGCCCCGCAGCCGGCCGGAGAGGCCGGACAACCGTCCTCACAGGGAGGCGACGGTTCGAGAGTGGAATCTTCCCCGCCTGCCGGGGGGAATGTCCCGGGTTCACATGAGATCGCGAGTGTCCCTCCCGCAGCGCCCGGCAGTAAGGTGAGAGGAGCGGCGCGGGACAGCCTTGCCCCTGAGGCAAAGCAGACAGAACCCGGTACCGCTCCTGCCGAACGGTCCCGGCCGTCGAAGCGTGCCGTGATGCCTGCAGTCCTCGTCGTGACTTCCGGCGAACCGAATATTTCACAAATCGTTGAATCCGTTATCGGAAGGAAATTACAGGAGCGGTCTTTTCCGACCTCCACCAAACACGGGATACCGCTGAACGCGTTAGACCAGCGTCAGCTGAAGGCGGACGTGCTTGTCTATGTTACCGTCAATACCATGAATGCGGGGCCCCTCCAGTTTTACGGCCAGACTATGGAACAGTACGCCTCCACAATTTCGATCAAGGTCATCGATACGGCGACAAAGAAGACAATCTCGGCGCCCCGGACAAAAACCGTCAATTATACGACGCTCAATATGCAGGACAATATCGAGGAGGCAACTGAGGAGATGGTCTCGGATCTTCCCATAAGGCTGATGAGCTTCTGGAAGAGCTGACTCAGTGTCCATGATTTTCAAGGAGAGAAAGTTTTCTCCTTTGGGTCCTCAGTTGCAGGAGAACCGGTCTGAATGCCTTTCTTCTTCAACTTGTCGAGGAGGGTTGTTCGGTTGAGTCCGAGCAGCGCAGCGGCATTTTTCTTGACCCCCCCCGCCCTTTCCAGCGCCTGCACGATCAGGCCCCTCTCTATTTCGTCGATGCAGGCATTCATATCAATGCCCTCCCTCGGAAGAATGATTCCCGTCTGGAAGGCCAGGTCCTTTGTCTGCTGCTCAGGGCCTTCTGCCGAGGTCTGCACCGCCTCGAAGAAACGTTCGGGGAGGTCGTCCGTCGAAACCAGGCCGTCGTCATCGAGTATAACCAGTCTTTCTATTAGGTTCTCGAGCTCTCTGACGTTGCCCGGCCAACTGTAGTTCATGATATGTTCCATCGCCGCAGTACCTATTGTCAGGGGCTTTTTCTTTTTTCTCCTGCAGATCTCGCCCATGAAGTGCTCGATCAGGACGGCGATATCTTCTCTCCTTTCCCTTAGGGGAGGTATATGAAGGGGTATCACGTTGAGGCGGTAGTAGAGGTCTTCCCTGAACGTGCCGTCCTTCGTCGCCTTTAAGAGGTCTTTGTTCGTCGCTGCAAGTATTCTCACATCGGTTTTAATGGTCTTCGTGCCGCCCAACCGTTCAAACTCCCTTTCCTGAAGCACCCTGAGGATCTTTGCCTGGAGGTTGGGATGGAGCTCGCCTACCTCATCGAGAAGGAGGGTACCGCCGTTGGCCAGTTCAAAGCGGCCTATCCTTGTGGTGTGCGCCCCTGTAAAGGAGCCTTTTTCATGTCCGAAGAGCTCCGACTCAAGGAGGTCTTTAGGAATTGCTGCGCAATTTAACGGTATGAACGGTTTGGAGGACCTCGAACTATTGTAGTGAATAGTTTTGGCGACAACTTCCTTGCCGGTGCCGCTTTCGCCGGAGATAAGCACGGTGCTTTCCGTATCCGCAATTTTTTCGATGTATTTATGGAGCTTCTCTATCTGTGGCGAGGTCCCGGTGAGGCCGTGGAAATCGTATTTACTTTTCAGCTGCTTTTTCAGCATCTCATTTTCTCTCTGCAGCTTTGAAATATCCAGCGCCCTCCGTATGTTTATGAGGATCTCTTCGTACAGAAACGGTTTGGTGACATAGTCGAAAGCGCCTAGTTTCATCGCTTCGACCGCGGTCTGGACAGTGGCATAGCCGGTCATAACGATGCAGGGGACGTGGATTTTGCGAGCGATGGTCTCTTTGAGGACATCGAGACCGCCCATCCCGGGCATCATGAGATCTACGAGAAAGATGTCGAAGTGTTCACGTCTCAGCATATCGAGTCCGGTTTTGCCGTCCGCGGCGGCGGCAACATGAAATCCTTCCTCCGCAAAAAAAATACTTAGTGAGTCCCTGATCGATTCGGTATCATCTATTACGAGTATGTTGTGCATGTCCCTCCTTTACCTCGGCAAAGTGTATCTCGTCGTCCTTTCGGAGGCGCGATTGAATCTGACTACAGACCCCTCATTATTCCAAGTTTAGCGCTTTCAGCACTCATGTCAAACCTCTGACAGTATATGAAGTATAGAGGTACGCGTTTCATCATTGGAGAGCGAATGATACGGCCGGCATGACTTTGACTTATTCCCTGGTTGACTTGCCCTCTTCCATACAAAGCTGAAAAACCATCACTCTGTCATTTCTTTGACGCCAAGCAGAACGATCTACTCACTAAAAAGTCTTAATTTCCAACGTTTTTCCACTGGCACGGTACTTGATTCTACCCAGGCGAGTATCAATCGAAAAACATGGCGGGTATAGAGCGGCGGGCAGAGGGCGCCGGTGGACAGCGATTTTCCGAACAGCGAGCGACCCTCAGACATGGTCCTTAACAGAAGTGGTGTGATGAACAATGATTTAAAGGGTGACAGGATGGCCAGGACGATCACGATAACAAGCGGGAAGGGAGGGGTAGGCAAGACCAACATGGCGGTGAGTCTTGCCGTCGCCCTGGCGAAGATAGGGAAAAAAGTGATGATCTTCGACGCCGACCTTGGCCTGGGCAATATCGATGTCCTGCTGGACCTCGCGGCGCCATATGACATCCATCATGTTCTCAACGGAGAAAAGGGGCTCATGGACGTGATCATCGAAGGGCCTTACGGTATCAGGATACTGCCCGCCAGTTCCGGGGTGCAGGAGATGACGGATCTCGATGAGTTCCAGAGGATGAGACTCATCGAAGAATTTGAAGCGTGTAATATCGACTTGGATTTTCTCCTCATCGACACCGGCGCCGGGATATCCGCAAACGTCGCGTTTTTCTGCATGGCCTCACAGGAGATCATCGTGGTCACTTCGCCGGAGCCGACCTCCATGACCGACGCCTGTGCGCTCATCAAGGCCCTTTTTACGAGATATCAGGAGAAGGACTTCAAGGTCCTCGTCAACTTGGCAAAGGGCCGGTATGATGCGATCGAGGTCTTCAGAAGACTTTCTCTTGCTACGGAGAAGTTTCCGAACATATCCCTCGATTATCTCGGATATATCCCGCTTGACGGTTCGATACAGAAGGCGGTCATGGCACGGAAGGCGTTCATAGATGCTGATCCCGGCAGCCGGGCAGCCAAACATATTTCGGCGATAGCTTCGAGGCTCGTTCGTGAGCGCCCGAGCAGGGTCAAAGGGACCCTCCAGCTTTCCTGGGGGAACTTGGTCAGAGGAAAATGGAACGTACCCGTATAGGTACGAAATGACAAAGGCGTCATGGACCTGTGCCGCAGCCGGAACCACTTGAGGCATTTCCGGCGTGCGCGGGTGATGGGCCGGGGGACAGGGAGGATCACCATGCAGACAGATGAAGAAATCCGGGAAGAAGAGAAGGAACAGGTCATACGAGATTTTTTGCCTTTTATAAAATACACCGCCGGCAGGCTGGCGTGGCGGCTTCCGCCTCAGCTTACGGTGGACGACCTGATCAGCGCGGGCTTGATGGGGCTCCTCGACGCCATGGGAAAATATGAGCGCGGCAGGGCCAAGTTAAAGACGTACGCAGAGTTCAGGATCAAGGGGTCTATGCTCGACGAACTGCGGGCGGTGGAGTGGCTCCCGAGATCTCTGAAAGCGAAGGTAAACGTCCTTAAGAAGGCCTATACCGGGCTTGAAAGAGAATTCGGCAGACCGCCGGAAGAGGAGGAAGTCGCGGGCGCGCTTAACCTCACGCTCGACGAGTATTACAAGACGCTCGGCGAAGCAAACGGCGCTGTCGAGTTCAGGTTCGAGGACTTCGACGGCAACGGCCCGACGGACGACGGCCTGAACATCCTGGAGTGCATACCTGATCCGAATGCGTGCAATCCCCTGATAGCACTGGAGGAAAAGGCGGGAAAAAAGATGATAGCGCGGCTTATTGATGAGCTTCCCGAGAAAGAGCGGCTGCTTCTTTCGCTCTATTACTGGGAGGAACTCACGATGAAAGAAATAGGCAAGATCATGAAACTGACTGAAGGAAGAATCTGCCAACTGCATAATCAGGCGTTGATAAGGCTGAAAGCGAAAATGGCGGCCGCAAAGGACTCCCCGAAGGAGTGTCCTGCGAAAGACCGAAGAATGGCCGATGGTGCGGCCTTGGTGGGAGCTTACACGGCGGGGTGAGGACCTTCTGCAATCCACCGAGGGAGTTTACCGCCCGGTAGAACGGTTTTTTTGACCGGGTCAAAAAAAGGCAAAAGGATCGCCGCTTCGGCTAACGTCAATGTCTATGACAAGATCGTTTCACAGCTCTTCGTGTAAAGTTACTGAGAAAAGTGCCGATAAGAAATAAAACACCCGCATCAGGAGGTCGCAATGAAGACAGATGGCGGTATGCCGCCGGAAGGGCGGGACCTTCATTTCAGGGCAGAGAAAATAGCAGGGTTTAAAAACGCTATCGGCCGGCTGCCCGAGATCAGGATTGGTAAGATCGAGGCCATCAAAAAAGCGCTGACCGCAGGGACTTATGAGATCGATTCCGAAAAAATAGCCGTGAGGTTGATATATGAAGTGAACCGACGGCTTGCCCGCCATCTTTGAGGATGGTCCGGGTTTTTTCCGATTCCGTTATGCCCGCGAAGGCGGGTCTACGACCCGTAGAGAATCCAGTTCCACTCTTTGACCTCTCACGTTTCACGTTTTCTTCTTCACATACATTCCCCCTTTTCATTAATATTTATCAGCGGATCGGGGGATCTTCTGCCCCCGTGCAAAAGAAAGGACTATGAAATGAAAAAGCTGATTTACGTAATATGTTTTGCTTTATTGTTATCAAGTAATGTTTTTGCCGGGGATCTGAATGCCGTCCAGGTTGATGTATTAACAAAAACGAGTTTAAGCTGGGATGGGAGCCGTCTGCCCGACTACCCGAAGGGCACCCCCGGAACTGACGATTCTCAGAATAAAAATCCCGCCGGGAGCGCCATTATCTCTGCATAAACATCCGGTTATAAATGCAGGCGTATTATTGAGTGGGGAGCCGACTGCTGTTGCCGAGGACAACAAGACATTACATCTAAAAGCCGGAGATTCAATTGTCGAGGTCGTGAATAAACGGCATTACGGAAAGAATGAAGGCGTTAAAACGGCAGAGATTCTTGTCTTCTATGCCGGAGTGGCGGATACGCCGATAACCATCAAGAAACAGGAGCCGACACATGACGAATAACTCGTACGGTCTCCGCGGCTATCGCATTAAAAGAGAAATAGGCGTGCCGGACAGCGTAATAAATAATGCTGTTTCTCCCCTCAACCGAGGAGGGAGGCAATCTTTTTGGCGAGAGGGAATAACAATCTGTTTCGCGAGAGTTTCGAAGGGCGGATGAACCCCCGGGCTATGAGCCGGTTGAACGGGAATTTCAGATGAAAATTATATCCTGAAGACTTGACCGCCTTGCCGAGCACATCTCCGAACGGGGTGAAGTCGTCATCCCCTTCGACCGCGTCGCCCCTCGTAATTATGCCGGCCCCCGTCATCTTTATGACCCTGTGCAATACGAGTCGGCCTTCCTGATTCCTTAAGAAAGCGACATCGCCCAACCGTAACGATCTGTCAGGTCGTATCTCTACGGTATCCCCATGCTTAATGAAGGGCGACATGCTGCTCCCGCCTGCCACAAAGACAAGACCTTTGCCGCTTCCCAGTACCTCTTTCGCTATATCATGGAAATTTTCCCTGCCGATGTCTAACATGCCTAAGGTAATCCTTTACGGAATAGCGCCATGTATTTCCTTATCCGAAACGAACCCTTCAATCAAGTCCGCGGCCCTGCGGTCCGGCGTGAAGTGCAGGACATAGGCGGGCACATGCAGGGCCAGATCTTCACAGAAAGAGAGTACGGCAGGCATGACTTTATCATCGTACCAGGGGATGGAAGTCACAGGCATGAGTCTCTCAAATGCCTCTCTCGGTGTTATTGTTTCAATCCTGTTTTCATTCCCATGATGGATGAAAAAGATTCCGTTGAGAGGCAGACTCCTGTTTTCGGCAATCCCGGCATCGCCGGCCCATGGTGTCCCAAAGCACCTGAATTTGTCGCCTATCTTCCTGACGACCACCCTGTCGTCACTCAATAAGGCACGGTTTCTGGCTGTGAAGCTTCGCGCAATCGTGCTCTTGCCGGCGCCCGATCTGCCGGGAAAGAGATATCCCTTACCGTCCAAATCAAGGGCGGCTGCATGCATGCAGGCACCTTCCCTTTCCGCCAGTGCATACATAAGTAAGAGTTGGTCCAGGGGATAGGCGATGGGGTTCATGAGCATTTTTTTGCCGTCTCTTTCCGTTACAAAAGATTCCCCGCAATAGACCGTCACCTTTTCAGGCCGCCGATGGAAACTGGCAACATAATCCGGCTTCCCTCCCAACGATGCAGAGATATCCATCCAGAAATACTGGTCTCCGTCCCTGAACATAGACCAGGAATCCGGAGTTTCAAATATCTTTATTAATTGCCCGGTGTTGGGGAAGTCTCTTGCCTCAATGGTGATATCAATGCTTGCGGCCCCTTCGCCGGAAGAGACTCTGTCTGCGATGAACGGCCCATAGGTTCTTCGCGAGGGGTCATTCAGAAGGGGCATATCTCCGGAGCGTATGCGGAAATGAATATCAGCGATAACGATATTCAAAAACAACCAGTTCCGTAACGGCTCATATCCATCTCATGATTATGAGCCTCCTGCGGCACGGCAACTGGGAAATCCGCACCCATGTCCATTCTTTGCAGGCGCCCCAGTGGCCTGCTTGCATGATATCGCGAGGACTTCCTCAGCGACAAGGGTGATGATTCTCAACCTTGGTTTCGCATACGGCAGCCTGTCAACTGACTTTTTCTGGTTGTCCACCATGATCTCCTTTCATTGCATGATCGTGAATATATTCATAACGAAGGCCGCCCATCCGGCAGATGTATTCAGAAGGGACGTCTTCAAGACCATTTTCCAGTCTGAAAAACCCCGGACAGTAACCGCAGAGATTTATCTTAACACATCCCCTGCAGGCGAAGTCGGCTGCAGTCTTTTTATCCCTTATGCGGTGCATAATATTGTCCCATCCTTCCTTAAATCCTGCCTCCGAGATGTCGTATCTCATATCAAGGGCCATCATACAGGGAAGAATGTGGCCGAAAGGGTCTATATGAAAGGCGGTGAGGCCTGCACCGCAGCCGTAGAGGCCGGAACCAAGTGTGCGGTCTTTGAATTTCTCAAAAAAAGTTTTCCAGCTTTCCACCTTCCCGGCACCGGACATTTCTTTCTCTATGGCCTCCTCCGGCGGGACGCGAAGGCCGAGCGGCGAATTGTCACCGTCCATGCGCGGCGATATTGCAGCATCAAAACGGAACCTGACGCCGAGTTCCTTCGCCATATTTTCCATGTCTGTAAACTCATGACGGTTTATGGTCATGAGGATTGTCTTAAGGTTCACCCTGACGCCGTTTTCCAAAAGACCTCTGATGCCCAGCAGGCATTTCTTATATGATCCGTGGACGCTCGTAATGCTCTCATAAACATGCTCCGTAGCGCCATATACACTTATCTCGACTTCAACAGGAGGGAGATCACAGAACAGCTCGATAGTCTTCTCCCCGATAATCGTCCCATTGGTAAAGACTGTGACCAACAGCCCGTTTCCCTTTGCATGGCGATAAATCTCAGGAAAATCTTCCCTCAGAAGGGGCTCCCCCCCTGTGATCAGCAGATTCAGACAACCGGCCTCCGTAATCTCGTCGATTAAAGTGTGTATCCTGGCTGCGCTCATCTCGCGGTCCCGAAGTACCTGCCTTTTGGCCTGCTGTCCAAGATAACAGTGGACGCAGTTGAGATTGCATCGGTGGGTCAGTTCCAGGCTTCCGGCAAGGGGGATATGAAGCTGTTCGGCCTTCGCAATAAACTCCTCCAGATATTCTCCTGTGTCCGGCCATTTTGTATCGTGACATTGCATGGTCAGCCAGTTACCTCAATGAGAAGGCCCTCTGCCATAAGTTCGGTCACAAAAGCCTTGATATCAGCTTCGACCTGTTCTTCCTCGGCGTCAAAATATTCCAGAACATCGTTGCGGATATCATCCAGGCTCCTTCGGCCGTCCAGCCTCTCCCAAATGAACTCAGCGACCGCAGTAAGAGCGAACATCCTCTGCATATCGGCAAGTTTTCCCGCAACCGGGACGAGAAAAAGCTCTCCTGCGATACTGCGGGAGACGATGTTCTTCGGCCTCTCGAATACCTTTATCCAGATATTGTCCTCTGCTGTACCACTAGACATATTTGTATTTTACCTTATTCTAAGGGCAGGATCACCCAGTATGCAATAGGTATCCATCATAAACGGCATCGATCCCTGCTTCTTGTAAACCGAAAGCGCCTGAAGGACCGCGTCACCGAGTACAGCTTTTTTGGCGGAAAAGACTGCCTTATAAAACTCACGGTTGAGAATCCCCGCCTGCGAATCATCAGAAAGTCCTGTCGGCGACCACGCGGCGGCAACTCCACCGTCCGACTTCAGCAGCAGCGCCTCCGTCAGCACGTCTTCGTAGGGGTCGGAGAAATTACCCAGTCCGCATGTCATGGCGGTCATCACCGGCAGTATGGCTGCGTTTGTCAGCGAAGGCAAATCGTTTGTAGGCGGATTGTACTCAGGATAGGGATAATAAGACAACAACCCTGAATTAGAAAGTTGATCGGGCCCGGCATGCCCCACATAATTAAAGAAAGCCGCCCCCTGGTTTATGGCGCTTATGAGGGCCGCCCTTTTTGCGTCGACTATAGCCGGGTCGTCCAGGTAGATCCTGGTGAGAGCATAGCCGTATGGGAAAAGGCCCGCAAGCGTTTCGCTATCGGCGATAAAGTCTCCTCCATCACCGGGAGTATCAGCCACGAGGACCACGCGGGTGTTTCCGAGGTTGCGCTCATAGGTCTTTATCTTGCCGATGACGGTTTGCAACTCGGCAGGGTTTGCTACCGGCAGTCTTCCAATGGCAATCTCCGGCAGATGGTCTCCGTTGATATCTGCAAGGTAATTGTCCGACATGGCAAGACCAAAGTCGGTAGGCACCAACTTCGATGGAATGAGGTTCCCGCCGAATCCCAGATTATCTTTATAGTCCAAGCTTCCGTCTCCGACCAGGACTACATATCTTGGTGACTTTTTCCATTTCGAATGGGCAACAGACAGGAATGACTTAATAGCCTCCGGGCTTGATATCCCATAGTTGAATTCGTTCATGATATCTTCCAGATTCACCACCATCGTCTTCATACCCTGTCCTGCCCGGTAGTCGGCAAGGCCCTGGGCGGTGGAAACCAATTCAGAAGGGGCGATGACGATGTAGTCGGCCGAATTTTGCTTCGCAGAAAGTTTGGAAAAAGACGCCGCCTTGGCAGACGCCGCTTTTATCCCTGCGGAAGCTACGGCAATATAAGGGGTATTTGCAGAAGCGGGTTTCAGGCTGACGGTATAGCTGGCCGTCCCTGATGCTGAGGAAGATTCGATCGTGGTGGCCGCATTTAATTTCGGTATGATGGGATTCGTGAGGTCAAAGACCTTGATGCCGGCTGACGCAAATCCTCCGATGGTCACCGACGGGGCTCCGTCTCCTCTGAAGAAGAGTTTGTCGCCGTCAGCATCGTAAAGCCGCTTATAAGTAATATCGAATGAATCAATTAAAATAAAACTCGACGAAACCCCTTCGTCGGCCTCAGCCGCTACCGTAATGATGTTTTCGCCCGGCTGCAAAGGAAACCTTCCGGTAATGGTATGGGGGGTCAAACCGCTCCACCAGTCCTCTACCGACAGACCGTTGAGACTCACCACAACATGGTGGTCATTCGTTACTCCCGCATCTGATCCGCCGAAAAGATGAACCTGCATCACGGCCGTGGTCTGGGGAGCCGGCCCAAGCGGCTGGAACGTGAAACTCCTCGCGGGATCGGTGTAAAAATTGCTCGCAAATATCTGGTTCCAGAACCAGTAATCGACATTGGGGTCGTTGAAAAGTGTTTCCCACGGAATCACATCTTCCTCAAGATGCACTGTCTCGGTGAAGCTGCCTCCCTCCGGCGACGGCGCTGGGCCTGTGCCCTCAACCACGGGCATGAGTGTCCCTGCGCCCTTGTCGAGCCAGTAGACGTTCTCTTTTGTGTAGATGCTGTCTATCCCTGTCCCGTAAAAGTAAAGGCCGGCGTTATTTGCTGCAGGCAGATAGGCGACCTGCTTGCCCTGATTACTCAGAGACAACTGGCCGTGACCTATCATGGAAGGGATCTTGTCCGCAGATATCCCGAGTAAAGAGGAGATGTCCTTCGCATCCACGTAATAAATCCCGCTGTCCATAACAGATATTTTTATTCGTTCTCCGCTTCCAGTCTTGACATTGCCCGGCTGCCCGGACTTTCTACCGTCTGTGCGGACCTTATGCATTTCAGGCTTGTCACGCTCAGTCCGTCCGTAATCTGCATTGGTGGAGAGGTCAAGACCTTTGTCATCCGTTATCCTTGCGGGGAAGACTGCGAATGGGCCATAGGACCGCTCATTCCCATCCACTTCAATCTCGATTAGCTTGTATGTATAGGTTTTTCCTGGCAGGGACCCGGTGTCTTTGAAGGTATATTTCCCCCCCCGGTGGGGCTTGAGCATAGAGGGGAGGAGACCCGAATTGACTTGCTTGTATTCTCCCGTGAGAGGATCGAGCCTGAGAAGATTAAATCCCAGTGTATTTATCTCAGAGGCCGTCTCCCACTGTACTATAACCTTGCCGTCTTTTTCATAGGCACCGAAATAAGAGATGACAGCCAGAGTGGGGATGGGATTATAGTAGCCGAAATTGACGCCGTTTTTGTCCCCGCTGCTCAGATTAACGGTTTCCTGCCCTGTGAAAGGACCTGCGGTGCCCCCGGTAATTTGGTAGGTTGGAGTGTATCCGCTCAAAACACCGTTGTTGTCGGTAATCTTGACATAATAAGGAGTGCCGCTTGCTATGCCGGTGAAGCTGTAAAAGCCGTGGGCGTCCGTGGTTGCGGTGGCAACAACGGCGAGACTTGCATTGAGCAAATCGATCGTCACTCCAGATATGTCGGCCTCACCGCTATCCATAACACCGTTCTTATTGGTGTCTTCCCACAGCGTGCCTGATACACTGCGGGGCGTAGAAGCATGATACCCGAAGTTTATGTTCGGCGCGTTGCCGTTACTGACAATACTTGCTGCTCTCTGCTGCCCCGTGGTGCCTGCATCGCTATCGGTCCCGGCGTACGTGTACCCGGCAGGAGGTGATTCGATACTGACGATGTAATTGCCGTTGCTCAGACCGGAGAAAATATAGTTGCCGTTGGCATCGGTCGTTACGGTGGCGATCACGGCATCGCTAGGTGCATTGATCTGCCCATTACCGTTTGCGTCGTTGTATAATTTTACGACCACCCCGGAGATTCCAGGCTCGCTGCCGTTTTTGATGCCGTCGCCAAGGGTACCGCCGCCGGCCCCATTGTCGTTGAACACGGTGCCGCTGATGCTCCTGCTTAGATTAAACCCAAAATGAGGCGTCGAGGTATAGTCGATATTGCCGCTGAGGTTATTGATTTTTTCACTGCCGGCCGTAGCTGCGACAGTTGTGCCGAAATAATTGGCCAGTACAGCGTTCGTGTCGGTGATCTTGACTGTGTAGTTGGCCCCGCCCCCCTTCACTCCGGAGAAAGTAAAATACCCATTGGCGTCAGTCGTTGTAGTTGCGATCGCGTTGAGGCTGGCATCAAGCAGTTCAACCGTCACCAGGCCAATCCCTGATTCGCCTGCGTCCGGAGTGCCGCTACCATTGACATCAAACCAGACGCGTTCTGCGATCGAGTATGTCGTCCCCTGATAGCCGAAGTTCGCATAGAGGATGGAGGCCCCGGCGCTGACATTCATGATAGAGAACAGGGGGCCGCCGCTGGGAGGAGACGTCCGCACATATCCCGCTGCCAATAGGGCTGTCTCGTCGATATAAACGATGTAATCCTGAGTTCCGCTGGCGGTCACGCCGGTAAACAAATAGCTTCCGTCCGGAGCGGTTGTGGTAGTGCCGTTTGTACCGCAAGTGGCGATAGTACAAAGGGTATCGGTCCCGGCCTCGTAGGTGCCGTTGCGGTTAGTGTCTATGTAAAGTCTGACGGTAACTCCGGCTATGCCGGGCTCACCGGGATTACGTATGTTGTCGGCGTTTGCATCGGACCATACAAAATTGCCGATGGTGGCAGTCCCAGTAACAGGTTTATACCCCAAGTTCGCACTCGTATAAGACTGACCCGCGGTCAGATTGAAGGCACTCGTGCGGTTGTTACTACCGGTTGCGGCGGATTGGGTCAACCCGGACGGAATGGTACTTGAGGTTGCCTCGACATAATACCCGCTTCCGGCTTTCACGCCAGTGAACTGGTAATGCCCTGTGGCGTCAGTGGTAGTCACCATAACCGGCGTGCCGAACTGGTCCTTCAGCATCACCTCCACATTGGCCAGACCGGGCTCTCCCACTTCCGGTACGCCGTCGCCGTCTGAGTCCAGCCAGACCCTATTTCCCACACTGGCGCTCCCGGAAGAAGGGTTGACGACAAGATTAGTGACGCTCGCGCTGAGTTGTATCGGGAACTGGGTTGATGTTGTCGAGGCGGTGTTGGTTATGGTGTCGATCCCTGCTGCCAGGGGATTGTCCACTGTAACGTCGAAAGATGCTGTAAGTGTTTCGCCGGGAGTAAGATTGTAGGCGGAACTGGAAGAGACCAGTTCAGGCGGATTAGCGCCTGCCAGGGATGTGTTATAGGCCAATGTGACGTTATCGACGGAGAAGGTCTTGGTCGGAGCGTTGATTCCGCCCGTAACAAGGAATCGAATAGTGGTGTTGGCCGAGATATAAGTAGTCAGATTGTATGGGGGCGCAACATTAGGAGTTCCCGCAGTAAACGTCGCCAGTGTGGTGAAGGGCCCGGCTGCGGCATTGCTCGCTTGGACTACCACAGTATCGGTCCCCGCGAGGTTCGCGGAAGCGTAAGTGAAGTTGAGCGTTGCGCTGGTAGCGCCGGTAAGGTTCGCGGTCCGCTGAGCGGCAGATCCGATGGAATCATTAAAGGCGATGTTGACATTATCGACCTGCGCATGGTGGGTGTTGGTGGCCCACCGAGTAGTCTCCTGGAAACGAACTGTAAGCGAAGTGGCGCCAGCAGTGGAGATCGTGCATGGATTGCCGCAGCCGCCCGGCGGTGTTGAAAGTGCGTTGCCCGTTGTAATCCTCTGCATACCGACCCAGGTTGTGCCGCCATTGAGGCTGTAGTCACCCTCCAGAAACTCGTTGACTGCAAGACCATTCTGGGTAAGCACAAAGCTTATGGTGACATTGCCTCCCGAGAACGGAGCTGACCTCTGGATGTTGCAGCCGGCCGCACCACATCTCGTAAAATCGACCTTCCCGGCCGCAGCCACATTGAACTGGATGGTTCCTGTGGCGGGGTTATTGTTATCGCCGGTTTCCGTCCAGTTTCCGGACCAGTTGGTGTTGCCGTCATTCTGAGTGAAGACGCTGCCCGTGTTGAAGTTGTCGGCCACGTTTGAAGCCTGATATCCGAATCTCAGCGCATTGCCTGCGACCTGCACAAACCCCGTAGTCGGCCCGGCGGGGCCGGGGTTTGTTCCGCTAATGTCCGTCTCGGTCCAGTTGCCTGCCCAGGGTTGGGTGCCGTCGTTGTTGCTGTATGCCTGGGTCGTGAAAGTATCTGCGACAGTTGATGCGCGGCTGATGGTGGTCGTCCCAGCGACATTGGTCACGCCGGTGGGCAGAGCATCGTACAGCGAGAGGTTAGTCAAAGTGACTCCGCTAGCAGACGGGTTGGCAACCACCACGGAGTACGTGAAGCTGTCGCCGGGAGAAACAGGGGTAGCAGCAGGAACACTCGATGTTTTAGTGATGGTGACTGCACCGGAGGTAACGTAGACGAAGTCTGATGCCGTGAAGGTTTGTGTCTGACTCGGCGTGCCGAACGTCCTTGTACCGACGGCCTTTACCTTGTTTTGGCTCAAAGTTCCGACGGCAAGTACAGCCGTTGTCCGTGAGGTGAAGGTGATAGTGACCTCCTGGTTTGTGGCCATACCGGGAGTTCCGTTCGTGCCGAGCTGGGCGCTGCTCCAGGTGAGGGTGTAAGGTCCGGCGCCGGTTTTCGTAGGGTCTGCTGAAGAGCCGGTGACCGTGGTCAGGTCAGGTCTAGTTATGGTTGTGGTGTCTGTGCCGACAACGTAGTTCCAGTTCGGCGGCAAATAGTCGGTGACGTTCACCCCATCAACCGTGTATTTTTGGGAGTCAACCTTGATCGTGAATGTCGCAACTGAACCTGACGCAGTGGGCACGACTTGTGGGCTGACGGACTTGGCAACCGTGAGTACAAGGGAGACAAAGTCGCTTCCGGGGATGGCGATGTAGCCGAGGTCCAGCGCGGGGGAACTGAGGTTCGATGTGGCGGAGTTCTGGCCGTAGGCCATGGTGAAGGGGCCGCTCGCCCAGAAGTGCGCCCCCGACAAGTCGCCGTTGGGATTTGTGATGTACTGGGTCTGCAACCGGTTCAGCGTATACGTCTGATCGATAATGCCGTCGTTGTTGAAGTCCACGAAGACGCGCGTGTTGTCCTGGGCGGGTGTGAGAAAGACGCCCATCTCGGTTTGCCCGGCAGCAAGGGGAAGGCCGTCAGGGGCCCAGCCGAGATAGTGCTCTGTGAAGAGCATAGTAGACGGCAGCAGGCTGAATCCCCACTCGTGGGCGTATCCGCTCGCGCCGCCGATGTTATCGGTATCGTTTGAACCGACCCCCCAGAAGATATCGCTTCCATTGAAATAAAGCCCCGAGCCGGTCGGTACCGCGCCGCCCGAAGCCGTCCGGAAAGAGACGGTGGAGGTGGCAGGGATAGGGAATGACCCCGAAGTGGCGGTGCCTTGCCAGTTAACCGTGATGGCAGCAGAGTTTGGGTTATACAGGTAGTAGTCGGTGTCGCTCGCCTGCCCGGTGAGATCTACGCCGGGCTGGCTTAGCGGCGCATAATAGTCCTTTGTCCAGAATCCGCGCGGAAAGGCGCTGAACCCGCGCGTGCAATTGTTAACGTCCGTACGCCCGGCGAGGTATTTGACCTGAAGCGTACTGGACCCCGTGATTATCGCTCCGCCGGCCATGGTCCCCGCGGCAACGTTAGCGCTCACGTCGTTCAACAGAAAGGTCTGTCCTTGTTGCAGCGTGACGCTGGGACCAATGAGGACGCCAGCCTGGGTATATAATGGGTCCGGGGTGCCGTCGTGGTTGAGGTCCACGGTAACAACAGTATTATTTTGCGTGGCCTGGATGAGTGTGCTCACTCGCTGGAAGCCGTACCAACCGTTGGTTTCCCCAAAAGGGACGGCATAGGTCGTCAACTGTGGCTGGAGAGGGTAGATCTCCCACGCCGCCCCCTGGAGACCCACACCCCTCTCCTCAATGTAGCTTACGCGCGTGACTGTTACAGTTCCTCCCGCCACGTAGATCCTGTCTTTTCCGTCGTAGCAAGTCGTAGAGGTGCCGATAAGTGTCCCGTTGCGGTAGTTGGTGCAAGTTGTTGCCGGGGGGGTAGCAGTGCGGGGTAAGGCTATGTTTGCGCTCTCGAAAACCATGACCTGACCAGCGTTGAGCGTGTATGTCTCATCGGCAGTAGCACCGGGGTTGTTCGGATCAAAGTTATAGCCGTTTTCCCATTGGTCGTAATAGATTGTCGTGTTGTCCGACCAGGCGGTCACGCTGATCACGGTGTGCATGTGGTAGCCTGCGGGGCAAGCAGTCGCCCCATAGGAGCAGAGGACGAGGCCCATATCGTCTTCGTCACCCGGAATATAGTATTCCGAGTAGCCCGCAGGACCGGCGGCATAGCCGTATGTCGCGCAAAATAATAAGAATGTAAGAGCTAATAACAGCTTAAAAAGGATGAGTGTCGATTTTGTGAATTTCTTTTTAGACATTGCTATACCTCCGCTACATAGGGACATACG
Organism: Thermodesulfovibrionales bacterium; assembly: GCA_044450345.1. Classification (GTDB taxonomy): domain Bacteria; phylum Nitrospirota; class Thermodesulfovibrionia; order Thermodesulfovibrionales; family UBA6898; genus Sulfobium. The sequence continues at coordinate 39,825 of JBIOIY010000005.1, read as the reverse complement.
TTATTACTCGAAACTAAATACGTACCGTAAGGAAAGCAAGTATGATTACGCCGGATGTAGTTTCGGCTTGTATGCAATCCTTCTTCAAGATTCTCTATGAGTCTCAGGCCGGAGAAGCCGGCATGATAATTAGAAAAAGGGTCTTTATGAGACACTACGTTGGCCATACCTGAAGAAGTTGTTTTGTGCATATTTCTCTCCGAGTTGGCAGACAACTCTTTTTTATAATTTTTGATTAATAATAATAACATTTTACTGCCATGTTGAGAAGCCTGGCGACAAAATAATCAATTCACTCCGCTATTTATGTATAGTTTGCGATTTATGAGACGGATATTCAATCCTACCTGGGTAGGGGGTAATTTTGGCAAAGGATTATAGCAAGGTGAGCGCAGCCTGGAAGACCGGAGCCTTTTCCGGATTGCTTTTTCCAGGAAAAATCCCTTTCGGGCTTGTGTTGACGCGCCCTCGAAAAAATGTATAATACAGACGATGAGAAGACGAAGATTAGCCGGCATTTTTTTTATTTCTCTCGCTTCGGTGTTCCTCTTTATCTCCTGTTCATCAGTGAATAAGAACAAAGGAGTCGATTTTTCCTCCGAGGAAGCCACTGACATGGTCATCATTAGCGAGAGTTGGTTCAAGATGGGGGCCAATAATTCGGAACTGAATGAAAGACCGGAGCATGATGTCTTCCTGGATGCCTTCATGATGGACAAGTATGAGGTATCCGCAAGGGATTTTGCCCTGTTTCTCAACGAGAAAGGCAACCCTGATAATAAATATTTTTCTTCCGACGATTACTCGACCATAGTCGAAGAAAAGGAAAGAAACGGCAAAAGCGGAAATCCGCAGTATGCCCCCCGTAAGGGTTTTGAGAACTATCCCGCCAACAACGTCTCATGGTACGGAGCAGATGAATACTGTCGATGGAAGGGGAAACGTCTGCCGTTCGAGGCAGAGTGGGAGAAGGCGGCGAGGGGAAATGAGGGAAGGCTTTACCCCTGGGGTGACGACCCGGCGGATGACGTTAAGGCCAGATATCACCAAAAATGGGAAGGGCAGGGGTTGAGAGCGATGGTCCCGGTAGATGCTCTTCCCGAAGGGGCTTCGTATTACGGCGTTCTCAATATGGCCGGAAATTGCCGGGAGTGGGTTAATGACTGGTACCGGCAGAATTACTGTAATTACTGTGATCCTGACAGCGCTGATTATTTGGAGAACGCTTCCAGACTAATTGGGACCGACAAGAAGCCGGAGACAAAAGACAAAAAGGGGCCTGATATGCCGCCGAAATATGACCCTAAGGGGCCGCCGATCGGAATTTTCAAGGTGCTTCGCGGGGGGTCATGGGAAGAAAGCGAAGAAAAAATGCTGAGGAGTTCATACCGTTATTGGCTCGATCCCGCGATAAGAAGCCGGGATATTGGTTTCCGATGTGCGAAATAAGGAAACCTGTCCCGGAATTTTTTTGATGACAAATCCCTAGAATTGTGGTATGTTTTTATTATGAGAAGCGGTTTGGCATATATTATGGCCCCGGTATTTCCGAGATAAGGCCATGAAAAAGCTCCTTTTGATACTTATTATTGGAGGATTATTAATTTCAGCCTCATCATTGTTTTTTTATTATCATAAGCAACCAAATGTCTCCGCAATTGCACCATTACCAAAAGTGCCCCAGCTCGCCTCCTCACGGGATCAACAGCCTCAACGTGCTCCGGCGCAAGAAGTAAAGAATGAGGTCGCAAAGGTTCAACCTATCATCCCAAAAGCTGAATCGGGAAACTCAACCCCGGAACCATCTAACAAGAGTGAAAAGGATGGAAACATAACAATAGAAAATTCTCCGGGTTCAATTGCTACTACAAATCAGAAAAGTGACAACCATGTCTTCCCCAAAGAAGAGATTCCAGAGGTCAAAAATACCCCTAATGTCGATCTTCACGAGGGGGAAAAAGTTTGTTCAGTTATAAAGGCGAGCGTCCAAAAGGGCGATGAAATAAAGAAGATCGTAAAGACGGGCATTGAAATGGGCTATAACGCCTGTTATGTTGTGAAATGCGCCATTTCGGGCGGGGGTGATCTGAACCAGATCATCGCCGGTGCGGTCGAGGCGGGTGCAACTCCTGATGTCGTATCGAGGTGTGCTATCGATGCAGGCGCCGAGGCTACTGAAGTGGTAAGGTGCCTTGTCCTGGCAGGTACGACAAGCCTCTGTTATTTCCAGCCCGTCTCCGGTCTGGGGTATTCGCCTCCCCCCGCAGATGAATTAGTACCCATGGATTCTGCCCCGAGAGGAAATACTGCAGGCAGGTCCATAAGTCCCTCCTCTTTTTGATCCCGGCCCGGGGGCCTAATCCTTCAGATGGGATTCCACGAACTGTGCGAGGACCTCATGTATCTTTACGGGCGGGGACACACCGAAATAAAAGTCGAGTATGACGTGAGCCATCTCGTGCGCTAAGACGCCGATCCTTATATCGTCGACTGAAATATACACGGTTTTTTCCCTCGGAGAGTAAAAGGATATATAATCGACGGCCGCACCATATTTATTTTTATAGACCCTCTGTACATCGGTATCCGTGGAGAGAAGGACTATCTTGAACTTCAGATCCCTGGGGAACATATCAAGGATCGCTTCAACCCTTTCGACCAGGACGTCTACCTTGTTTCTCGCTTCATCGTCGGAGGTTATACTCCTCTTGTTCCTGAGGAGGTATGAGAGGCTTCCAAGGGAAACCCCTCTGTTGAATTTCCGAAGCTGTTCTTCTTTATCGTATGCGATGGTTGTGTACTGCGTCCTCAACTCCGATGCGAAAGCCGCAGTGGCCGACGCGACCAGGAGGAATCCAGCAAGAATTGCACTGAACAGGCCTCGGGGCATAACTACTCATTCTTCAGCGTAAAATTGCGGAGTATCTCTCTGATCCTTCTGTTGTTGGCCTCTGCTTCATCGAGTTCAACGCCGGCCTCCGCGCCCGACGACCCCTTTGCCTTCGAAATGTGTGATCCCACATCGTCCGCGAGGTCCCTTATCTCCTTCAGCTGCGAGGAGAGGCGGGAATTGAAATCATTCATCATCTGTGCGAGTTCCTTGGCCTCGTCCTTGGCCCTCAGTCTGATCTCGAAGTCAAAGTTGCCCTTCATCATCTCTTCGAGGGACTTCTCAAACCGGTAAACCGGTCCTGCAAAACGGTGGGTGAGGAACATCGAGGCGAGGACCACGAGGAGTCCGCCGGTGAAAATAAATATCCAATGTGCGCTCAGGGTCTCTCTCAAAAGGATCACCGGGGTCTTGCCCAGCCTGAGGTCATAATTCTTATACGCGATCGTCAGCGTATCGGCCGAGAGCAGGCTGAAGATTACTGTAAAAAAAAAACTTCCGACCACGACAAAGATGAAAAAACTGAAAATAAATCTCCCCTGGAGCTCTTTCTTTATGAAATAGTTTTTTCTTCTCCATTTCCTTTCCATGTCCATCTCCCCCATGCTACTCCTTGATCAGTATTTTTACCTTGGCCTTTTCCCTGAGATCGTCGATCCAGTCGTTGATCATCTTTTCCCTTTTTTTTTCGGCTACCATTTTCCGGATGCTCTCCCGATCCGGCGTGGCGGGACGGGCCGACGGCTTCTCCATTCCGTCGAGTCTCACCACCACGAAATTCCCGCCTGTCTTGATCGGCCCGGTATGCCCACCGACTGCAAGCGCCGCGATCGGGACCCTCAGATCCCAAGAGAGGTCCTCAAGGTACATAGTCCTGCGTTCTCCGCCTGCCAAGTTGCTTTTCTTAGCCTCTCCTGGACTTCTGAAATTGAATATCGTGAGCTGCATCTTCCTGTTCAGAAGGGAGATATAATTGTTGAGTTCATCATCGCTTACCGAAGCTCCCAATGAGGCGAACTTTCTGTCCATGAGAAGTTTAATCAGCGATTGTTCGTAGAAATTCTGTATCGATCTCCTGAATGTCTCTTCCTTGTCGATGCCCTCCTTTTGAGACTCCTGGATAAGCAACTCACGGGTTATCAGGGAGTTTATGAAGGTTTCGCGGTCAGGATGGGGTCCTGACTGTGATGAAAAGAGTTTATTGAACTCATCGGCCGACACGGTTTTGCCGTTGATGATAAGGGCGGCCTTATTTTCAGGTACTCGCGCAGGTATCAGCGCATATCCGATCAGGGCCGACAGTATCAGCAAAATGACGATAATGTAGTAGATATATTTCAATAATACCTCAGCTAAGAGAAGTATATCAGACCGGCCGGAAAAAGTCATCGACGCGTCAATAACCCCGAAAACACTTTTTTTCTTGACAATTTGGGGTTATTCCCTGAGAATATGGTAAAGGTATTTCCCTTAACACAATGTTTTTGAAAAGAAATTATGATAAAATGGGCGCTGGGTAGCATAATTAGTTGTATAACTGCTTTTTTGATCAGTAGTCTTTTGTTCCCAAATCCCGTCTGTTTCGCCGGGCAAAAAGAAGGCATACCGCAGGAAGGAAGTGCCGGCAAGAAAGATCCCCAGAACGAGGTCGAGATATCGGTGTTTACGACAAGAGAGGAGGCGGAAAAGCTCTCTGAGAAGATCAGAAGCGACGGTTTCGAAACGTATTTCCGTGAGTATGAAGCAAAGGACAGCAAGACGGTATACGGAGTCTTTGTAATCATACACCGGGAACCGGCGGCCGGTATGCAAAAACCGCCTCCCAAAGGTAGCGGTGAGCCGGGACTTTCTTCCGAAGCTGAACCTCCTGTCGGAAAGAAGAAGACAGCCACGGATATCTTGTTGCGTTCGGCGAGATATTTCCATGCAGACTTGACCGTCTCGGAAATCTACACCGACAACGCATTCAACACCAGGACGGACAAAAAAAGCGACCTATACACGGTCCTGTCCCCCGAAGTCTGGATATCAATGCCGGGAGTAAATGAGAAACCTGAGGGTCTGGGTCTCATTGACCCGCGTTCAGGGGGGGGGCTCTCTTTGAGCAGGGAAGGGGGAGGAACAGCGAAACGCTACCAGGCATTTTTGCTCTACCAGTCGGACATCCCAATTCATTCGCAGAACTCCCCCTCCGGGAATATGATAACCCAAAACGTGCAGGGGGGCCTTGCCTATAATTTCCGCGGCGGTCTTTCTATAGCAGTGAACGACGAATTCTCAAGAAATTATGAGACGACCGATACGTCGGTGCTGGTTGGCCCGGGCGAAGTGGACCAATATAACAGCAATCTTTTTTATGCGATGTTGTCGTACGACACGGGCAACAAGCTCCGGTTCCGTTTTGATTACTCCCACTTTCTTGTGAGTTATGATGCCGAAAGGAACTCCTTGAGAGACCGGGTGGATAATTCGTTTTCGACGTATCTCTTCTACAAACTCCGATCTAAGACGTCACTTTTCTTTGAATATGTCTTTAAGGATATAGGATATTCGAACGACGCCTCTCTCAACAGCAAGGAGCATAATTTCCTCTTGGGCATGGAGTGGCAAATCACGGCTAAATCAAAGGGGAGCGTCAGGGCAGGCTATAGCCTCCGGGACTTCTCGGATCCAGTGGCAAATAGCAGGACTTTTGTCTTTGAGGGCAATGTGGATCATAAATTTACCCCGAAGACTTCTTTGACATTAACTGCATCGAGGAGGATTGACGAGTCCAACATACCTTCCACCTTCTTTGTGCTTACGAATGCCTTCGCGGTGAGATATCAACAGATGCTCACCTCCAAGATCACAGGGTCTCTGGACCTGGGGTACACTCAGGAGAGTTACGGGGAGGATCTGACCTTCGGCGGCAATACCGCGAAGAGAAGAGACAATCTTTATCAGGCCACTCTCGGGTTCCAATACGATTTCAGAAAATGGCTCAAGGCAGGGATTTACTACACGTATGCGACAAGGGAGTCCAATTTCCCTGATTTCAACTATTCCAGTAATACCATTTTTTTCAGGGTGACGGGCTCGCTCTAGCTTCTGCGACAGCACGTTCGTGTATTTATTCCCCCATTTATTCTATAATTTGTATAAGTAGCAACAATGAGAAAATACCTTATACTCATGCTGGGCATCGTTATCTTCTGGAACGTCGGTATTCTCTTTGCCCAGGATTACCTGGTTGGGGAAGAGGACGTGCTGAAGATCACGGTATACGATCATCCCGATCTTACTGCTGTGGCGCGGGTAAGCGGCGACGGGTTCATAAAGTTGCCGCTGATAAGTGCGATTAAAGTGTCGGGACTGACTACTTCACAGATCGCTCAAGAGATAACCGATCTTCTCGCCGACGGGTATATCGTTGACCCCCATGTATCTGTTTTTGTCGAAGAGTTTAGAAGCAGGAAGACCATTATCATGGGGCAGGTGAACAAACCGGGTATTTACGCGCTCAGCGGGAACACTACGTTCCTCGAACTGCTGTCCAGGGCCGGGGGCCTCACCAAGGAGGCCGGAGACAAAGCCGTAATAAAAAGGAAGACCGTTTCGCCCGTAAAACAGGAAAGTATCATTACCATCGACCTCAAGAAACTCGTTGAAGAGGGGGACACTTCTTCGGATGTTCTCTTGTTGGACAACGATAACGTATATATCGCCAAGGCAGGTGTTTTTTATATCACGGGAGAGATCAAGAAGCCCGATGCCTATAAATGCGAGGAAGGCACTACCGTGATCAAGGCTGCAACGATGGCCGGGGGATTTACTGACAAGGCATCGCAGGGGAGGATAAAGATCATTCGGAAAGTCGATGGGAAAGAGAAGATCATCGAAAGGGCGGCGATGGACGAACCGGTCATGGCCGGTGACATTATAGTCGTTCCCGAGAGTTTTTTCTGAGCGGGATGAGTGATATGGAAGAGAGAGAAATACATTTAAGGGACTACCTGAAAGTCATCGTCAAGAGAAGGCAGCTGGTGTACACGTTCTTTGGCGTGGTGTTTGCTATATCTCTGATAATGACTTTTTCCGCAACGCCGATTTACGTGGCGACGACGAAGGTCTTGATAGAAAAGAGCGAGCCCGGTAACCTCGGGCCTATGAACATGTATTACTCGTCTTATGATCCGGATTTTTATGAGACGCAGTACCAGCTCATTAGGAGTGCCTCAGTCGCCAATAAGGTAGTCAGGACGCTTTCCCTTGATAAGAATTACGAGTCTTATTTTAAGAAGGATAGCACAGGATTCAATATCGTGGCGGGGACCATAGACTGGTTTAAGGGGATATTTAACGTAATACTGAATGTGACCGGCATAACCAGGCCCGATCCGACCTCTTCCGTCAAAAAAGACTCTGAAGGGGAGGCTAATGCGAGGGCCACTGCGATAGCAAAGACGATAAGCGCCTCGATTGTCGTGACGCCTATAAAGAACAGCAAACTGGTGGACATCGGGTACGTGTCCTCAAACCCGGAATTCTCTGCCCTGATAGTGAACTCCGTTGCAAAGGCATACATTGACGACCTCCTTGATATGAAGATGAGTTCTTCCAGGAATGCGATGCGGTGGCTGACCGAAAAGGCGGATGAGGAAAAGTCTAAGCTCGAAACATCGGAAAAGACGCTTCAGGAGTATCAAAGGACGAAAGATATCGTTACGCTCGAAAACAGGCTTACCATGGTGCCGGAAAAGCTGTCTGAAGTCGCTACAAAGATAGCGGTCTCCGAGTCCAGGAGAAAAGAACTGGAATCTCTTTACAATAAGGTCAAGGAGGTGATGCATAACCCCGACAAGGCCGAGACGATACCGGTGATCACGTCCGACCCTACCATTCAGTCGTTGCGGGTGCAGATACTCAAGGCCGAGCAGAATATCGGAGAGATGTCGAAGAAGTATGGTCAGAAACATCCGGCAATGATTACGGCTGTGGCCGACCTGAAGGGATTGAAGGAAAAGAAGGAGCAGGAAATCAGGAGGGTTGTGGAGTCAATCAAGAACGATTATGAACTCGCCAGGGCAAACGAAGAGAATTTTCGCAAGATGGCCTCACAGACAAAAAGCGAGACACTGACACTGAATGAGAAATTCGTCCAGTATGAGGCGTTGAAGCGGGAAGCGGAAACGAGCAAACAGCTCTTCGACGCCATCATAAAGAAGATCAAGGAACAAGACATTTCTCAGGACATCCGGACTGTCGACGTGTGGGTCGTCGAAAAGGCCGAGGTTCCGAAGATGCCCTTTAAACCGAACAATGCCCGTGACGCTCTCCTCGGGCTGGTCATAGGACTTTTTGGGGGGATCGGGGCCGCTTTCTTTGTTGAGTATCTTGACAACACGGTCAAGTCAACCGAAGACGTCGAGACAAAACTGGGCGTTCCGGTCCTCGGGGTCGTCTCTCTGCTGAAGTCCGGCGGAAACAGCATGGAAGAGATACTCTTGAAAGAACCGCATTCTGTTTTCGCGGAGAGTTACAAGGTGCTGAGAACGGCGATATTGCTTTCCTCTGCCGTTACCCCTCCGAAAAACGTTCTCGTGACGAGTCCGTCGCCCGGTGAAGGCAAAACGGTAACTTCGGTAAACCTTTCAATAACGATTGCACAGGCGGCGCATCGAGTTCTTCTGGTAGACAGCGATCTGAGAAAACCGCGTATCCACAAGATCTTCGGACTGGACAATTCCAAGGGGCTGAGTACGTATCTTGCCGGTGCCTCCGGCATCGATATCATCTGCAAGGGGACGGTACCGAACCTTAGTATCATACCCTCGGGCCCGGTGCCTCCGAACCCTTCAGAGCTCCTGAGTTCCGGCAGGATGTACGATTTAATCGGGGTGCTGAATGAGAAATTCGATATTATCATCTGGGACGCTGCTCCTCTGCTGACGGTCACGGATAGTCTCGTCCTCAGCAAGATCCTGGATGGGACTATTATTGTGACAAGAGCGGGACAAACCACGTATGAAAGTGTAAGCAGGGCGCTGAAATCCCTTAATGACATCGAAGCTCATTTTCTAGGGGTCGTCATTAATGGACTCGATATCAGGAAGAATGAGTATTATTACCGGCAATACCAGTACGGCTATGGCGACCGGGACACCTCAGTCTAGCTCTTTAAGGGTGATCTATATATTCATATTCCTTCTGATTTTTTCTCCTCTGGCCTTCGGCACGGTCGAACCGTGGTCATTAGCCGTGATGGAATCCCTGTGTGTATCGGCCCTGGTAATTTTCCTTATCGGCAAGAGGCGGGAGAAGGACCCGTTCCTCTATGAGGTCCCGGGGCTTCTCCCCCTTTCCCTTCTTCTGGGGTATGTCTTTCTGCAGCTTGTTCCGTTGCCGCCCGGTGTATTGAAAATTGTTTCACCGGGTACCTATGCCCTATACAAAGACACGACCTGGGCCGCAAACCCCGGCGCATGGGTTTCCGTCTCGATAAGCAATAAGGCCACTTTGTCGGAGTTCTTCAGGCTGGGCTCATATGCGGCATTTTATGTCCTGACAGTCCAGTTGCTCACAAGGAAGGAACTGCTGAAAAAGACCGTCGGGACCGTAGTGGTCTTTGCTTCAGTACTCGCGTTTTTTGGCATGATCCAGCATTTTCTCTGGAACGATAAAATTTATTGGGTAAGGGAACTGACCCGGGGGGGGGTGCCTTTCGGCCCTTATGTCAACCGCAACCATTACTCCGGACTCATCGATATGGTCATCCCCTTGGCTGTAAGTCTTTTCATTTATTACCGGCCTCGATACTTCAACGACTCGCTGAAGGACCGGGCGGTTGAAGCGTTCAGCAATCCACGGACCAATGTACACATACTCCTGGGGTTTTCCGGGGTGCTCATGGCGACATCTGTCTTCCTGAGTCTCTCAAAGGGAGGCATCCTAAGCCTCTGCCTGTCCCTGGTATTCCTGGCAGGTGTGATAAGGAATAAAGGTAAGGAATGGAAGGGCTGGCTCCTCGTCGCTTTCATCCTCACGCTCGTATTCTACTCTGTCGGGTGGTTCGGATGGGACAGGGTTTTTGAAAGGTTTACGAGTTTAAGGGATGCCCAGGGCAATATATCCGATGCGAGGGTGGATATCTGGCGGGACAGCCTTAATATCACAAAAGATTTTCCGGTGACCGGAACCGGACTGGGCAGTTACATCCGCATCTATCCGAAATATCGCACCGTATCAGCGGAGGGAATTGTCGACCACGCTCACAATGATTATCTGGAACTTTTTTCCGAGGGAGGAGCCGTGGCGGTTTTGCTCTTCGGCTGGTTCGTCGCAACGGCCATCCATAAGGCATACAACAGATTCCGTGGGCGGCGGGACCGTTACTCTGTTTACCTTTTTATGGGCGCTGTTTCAGGGATAGTCTCGATGCTCATCCACAGTCTCACCGATTTCAATCTCCACATCGGAGCAAACGGACTCTATTTCTTCTTTCTCATAGGGCTGGCGGTTTCGGCAGCGAACACGAGGATTCACGATGGACCGGCAGGAACACTTCTTGGGAGGGCACGGCCTTTCCTGTCGAAGGGTCTCCTCGTTACAGCGCTCGTAGTCTTAGTGACAGGCACAGTCTTCATCGCGGGGGTCCTCGCGGCCAGGGTCAGCTTTTTCCCCTATGAGAGGAAAGGCGCAGGCCCGAGCACGTCGAGGGAGGAACTTATCGGACTCAGAAACGCAGCACGCAGGGCTTCTTCTTTCGACATGACAGAAGGCAGATACCCCTTCGCTGCAGCAGGCGCGGAATGGGTACTGGGAAATAAAGGCGAAGCGGTAGGACAATACAAAAAGGCGGTGCGTCTGGACCCTGTGAACGGCGAGTATCTTCAGGCCCTTGGTCTTCGCGTGGCAGGGTCGGGTGACGACAGGGTAACAGCCCGTCTTTTGCAGAGCGGGATAACATATGACAAGACGAACCCCTTGATGTACAAGAGATATGTTATATGGCTCATAACGAAGGGCGATAAGGAAACGGCCTCGAAATATCTCAGTGCCTCATTGGCGCTGACGCCGGAAAAGACAAGGGAATATATAGCCATGCTGGTTCTTGACGGGTGGACCGACATGGAGATACGGGGGGTTCTGCCTGCATTGGTCAAGCCCCATCTTCTCTTTGGCGACTATCTTGATAAAACGCGGCGCCAGGACATGGCGGACGAGGAGTATCGTTCCTCGTTGGATTACGTAAGAAATGAAAAACAGCTTGAGGCGGGCCCTTTTTATAAGGCCCACGAATATTTTATGAAAAGGGGAATGTATGATGACGCGGTCACGGTTATGAGGAAGGCGGGAGATGCCTTGCCCAAGGACGCGGGCATAAGGATGACCCTTGCAGATACCTATACAAAGGCCGGCATCCCGTACAGGGCGGCCGAAGAATACCGAAAGGCCCTGATCCTCGATCCGGGAAACAGCAGGGCGAAGAAAAAACTTGAGGAGATGAAATAATTGGTAGTGTCCTAGGACACTACCAAATTATTGGGTAGTCTCCCAGGAAACTACCAATTATTTCCGGTCTAGTCCTTCAGGGAAAAACTGTTATGCAGGAGGATATGCCTGTTCCTGAAAACCGTTATCAATCCTTCCCTTTGCCACTGCCCGAGCACTCTGGTGACCGTCTCGCGAGTGAGCCCCGACATATCGGCTATTTCCTGATGCGTCAGCTTCAGGTTGAGGACCGTCCCGTCCGGTGTCTTTTCACCGTTTTCTCCTGAGAGGATCGTAAGCAGCATCTTTATCCTCAGCGGCGCCTCCCTGAAATTCAATATGTGGATCCGTTTCCATGACTCGCGAAGGCGTGAGCAGAGTATGAGGAGAAGGTTCTCAAGCACCTTGCTCTGGCTGTAAAGAAGGGCGAAGAAGTTCTTCTTTGAAATAATGGCTATCAGGGAGTCTTCCATGGCTATTACCGTTGCACTGGACGTTTTCCCGTCTATCAGGGAAAGTTCACCGAAAAACTTTTCTGCCTGATGGATCGCGAGGATGATCTCCTTCCCCTCCTCGGTAATCTGGACGACTTTCACCTTCCCCAGCAATATGATATACATGAATTCGGTAGTTTCTTCCTCACGGAGGATCGTCTCGTTTCTCGAAAATTCCTTGACGATGATCCTGTTGCTGATCTGGAGCAATTCCTCGTCGGTGAGAGAATGAAAGAGTGCGATATTCTTCAGGAATTCGATTTTTACATTTTCCATGCTATATAGGTAAAGGTTACCGCAAATATGCCGGTAATGTAAACGTTCGTTACCGGAGGTGTTCACCCGTATTGTGATTTGGATTACATCAATTTGTTCTCCCTGTAAGTAATCTGAATGGGAGGAGCGAAGTCTGCGCAGCACTGGAAGGGCGTATCGCTTGGACAGTAATCGCATGGGTCTCCCGGAGAAAATCAAAAGAATGGCAGGTACGGGATGAGAAGAAACAATATTTTTCAGGAAGACATCGAGAGGGAAGTGTGCGGTACCATAGTCTGCGATGAAACTCCGGAATTTCCGGATATGTGCGAAGCCGGGGAGACACGGGAGGATTTCGGACTTCCCGAAGAAGATGAGGCCTATCTCTCTGAACTCGAATCGGAGATCGCGGAAGATGGAGAGATCATAGAGCAGACCCCGTACGGTCAACGCGGGCAGAACCTTGTTCAGCAGTATTTTCATTCCTTGGGTGATATACGGGTGCTTACAAGAGATCAGGAGATCTCGCTCTCGAGGAGGCTCGAGGAGGGAAAAAAGTGCATCGGCGAAATAGTAAAGTCCCTGCCTCTGTACCGCGGGGTCGAGGCAAGTCTGGACGTTCCGCAGGAGGAAAAGGAAGCGAAGGCTTTGGAGGTTTGTCTGGACATACTCGAAGATATTATGGAAAGGACGGCAAGGTCCGATAAACTTGTCGTGCGGGACTATATAGTTCCGGAACGACCGGATTCGGCCTCATACAAAGCCCTAGGCGCGGCAGCGTATGGTGCGCACGTGAGCGGGGGCCGCTGCGAATACCGGTTTGCCGGCTCGAAGGTGAAGATCAATATCGGGGAATTAAAGGTCAAGTGGGAAATGATCACGAGGGCCAGGGAGTCGATCGCCGGGGCCAAGAATGAACTGATAACGAGAAACCTGAGGCTGGTCATTAATGTCGCCAAGTATTATGTGGGGAGGGGGCTTCCTCTACTGGACCTTGTCCAGGAAGGCAACATAGGTTTGTTGAAGGCGGTAGACAGGTTCAAGTATCAAATGGGTTTCAAGTTCAGCACTTACGCCACCTGGTGGATAAGGCAGGCTATATCCCGCGCCCTCATCGACCAGTCCAAGACCATCAGGGTGCCTGTGCACATTATGGATTTTTATAACAGGGTCAGCCGGGCGACAGCGCAGTTGATTCAGGAGCATGGAAGGGAACCCGGAACAAGGGAGATAGCAAAAAAAATGGGGATCCCGGCGAGGAAGGTCGAAGAAGTCATAAAGGCAGTGCAGACGCCGGTAGCCCTCCAGACCCCGATAGGCGACGAAAGTGCCGACCTCGAAGACTTCATCAGCGACGGCAGCACGCCGCCTCCGGATGTGGATGTCGAGAAGAAGGAGATATCCAGACATGTGCTCAAGATCCTGAAGACGCTTTCCCATCGCGAGGAGAGGGTGCTGAGGATGAGGTTCGGCATTGGGGTGGACAGGGACCACACGCTCGAAGAGGTCGGAAAGCGCCTCTCAATAACCCGTGAAAGGGTGCGACAGATCGAGGTCCAGGCGATGAGGAAGCTGAAGCACCCGAGCAGGCTCCGCACCCTCAAGTCCCTGGCCGCGTTCTGAGGGTTGATAGCTCATCTTTGCAATTTGCGTCTTACGCATCCTATAGCTCATTATCGCCTGAGGATACCCTCCAGGATCTCATCGAGGTTACTGCATAGCCTGAATCCATTACCGCTATACGCCCGGTTCCAGGGGAACAGCAGCCCTGTTGCCAATGCACCATTTTCAACAGCCTTCTCCAAGACATCGGGGGAATCGTCCACGACTACCGCAGTCAGTTCATTAAACAGGCTGGTCTTATTGAAGGAAAGATGCAGCTCGTCATGCACCAGACCATGCTTATCCAGCCATCTCTCGGTCTGAGGCATGAAATCAGGGGACCGATGACTCGCTATCGTGATGTGATATCCCTCGCGCGCCATGGTCTCAAGGAAGTTCTTTGATTCAGGGTAAGGCAAATATCCGTCACTGTCCTGATTGACGTGAATGGCATTGACTGCCTTGTAGAAATCATCCTCTGTACAGTATCCCTCCCAAATATCCCATCGGCTCCATTTATCGGGGATCGGAAAGTCCTTGTTCACCTTCCGCAATTCCTCATAAAAGGCATCACAGAATTGCCATAAGGTATTGTCTATATCGACGATTGCGGTTTTTGTCATTGTTTTTCTACTGCCATATTATAACCAACCGCAGCACTATTTAAGTAGCTCGCCGTACGTTTTCTGAAATGTTTTCTCACAGTACCTGACAGCCGACCGCCAGCATACCCGGTGCGTGGTGTGCTTCCTGCAGTCAGCGCCTGGGCCATTCTCTAAGAAATGAAGATTTTAAGTGGAATATGCATTGCCAGTAGATAAAGACTCTGCTATGATTTGAGCAAATACTCCATTAGAAATGTGGGGTGGTACTATGAAAGAGATATCTCCGAAGGAACTTGTCAGTAAACTCCATGATATGAGCCAAAATGCGGAGGAATGTGTTTACCTTCTGCAGAACGCACTGATTTATAATTCTTCAAAGTCACTTGAAGTATGCGAGGCGAAGATAAAGGAGATAAAGGAGAACGAAAAGATACTTACTGCGGAATTAGTTGAGAGAGCGAAGGAATATCTTGTCCTAAGAGTGTATGTTCCCGTTCCCGGACATATAGAAAGAATGGGGCATTTTATTGATGATATCATTCGTTGTAAAAGGGAAAAAATAAGGGAGGGTATTTTCTTCAGTGATGGAGCGGCCTCAGAAATAACCTTTCTTATGGAAAGAATGAGGGAAGTATTAAATAACGTAAGCGATATAATCTTAGCGAGGAATGCAATAATAAGGGAATACGTAAAAGAATCGGTAGCAGAGATAGACAGGAGGGCCAACGACTTTGCAACCATGCATGAAGAGCGGCTTATCGAGGGGCTATGCATGCCTAATGCGTCTCCGCTGTTTCTTGTTATCTTGGATGCAATTAAGGCGATAGCTTGGCATGCCAAGGAAATCGCTGAAAAGCTAACAGCATCATATAAACCCACTGACAGCAGAGGGGCCTGATAAATTCATCTTTGATTTCAGAAGTTATGGCTTATTAATATTCCTTTCTGAGCGAACACGGGGTTTACTCCCTCGCTCTGAGTCTGGGGAAAAAGGCCCCGGTTTTTTGTTTATACTCCCCATACTCCGGAAAGGCGAGCGTCAGTTTCTTTTCTTCAATGCCCGCCCTGACGACCTGGCCGATGATAAAGAGTGCGGTCAGCGCAATATTGATCATCGACAACTTGAAAACAAGTATCCCGGCCGTCGCCATGCCTTCGCCGAAATAGAGTGGATGCCTCATATACTTGTAGATGCCCCGGTATACGGGCTGCCTTGCCTCTGCCATAATGCTGAACGAACGCTTCAGATATATGATCCCTATCAGTGTAACGGAGTTCCCGATTATTACAAGCGTCGTCGGCAAGACATCCCATCTCAACAGTATGTGATCATGAATGCCGAAAATCGAATTAAAAAGTCCGGAAAACCTGCCATACGGGGTAAAGAGTTTTAATATCTCGCTATTGTGGAATATGACAAGAGGAAGGGCTGAACAGAAAAGCGGGTATCCCGTCTCCATGAATCCTCTTGAATGGGAAACGGCTTTCGTCCGCAGGAAATAAGCGGCAAGAAACAGAATGATAGTGAAGGTGATGAGAAGGCTGTTGATGATCCCGATGAGGGTGAACGCATGCCACCCCCTTCTTATATACCATATGTGAAATGAAAGAAAAGTTGTAAAAAGCAGTACGCCGGATATCCGGCCCAGAAGATCTCTGTTTATTCCCGACATCTCATGCCTGTTTATCATTCAAGTGCCAAGTGATTTATAATATCACACCCGGCCCCCTGGGAAGTACTAGCCCACATTTATTCATAAACTATTGGGAATTATAAGGCGGAATATAGTATTCTCGCTCATTCTCGTCAATGCCTGTCATACCCGCGCATGCGGGTATCCAGAAGCCTGAAAAACCTGGATTCTCTACGAGTCGTAGACCCGTTTTCACGGGAATGACGCCTAAGGGCGAAATGGATTTTTCAACAGGCCATTGTATTTACTTTTGTTATTGTATTAATCTTTTAGAGAGACTGACTTCAAGCTGGTGGTATGTATAAAGAATATTTCGGACTGAAAGAGACCCCCTTTTCCATAGCACCCGATCCCCGCTATCTTTATATGAGCGAAGGGCATAGGGAGGCGCTCGCCCATCTTGAATATGGCCTCCGTGGTGACGGAGGTTTTGTACTCCTCACCGGTGAAGTGGGGACCGGTAAAACGACCGTCTGCAGACGCTTGCTCGAACAGATCCCCGACGATTTAGACGTAGCATTTATACTGAATCCGAGGGTCACCGTCGAGGAGCTTCTGGCGACTGTCTGCGACGAACTGGGTATTGCGTATCCTGAAGGGCGTATAAGCGTGAAGGTCTTTGTCGACAGGATCAACGAATTTCTTATCGGGACCTATGCGAAAGGACGAGGAGCGGTACTGATCATCGAGGAGGCTCAGAACCTGTGCTTCGACGTGCTGGAGCAGCTGAGGCTGCTGACCAATCTCGAGACGAATGAGCGAAAACTCCTGCAGATCATCATGGTAGGACAGCCCGAGCTCAGGGACATGCTGGCGAAGCGCGAACTCCGACAACTGGCCCAGCGGATTACGGCACGCTATCACCTCGGTCCTCTTTCCGGTGAAGAAGTGGCCTTCTATGTGTCTCATCGCCTATCGGTTGCAGGCGGGTCCGGCACGTTATTCCCGGCGTCCGCAATGAGAAAACTCTTCCGTCTTACGGGCGGTATCCCGAGGCTCATCAATGTCCTCTGCGACAGGGCCTTGCTCGGCGCCTACGTCCAGGGGAAGGACGGGGTCGATACGGTGACGCTTGCAAAAGCTGCCCGGGAGGTCTCCGGCAATGCAAAATGGGGGCTGTTAACAGCCGGATATGAGAAGTTGCTTGCCGGTGCGATGATTATCGTCATCGGCATTGCCTTATCGGCGTTTTACTATCATCAAAGGACCGCCCGCTCCCGGGAAGCCGCGGAAATTGTGCACGAGTACGATATGGGCGGGCAGGCTTCCGAACGTCCTCGTCTCGATACCTTGTGGTGGTTCGACCGACGGTCCATGCGATGGAAAGGGGTCAATGAACAGGACGTGCCGATGCGTTATGAGGACCGATGGGCTGGAACGGGACGGCTGCGCAGACAGCCGCCGGCAAGTGAAGAAGTCCATGGACAGAAACAGAACGATCAGGCGGACGAGCAGGCCAACGATGCGGCCATCCGGGGCACGGAAGATTAGAGATGTCGTATATACTTGAGGCATTAAAGAAGCTCGAAGAAAAACGCCGGCGTGAAACCGCACCGTATTTTATCTCTGAAGGGTATTCGGGCCGGCAGGGCCGGAGGGGACATTTCCCCTGGGGGTATCTCATTGCCTTCGCCTTGTTCCTGAACGCAGGAATCGTTCTCTGGTGGCTCCACCCGTGGAGTATTGAAAAGGATGTGGAGACCGGGGTGAGGAACGTCACCCGGAAAGCGCCGGTCCAGAGGCCGCGGGACATGGGCAAGGAAAGTATGGCAGGTATGCCCGGACCTCGCGTCCGACAACTGCAGCCGTTAATGAAGACTGAAACGGGTTTCTCTGCGGGATATGGGGCCGGACATGGGGATGGTGCGGCCGTTGTTTTATCTCAGGCTCCACGTCCTTCAACGGATAAAACAGGTGGCGATAAGAGAGTGATCAATATGAGCGAGCTGCCTTTATCCGTCAGGCAAAAGCTCCCAGACCTGACTATCTCAGGCCATTTTTACGACAGCAGGCCTCCCTCCCGCATTGTGACTGTCGGAGGCAGGATCCTCCATGAAGGCGATGCTGCAGCGCCAGGTGTAATACTGGAACGGATTGCCCCTGACGGGGTCGTCTTCTCCTGCGAAGGGTACCGTTTTCATAAGGGTGTTTTTTAGGCCGGGTGATTTTATCGCGCAGACGACCCAAAGGGCGTCATAAAAAATGTGGCGGATCCGGAGGTAATGATATACAATGTCCTTGACCCGTCAAGATGCGGGTCAGCGGAACAGGAAGTCTTCACAGACAGTTCGATCCACCCACGAGGAAGAGGGAAAAGATGTTCATCGTCATGATAACGCCGGAATGCGCACCGGTCGCCAAGGTGGGAGGGCTTGCCGACGTCGTATACGGGCTCACGCACGAATTGGAAATACGGGGCAATGATGTAGAGATCATCCTGCCGAAATACGACTGCATGCGATATGACCAGATCTACGGTCTTCAGCGGGTCTTTAATGATCTCTGGGTCCCCTTCTACGACCGTTGGGTCCACTGCTCTGTCTTCTTCGGGTTTGTCCACGGAAGAAGATGTTTTTTCATCGAGCCCCACTCCGAGAGGAACTTTTTCAACAGGGGTGTTTTTTACGGACATCGCGACGACCCGGAGCGGTTCACCTTTTTCTGCAGGGCCGCCCTTGAATTCATGTTAAAGGCTAACAAGCATCCCGACGTCATCCACTGCCATGACTGGCAGACCGGCATCGTGCCTGTGCTCCTGTTCGACATCTACAAACATCTCGGTATGACCCATCCCCGCGTATGCTATACACTCCATAATCTTAAACATCAGGGAGTGACCGGGGAGTTCATACTGCACGCAGCCGGGCTCGGCAGGGCGGACTATTACCTCCATCCTGACAGGCTTCGGGACAATTTCAACCCTTCCGCGGTCAACCTGATGAAGGGCGGCATCGTGTACTCGAACTTCGTGACCACCGTCTCCCCGAGTTACGCATGGGAGATACAGAATACATCTCTGTCCTACGGCCTCGGCCAAACCCTTCACGTGCATGCGCAGAAATTGGGCGGGATCCTCAACGGCATTGACTACGGCGTCTGGAACCCGGAGATAGACGGGCACATCTCTCGCCGGTACTCCATTGCTACTGTCCAGGACAAATATAAAAACAAGGATGTCTTGCGCCACAGGCTTCTTCTGCGGCAGGTGTACAAGCCGATTATTTCGTATGTCGGCAGGCTGGACCACCAGAAGGGGGTTGACCTTATCAGGGATGCGCTCTTCTATTGTCTTGCCAACGGATGCCAGTTTGTCCTTCTCGGGTCCAGCCCTGAGCACGGGACCAATAACTACTTCATGCAGCTTAAGCGGCAGCTGAACGACAACCCCGACTGCCATCTAGAGATCGGCTTTGACGAGGAGCTCTCTCATCTCATTTATGCCGGTTCGGATATGATAGTGCTGCCGAGTCTGTTCGAACCGTGCGGGCTGACCCAGATGATCGCGCTGAGATACGGCACAGTCCCGGTCGTCCGTTCAACGGGCGGATTGAGGGACACCGTCTTTGACGCTGACTACTCGCCTAGGCCGTACCATGAAAGAAACGGCTACGTATTCAATGACTTCAATTTCAAGGGACTGGAGTCGGCGCTCCACCGCGCCATCGGTATGTGGTATGCGTATCCCCAGTACTTCAAGGAACTGATGGTCAATGGGATGCGGTACGACTTTTCCTGGAACCATCCCGGACAGCACTACCTGAACATATACGAGCATATCAGGGACAAGTAAGGACAGCCCATAACCGCGGGGAGGCCGGATCATGATCGAGAGCAAGGAAGGCAGTTACACACGGATTATTGTAGACCTGCCGTCAAGGAGGGATGGTGGAGAAAAAGCATAGGATCCTCATCGTCGACGATGAGGAGAGCATCAGATTTACCCTCGAATGTTTTCTCACGGAAGAAGGGTATGAGGTCGTTACCGCTAAGAATTACGGCGAGGCAAGAGAGATGATAGAAACGACGGCGTTCGACATGATATACGCCGACATAATCCTGGGCGGAGGCAAAACGGGTATTGACGTCATCCGTGGGGCGAGGGAAAGCGGCATAACCTGTCCCGTCGTCATAATCACCGGCGCGCCCACTGTCGAGACTGCGGTAGATGCTGCACGTCTCGGTGTCTTTGATTATATGGCGAAACCGATCCGATGGGAAGACCTGATACAGACCACGAAGGCCGCACTGGAAGGGAAGGACCCTTACGGGAAAGAGGGATAACGACGGGAGGAACTGCCGCCGTCGATACGCATAAAAAGATGAAAATGGGAACGCCAGGAGCTAAAAAGGGCAAGGCAAAGAAACAATCGCCAGCGGTGCGCAAAAAGGCCGTTGCCCCTGCGCCGCCTGAGAAGAAGGCCGCGGCCGATGTCAGGGAAAAAAGCCCTGCTCCCGGCAAGGACTTCTTTGTCGTAGGGATCGGGTCATCGGCCGGCGGACTGGAGGCGCTCGAACATTTTTTTCTGAATATGCCGCCGGACAGCGGAATGGCCTTTGTCCTGGTATCTCACCTTGATCCCTCGCACAAGAGCATACTGCCCGAGCTCCTCAAACGTTACACAAAGATGTCCATATTCGAGACGAAGGACGGCATGGAGGTGAGGCCTGACTGCGTTTACATAATTCCTCCGAATAAGGACATGGCGATACTCCACGGGAAGCTCCACCTTTTTGTACCCGTAGAAAGCCGGGGTCTGAGACACCCGATCGACTTTTTCTTCCGCGCCCTTGCCCAGGACCAAAGGGAAAAGGCGGTGGCTGTAGTACTTTCCGGCACCGGCACTGAAGGCGCTCTCGGAATCAGGGCGATCAAAGGCGAAGATGGACTGCTTGTGGTCCAGGACCCGAAGGACGCAAAGTATGACGGGATGCCCGCAAGCTCGATCGCCACAGGGCTGGTCGATTTTGTCCTTCCTGCTGCAAAAATACCCGAGCAGTTGCTCGGCTTCATAAGCCGGATCATCAAGAGACCATTGAGACCGGTCGACGGGCCGGAGGAGCAGCGTATAGACCCTCTTCAGAAGATATTCGTCCTGATCAGGGCGAAGACCGGCAATGATTTTTCTCTCTATAAGCAGAGCACCATCCTCCGCAGGATCGAAAAACGGACCGTGATCCACCAGATCAAGGGCCTGACCGACTATGTGTCATATCTCCGCCATAACCCCCAGGAGATCGATGTCCTCTTCAAGGAGCTTCTCATCAGGGTCACTAACTTTTTCAGGGACAGCGACGCCTTCGATGCCGTCAGGAAAGAGGCCCTGCCTCTTATCACAAGAGACAAGTCCTTCGAAAACCCTCTGCGGGTCTGGGTCCCCGGCTGTTCGACCGGTGAAGAGGCATATTCCCTGGCTATCCTCATCCGTGAATATATGCAGAAGGCAAACCTGGACTTCAAGGCCCAGATATTCGGGACCGACATCGACGCAGAGGCCATCGACACCGCCCGGACCGGCGCTTATGCGGAGAACATCACTGTCGATGTATCGCCCGAACGGCTTTCACGGTACTTCACCAGGAAGGGAAACGTTTATAAGGTAAAAGACGAGATAAGGGAGATGATAATATTTTCGGTGCAGAACGTCACAAAAGACCCCCCCTTTTCAAGGCTCGACCTGATAAGCTGCAGGAACCTCCTTATCTACCTGAATTCGGCGCTCCAGAAGAGGGTGCTCAGTACCTTCAGCTACGCGCTTAACCCCGAAGGGGTCCTCTTCCTCGGTCCTTCGGAGACAATCGGCGTCGCCACCGACCTTTTCTCGGTAATCGACAGGAAGTGGAAAATATTTAAGGCCCTCAAGACCGGCCTGCCCTTGCCGATCGGTCTGAAGGCCTTGCCTGCCGTGAAGAAAATTCTTCCGGAAAAGATCACTGCTGCGAAGCTGCCGGTAGAACCTGGGTTCAGCGACCTGGCCGAGCGTCTTATACTCGAAAAATACGCGCCCCCCTGCGTGATTGTGAACGATAGGGGAGACATTCTTTACATCCACGGCCGCACAGGAAACTACCTCGAACCACCGGCAGGGAAGGCGGCGCAGATGAACGTGCTCGAAATGGCACGGGAAGGGCTGCGGCTCGAACTGCGGGCGGCCCTCCGGGAGGCGGCCAGGAAGAAGAAGGAGATGCGGATCGGAGGCGTTCAGGTAAAGACGAACGGGAGTTTTCATATCATCGATTTCGAGGTCACGCCCGTCAAGCGGCCGGAGGCACTTACCTCTCTCTTCACCGTTGTCTTCAGGGAAGTTAAAGTCCACGAGAAGGAAAAGGCCGGGCGGAGGCAGAAACGCATGAAGACGCAGGACAGCCGCCGCATAGATGAACTCGAATTTGAGTTGAAGGCGACAAGAGAGCGGCTCCAGACGACTATCGAAGAACTTGAGACCGCCAACGAAGAGCTGAAATCGGCGAACGAAGAATTGCAGTCTGCGAACGAAGAATTCCAGAGTACGAACGAGGAACTCGAAACCTCACGGGAGGAGCTCCAGTCGGTAAACGAAGAACTGATCACGATGAACGCCGAATACCAGGGCAAGATCGATGAGCTCTCCAAGGCATACGATGACCTGCGTAACCTGACTGCAAGCACGCAGATAGCCACGCTCTTCCTTGACAACGACCTCGCCATCAAGAACTTCACGCCGCCGATAAAAGACATCGTGAATCTCCTCGAGTCCGACATCGGCCGCCCGATCACCGATTTCACTTTCAAGGTCGAATACCCTGAACTGACTGCTGACGTCAAGCGGGTTCTCGACACCCTTGCGATGAAAGAGGTTCCTATGAGGCATCAGGACGGCAGGTGGTACCTGACCAGGATCATCCCCTACAGGACTTCCGGCAATATGATAGCGGGCGCTATCGTAACCTTTATCGACGTGACGGAGCATAAGAAGATGCAGGCACTACAGGATGCGCTGGCCTTCAGCGAAGGGATATACGAGACGATCTCCGAACCGCTTGTAGTCCTTGATAAGGACCTGTCAGTTATATCTGCGAACAGGGCATTCTACTCAATCTTCAAGACATCATCGGGGGAGGCTGAAAACAAGCCGATCTTTGAACTGGACGAAGGCCACTGGAATATCCCGGAGCTCAAGGAAATGCTGCAGAAGATATTCTCTGAAAACATCCCGTTCAAGGACTTTGTCGTCGAGGCCGACATACCGAAAATCGGGCCTATGAAGATGCTCCTCAACGCCCGGAGAATAACCCACCGGGGGATCGGGACTGAGATGGTCCTCCTCGTTGTCAACAAAGTCGACAGGGGGCGGTCATGAAAAAGACCTCTCGAACAGGGCCTGCAGATCTGCGGAAAATGGCTGAAGAGAAGCTGAAGTCTCAGACCGAGCGGCTCTCGGCTCTCTCCGGACAAAGTACCGATGAGCTGGTCCATGAATTGGGGACCCACCAGATCGAACTCGAAATGCAGAACGAGGAACTGAGGAGGGCGCAGGGCGACCTCGAAAAGACGATGCGAAACTATGCCGACCTCTATGACTTCGCCCCTGTCGCCTATTTCACCCTCGGCGAAAAAGGGGTGGTCCATTCCGTAAATATCACAGGGGCCACGATGCTCGGGCTTGAAAGGAGCAGAGTCCTTAAGATGCCCTTTTCGAAATTTCTTGTGAAAGAAGACCGGGACGCCTTTTTCGGACACCTGCGGGAGGTCTTCGGCAGCAGGATGAGACAGACGATTGAGGTGAGACTGACAAGTAAGGGAGAAACCGAAATCCCTGTTCAGCTCCAGAGCGTTTTTTCAGAGGATGAAGACGGCAAAGCAGGAAGGTGCCGCACCGCGGTGATCGATATATCGCAGCGGAAACAGGCGGAAGAGCGCATCGCCTCACTGAATGCGCAATTGGTGGGGAAGGTCGCCGAACTGTCGGCCTTCAACCGGGAAATGGGGTCCTTCACCTACGCCGTCTCTCATGACCTTCGCGCCCCTCTCAGGAGCATCACCGGATTCACCAAGATAATAATGGAGGATTATGCGGAGAGACTCGATGAGCAGGGGAAGGATTACTTCAAGCGCATAATTAAGGCCGGCAGTCGCATGTCCGATCTTATCGATGATCTGGTGAAACTCTCTCTTGTCGGCCGGGCCGACCCTGTGATTACCACGGTCAACCTGAGCGCGGTGGCGTCGGAGGCCGCCAGGAAATTTTCCTCTGAGGAGCCGGAGCGGAAGGTGGATTTTGTCATCCAGGACGGCTTGTATGCCTCCGGAAACCTTAACCTCCTGCGTCCTCTTCTCGAAAACCTCATCGGCAACGCATGGAAGTTTACAGTGAAGCAGGAACATGCAAGAATCGAGTTCGGGGCCGTCAGGAACCCACCCCCGCACCTGCCTACCGGACAGACAGGCCCCTCCCAAGAGGGGACCATTTATTATGTCAGGGACAACGGTATCGGATTTGATATGGCCTATGCGGACAAACTCTTCCTCCCGTTTCATAGGCTTCTTTCGGGAGAAGAGTTCGCCGGCACCGGGATAGGTCTTGCAATCGTGCATCGTATAGTCACCGGCCACGGCGGAAGGGTCTGGGCGGAGGGTGAACCCGGCAAAGGGGCCACCTTTTATTTTACTCTGCCCCCTGCCGACACTTCTGCGGAATCATAATTTTTTCCGATTCTTCGTCACCATGCAGCTGCCCCGTGACGCGGCTCGAATTTATCGGGACTTTCGTTCTTCCGTGTTCTCCAGGAGGCGGGTCAGTCCCTGCATGAGCTGAAACGGCGTCGGCGGGCAACCGGGGATCCGGGCATCGACGGGTATTACTTTGTCGATGCCGCCGAGAGAGGCGTAGCTTTCTCCGAAGATCCCGCCGTTGCATGCGCAATCGCCAACCGCCACTACGAGCTTCGGAGAGGGAGTGGCGGCATACGTCCTGCGAAGGGCGATCTCCATATTGTGAGTGACCGGTCCCGTGACAAGGAGCATGTCGGCGAAACGTGGAGATGCGGTGAAATGGATACCGTACTTTTCGCAATTGTAGATCGGGTTGTTGATCGCATGGATCTCGAGCTCGCAGCCGTTACATGAGCCCGCGTCGACCTGACGTATGGCGAGGCTCCTCCTGAAGCGCTTTCTGACCGCCTCTTCCAGCTTGAGCCCGACGATCTCGATCTCCTGCGCCGCATCAGGGGGAAGCGGCTCGGTAACGATGCCTGTACGGAATATCTGTTTGAGAATCCTAATCATAGATCATGACCCGAGTAGGACTGGTTAAAACTCTTGTTGCAGAGGGGAAAGTCAGGCACTATATTACCGTGTATCGCCCGCTCAAGCCCCAGCCAGTTGACGCTGGAAGGGTCCCTGACCATGCAGCGGTTGACTTCTCCTGCCGGTCCGGACTGGAGCCAGTAGATGATTTCACCGCGCCAGCCCTCGACCGCTGCAAATCCTGCCTTGTCAGGAGGAGGCGTTTCGAGAGGGACAGATGTTGCCCCGTCAGGCATGTTTTCCAGTATCCAGCCGATGATCCTTATCGATTCGCGTATCTCCTGGACCCTGACCCATATCCTTGCATGGACGTCGCCCGAGATCATTACCGGCACATCGAGTTCCAGCCTGTGATATTGATCGTAAGGCGGGAAGGGGTTGAATATCCGGCAGTCGAGGTTCAGACCGCTCGCCCTTGCAACGATGCCGACTGCGCATATCTCCCTTGCCCTTTTGGGTTTAAGCATCCCGGTATTTCTTACCCTGTCTTCCAGAGACGGGTTTTCTTCATATATTGTGACGAGCCTCTCGAAGTCTTTTAAAAGACGCGCAAGTTCAGACAGTATTTCATTCTTCCCTTCAGCATCTATGTCGACCGCGACGCCACCGGGTATTACCCTGTCCATGATGAACCTGTGGCCGAAGAGCGTATGGTTTGTGCGGAGGAGCATTTCCTTGAGCCTCATCATCTGATACAGCATGAAGGCAAAGGCGGCGTCGTTGCAGATCGCGCCTATGTCTCCCAGGTGGTTGGCGATGCGCTCCCTTTCAAGGAAAAGGGCCCTTAGCCAGTGCGCCCTTTCGGGCGGATTACATCCTGCCAGGGATTCCAGCGCCATGCAGTAAGTGAGACTGTGGGCCACGGTAGTGTCCCCTGAGACGCGGCCTGCCAACCTGAAGCCTTCTTGCCAGGAAAGTGCTTCAAACCTTTTCTCTATGCCCTTATGCACGTATCCAAGCCTCTCTTCGAGGTTCAGGACATCTTCCCCAACCGCCTGGAAACGGAAATGGCCGGGCTCGATGATCCCGGCATGGACAGGTCCGACTGGTATCTCGTATACACCTTCCCCCTCGGCCTTCGTCCACTTGTATTCGCCTTTTACTCGCAGCATCGGCTTCGATGGATCGAAGGATTTCCGAAGCGGCCAGGCATCCTCGGGCCAATCCTCGAATTTTATCCATGGACGCGTATCGGGGTGGTCAAGCGGAGTAATACCCATAAGGCTCTGTATCTGCCGCTCGAAGCGATAGGCCGGAAGGAACTTCTTCGTGAGGCTCGGGAAAGCCGGGTCATCGGCCGGTGCCTCTGTCTTTACGATGAGATATTCGGAACCCCAACGATAACATGCGAATATCCCGTACCCCCTCCCCAGGGATGTCTCGTCAGTTGCCCATTCGGCCGCAAGCAGTGCATAGGCCTTTTTCATTGACCTCGCCGCCTCAACGAATTTTTCTCTAGGCACGGAGCAGAAGACTACACGGGCCGGGTATTGATATCCCTCTACGAAATGGACATCCTCTTTAAGCAGTGAAGTTATAGCGTCTTTCAGTATGCTCATCTCAGTAGCTCCACCGCGGTATGAAACCACTGGTTCAGAAAATCAGGCAGGTAGATTCCTATGAAAAGGACCAAGGCCATATGGAGCAGGACAGGCAGATGGGCGACCCGCATAGATTTTTGGTACGAAGGGACCTCTCCGGAGACCATCGGCTGGACCCTGCGGAATAGTGCTGCAAAGGCGACGCCGAGACCGAGAAGGAGAAACGGAGTAAGAAGAGGGGCGTCTTTTATCGTGGCGGTCAGGATGAGGAACTCGCTCGTGAATACGCCGAAGGGCGGCATGCCGACGATCGCCATCACCCCGAACATCAGTCCCCATCCGACGAGCGGATTGCCCTTGAAGAGTCCCTTTATCCTGTCCATGTCCTGCGTACGGTGCATCTGCGATGCGTGGCCGACGGTGAAGAAAATGGACGACTTGGCAAGGCTGTGGACGAGCATATGGAGAAGGCCACCGAAGGTCGCGATCGGGCCGCCCAGACCGAATGCAAAGGTGGCGATCCCCATATGCTCGATGGACGAATATGAGAACATCCGTTTAATGTCCTTTTGCCTCAGGAGCGAGAAGGCCGCGACAAGTAGCGAGATGAGCCCGAAGCCCATCATGATGTCGCCGGCGTGATGAGTGCCGGTAGAGCCGTCCACCAGGACCTTGCACCTGACGAGCGCATAGAGAGCGACGTTCAGCAGCAGGCCGGAGAGCACTGCCGAGATCGGGGTGGGACCTTCGCTGTGCGCGTCCGGAAGCCAGTTATGAAGAGGCACAAGGCCGACCTTCGTGCCGTATCCCACCATGAGAAAGACGAAGGCAAGGGACAGGACCGTCGGCTCCAGTTGACCGCTCACCCGGCTGAGGTTTGTCCAGAGCAGGGCCTCTCCTCCCTCACCCAGGACCTTCTCAGCGGCAAAGTAAAGGAGCACCGTCCCGAACAGAGCCTGGGCAATGCCAACGCCGCAGAGGATAAAATATTTCCAGGCCGCCTCGATCGCGGTAGGTGTGCGGTAGAGTGAGACCAGAAGGACCGTCGAGAGTGTGGCCAGTTCCATCGCGATCCATAATATGCCGACATTGTTCGTCAGGAGGCAAAGGAGCATGGCGAAGATAAAGAGCTGGAACATCGCATGATAGAACCGCATCCCTATATGTCCGACGCGACCGTGTTCCCTCTCCCTGCGCATATAGCGCCTGCTGAAGACAGCGGTAGTCATCGAGACAAAAGAGGTGAGGACCGCGAGGTAGACATTAAAGGCATCTACGAAGAAAAACTTCCCTCCAGCCAGCATAGGTCCGTGATAATAGACCTGGAAGGCCAACCCCAGCCCTGCGGCAAAATTTGCGGCCGAGCAAAAGATATTGATCTCCGGAGCAAACTTTCTGTCTCCTACAAAGGCAAGTATGATCGCCGCAGCAAGAGGCACAACCAACAAAATAAGCAGCATCATCTATTTACCTCAACATGCATTCGATTGCATGTCATTCCCGCAAGCAAAGCGCATCGGGAATCCATCCGGAAGAAAGATTCCGGACAAGCCGGAATGACATATAACCGGCAGCCGTCGTGTTTGTAAACAGGCATCTTTCAGTCTCCCTCCTTCAGCCGCGCCATCCGTTCCACATCGAGGCTGTCAAAGGTGGTGTGTATGTGGAAAAAGAATATCCCGAATATAAACGCCGCGATCAGGACGTCGAGCGCCACCCCGAGTTCAACCACAAGGGGCATGCCGTACGTCGCGCTGGTCGCCGCAAAGAAGAGTCCGTTTTCCATTGCCAGAAACCCTATGATCTGGGTGACCGCATGCCTTCTGGTGATCATCATCAGAAGCCCGATCATGACGGTGGCGAGCGCGACCGCAAGGGTCGAACGGGTCACCAGTGTCGAGAGCTCCCGAACAGGTGCGGTCAGGTGATAGGACAAGATCACGAGTGCGATGCCGATCAGCATTGTGAGCGGCACGTTGACGATCGTCTCAACCTCCTTTTGTATCTTCAGACGCAGGATCAGGACATGCAGGATGTAAGGCAGGAGGACCACCTTGAGCGATAGCGTGAGGACCGAAGAGATATAGAGGTGATGTTTCCCCGCGACAAAGCCGACTATGGCCGTGCTGATCGAGAGGAAGAGCCCCTGCCAGGCAAAAAGATGTATCAGGCCGTACATCCTCCGCTGCACCAGCATGCCGAATGCGGTGAGGAGCACGAGCGCCGCAAGAAAACTATTGATCTGTGCCGCTACCTGAAGGCTCATCTCACTCCAAAATAAAATAGGACAACATCCCCAGCGTGGCCAGCAGGAAGGCCGACCCTAGGAATTCGGTTAGTCTGAATAATCTCATCTTAGCGAGGCCTGTCTCTATGAGCACGAGGCCGATGCCCGCTATGCACAGCTTGATCACCATAAAAAGGAACGCCGCCGGGACCGCCAGAAGATTGCCCGAGGGCGCGATGCCCCAGGGCGCGAAGGCAGCGATCCCGAGCACCACGAAGAGAAAAAGTTTCATCATCGACGCCCACTCGATCAGAGCGAGGTGTCTTCCGGAATATTCGAGGATCATCGCCTCGTGGATCATCGTCAGCTCCAGGTGTGTCGCCGGGTTGTCAACGGGGATCCTGCCGGTTTCGGCAAGCGCGATGAGTATAAAGGCGAACAACGCAAAGACGATCGAGGGCCTCAAAACAGGCTGGCCGCTCAGGATGACCTGTGCCATATGTGAAAGCGACGTCGATCCGCTTGCAAGGGACATCGTAAAGATAGCCATGAGCATCGCCGGTTCGGCGAGCGACGAGATGGTCATTTCACGGCTCGACCCCATGCCGCCGAACGCGGTGCCGATATCCATCCCTGCAAGGGCGGTGAAAAACCGCGCTATCGCAAAGAGGGCGACGAGCACTATGACATCCGCTGTAGCCGCGAGGGGAAGGTCGACAGACAATATAGGAATGATACCTCCGGCGATCACCGCTGTGCCGAAGACAAGGTAGGGGGTGAAGCGGAATATCCAGGAGGCGTTTTCCGCGAGTACGACGTCCTTTGAAAAAAGTTTTATGATGTCCCTGTAAGGCTGAAATATTCCTGCCGAACTTCTGCTCTGGGACCAGCATTTCAGCACCCTGACCCATCCGACGAATGCCGGCGCGACCGCAAGGAGGATCAGCACCTGCAATATCTCTATCAAAAAAGGATACACGATCATCGCAGGAACACCAGAAGGACTATTATCGTCAGGAACGAATAGATAAGATACGCCTGGATCCTGCCCTGCTGAAGCCTCCCGACCTTGCGCGAGATCCAGAAGCTCAGCTCGATTACCGGCTTATAGAGCCATCCCCAGAACCGGTCCCTGACCCTCAGGGAATAGTAGAGCTTTTTCGGAAAGGCTTTATGAGCGCTTTGAGGGCCTATCCCGGTGTGTTCCTTTATGTGGAAGAGGAAGCCGAAGATCCTCCGTATAGGCATCGCAAAAGAGGTTGCGTTGTACTGCATCCTCCGGTTGATCTTCTCGAAGCCGCAGTCCCAGATCGGGACCCTTTTTATGGCGCCCGGCTTTACGTGCAGAAGAAAGTATGCGGCAACTACGACCGAAAGTATGCCGAAGAAGACTATCGGGCCTGAATAAGACGCACGTTCATAGGCCACCGGGGTAAGCCACATCCAGCCGAAGGTCCCTGCCGAAGTAACGAGCCCGGTGCCGACCAACTGTTCGGGGATGGAGTCCATCCAGCCGATGACGAGTGTCGGGAAAATACCGAGGCAGAAGCAGGTCAGGGCCGCCATGATCATGCCCAGGCGCATAAACCAGTCGGCCTCCCGAACATTCGGCCGGCGGTGTCCGCGCCAGTGGCCCAGGAACGTCACCCCGAAGGCCTTTACGAAACAGGCGGCAGCAAGGGCCCCTGTAAGCGCAAGAAGTGCAGCACCCATAGGTATGAGCAGCTTCAGAAGCGGGCTCGGGAGGGACGGGGAGAGGAGGAACGCCTGGAACGTGAGCCATTCGGACACAAAGCCGTTGAAGGGCGGCAGCGCGGATATCGACACACAGCCGATCAGAAAAAGCGCAGCGGTCCAGGGCATCACGTGAATGAGTCCTCCCATCTCCTCCATGTTGCGTTCGTGTGTCGCATGCAGAACCGCGCCTGCTCCCATGAAAAGGAGCCCCTTGAACATAGCGTGGTTAAGGGTGTGATAGATGCCCGCAGTAAGGGCCAGGGCGGCAAGGAGCGGCAGTTTGAAGGAGGTGAAGATCATCGCCAGTCCCACTCCTATAAGGATGATGCCGATGTTCTCGACAGAGTGATAGGCGAGAAGTCTTTTCAGATCGTGCTGCATCAGCGCATAGAGCACGCCCATGACCGCGGAAACGAGTCCAAATACGAGTACTATCGCCCCCCACCACCACGGGAACACTTTTATGAGGTCGAAGGTGACGCGGATGATCCCGTAGATCGCGGTCTTGAGCATTACGCCGGACATGAGTGCAGAGATGTTCGACGGCGCAACGGGGTGTGCCTCCGGCAGCCATACGTGCAGGGGGACGACGCCCGCCTTTGCAGCGAACCCGAAGAACGAAAGGAGAAATGCCGCAGTGGCCCATTCGACCGGAAAATGGGCGCTGCGCATCGCATCGAAGGTATAGCCGCTGAAACTCCCGAAACCTGCGGCGAGGCCCGCCAGCACTCCGAAGGAGAGAAGGATTGCGATTGCACCCACATGAGCGATGACCATATAGAGGAAAGCGGCCCGCCTGTTTTCAATGCGCTCATTTTCGAACATCACCAGGAAATAAGAGGCCGCGGCCATAACTTCCCAGGAAATCAGAAAGATCAACGCGTCGTCGGAGAGGACTACCATATACATTCCGGCAAGGAAGAGACAGTAGAAAATAGCGAGGCTGGTCACGGACCTCTTGCCCAGAAACCCCTTGATATACCCTATCGAATAGATGGAAACAAAGAAGGCCAGAAGACCGACGACCGTTACAAAGAAGCCGGAAAGGGGATCGAGTCTCAGATGGAAATGGAGGTCGGGAAGCCCTATAAGCAGCTGGATCTTCTGCGTCCGGCCGGTCAGGACGGCCCAGGCCCCGGCGGTTACCGATAGAAGAGAGGCGGTCGCAGTCACGGAAAAGGTGAAGTACGAAAGAAGACGCTGGCTGCGCGCGATGAACGGCGCAAGTACAACCGGCAGTAAAAGCAGGAGAACGGAAAAGGAGGCCAGGTCTATCTGCTCAGGCATCATTAATCTGCTGCCTCACTCTATCCCCGCCTCATTGCGGAGAAAAACCTCACAGATATTTTCTCCGCAAGACAGGTCGAGGAGTCCGGTGACGTCCTTCGCACTAAGCTTCATTTCGGTCCAATCTATCTATAAGCGTTTAGAAAATATAAAATTTATGAAAACTCTCTAACATAAATCAATACTTAAAGGCTTGTCAAGGAGCGAGGCGGAAAGTGTTGGGGATATCGGGAAAGGCCTACATGACGTTCAGATGGTCTTCTAAGAGGCATCATCTATCACTGCCGTCTCTGTCTCCATGTTTTTTTAGCTTTTCAAGTTCTTCATATTGCCTTTTCTCACACTCGGGACAGAGGCCATGACTGAATTCAGCTTCAGAATGCTCGCTGATATAGGCTTCTAGCTGAAACCAATATCCGCTGTCATTCCTGATCTTTTTGCAGAAAGAGCAGATCGGCAGCATTCCGCTCAAGGTCTTCACCTTTGAGAGCGCGTCCTGAAGCTTGGTGATGAGTTTTTCCCGTTCATCCCCTAAGCGTTTACGCTCCGTAATGTCAAGGAGCGTCCCGATGACAGCGGGTTTTCCCCGATAAAGTGTTCTCGATCCATATACCTCGACATACACTTCTTCGCTGTTCTTTGTTATGCCCCGGAAACTATAATGAATGGACTCAGCCTCCCCAGACAGCCTTTTCAGCACATTTTCTTCGACGAGGGGCCAATCCTCCGGCATGACCAGGTCAACGGGTCCCTTTTTATCAGTCAACTCATCGGCCGTATAACCGAATATCTCGGCCAACTTTGGATTAACATAACTGAATATATCGCCTTGTATGAGGTAAATACCGACTAACGATTTTTCCGATAGATCACGGAACTTGTTCTCCGATTCCAGCAGCGCCTTTTCTGTCTGCTGTTTAGCGACAGCACGTTTGATATGGAGCATCAACTGGTCGATATCATATGGTTTCTGCAGATAGGAAAAGGCCCCCCTGTTTGTTGCCTCGATTGCTGAATCAAGGGTGGCATTCCCGGTAAGAATGATGGCCTCTGTGGACGGGCAGGATGCTTTCCCCGCGTCAAGCACTTCGATCCCGGGAATATCGGGAAGTTCCAGGTCGATAAGCACGACATCTACGGAACACCGCCTCAACAGATCAAGCCCCTCTGCGCCGTCTTTGGCTGCCAGCGCATCATATCCTTTCGCCCTCAATATATCTGAGAGGGTCTTTCTGAGATTGGCGTCATCGTCTATTATCAGAATTCTTGGTTTATCCATAAGATCCCCCATCCGCCTTTTTTTTTCTTCTTTTTATCATTTTTCCCTTTCACAGGGCAGCGTGCTCACCTCGACTCTGTTCCTGCCGTTCTGTTTTGCCCGGGACAATGCATTGTCTGCGTCCCTGATCAAGGATTCCTTGTCCTGCATGGACTCATGATACGAAGATACGCCGAGGCTTACGGTGATCCCGGCCTCAGACTCCACCGTTCTCCTCAGCCGTTCGGCGGCTTTGCAGGCATTAGTAATATTGGTCATGGGCAGCATGACCAGGAACTCCTCTCCTCCGTATCTGAAAACATAGTCGGCCTTCCTTATGACTTTTAAAAATATATGCGCAATCTTCACCAGCAGTCCGTCTCCTTCAACATGGCCGTGGGTGTCGTTATATTGTTTAAAATGGTCTATGTCCAGCATGATGATGGAGGGAGGCTGACCGTAGCGTTTTGCGGATCCATAATTTTTCTCCAGCTGGACTTCAAGAAAGCGCCTGTTGGCGAGTCCCGTAAGAGAATCGTGGAGTGAAGAGACGTTTGCTTTTGCATAAAGGACCCTTAACTCTGCGTTGATTTTTTTCAGTTCAGTGCTCTGCATCAAGATCTTCCTTCCTGCCTCCCGTTTTTCGATAGCGCGTTTTATATGCAGCATGAGCTGATCGATATCATACGGTTTTTGAAGATAAGAAAAAGCCCCTTTGTTCGTTGCCTCGATCGCGGAATCAAGGGTGGCATTCCCGGTAAGGATGATGGACTCTGTGGCCGGGCATGAGGCCTTTACCGTATTCAGCACCTCGATTCCGGGAACATCGGGAAGCCCCAGGTCGATGAGAACGACATCGACGGAGCACTGCTTCAACAGATCAAGCCCCTCTGCCCCGTCTTTGGCCGTCAATGTTTCATAGCCCTTTGCCCCGAGAATGTCGGAAAGGGTTTTCCTCAGATTGGGGTCATCGTCGATAATCAATATCCGGGCTTTGTGTATCATGTTAATGTCCTCTGCCGTAGAATGTCTCCCCGAGCACGTTCCCGCGCTTTTTCCGGCTTATTTCCTTTATCGTATCCAGCAGCCCCTCCATCTCAAAAGGCTTATACAGGCATGTATAGGCCCCTATTTTAAGTCCTTTTTCGATCGTATCGGTCATCTCTTCTCTGTAGCCCGTTACCAGCACTACCGGTTTTGAGGGATATCTGGACCGAACGGCCTTCAGTACTTCCAGTCCGTCCGTATCTCCGAGTTTAAGGTCAAGTATGACCGCCAGTTTGTAATTCTGCTCCATATGCCCGAGGACATTTTTAGGGTCTGCTTCGGTCTCTACCCGGTAACCCCTCGATCGCAGAACATCGCCGACAGTCCTGCAGAAATTCGGATCATCGTCCACAATCAGGATGCTCTCTTCCTTTCTGAGAAGCGCGAGGAAGGAAAAGATCATCTGAAGGTCAACCGGTTTTGTCAGTACAGTGTCTGCCCCAAGCTGTTTGGCCTCCGCCACCTGCTCCTCCGTGGCATAGGCGCTCATCAGCACAACCGGAAGATCTGGGGATGTGCCCTTGATCATCTTCAACGCCTCCACCCCGTTGAGCCCGGGCATCCTGACGTCCATCAGCACACAGTCCGGATTATCGGACTTCACTTTTTCAACCGCCTCCTCGCCTGTATATGCTTCCGCAGCTTCATAGCCTTTTACCTTCAGGATGTCGCAGATCGTCCTGACCATCCTCCGGTCGTCGTCCACGACAAGCACCTTTGTCTTTTCTCCCATTTTCTATCCCCCTCCCCTATTTACTATTGCCGGCAGTATCACCGTAAATGCTGTCCCCTTGCCTGATTCGCTCTTGACCTCTAACCTTCCGCCGTTTGCCTCTGTGAGATTTTTCACAACCGTAAGCCCCAAGCCTATCCCCCGTGCTTTGGTCGTGAACAGAGGTTGGAAAAGTTTTTTCATATTCTCCGGCGATATCCCCTCTCCGGTGTCGGTGACACTGATTTCGATGAAATCAGTGTCCTTTTGTAGGGGCGACCCTGTGTGGTCGCCCGAAACAGGGGAGCCACGCAGGGCTCCCCCTACATTATCCGCCAGACGTGCGCTGATGCACAACTCGCCTCCATTAGGCATCGCCTGGACCGCATTGGTTACCAGGTTCTGAAACACCTGCCCCATCTGGAGCGGATCGACCTTCACCGCCGGAAGCGTGTCCGGTATTTCGACCCGAAGCGAAATACACTGGGGAACTTTGCACTCCCCGATGCTCTGCGTTATAAGATCATCCACTGCAACCATATTAGTCTGAGACGTCCTTGTCCTCGTAAAATCAAGGAGGTCTGTGATGATCCGCTCTGATATGTCAATCTCACTCTTAATTATGTTCAGATATTCTTTGACAGTTTCATCGGCGCCGGACATTATAGTCTTCAGATAATATATGGCATTACTCATTACCCCAAGCGGGTTTCTCAGTTCATGACTCACACTTCCTGCAAGCTGCCCGAGTGTGGAGAGTTTTTCCTTCAGGACCAGTTCCTCCTGTGCATCGAGAAGCTGTTTTGTTCTTTCCGCCACCCTCAGTTCAAGTCCTTCATTCAGCTTGCGGACTTCTTCCACAGCCCGTTTGAGTTCTGTGATATCTCGGAAATCCCAGACCCGGCCATAGTACCTGCCATCATCTCCAGTCACCGGCGACGAATACCGGTCAATGATCCTTCCGTCCCGCAACTGAAGCTCGTCGTGGCTCGTTTCCTCCTTATGCTCATACAGGTAATTGACTTTGGCGAGAAATGCCTCGGGATTTTCCATCCGTTGGCAGACTACCCGAAGCACGGGCTCATCGATACCGGCGCTGACCATCTCTCCGGGCAGACCCCATAAGTCGATGAATTGTTGATTATAGGAGGTGATCCTGGAGTTTTCGTCAACCAACAGTAGCGCGCTGGGGGAGATCTGTTGAAGGATGGAGAGGACGGTTTTCTTGTATCTCAGCTCATCCTCTATCTGCTTCCGCTCTGTAAAATCCCGTGCTATTCCTATCGTTCCTATTGCCTCCCCCTTGTCATTGAAAATAGGCGTTTTTATGGTTAATATCCAGGTCGTCTTTCCATCTTTGTCGACAAGGGGCTCGTCGATATACTTTCTTTTGCCCGTGGCCATCACCTCTCTGTCATCCGCCCTGTACCGCTCCGCCAAGTCGCGGGGCCAGAGATCCAGATCAGTCTTCCCTGCCAGATCAGCCGGGGCCACGCCGCAGATCGTTCCGAACGGTTCATTCGCCGCGATATACCTGTCGTCCTTGTCCTTCAACCAGGCTATGTCCGGAATATTATTCAGGATCGCATGCGCCGTTTCCTTCTCCTCATATGCTGACTGCATGGCCTTTGCCAAGGCACGGAGCGGGAATGCCTTCAGCGCAAGGAAGATCACTGCCCCGAGACAAACACTGAACGACCCCACTGCAGAAGTATATTTCAGCAGAGGACGAAGAGACCCCGTTATCTCAACCCTCCCCACCGGCACACCCGAATCATACACAGCGTGCGAAACGGTAATCACCGGCGACTCTATCTTCCCCCCCGTTTGTGCAACTACTGAATCCTTGCTATCGATAACGCGGCGCATCTCTCCGTACCTCCTGGACGTATGCGCGGTGAGAGATTCGACAAGCCTGAACTGTTCGTAGCGCCAGTATCCGGGGTTTGCGCTTATGATCTCGGAGAGGAAAACGGAATTCATGTGCGCCTCTGTTTCGAAGACCGCCCTCTGGTTCTGATATCCGAGAATAAAATAGCCGGCCGGGATGAGGAGTGCGATCATAACCGCAAGGACACTAAAAAAGACCACCGAGAATCTCGTCATTTTCCTGATCGCGTCCATTCATTTCCCCTTTGGTACCATGTTGCCCGTTTTCGTCAGTATTGCCCTGCCCTCCGGTGAGCCGACAAATCCGGCAAAGCTTCCGGCCACCGCGGACTTCGGTCCCGTGATCATGACAAAAGGTTTGGAAAATGGATAAGCGCCTTTGACAGCAGTTTCAACGCCCGGCATCACCCCGTTAAAGGGAAGCATAGTGACCTCCCTCTTTTCAGAAATGATCTGTGTGAGCGTTGAAGTACCGAAGGAGCCCTTGATCTTCTCGACGTGATCCGCGCTGTCCTGGTCGGTAATGGCAGTGATCATCCCCTCCCTGGATTGCGCTGTCCCCACGGCGTCTTTCAGCCCGGGCGAAAGGGCTTTCAGCATGATCGTGTCCATATCGCCATCCGTCCTCAGTATTATGCGTATCGGCGTGCCGTCGGGCCACGTTTTTATCTCGCCTCTGTAGATTTTAATTACCATGTCAGGCGTCAGGTTTATCCCCGCTCCATTACATGACGTAACAAATACAAAGGGGCTCCTCGCATACTCGATCTGTTTTAGGCCCTGGGACAACTCTGCGGCGGTGAGCGCTCTGCCGGAAATCCCGATATCAATTGCTCCCTCGGCAACCGCCTTAATTCCGCCCCTTGTACCAAGATTCGGGATAAAGACGATCCTTACAGACGAATGTTTTTTCTGAAAGGCTGCCGCAAGCTCCTTCATCGCACCTATCGCGCCCCCGGTGCCGCCGATCTTTATCGTGACCTGTTGATCGTCGGCCCAGGAACAAGCGTTTGACTGAAACAGTACGAGGCTAATGAAGACGGCGATAGTGACTATGCGCAAGGACTTGCGGATTTTGTAGTCGACCAGCATTATATCCCCGGGGACATCTTCCAGTATACGTATACGAAGACTTTTATCTACCATTTCATGTGTTTGCAGACCGATTCGATACGTTGGATCCCTTTGTCTACTCACATTGTATCAAACCTGCGGGGAGAGTCAACTGGACAGGAATTCTCAAGCCCCCTCAGGAGCGGCGATGCCGGCGCCTCAACGGGATATTTCTTATTTTTCGACGGACGGGCGGTCAGTAAGGGCGAAATAGCGGTATATGTATTTTGTTCGTGTTTTCCTTCTTAGGTTTCTTGCAGCCCTTCGGCAGGCACATGCTGCAGCGGGTCTTGCTGCAGTACTGGCAGAACGTGCAGTCGGGACAGGGGTTCTTCTTTAAGACGGCTTTCTTGTCCATATATACATAGTATATGTCCTCCGTCGTATCGGGGTAAAGCGGAAAGGCGCATCATGGCCTCCTTTTGGCGGCATTTTGTAATCTGACATCCCATCGCTTCCCGTTTATATCCCACCATTGACTCGGGAGCGGCAAATCCTATACACTTAATACCTCTGTCTGTATCAAACTGCTTCAAGGTGGAAAAGCCTGAGGACTTTAACAAGTGAGGTATTAAGCTATGTCGAATGAAAATATCGAAAATCCTTCAGATGTAAATCATAACGCAGGCACGGAAGTCGCTGCAGAAGTGAAAGAGGACTTTGCAGAACTCCTGGCGAAGAGCACGGCCCATGAAAGGCTCGGCCCCGGCCAGAAGGTGAGGGCGAAGGTCGTCAGTATTTCAGGTGACTTCGTGTATATCGACCTCGGGGGAAAGAGCGAGGGTGTTATCGATGTAACGGAGTTCAAGGCCGAAGACGGGACGCTATCCGTGCATGTCGGCGACGAGATTGATGCATTTTATATCAATGTCAAAGACGGTGTCAGGAGGCTTACCACAACTGTGAACGGCTATTCGGCGTCCACTCTGGCAGCTGTACGCGACTCCTTTGAGGCGGGGGTGCCGGTGAACGGGACAGTGAAACGTGAAGTGAAGGGCGGCTTCGAGGTGTCTGTCGGAGGCGTGCGCTGTTTCTGTCCTTTTTCGCAGATCGATCTGAAGGGCGGACGGGAAGGGGGCATCTTCCTGGGGCAGACATTTCCGTTCAAGGTGCTCGAATATGAGGAAAACGGGAAGAACGTAATATTGTCCAGAAGGGCCATGCTCGAAGAAGAGCGGAGGACCAGGATCGATAAGCTCAAAGAAGAACTCTCCGTAGGCATGACCGTAAAGGCCACTGTCCGTTCGATACAGAATTTCGGCGCCTTCGTCGACCTCGGCGGGGTCGACGGTCTGATCCCCGCGAGTGAGATCTCATGGGACAGGAGCAGGAGGCCTGAGGACGTATTTTCTGCAGCACAGGAAGTGACTGCAAAGATAATTGCCCTCGACTGGGGCGCCAACCGTTTGACCCTGAGTATGAAGGCTCTGGAAGCGGACCCGTGGGAAGGTGTAAACGAAAAATATCTCGTCGACGCGAGGGCCAGCGGCACAATAATGCGCCTTGCGCCTTTCGGCGCCTTTGTTATGCTCGAACCCGGAGTCGAAGGCCTGATTCATATTTCGAACCTCGGCGCGGGCAGACGCATCAACCATCCGAAAGAGGTTGTCGAGATGGGACAGACGGTCGAGGTATATGTGCTCGGGGTCGACCTGGAGAAGCGAAAGATATCGCTTTCTCTTCAGCCGAAACCGGTACCTCAGGTCATTGTTCTCCCT
>JBIOIY010000004.1:0-146533 GCA_044450345.1 Thermodesulfovibrionales bacterium | reverse complement strand
TGGGCCTGCTATCTTTTCAAACAGCGTCATCGATGACTTAAACTTCAGATCATCGGGATAACCGAAGATTTCTGAAAGGGATCCGCCCTTAAGAGCAATCACCGCTTCCGTACATTCCAACAGTCTTTTTCCTAGAACAGGATGCTTAAGGTACTGCTGCGCCTCTTCTATGCTCTTGATGGAGTAACGCTTCGCCGTCGGACTGTATCCCAATCCATCGATCTGAGGAAATATATACCATATCCAGTGAGTCCGCTTCTGACCGCCCTTAAGCTCTGCGAGCGCTCTTTCATATACGCCTTCCTGAGCGCTCAGAAACCGATTCAGGTCATATGGATCGTCAGTATTCATGTCGCATACTTCAATTTCTCATAGTATATCAGACCTAACATTAAGCCTAAACATAAAGAGTACTCACTGCTAACACTCCAGTGTGAATACAATAGTCGAATAACAAGCGGAGAACTTGTCATTGGAATGCCTTCGCAACTTTTCTTCCTGTAACTGAACCCATCAGTTTTGTGCCTATCGTGTGGTGTTCAATCGGAAACACTCACGCAGGGTCACACGTCAGTGAACACTCAGAATTTGAATAGTGGACCCCGTACGTTGAAGCTGAACCGAGTGGTCTGTTCCATTAATATTCACCTTGTTCAAAGTCAATACCCCTGCCTGAGTATAGGAGTTTCCGGTATTGGGACAGCTGCTTCCCCGCCGTATCGCTAGAACACTTAATCCGCGTGAGCCATCAGGCAAGGTTACAACAGGCAAGTCAGCCTCATAAAGGCCGCCGTTGAAAGAGATATTTCGGGCACGACCATAAGTCGGATACCCCGGCGTGATGGATACAAATGATTCGTCACAGGTGGGTGTATAGTTCGTTATTATCGCATAGGGTATCTGAGGAGTGTTTATTGTATGGCTGGGGGGCGAGAGCGACAACGTTAGCCATCTTGATGGGTTTGTCCCAGGATATTGATTGTAGAGCGCATTATCATCAAATGAAAGGCCCGAGATGGTAATATTCTGATTTTGGCCCGTATTGTAAAACAGAACATTCGGAAAAGAAACCTGGTCATAAGTGGTCTGCTGAGAGGCAATTTGATTATGGGCATTCATCGCCGAGTTCCACACTCCCAGGGTTCCCGGAAATATCGTCTGATAAGCTATGAGTGTAGAAGGATCAACAGCGATTGTCCCTCCCTTTCCGTCCGGGTAGAGGACCCAGCCTATGGAGTTATAACCTATAGTGTTGCTTCCAAGCGGAACGCCCGGAGGACAGAAATAGGGGTTGTTCATGTGCCAGCACTCGTTGTTATAGTTAATAGTAAGGTTCGGCGCAGAGCTAGGAAGTATAGGAGTATTCGAGTTAATTTGTAAGTTTGTAACTTCAAACGTGTCCCTTACAGCGAGCGCAGTCGGCGTAGTAAACTCCAGGCCGTCAAGATAACTAACACTGAAAGTATTGGCAGGAGTTTGGATTTGGACGTCTACCAAACTTTTAGGGACATAGCCCCTCTGGCCGTCAGGAGATCTCACCTCCACATAGGTCCCCAACAGGGTGAAGTCCGTAACCGTCACTTGACTCCCGGCCAGCAGCGAGGAGATCACGCTCGCGCCCGTGTTCGGGAACGAAAGCAGGGAGGCGCCTGCCGTCAGCTTCCCCTCCACGCTCATGACCGGCGTGGTCGTATCCCCGCCGGGCGACTCGAATTCGACGCTCTTGCCGGTCATACTCGCGATCAGATTGTAGAAGGGATCCGTCGGGGCAATGATGTGCCCGCCGACATTGAGCGTCGTTCCGGTCAGCGCCACCGTGCCATCGATCGTGAAGCCTTGGGTCTGGGTGCCCCTCACGGCTTGCTCAGCAGGCCCGCGCATCGCATCGATAAGCGCCTTCACCTGGCCGAAGTCCCCGTAGAGACCAGCCTGCTGGACCGTGGTCATGTGGACTTCTCCATTGACCAATCCGCTTTCGACGATCTCAGCCGGTAGCACCACCGGGAGAGGCGTACTACTGATCGAGACCGGTAAGGAGGCCACGTTCGCGTTAAAAAACGCCGTATTCAGGTCCTGGATCTGGGATGGCGTGAGCGTTCCGGAGTAGGTCGTCCCTCCAGTCGAGCCGATGCTCCGGTTGACGGTAACTTTACCCGTGGAATCGATCGTGATCGAATCGGTGTACGGAGCCACACCGCCGCTCGTCGTGTAGACGATCTTGTTGAAAGGAGTCGGTCCGCTATAGGGAGTGATCGCAATGTCATTCACGAACAAGTAGGCGAGCGCGCCCTTCGGGACTTTGACAACCGCATAAGGCTGCGTCCCGGTGTCATTCGACGTGCCTGTGACCTGAGCAACGTGGACGTAGCCCGCGCCGGCGGTGAATCCGGTCGTCCTGACTTCGACCCGCGTGATGTCTATCGAGGAGCCGGTGGGCTGGTTGCCCATCGTCACCGCGATCACGTCTTCAGTGGCAAAGTTCACCGTCGGCGAAGCGGGCGGCGAGCCACCGAAGAAGCTGTTGTAATCAGTGTCGTTCTTGATAGAGAGCCGTTGAGCTGTCGGACGGAGCGTGCTGTCCACCCCCTTGGCAATGGAAGTCAGAGTTTCATTCTGGTACGCAAGCGGCTGCGCGAAAGCGACTCCAACAGCTGATACCGTAAATAAGAATGCTGCAAAAAGTCCTGTAAATAAAGACGCCCTGTCTGTCACTTTCTTCGTCATATCACACCTCCTTTTTCACGTCGGATAAATTTCGATGTGAGGGCTGGTTTAGCTTAGCCCTATATGCTTAACACTCTTTCCCTGCTGTTCCCGGGTTGCGCAAGCCTTCCTACTGTCCTCTCCCTCTTTTGCCGTTAATTTTCGAATGTCCGAGGACTTACTCATTAACATCATATCAGTTTTCTTGAGTCTTTCAATATGTCACTGATTCGGCATCATTGACGAGAAAGTTATTAGCGGAAAACTTCAAGAGTTGCAACTCTCCAGACCTGTTTATTAGTGGTGAAGCCCACAGCGAGAACTTTGTCGGAGTAATTCCTTCTGATGAAATCAGACGTGAATGAGGGCGGAAATCAAGAACTGTCCGCAATGGTCCGGAATAGATGTCCGCATCGCCGGCGAGAATACAACCCAAAACACAAAAGCGCGGAAGAGAGAAAATATTCTCCCTTCCGTGCTTCCGGACTTCCATTCGTAACGTTAAATATCAATGATGCCCTTTATGGCCTTCGTGTGAAGAAGCGGGGTCTATCATCTCGACCTTGCCGGTCCCCAGATAATATTCGGCTGCAACGACCTTGAGCTTCCCTTCATGGACGAGTTCGCTTACGATCTTGCTCTTCATGACGTCCTTGTATGTATTCTTCACATTCTCCTGCACGGCGATATCCAGCGTATCCTTCGGATCTTTCTTCGCCTTTTTGGCAGTGTTGACCGCAGGCATTATCTTTTTAAGTATTGCGCCTATGTTCCCTTCAGGCTTGCCCTTTGCTTCGAGCGTAGCCTTTACCGCGCCGCATGATTCATGCCCCAGAATGATGAGAAGCGGTGTCTGGAGGTGCTCAACCCCGTATTCGATACTTCCAAGAGTTGTCTTCTCAACAACGTTGCCGGCCACCCTCACTATAAAGATATCCCCGAGCCCCTGGTCGAAGATAAGCTCCGGTGCCACCCTCGAATCAGAACAGGAAAGGACGGTCGCAAACGGACTCTGTCCCTTTGTGAGCTCCTGCCTCCTGCTTTCCCCGATGTCCTTCTTCGCAAGCTCACCAGATACAAACCTCTTGTTTCCGTCAAGGAGCTTTGTTAATGATTCATCTCCCTGCCCCAGGCCGGCATAGACAAAACCTACGAGCAAAACCGATAAAAATACTCCGATGATAACCTTCGTCAACCGCATACTGCCTCCTTCTCTATTGAATTCGGCCCCCGAAGAGAGCGCCTTTTTCACAATTCCCGGGAAAAAATCCCTATAAGATAGCAGGATATTCCAGATAAATACAAGTAGGGTTGAGGCTTCAATGCCTGATTATGACCGCCGGCAATTTGCAAACGATGAGTTTAAATACCGCCCCATTCTCTGCTATAATGTACTTCACCTATGGCTAAGGTCATCGTAAAGTATTTAGACGGGAAAGAAAAGACAGGCAATGTCCTCGCCTTTAATATCAATCAGCCG
Organism: Thermodesulfovibrionales bacterium; assembly: GCA_044450345.1. Taxonomy (GTDB): domain Bacteria; phylum Nitrospirota; class Thermodesulfovibrionia; order Thermodesulfovibrionales; family UBA6898; genus Sulfobium. The sequence goes on along the minus strand of JBIOIY010000004.1, from coordinate 142,350 downwards.
GCCTTTCACCTTCAGGTTGAAGACAAAGATGGGAAGACCTTGACTTCCACTGAAAGGATAAATTCGGTCAAGGAGGTCCTTTTTCTCAAAAAAGAGGAGCCGGGGGGCTCTAATCTTCGCACGGAGACTATAGACCAGTCCGTTTTTGCGGGAGCCCTGGCAATGAGACTGATTGTTGAATTCACGGACGGTACCATCGTCCATGGGTCTACGAATAAGTATAACCCCAACGATACAGGGTTCTTTATCGTCCCCATCAATCCCGCTGATAAGAGCGTGCGGATTTTCATCAATGCCCATGCCGTAAAGCACGTCGAAACCCTTAAGCTTTTCGGAAAGGTCCTGATCGACCACAAGAAGATTACCGAGGAGCAGCTCGATGCGGCCCTGCAGAGGCAGAAGGAGATGAGGGAGAAAAAAATAGGAACGATACTGAAGGAACAGAACATCATAACCGACCATCAACTGAATGAATCTATCGAGAAGCAAAAGAAAAGCCCGAAGATGCTGGGGCAGATACTTCTGGAGGCAGGATATATTACGGCCGGACAACTTGACATCGCGCTTAACGTCCAGCATGAACAGAAAAAGAAGAAGCTGGGACAGATCCTGGTAGAGCTTAAATTCCTGACCCCGAGCGACATCTGCATAGCGCTGGCGACGCAGTTTAGTTGCCCCTGGATCGACCTTTCAGAGGTGGAGATAACCGCTGACATCGCCACAATCCTGCCCGAAGAGGTGGTGAAAAAGTGGGAAGTAATCCCTGTGGAGACAAAGGGAAGCGATATCCTTGTAGTGGCAACATCCCAACCCCAGGACCCGAATATCCGGGTGGAAGTGAGAAGGGCCTGTCCCATGAATGTCGAATTTGTAGTTGCCTATGAAGTATATATCGCGAAGAAGATCGAGCAATTTTTTCCTGGGCGGGAAGGAAGATAGGATTAACACGTCCTGAACTATATTATGAAATGAAAAGGCCCTCTTTCCGGAGGGCCTTTTTTGTTTTTCTCTAAATAAATTTATTACGCCGCTTCTGCTTTTTTTGCCTTCTTGGCAGCCGCTGCCGCAAACACTTCCCGGGCGTTAAACGTTCCGTCGATAGCCTGGACAGGGCATTTGGCTGTGCATATGCCGCATCCTATGCATTGGTCTTTATTTATCACGTGCAGTTTCTTCATCTCTCCCGAAGGAGCATCGACCGGGCAGACCTTGGAGCATATCTGGCAGCCTATGCAGTTGTCCATAATAAATGCCTTCGGCCTCTGCGGGATAAAGTCGCTGATCGCCTTCGTAGGGCATTTGGTAACGCACAGGCCGCAGACCTTGCACTTGTCGAGGTCTATCCTCGAAAGGCTGTTCGTGACCGATGGTGCGTCAAAGGGGCATACCTTTACGCATATACCGCAGGCGATGCAGCCGACCTCGCAGTTCTTGCGTGTATCTCCGCCCTTGTCTTTTGAGTGACAGGTGACGAGTACTTGCCTGGATGCCGGCAGGACCTCGATCACCTTTGTGGGACACGCCTGTTCGCACTTCCTGCATCCGGTGCACTTTGTGATATCGACAAACGGAAGGTGGTCATCAGTCATCGAGATCGCACCGAAAGGACATACCCTGGAACAGGTGCCGTATCCGAGGCAGCCGTATCTGCAGGCCTTGTCCCCGCCGCCTGCGAGTATCGACGCCCTGCAGTCCTGTATGCCTTCATACTTGAACCTTTTTACCGATTTGGACCATCCGCCCTGGCACATGATCCTTGCGAACTGGGGCTCCCTTATCTCGGCCTTCTTACCGGTAATAAGCGCAACCGCCTCGGCGCCCTTTGCGCCCGCGGGGATGCAGAGGTTCGGGGCGACCTCAGGCTTGTTCACTACGGCCTCGGCATACTGTTCGCAACCGGCATAGCCGCATGCACCGCAATGGGCGTGCGCAAGATGGTCTTTCACCTTCTCGACCCTCGGGTCTATCTGAACGGCAAACCTCTTTGCCGCAAAGGCGATGCCGATACCGAAGACAGTGCCCATTCCTGCAAGAAAGACAAGGGTCCACTTGATCAGGGGTACGATGTCGACCTTCTCTTTTCCCTCGACCCCGCCGCCCACGCCGGCATAGATAACAGAGGGGGAGCAGAAGAGCAGAAGCACGCCAACACAAAAGAGTGTGAAAAGAATCGTATGTAACCCAGTCTTTTTTATGATCGGCCCATTAGACATTTTATGCTCTCCTCAAAGGTAATTATATATAGTTTACTGTATTTACTTGTCTAAATTAAAGAGTAATCAATCCTGAAAAACCGGTAAACGCAAGTGCGATCAGGCTTGTTACCACAAAGGCCATCGGCAGTCCCTTAAACGGCGCCGGCACCTCGGCCAGTTCAAGTTTTTCGCGGATGCTGGCCATAATGATGAGCGCAAGCGCAAAGCCGAGCCCTGAGCCAAATCCAAAGGCAAGACTCTCCAGAAATGAGTATTTCTCACCGGCGTTAATGAGCGGGACTGCAAGTATTATGCAGTTTGTCGATATCAGCGCAAGATAAATACCAAGCTTATAATACAACCCTGGGGAGACCTTTCTCATTATCGTATCAGACACCTGGACGAGTCCCGCTATTATCCCGATGAACACAATGATCTCAAGAAAAGTGATATCAAGCGGCACCATTACCAGATTATATACGATCCAACTTAATGCCGCGCTTATCATCATGACAGCGGTAAATGTGATACTCATGCCGACGGCCGTCTCCATCTTCTTCGATACGCCGAAAAATATGCAAAGTCCAAGGAACCTTGTAAAGACAAAATTGTTTATCAGTGAGGCCGATATGATCAGTTCAAAAAGTTTTATAAATTCGCTGCTCATCTTTCTCTCCTCCTTTTAATGCGACCCATGCGCGGCCTTTGCCGCGTATCTGGCATTGATCCAGTTGAAAAGCGCCATAAGTATACCGACAGCGAGAAATCCGCCGGCAGGCAACACCATTAACAAAACAGGCTTTGTATTCATGAGCGTAAAGACATGCTGAGTTGCCAAACCGGTAGGTACGGTAAGCGTCCCCCTGCCAACCAATTCTCTGAAGAAGCTTATAGTTGTCAGCGCAAACAGAAAGCCGATGCCCATGCCAAGTCCGTCCACCATCGAGGGGACGAAGGTGTTTTTGGAAGCAAACATCTCGGCCCTGGCCAGGATAGAAGCAAAGGCCACGATCAGGGCAATATAAAGGCCGACCTTGCTGTAGACGTCGGGAGCAAAGGCAGCCATCATTAACTGGGTCACTGTCACCCATCCGGAGATGACCAGCATAAAAATAGGCAGTCTCACCTTCGGTTCTATTATATTTCTCATGAGAGAAATGGTGATGTTGACCATTACCTGGACAAATAATACTGCAGCGCCCATAAAGATGCCATTTTTGAGGTTGTTCGTAACGGCAATAGAGGGACAGAGGCTGAGGGCGAGTTTGAAGATCGTATTTTCTTTGATAATGCCGTTTAAGAATAATTCCTTGAGATTAATGTTGCTGCTGCTTGACATCGGTATTGCCTCCTTCCTTGACCCCGTGAGAAATACTGCCGCCCTGCTCTGTGGCGGGGTTATTAGCGGTGTTGACCGTCTTGATCAGAAATGCGACACCGTTCTTTACCGCGTCTTCGGTGACTGCCCGGCTCGATATGGTTGCCCCGGAGATAGCCTGTATGTCCTCTTTTGTATCTCCCTTAATCACCTTGAGGTGATCGATGCTCTTGTCTTTGAACTGGTTTTTGAACCAGTCGGCCTCGATCTCGTCCCCCAGGCCTGGCGTCTCGCCGTGTCCAAGTATATTTATTTTTTGGACTTTAAAATCCTTGTCTGTTGCGATGAAGGTGTTTATATAGCTTGAGTAGCCTTTACCGAAGGACTGGATAACGTAGCCTATAGTTTCGCCGCCTTTTTTTGCGATGAAATATTTAGCGTGCTTATCGTGGATCGACCAATCTCCCATCTTCACAACGGTGTCCGCATCCGGCATAAGCACTTTCAATGCCTTTTTCTCTGTTTCTTCATTGTTTTTAAATACCTTCGGAGAGGTATTTGCATAGACAAATGCAAGGATAAACCCGCCGATAAGATATACGATAATGAGGTTTAAGGTTACCTTAAAAATATCCTTGCCGGTCATTATTTCGCCTCCTTTGCCTTCGGCTTCACGGCCCCGAATACCTTCGACTTGAACCCCCGGTCGATGAGGGGGGCAAAGCAGTTCATAATGAGTATCGCGAACATGACACCTTCCGGGAACCCTCCCTTGAGCCTTATGAGCATTGTGAGCGCTCCGCAGCCCGCGCCGAACAGGAGCTGGCCGTTTCTCATCGAGGGAGAGGTCACATAATCGGTAGCCATAAAAAACGCGCCGAGCATCATGCCGCCCGACAGGAGATGGACTACAGGATCACCTGCGAAAAGACTCCCTTTAGCGCCGAAGACCCATGCCATAAGTGCGGCAGTGCCCAGAAACGACACCGGGATATGCCAGGTTATGTATCTCTTGTAGAGCAGGAACAGACCTCCTATAAGCAAGGCTATCGCCGATGTCTCGCCTATCGACCCGGCCCTGTTTCCCGTGAGCAGATGCTGATAGAGACTTATCTTGTCGCCGAAGACCTTTATAAGTTCAGTCATCCCTGCCTCTTTGAGTATGCCCAGGGGGGTTGCTGTGGTCTTGGCGTCCATTGCAAAGAAAGAAGCCGTCGGCTCCATCCATATGGTCATGGCCTTAGGCCATGAAATAAGGGCAAAGGCCCTTCCTATCAGCGCGGGGTTGAAGACGTTAAAGCCGAGCCCGCCGAAGAGTTGTTTCGTTATTACCACGGCCACGAATGAAGCAACGATGGGCACGTGCGCCGTGAAGGGCGAGAAAGACCAGAGAGAGGCCGGCATGTTCATGCCCAATAGAAGACCCGTGAGAAAAGCACTCCCGTCGCCCACCGGGGACTTCTTGTCCACGATCTTCATATAAAGCTGTTCGGATGCCAAGCAGCTTATGATGCATAATGCCGTAATAAAGAGCGCCTTCAGCCCGAAGAAGTAGACTCCGGAAAGAAGAGCAGGCAGCAGGGCCACGCTGACCGTCCACATGATACGGCTTGTCGTTTCCTCACTTTTTACATGAGGACTTACCGAAACTATCAGTTCATGTTCTTTTTTCGTTGCCTCCATCTAACTCTCCTTAAGGCTTTACCATGGATTTCGCTAACCTTACAAGCTGCACAATAGGTCTCTTTGACGGGCAGACAAAGGCGCAGGAGCCGCACTCGAAGCAATCGAACAGGTTGTATTCCTTTGCCTCTTCATACATCCCCTTTTCGGAAAGGATACTCAGCATCGAAGGCATCAGCCCCATAGCACAGATATCGATGCACCTGCCGCAGCGTATGCAGGGACCGTAGTCTTCGGCATGCACCACGCCTTCCTCGGGAAGGACGAGGACACCGGAGGTGCCTTTTGTCACCGGCACATCTAAAGAGGAAAGCGCAAACCCCATCATCGGACCGCCTGCCACCACCTTTGCGACATCGTCCTTGAAACCGCCGCATTCATCTATCAGTTCAGATATCTTTGTCCCGACCCTTGCCATCAGGTTCTTCGGCTCTTTTATCCCTTCCCCTGTGACTGTAACCACCCTTTCTATCAGCGGCTTGCCGTACCGGGCGGCCTCATAAACAGCCAGCGCAGTGCCGACATTCTGGACAACGGCGCCGACGTCCATCGGCAGCCCCCTCGCCGGGACTTCCCTCCCCGCGACCGCCTTGATCAGCATCTTCTCGGCGCCCTGAGGGTACTTCACTTCGAGCGCCATGACTTCGATGCCGGCTGCTCCCTTTGCAGCCTCGCTCATCTTCGAGACCGCATCGGGTTTATTGTTTTCAATCCCGACGTAGCCTTTCGTTACACCGAGGACCTTCATCAGTATCTTCAGCCCTTCGATTATCTCTTTCGGTTTCTCGATCATCAGGCGGTAATCGGCAGTAAGATAGGGCTCACATTCCGCGCCGTTTATGATGACCACGTCGATCGGTTTTTCTTTAGGCGGTGAGAGCTTGACCGCGGTCGGGAAGGCGGCGCCGCCGAGGCCGACAATGCCCGCCGCCTTTATCTTCTCCTTGAGTTCTTCTACGGGAAGGTTCATATAATCAGGGGCATCCTTGAGAGCGGTCCATTCTTCCCTGAGGTCGTTTTCGATCACGATTGAATTGACCATCCTCCCCATGGCGTTTGGAAATTCGCTGATGGCGATGACCTTTCCTGAAACCGAGGAATGCACCGGCGCCGACACAAACCCTCCGGGCTCCCCGATCATCTCACCCTTCTTCACCTCCTGCCCGATCGTCACGACCGGTTTACAGGGGGCTCCGGCATGCTGGCTGAGTGGGACAACGATTATTTTCGGGGATTTTGCTTCCGTGATTGGATTGTTTGCGGCCAACGTCTTCTTATCAGGCGGATGTATTCCGCCTTTAAATGTAGCTAAACCCATTTGAAGATTCCTCCTTGGGAATATGGGAGACCTAAAAAGGCCGATATGTAATACCATGTGCCGACGGACTATGTCAAGCCCTGAATTTAGATCCCTTGAAAATCAAGCCGTTCATTCATTCATTATTTCTCGACGCTCTTTGCGTCGCACCACGCCCTCGCATTCTGAAAGATCTTAAGCCACGGCGATGCATTCAGGGGGGAATGACCGTTAGTTCCCACCCTCCATTCTTCAGGCATCCATCCCCACTGCCACTTCAGGAAGGTCCGTTCGGGGTGGGGCATGATTGCGAGATGCCTTCCATCAGCCGAACAGAACGCGGTAATGCCGTCGGGCGAGCCGTTCGGATTGAAGGGATAACGTTCGGTGATGCTTCCCCCGTCATCTGCAAACCTGAGAGGCGCCAGCCCTTCTTCCAGGACTTTCCTTCTGACCGCGTCGTCCGGGAAGTAGGCAAGACCCTCGCCATGGGCCACCCACACACCGATAACAGAGTCCTCCATCCCGCCCAGCATTATAGACGGACTTTTCAGGACCTTCACTGAAACAAAGCGCGATTCGAACCTGCCTGATCTGTTGTGAATGAACCTCGGCTGGATACCGTCGGGGATACCCCTCCACGGCACCCACCCCAGGAGCGCCATCAACTGGCAGCCGTTACAGACCCCGAGACTGAATGTATCGGGCCGGTGGTAAAAAGTCTCGAACTGCTGCCATATATTTTTGTTGAACCGTATTACCCCTGCCCATCCTTTTGCCGAATCGAGCACATCGGCATAACTGAAGCCGCCGACGAAAACGACCCCGCTGAATTCATCGAGGCTCACTCTCTCCCGGAGAAAATCCTGCATCGCAACGTCCCAGGGATCGAAGCCCGCCTGAAAAAAGGCGGAAGTCATTTCCCTGTCGCCGTTGCTGCCTTCTTCCCGGATAATGGCGACCTTCGGTTTGACACCCTTTGCAATCAACTCAAGGGGAGTCGGCCCCGGCACAAAAGACAGGGAAAAAGAAGGCGCCTTCATATCGAAGATATTCTTTCTCTCCTCCTCGACGTAGTCATGATTCCGCTGGAGTCTGTCAAGCCGGGAACTCGTCTCTTCCCAAATATCCCTGAGGATGCGCATATCTTCATCTAAAACAGTGGACCGCCCGCCACAGGCGGGTCCGCCTTCGGAGGATGAATCGCCCGCCACAGGCGGGTCCGCCTTCGGAGGATGAATCGTGAATCGTGAGATTCTGATCCTCTTTTCTACTAAAGTCCTGCCTATTATTTGAAATGGGACATTCTGTTTCTGAAGCACTGAAATTATTTTCCCCTCGTCCTCAGGGAGGTATTCAATAACCATCCCGGGTTCTTCGGAGAAGAGCAAGGATATTGCTTCCTTATGCACGTCCCGACCGCTGATTGCCGATTGCCCGCCACGGCGGGTCGCCGGAGGAGACTGACCGCCGATTGCTATCTCCATCCCGCAATTCCCGGAAAAAGCCATCTCCAGCAGGGTCGTAATGAGACCACCGTCGCTCCTGTCATGACCGGCCAGTATCAAATCCTCCGAGATCAATTCCTGCAGGGCGTTGAAACAATCCTTGAGCAATTTGGGATCTTCCAGATCAGGGGATTCATCACCGACCTGTCCGTAACACTGCGCAAGGGCCGATCCGCCCAGCCGGTTCTTGCCCATTCCCAAATCTATACACATGAGATTGCTTTCACCGGGCCTCTTGATGTCGGGGGTTACGACTTTATTGATGTCGGGACACGTGACATACGCAGATATGACGAGGGTCCCCGGCGACTTGACCGTCTCTGACTCCCCGTTCCGGCCTGTGACCCTTGCAGCCATAGAAAGGCTGTCTTTTCCGCCGTCGACCGCTATGCCGAGTCCGACCATGATATCACGCATGGCAACTGCCGCATCGTATAGGTCTGCGCCCTCACCCGGGAGTTTCGGGGCCCACATCCAGTTTCCCGAACACTTTATGTCCTCCAATGCGCTCACCCTGGCCCAGACGATGTTCGTAATGGCTTCAGCTACGCTCAGGCGTGCCATCGCCGCAGGATCTATCAGTCCTTTAATCGGCTGTTCCCCTATCGAGATCGCAGCTCCCGTAAGCCCGAAATGACTCTGCGCTATCACCGCAACATCCGATACGGTGAGTTGGAGAGGGCCGGCACACTGCTGCCTGGCTATGAGACCTGTAACGGACCTGTCGACTTTGTTGGCGAGGAACCTTTTCGAACCAACGGAAACCAGCCTCAGGACCCTGTCGAGTGCATCCCGGACACTCAGCCCTTCCGGAAGTTCAAGCGGCCTGAGTTGCCGTTTTACCCGGTTCAGGTGAAAAACCTTCCTAGGCATGTCGCCCAAAATCTTGTCAAGGTGAAGGTTTACAGGGGTACTGCCGTCGGTTTCGTCGTGGAGCACAATATATCCGTCGCCTGTGATCTCGCCGATGAAGGCGCAGGGGACCTTTTCCCTGCTGCAGAGTCCCAGGAACTCTCCGGACCTTTCGGGGTTGATGAGAAGGGCGTTTTGCTCCTGATACTCGGCCCCCCATATCTCAAGTACCGAGAGGGTGTTGTCGCCGAGCTGTATCTTTCTCAGTTCAATCTTTGCGCCGGCAGGGTAGATTATCTCTTTGACCACGTTGCAGTTGCCGCCTGCCCCCTGGTCGTGAATGCTCACTATAGGGTTGTCGTCACCCATCTCGACGCAGGCCCTGATCACCCTGTTCATCTTCTGTTCCATCTCTGCGTCGCCCCGCTGCACAGCGTTAAAATCGAGTTCGGCGATATTCTGCCCCTGGATCATGCTTGATGCCGCGCCGCCGCCCATACCTATCCGGTATGCGGGGCCCCCGATCTTCGTGACAAGCATCCCCCTCGCAGGGGCCTTTTTTTCCCTGTGTCTCGAGTCCATCTGCCCTGCGCCGCCGGTGAACATTATCGGCTTGATCCATTCCCTTCTCTCGCCGTCGGGCAGTCTGAGTCCGAAGGACCTGGTAAAACCCTGGATGACCGGTTCCCCGAATTTATTTCCGTAATCAGAGGCGCCGTTGCTCGCCTCGATCTCGATAGCCAGGGGTCTTGCGAGGTTCGAGGGATAGGAGAAGGCCTTATCCTCCCAGGGGAGCTCATACCCGGGAATATGCAAATTTCCGACGCAGTAAGCAGCTGTCCCCGCGATCACGAGCGCGCCCCTGCCTGTTGCCTGAACGTCCCTTATCCTCCCGCCCGTGCCGGTCTCTGCGCCGGGAAATGGCGCAACCCCGCTGGGAAAGTTATGGGTCTCAGCCGTGAAAATCAGGTCATAGGAAACTCCCGTCTTCCCGAACCGCGAAGGGCCGCCGGGCATTAGCGGCATGATCGTCTGCACAGGATGACCCCTTATCGCGCTCGAATTGTCCTTGAAGGCGATAACACTGTTATTGGGGTTTCTGTCGAGTGTGTCCTTTATGACAGACATCAGATTGCCCGGCATCTCCTGCCCGTCGATTACCAGCCTCCCCTTAAAAAACCAATGTCTGGAGTGTTCGCTGTTGGACTGACTGAGGTCGAAGCATTCCACGTTCGTAGGGTCCCTGCCGATGTCCTTTACAAAGAGTTCGTAGTAATAGTCGATGTCCCAGTCGTCAAGCCCGAGCCCCATCTCGCGGTTTATCTTTTCGAGCGCCGGTCGGCCTTCCCTGATCAAGGGCACGAAATAGTATGGCTCAGGCGTTGTCCCGGTTTCGAATGTCTCAAGGCGCTTTGGATAAGAGCACTCTGTCATGCGGTCGTAGAGAAGCTCCATGAAAGAATCTAGCCCGGTATTTTCCACCCGCCTATGTCCCCCCTTAGCAAGGGGGGAATTAAAAGGGGGTATCGCTTCTGCACTTCCGCTCTTCAGCTCTTCATCGCTTTTGACTATCTTATATCTTCTTGAACGTTCGATCCGGGTTATCTTCGCCAGTCCGCAGGCATGACATATAGAGACAGCATTTGTCGACCATGCCGTAGTGAAATTCATTCTGGGGCCGACCTCTAAAAGAAAGGGCTGAGGGCCGAGGGCTGAAGGCTGAGTTAAGAAACTCTCTTCTGAAAAGTTTCCGGGCTCGAAGGTCTCGCTCAAGAGCCACCGTAACAATTCCACTTCCCCGGTCAAAAGGGGTTCCTTCGCCTCGATATAGAAACAGTACTCGGTAAGAATATCCTCGATGCTCCCGGCGATATACTTCTGCACGGAAGCAAGAAGCTCGCTCTTCTGAGCCCCGGTTGCGGCCGGCCGCTTATACCTGTAGGTCATCGACAAGATCGGCTCTTCCCGTCCGCCTTCATCGCCCGGCCTTGCCGAAGACCCTGTTGAAGATATAGCCGATGTTACGGAAGTAATGCTTGAGATCGAAGATGTCATCAATCTCCTTTGCCTTCAGATATCTTCTCACGTCCTTGTCCTTGAGGAGCAGACTTTTGAAGTCTTTCTTTTTCTTCCAGCTCGACATCGCGTTCTTCTGAACTATGGCATAGGCGTCTTCCCGGGACATCCCCTTTTCAGTCAGTCTGATAAGGACATGCTGAGAGTTGAAGAGCCCGTAGCTCCGGCCCATATTCTCCTTCATCTTCTCGGGGTAGACCTGGAGACCTGAAAGTATTCCGGTCAGCCTGTTGAGCATATAATCAACAAGGATCGTGCTGTCAGGGATGATCACGCGCTCCACGGAAGAATGCGATATGTCCCTCTCGTGCCAGAGCGCAACGTCTTCAATCGCGGCTGCGGCATTCGCCCTGACTACCCTGGCAAGTCCGGAGAGGTTCTCGCACCCTATGGGATTCCGCTTGTGGGGCATCGCAGAAGAACCTTTCTGTCCCTTTGCAAAGGGCTCCTCCGCCTCGAGGACCTCGGTCCTCTGAAGATGCCTTATCTCGACTGCTATCTTCTCGACGGAGGCGGCTATGATGGCGAGGGTGGCAAGATATTCCGCGTGCCTGTCCCGCTGCACGACCTGCGTGGCAACAGGTTCCGGCTTGAGCCCGAGCTTCCTGCAGACCTTCTCTTCTATCTCGGTCGGTATGTTCGAAAAGGTACCCACCGCACCTGAAAATTTTCCAATGCTGATAATCCTCTTGGCCTTCTCCATGCGCTCGAGGTTCCTCTTCGCCTCTTCGTACCAGAGGGCGAATTTCAGGCCGAACGTCATAGGCTCTGCATGCACGCCGTGGCTCCTGCCTATACATACTGTTTCTTTATAGCGAAAGGCCTGGTCCCGCAGAACCGCGATCAGGTTCCTGATGTCCTTTATGACGATTGTCGCCGCCTCTTTCATAAGTAGAGACAGGGCGGTGTCCACGATGTCCGACGAAGTGAGACCCTTATGGATATACCGTGACTCAGGACCGACCTTCTCGGCCACAGAGGTAAGGAACGCGATCACGTCATGCCTGACGACGGCCTCTATCTCATCTATCCTCCCCACGTCGAATCCCGCCCGTTCCTTTATAACCCTGAGCGAGCCCTTCGGGATCTTCCCCATCTCAGTCCATGCCTCGCAGACGGCGACCTCGACGTCAAGCCATTTTTGGAACCTGTTCTCAGGCTCCCAGAGCCTTCCCATCTCATGCCGTGTATAACGCGCTATCATACTCTCCTCTTTATGAAAAAATTTTATGCCCTGTTATTTTATAATATCGGCCCTCGCTATGACTATGCATTCTTAGAACTGAGAAAGGACCTGCTCGATCAGAGAGGCAGATTCCGGCAGCTAGGCCTTGGCGCAGTCCTTCGCGATCTTGTCGAGCAGCCCGTTTATGAACGGCACGGATTCCAGGGAGGAATATTTTTTTGCGATCTCGAGCGCCTCGTTGATCGTCACCGCCGGCGGGATATCTTCTCTGTAAAGTATTTCAAAGATCGCCAGCCGGAGGATGTTCCTGTCGACGGCCGCCATCCTGTTCAGGTCCCAGTTTTCGGCCGCTCCCTGCATGACCTTGTCAATCTCCGCGATATTGCGGATTGTCCCGGTGACGAGTTCCTCGACAAATCTCTTCATGCCCTCTTTTTCTTTTGCGCCCGGAAGAAAATCCTCGGGGAATGTTACCCCCTTTTCCTTGCCTGCAAATTCAGACTGAAACAGCATCTGGAGAGCGCATTCCCTTGCTTTTCGGCGGTTCATAGAGAAGTGAATGGTGAATAGTGAATAGTGAATAGTCCGGGAAAAAATCCAGAATGACAGGCAAATTTGAAAAGATGTCTCATAACTTCTTCATAACTTGTGCCATCTCTATCGCAGTTATCGCAGCGTCGAAACCCTTGTTTCCGCTCTTAGTCCCGGCCCTTTCGACCGCCTGCTCGATGGTATCGGAGGTGATAACCCCGAAGGCGATCGGGACACCGGTTTCCATCGACGCCGATGCTACACCTTTTGAAACCTCTGCGGCAACATAATCAAAGTGGGGAGTCGCCCCCCTGATGACGGTCCCGAGGCAAATCACCGCATTATATGATCCCTTCGAGGCGAGCTTCTTGGCAGTCAGCGGTATCTCAAACGCGCCGGGGACCTTCACTACATCTACATCTTCCTCCTTTGCGCCGTGTCTTAAAAGGGCATCGACCGCGCCGTCAAGAAGCTTGCTCGTAATGAAGTCATTGAACCTGCTCACGACAACCGCGAATCTCAGCCCCTTGGCCTGAAGCTCTCCCTGAATTATCTTCATCTCTCCCTCCGATAGTCGTTCATACATTACTCAGCATATGCCCGAGTTTCTTCTTTTTTGTCTTCAGATATACGAGGTTCCTCTCATGAGGGTTCGTTTCGACGGGGACCCTCTCCACCACCTTAAGCCCATAGCCCTCGAGTCCCACGATCTTCTTCGGATTGTTGGTCATCAGCCGCATCTTCCTGACTCCGAGGTCGACCAATATTTGGGCGCCTATCCCGTAATCCCTGAGATCGGGCTTGAAACCGAGCTTTATGTTCGCCTCCACGGTGTCGAGCCCCTTGTCCTGGAGCTCATAGGCCTTTAACTTGTTTACGAGGCCGATACCGCGTCCTTCCTGTCTCATATATAATATGACGCCGCTGCCTATTTCATTGATCGTCTCCATCGCCCTGTGGAGCTGTTCGCCGCAGTCGCACCTCTTCGATCCGAAGACATCTCCGGTAAGACATTCGGAATGGACCCTCACAAGAACATCTTCTTCGGGCTTTATTTCTCCCTTTACAAGGGCGATATGCACATTAGTGTCTACCTCGTTTGAGAAGGCGATGACCGTAAACTCTCCGAATTCAGTGGGCAGCTTGGTCGTTGAAACGCGGTGGACGAAACGCTCGGTCCTGATACGGTATCCGATCAGGTCCTTAATGGTGACTATTCTGATGTTATGCTTCTTCGAAAATTCGAGCAGTTCGGGCATCCTGGCCATAGTCCCGTCATCGCTCATGATCTCGCAGATAACGCCTGCAGGATACAACCCCGCAAGCCTTGCCAGGTCGACTGATCCTTCGGTCTGCCCCGCCCTCTGCAATACGCCTCCCGGTCTGGCCTTGAGCGGAAAGACATGTCCGGGCCTCGCAAGATCTTCCGGCGTCGATGCCGGGTTTATCGCGGTCAGTATCGTCGTTGCCCGGTCGGCGGCGGAAATGCCTGTAGTCACGCCTTTTTTGGCCTCGATAGAGACGGTAAATGCCGTACCGAAAGATGAAGTGTTGTCATCTGTCATCATCGGCAGCTTCAACTCAGCGATCTTTTCGGGAGATAGAGAAAGACATATCAGGCCCCTCCCGTATTTGGCCATAAAGTTTATCGCCTCGGGAGTGACCTTCTCGGCGGCCATACAGAGGTCGCCCTCATTTTCCCTGTCCTCGTCGTCGACCAGGATGACCATCTTTCCTTTGGCCATGTCTTCGATAGCTTCGTCTATCGTGTTACACTTATTCCTAAACATTGTAGAGTCTCCTTAAATACCCTTTTTGCCCCGCACAAGAACGCGTCACATAAACCCCTCTTCCGAAAGGGCCTTCACCAGCCCCGAATCCTGCCCTTTATGCAGAAATTTTGAAACATACTTGCCCAAAATATCAACCTCTATATTCACCGTGTCCCCGGGGCCTTTAAACCCTATCGTCGTCAACGCTGCTGTATGCGGGATTATTACGATCGAAAAACCATTTGACAGTACTTCCACGACCGTAAGGCTTATCCCGTCTACGGCAACGGACCCTTTTTCAACGAGAAACCGGGTTATGTCCTTGCCCGCGCCGATAACGATTTTATGCGCATCGCCGGCTGCAGACTTTGACTTGATTGTTCCGACGCCATCGATATGGCCTGTCACAAAATGTCCACCGAGCCTTGAATCAAGCCTTAGAGACGGTTCGAGGTTCACCCTGTCTTTCGCCCTCAGGCTGCCGAGGTTCGTCGATCTCAGCGTTTCGTCGGACATATCGAACCCAAGCGTCTTACCCTTGATTTCCACCACAGTAAGACACGTCCCGTTTACCGATATGCTGTCGCCGATCTGTGCGTCTGCAGAGACGCTGCCGGCATTCAGATAAAGGCGCACACCGTTGTTCCGCTTCGCAATAGAGACTATCTCCCCCATTTCTACGACGAGACCGGTAAACAATCAGTATTCAACCTCCATGACAAAATCGAGCTGTTTCTGATAGTAGTCCCAGAAATTCACCGTCTCCGACCATGTCGCCTTGACCTTGATGATTTTATTGTCCATAGTCAATTCAAGATTTTCTTCCTTGAGCGGGACCTTCAGTTCGGCGGCGTCTGCCATGATCTTTTCCTTGATGGCCGGCAATACATTTATCTCCGATGAAAGTATGTCTTTCGTATGTGATCTGAGGGTGTTGTAACGCATATACGGTTTGCCGAAGGATATGCCCACGAAACCCAACGCGCCGAGGAACAACAGAAGCAGCAAAGTCGTTATAAATCCTTGTCTGCCTATTCTCCCTTTCATTTTACGAGACTCCCTATCCTGCTGAAACGGACCCATGTCTTATCGCTGTCCCAGGACCAGTAAATGATGACGGCCTTTCCCTTGATCTCCGAATCAGGGACAAACCCCCAGAATCTGCTGTCGTAACTCTGGTCCCTGTTGTCTCCCATAACAAAAACAGCCCCCGCGGGCACGACAACAGGCCCGAAGTTATCTCTTTTGTCGAACTGACCGGGCTTGATCTCTTCGTCAACATGCTGCGTATAGGGCTCAACGAGCCTGCGGCCGTTCACATATACGTTTTTGTCCTTTGCCATGACGACATCGCCGCCCACCCCGATTACCCTTTTTATGAAATCCCTCTTGGGGTCTTCAGGATACTTGAAGACAACGATGTCGCCCCTCTGGGCATTCCTGAGTCCCGGCATCCTGAAAAGTGTGATGTTCGTAAAAGGGATATCCACCGGGGTCCCGAGCAGGAACTTATTGACTAAGATGTGGTCTCCCACGAGAAGGGTGGGTATCATGGACCCCGAAGGGATCTTGAACGCCTGGATGACAAAAGTCCTTATAACAAGAGCGATCAAAAAAGCGACAACAACCGCCTCTATGGTCTCCCGTATATTCGATTTTCTCTTCCGTGGTTTCATTTCAGTTTTAGGACAGCGAGGAAGGCCTCTTGAGGGAGTTCGACACGCCCCACCTGCTTCATCCTTTTCTTGCCCTCCTTCTGTTTTTCGAGCAGTTTCCTCTTTCGGGTGATATCGCCGCCGTAGCATTTGGCGATAACATCCTTTCTGAGTGCCCTGACGCTTTCCCTGGCGATAATTTTACCGCCGATCGCGGCCTGTATCGCGACCTCATACATCTGTCTCGGTATGATCTCTCTCAGCTTTTCAGTGAGTTGCCTCCCCTTATAATACGCCTTGTCCTTATGAACTATCAAGGAAAGGGCGTCAACCGGTTCGCCGTTCAGGAGGATATTCAGCTTTACGAGGTCAGACTCACGGTATCCAAGAAATTCATAATCCATCGAAGCATATCCCTTGGAGAAAGACTTCAGCCTGTCATAAAAGTCCCAGAGGATTTCGTTCAGAGGCAGTTCGTATTCCACCCTTATCCGGTCCTTGCCGATATAGCCGAAGCTCTTCTGGACACCCCTTTTCTCCTGACAGAGGTCCAGAATAGGGCCGATAAAGTCCTTGGGGACGAATATCGTGGTAATAACAAAAGGCTCTTCTATCATTTCAAACTTTTCGGGAAGCAGTGCCGGATTATCTATAAAGATAACTTCGCCATCGGTCTTCGTGACCCTGTACACAACCGTGGGGGCGGTGCTCAGCAGGGACAGGTCAAATTCCCGCTCAAGCCTCTCCTGTATGATCTCCATGTGCAGAAGCCCGAGGAACCCGCACCTGAAGCCGAACCCCAGCGCAAGCGACGTTTCCGGTTCGTAGTTGAAGGAAGCGTCGTTAAGCCTTAGTTTATTCAGTGCGTCCCTGAGGTTTTCGTATTGATGGGTGGAGGTCGGATAGAACCCGCAAAATACCAAGGGGTTTATGTCCTTATAGCCGGGACACGGCTCGTCAACAGGGTTATCCGCATCCGTTATCGTATCTCCTATTTTCGTCTCCGTCACGCTTTTTATGCCTGCGATAATATATCCGACTTCGCCCGCAGTCAGTTCCGCTGCGGCCTCCATCTTGGGAGTAAACACGCCAACCTGCGACACCTCGAACGTACTTCCCATCACCATCATCTTGATTTTCATCCCCGCCCGGACCCTTCCGTCAAATACCCTGACGAGAACAATAACGCCCTGGTAGTTGTCAAACCAGGAATCGAAAATAAGCGCCTTCAGCGGACGCACGTCAGTCCCCGAGGGCGGAGGGACCCTTTTTACGATCGCTTCGAGAATCTCCTTGGTGCCTATCCCTTCCTTCGCGCTCGCCAGCACCGCTTCCGCGCAATCGATGCCGACAGCGTCCTCGATCTGCTCTTTAGTCTTCGCCGGCTCCGCGCTCGGGAGGTCTATCTTGTTGATCACAGGGATGATCTCCAGGTCGTGCTCTATGGCAAGGTAAGCATTGGCGAGCGTCTGCGCCTCGACCCCCTGGGTCGCATCGACAACGAGAAGGGCGCCTTCGCATGAAGCGAGACTCCTGGAGACTTCATAAGAGAAATCGACGTGTCCGGGCGTATCGATGAGGTTGAGGATGTATGCCTCCCCGTTATCCGCCTTATAGACAAGCCTCACGGCGTGCGCCTTGATGGTAATTCCCCGCTCTTTTTCGAGGTCCATAGAATCGAGGACCTGCGCCGTCATCTCCCTTGCGCTAAGGGCGCCCGTGTATTCGAGCAGCCGGTCGGCAAGCGTAGACTTTCCGTGGTCTATGTGGGCAATGATCGAGAAGTTGCGTATGTTTTTCGACATGTATCAGGATAACGTGACTTCTCGCGAGAGTCCGTTAAAGACCAGGCACGCGGCACCGATGACACCCGCATTGTCGCTGAGAGAAGAGGGTATGATTTTCACCGAATCGAACAGGTCCTTATAGGCCCTTCTCGACGCCTCTTTTATCGCCTCATGCACATATATGTTCCAGGCGCCTATGAGCCCGCCGGCAAGGATGATCGCCTCGGGGCTGAAGATGTTGATGATATTCGCAAGCCCCACACCGAGATGTTTGCCTGCGTCCCTCAGGATCTCCCTGGACAGCATATCGCCTTCCAGGGCGGTCCTGTATATATCTTCCGGCGTTATTTTATAAATGCTCCCCTTGCAGCATTCCTTCAGTAGACTTTCCGCGCCCTTTTCCAGCAGGGTCACCGCCTTGGATACCATCGCCCTCGCCGATGCATAGTTTTCAAGACAGCCGATATTTCCGCAAGGACATTTTTCAGCGTCCGCATTGATGCTCATGTGCCCAATCTCGGCCGATACCTTGACCAATTTTCCTCTGTAGACCATCCCGCCGCCGATACCCATACCCAGGGTAAGCAGGACGAAGTTATCGAAACTCCTTCCCGCACCTCCTATTTTTTCTCCCAGCGCCGCCGCATTAGCGTCGTTTTCCATATAGACGGGGACATCGAACCTCCTCCTGATCTCCCCTACTATATCGACTCCCTCTGCCGCGCGCAGGTTCGGCGACGCGAAGACCCTGTTGTTCTTCCTGTCTACGAGCCCCGCTATCCCGAGCCCGATCCCAAGAACTCCCGCCTGGCCGATTTCATCAATCGATTCCAGAATCGAGGCAACGATCCGGTCCGATGACGGTCTCTTTATCTTTCTGATGATTTCTCCCTCGTCGGACACGAGCGCTACTCGGAGGTTGGTACCCCCGAGGTCGATACCTATTGCAAATTGTTTTGACATATTCACCGGGATTATTTAAGTAGATTTGAAGATGATAAATTTTATCACAAAAATCGCTTGTGAGTAAACACTGCGGGATGCTTCATCACCTAATGGGACAAAGATTCCGGACAGTAAAACTTTTTTCTTGACGTTTTAACGCCCGAAAAAATAGAATAGGTACGATGAAACAACAGAACAAGACGTTGTTCGAACTGCAGTCCGAGGTCTGCAAGACCCTAGCGAGCCCGAAAAGGCTGGAGATAATCAATGCCCTCAAAGACGGTGAAAAGACCGTCGGCGAACTTGTCGATATCCTCGGCGTTCCCAAGGCGAACGTTTCACAGCACCTCGCGGTGATGAGGCATAAGGGCATACTGAAATCGCGGAGAGACGGCGTAAACATCTACTACCGCATCGCAAACCCCAAGGTCGTCCAGGCCTGCGTGCTAATGCGCGAAGTACTTACCGAACAGATGAAGGAAAGGTCAAAACTTATCGATATAGTCTCGGGCGAGTAATTTCGCTCTTCAGACCTTCGCCGATCTGTCAGCGTTTCGGGCCCGTACACGGAGGGATACAGACTTCGCACTTTTCACACCAGAGTCGGCGGCCCCTTCACTTTTTGCCCCTTTAGTCATTATAATATTGATCATCAGGACGCAACAGCTAAACGCATGTTAGTCGGTTATAATACGAACGTTCCTTATAAAGGTAAACTCTACCATATCCAGACAGAGGATAACGGTCTCAAGAACCCTATCGTAATTACCCTTCTCTATTACAAAGGGACTATCCTCGCATCGAAAAAATTCAGTTATGCAGCCCTCGCTTCAAGCCCTGATTATAAAGAAAGAGTAAGGGAGCTCATGAAGGAGCAGCACAAGAACATGATGAAAGAGCTGATCCGGGGCAGTTACACCAGCGACCTCGATCAAAATGCCGGAGAAAAAGCCCCTGCTGAAAAAGACGAACCGAAGGGACAGGAGCCGGAAGTGAAAGAACCGCCCCTGCAACAGATCCCGAAGAGCCTTGACGACGTGCTTCTCGATTATATAATCAAGGGAGGGGAATAAGATCACATCAATGATCCGGTTTGCCGGCGTCACAAAAGACTACGACAACCTCACCGCCCTGAAGGACCTGACCTTTTCCGTAGAAAAAGGGGAGATGGTATTCGTTACGGGACCAAGCGGCTCGGGTAAGACCACATTACTGAAGCTGATATACTATGCCGAAAAACCGGACAAAGGGACTATATCCGTCGACGGGTGGGACACGGAACAACTGAAAGAATCGAGCATCCCTTTTCTCAGACGGAACATAGGCGTTGTCTTTCAGGATTTCAGGCTTCTCGAAAACAGAAATGTCTTCGAGAATGTCGCAATCGCACTCAGGCTCAGGGGCGTCGGTGAAAAAGAGTTAAAGACAAAAGTATACGAGACGCTCAAGGCGGTCAACCTCCGGCACAAGGCCGATGTGTACCCCAGACGTCTTTCGGGCGGTGAGCAGCAGAGGGTGGTCATATCGAGGGCGATCGTGGCCGAGCCCACCGTAGTCCTCGCCGACGAACCGACGGGGAACCTCGATTCCCTTACGGCAGAAGGCGTCATGAAGACCTTCAAGGACATTCACGCCAAGGGGACTACAATTATGATAGCCACCCACAACCGCGAGCTCTACAGGAACAGCGGCAAAAGGGTCTTAAGACTTGAGATGGGTGCGCTTGTCGGGGAGGAAATCGGATGATGCTCCCTTCGCCTTATGCATTCGCCCTGGCTCTGCAGAGCATGGTCAGGGAAAAATGGATAAATATCCTTTCGGTCCTTACCATCGCCTCGGGACTCCTCATCATCAGCCTGGCGTTGTTCTCCGTATACAACATCGACGCAGCCACCAAGAGCCTTCCTGAAAAATTTTCGTTGATACTCTACCTCGACAAGGACATCCAGAAAGACAAAATCGATTCCGCAATCGGCGCCCTCAGAAGGCAGAACGCAGTCCTTGCGGTCAAGTACATCCCGAAAGAAGAGGCCTTGAAGGAAATGAAGGCGGTACTGAAGAATTCGAACTATGTCTTCGAGGGGCTCGATGATAACCCGTTGCCCGATGCCCTCGAGGTAAAGCTGAAGAAAGATGCATTGGGACCGGAGACTGTCAGGAAACTCGCCGATGAGGCCCTGAAGATAAAGGGAGTGAAAGAGGTGGATTATGCGGAAAAGTTTCTCGCCACCCTCAACTATCTGAAGGTCGGACTAAAAACGATAGGGATCATGCTCATCGCAATACTGTCGACGGGCATCGTCTTTGTATGTTACAGCACGGTAAAGATACTCTTTTACAGACGAAAGGACGAGATCGAAACCTTCAAGCTGCTCGGAGCTACAAAGGGGTTCATCAGGACCCCTTTCCTTATAGAAGGCGCCGTCATCGGGACGGCCGGAGGCATCCTGAGCCTCCTCGGCGTCTTCGCCTTTTATTATCTCGTCATCCTGAGGCTCAGCGTTGCAATGCCGATCTTCAAGATGATACTCTTCCCTTCGGACCTGTTCCTCCCGCTGCCTTTCATCGGAATGTTCCTCGGGATAACAGGCGCGGTCATAGCCCTCGGAAGGCTGAGATACTGATGTTCCTGGTCTTCCCCCTCCTTTTCGTTCTTTTGTTTTCCTCAGTCAGCGCCGGCGCCACCCACGAAGAAGAATACAGGAAGCTTCAGGAGAAGATGTCGGAACAGAAAGAAAAGCTCAGGGAGGCCCAGGAACGGGAATCGTCCATACTCGGCGAGATCGAGGGCGTCAATATGCGACTGGAGAAGACCGAGACGGAGCTGAGCAAGTACCGAAAGGACCTGAGACGGACGGAAGCGGAAATTTCATCCGTCACATCCGACATCGAAAAAACAAAAGGCGTCCTGGAGAAGCAGAAGGAATGGCTGAAGAGAAAACTGATGGTCATGCAGAAATTCGGCTATTCAGGCGACATGCTCGTGCTCCTTATGAGCGCCGAAGATGTTTCCCAGATGATGAGGATATGGAAATACCTCGAAAACATCACGCTCTACGAGCACAAGGTCCTCGGCGATTACCGCGACAACCTGAAGAGATTCAATGAGAAATATGAGAGACTTCGGGTCCTCAAGGCAGAGCTCAAAACGGACACCGACAAGGTCAAGACCAAGGAAAAGGAACTTGCGGGTGAACGGCAGTCAAAGGTAGTCATCCTTTCTTCAGTACGAAAGGAAAAGGCGTCGCACCAGAGAATGATCGCGGAACTGAAGGAGGCGTCGAAAAGGCTTCTTGACCTGATCACGAAGTCATCGAAAACAGATACCTATACAGGCTCCGGAACCGGTTTTACGCGGTTCAGGGGAAAACTCCCATGGCCCGCGGAGGGCAAAATCGCCGTCCCGTACGGTTCGCAGAAAGACCCCCAATTCTCCACTCCGGTATTCAGGAACGGCGTACATATACAGACCCCTGCGGATTCGGACGCGAGGTCTGTCTATGAAGGAAAGGTTATCTTCGCCGAGTGGTTCAAAGGCTTCGGGCAGCTCGTCATTATCAATCACGGCAACGGATATCATACCCTTTACGGAAATCTTTCGGAGATTTTTTCTCACGTTGGGGATATAATAAAAGAAAGTCAGGTTATAGGAAGAGTCGGGACATCGGGCATCTTGAATGCCCCGGGTCTTTACTTCGAAATCAGGTATAAAGGAAAGCCCCTCGATCCGGTGCAGTGGTTGAAACGAAGAAGAGGATAATTCAGGAGGTTATTTGATGAAAGCCAAGAGAACGGCGTTAATCTTGATGCTGGTGGTCGTGGTGGCGGCGGTCAGCGTCTCGATCGGCAGGTTGTCCGTAACCAGCGTGAGCGCGGCCGGCGAAGGATACGAGGAGCTCAAGACCTTTACCGAGGTCATGTCGATGGTCAGAAAATATTATGTCGAAGAGGTAAAGACCAAGGACCTCATATACGGCGCGATAAAGGGTATGCTGAGTTCTCTCGACCCGCATTCCAGCTTCATGCCTCCTGATGCATATAAGGAAATGCAGGTTGAGACAAAAGGAGAGTTCGGCGGGCTCGGCATTCAGATAGGCATAAAAGACAAATTCCTGACTGTAATAGCGCCGATAGAAGACACCCCTGCCTATCGCGCGGGAATCAAGGCCGGCGACAAGATCGTAAAGATCAATAAGGAATCGACAATAGACATGTCCCTCCAGGACGCGGTTACGAAGATGCGGGGCGCCCCCAAGACGCCGGTCACCATCAGCGTCCTCCGTGAGGGTTTGGAAGGCCCGAAGGATTTTACCCTGCTAAGGGAGATCATTAAGATAAAGAGCGTCAAGTCAAAGGTCCTCGAAGACAAGGTCGGTTATATAAAGATCAGCCAGTTCCAGGAGCAGACGGCATCAGACCTTGCCGCGGCCGTTAATAAGCTGACCGAAGAAAAAGTGAACTCCCTCGTGCTCGATCTCAGAAACAATCCGGGCGGCCTTTTAAACAGCGCCATCGATGTGACGAGCAAATTCCTGCCGAAGGGAAAACTCGTGGTTTATACCAAGACAAGGTCGGGCGAAAAGTCCGAGTTCTTCACCGAAGGCGACACAAACTTTACCCCGCCCATGATCGTGCTCGTCAACCAGGGCAGCGCAAGCGCTTCCGAAATAGTGGCGGGAGCGCTGAAGGACTGGAACCGTGCCGTTATCCTCGGCACACAGACCTTCGGCAAGGGGTCCGTCCAGACGGTGATCCCACTCAGCGACGGTGCGGGCCTGAGACTTACCACAGCGAAATACTATACCCCGAAGGGCATATCGATCCAGAACACAGGCATTACGCCTGACATCGTGCTGAAGCTCGAAGCGAAGAACGGCGTCAAAGAACATCCGGTCCTGAGGGAAAAGGACCTCGAAAGGCACTTAAAAAACGAACAGATGGACCAAAAGCCTGAAGAGATTGAGACGGCGCCGATGGAGGTGGATGAAAAAGACGATATCCAGCTCCAGCGTGCGGTGGACATACTGAAGACATGGAACGTATTCAAGGGCGTCCCGAAAGAATCGCAAGACGGAAAACAGTAAGAAGCGAAGAGAAGTAACCAAATCGCAGAGAAGAAATGGTGTTTTTAGCTACTCACTTTTTTAAGATATGTCGCGTATCATATTCGATATAGAGACTGCCGGAAGAGATTTCGACTCCCTTGAAAAACCCGTGCAGGAGTATTTACTGCGGTGGGCGGAATCCGGCGAAGAAAGGAAGGAAGTAGAAGAAAGCCTCTCTCTCTACCCCCTCACAGGCGAGATAATCGCCATCGGCATGCTCAACCCCGACAGCGGCAAAGGCGCTGTGTATTTTCAGAATACCGGCGAACCGCTTCTGCCTTTCGATGAAGAAGGCATACGTTACGAGACTGCGACCGAGGAAGAGATCCTCGTAAAGTTCTGGGACGCGGCAAAGAGCTACGACCAATTTATCACGTTCAACGGAAGAGGCTTCGACTGCCCTTTCATTATGGTGCGTTCGGCGGTCCATAAGATCAGACCGAAAAGGGAGCTCATGCCGAACCGTTACGGAGACGCCCATATCGACCTCTTCGACCAGCTCACCTTCTTCGGTGCGTCCCGCCGGAGATTCAGCCTGGACATGTGGTGCAGGACCTTCGGCATCAAAAGTCCCAAAGAAGACGGCATAACCGGACACCAGGTAAAAGAACTTTTCCAGTCAGGAAAGCATGTCGATATCGCCAGATATTGCGCGGGCGATCTGAGGGCCACAAGAGAACTTCTTGCGGTGTGGGAAACCTATCTTAAGTTTTCGAATCACAGGTAACTATTCACCTCACCGGGCATGAAGATGCTGCGATCAAGCACATTTCTGCAAAACCTTAATAGTACCGCTCTCTTTTCCGGAGTTACGCCGGGATAAAAAACAGGGTTTGCAACAACTACCGTCCTGAAGGCAAGAAAAGGTGCGACCACGCCGTTCAGCTCCTTATCTCCGGATGCGCCGACATATTCATCGAAAAACAGCTTCAGCCCTTCGAGATAGGCGTCCCTGACGTCTCCGTAGTTCCTGATAGAAAAAAAAATATAGTTTATGGCAAGTGCGGTAACGTCATCGGCAGGCTCACCCCATGGCCCCCTGGACCTGTCGAGCAAGACGAAATCCTCATCACCCCTGAACCATATGTTGCCGGGATGAAAATCTCCATGAATCTGTGACAGCCGCTTTGAAAGCGGTTTAAGCCGCGCCCTCCATTCAACGCACCTTTTCTCTATCTCCGCCATCTCCCCATAACTGAGCGTGCCGTCGGGATAGGTATCGAAAACACCCATCAGACATTCGCCGTGGCCAATGGTGTCCCTAAGCTTTCGCCAGTAGAGTGCCTTCGAATCCTTCCTGACCGAATGGATCTCAGCCAGGTATGCCGCCATCGCCCTGATCTTTCTTTTATCGCGGTCGTCCAGGCGCTCTTTCTTCGAAAAGTCCCTGAGGTCACAAAAGTAATCAGCTCCCACGGCCTTCTCCATAAGCAGATAATATTCCCTTGCGCCGCCGATCGATTTTACCGTTCCGTCGCGCATCTCGGCCAACACGTCGATTGCCTTTACATGACGCGGCAGGTTTTCGTATTCATCAAGGTCGAGAAGAAATACCGCCGCGCGGTCAGAGGGATAATCATGCCCGAGCCCTTCGGAAAGAAGCCCCTTTACAACGTATGATCTCAATCCCCGGGCGGTCTTCATCTCTACATTGAACCCCGAACCCTGCACCCCCGAACCGAGCTTGCTGATATTAATACCGACTATGTCATCGAATTTCTTAAAGAGATAAGACTTTATCGCTTCTTCGTTGATCATGTTTTCATTATATCGTCCCTGCCGCGGTATTCATAGCAAGCAGGAACTGAACTGTTCTACATCACCCCGAAATTCTCCTTGTACCTTTTGAGAAAGTCTTCATAGGAAAACCTGTGCTCCTGCGTGCCGTATTTCTCGACGGCATATGCGGCTACGACCGCACCCATCTTTGCCGACGTCAGGATGTCCTTTCCCATGGCAAGCCCTTTCAACAAACCGGCCCTGTAAGCATCTCCGGCTCCGGTGGGGTCCATAACGCCGGTCACCCTTGCGACCCCTATGTCGTCGTCTGAAGAGGCGGTGCTCACAAGGGAGCCTTTTTCACCGATAGTCGTGATGATCGTCCCTGTGAGGCCACGCAGACTTTTCTTGTCCATCCCGGTCAGCTTCATTATCAGCTCGAGTTCGTAATCATTCGAGATCAGGACCGTAGAGCCTTCGATCCAGTCCCTCAGCGCCTTTCCGTCCCACTGAGTAAGCGACTGCCCCGGGTCACAGATATATTTTATCCCCTTGTCCCTGCAGGCGGCGGAGTATTCAATCATGTCCCTGAGATTTCCCGGAGCGATAAGGCATATCGAATACTCCGGATCCCGGTCACCGAAGTCGAACTCAGCCTGGTACTTCATAGCGCCGGGATTGAACCCGGTTATCTGGTTGTCAGCCTTGTCCGTAGTTATATACGCGCCTGCCGTGAATTCGTCCTCGACTATACGGATGCCGTCAAGAGGTATGCCGTTTTTCCGGAGCCACTCGAAATATGTCCCGTAGTCCTTGCCTATAGCTGCCACTATCACGGGTCTTTCTCCGAGCAGACTGAGTGAATACGCGACATTGCCTGCGGTGCCGCCGAACTTTTCGACCATGCCGTTTACCGTGAAACAGACATTTAGAATGTGGATCTTATCCGGCAGGATATGGTCGGAAAACCTTCCTGGGAAGTCCATGATCCTGTCGTATGCAAGAGAGCCAGAAATGTATATGTTCATTTAATCTGCTATTCCGAATGTGCATAAACGTGCACATTCTTTTTCCTGCCCTGATTCTTCTTGCAGACAGAATCATAACTGACAGGCGTAACTTTCCCTCCGGACAATACTTGTGATGCATCCGTGCTTCCCATTACTGGGATGCTCGCCAAGGGTAGAGCAGTTGTGACAGTTGCCAGCTGTTTGAGATTTTCTGCTGCATTTATGTCCCTGTCGTGGGCAATACCGCAATTCGAACAGGTCCAAACCCTGTCGGACAGCTTTAATCCTCTATACACAAAGCCACAAAAACAGCATTTTTTGGACGATGGAAACCATCGATCCGCCTCAGTAAGTCTTGTATCAAACAGTTTTACCTTGTACTTCATCTGCCGTGCAAACTCCCCCATGCCTATATCAGAGATGGCACGGGCAAGCCTCTCATTCTTCAACATATCGGCGACATTCAGGCTCTCGATACCCACCGCTTGGTTTTCGCGGCAGATCCGAGTAGTCGTCTTATGGAGGAAGTCTTTTCTCACATTTGCTACCCGATAATGTAGTCTCGCCAATATGTCTGATGCCTTTTTGCGATTACTGGATACCGGGAGCCGAGTACCCTTGGTTACTTTGCAACCGCGCCTGATGCCTGCCTTGATCTTGGCAGCCTCCAGCTTACGCGATAGACTTCGAGACCTTATCTTAAGTCTGCGGAGTAGACCCTCAAGAGGTTTTGGCGCATGGAATTTCTCACCAGTGGAGAGTGTGGCAGCGGACGTTATACCAAGGTCTACGCCTTCTATACCGTCTGCATTACGTTTTCGTTTTGCTGAGTGTTCTGGTATCTCCACTTGGATAGCCACAAACCAGTGATGAACTGAGCGAGATACGGTAGCGCCCGTTATCTTGCCCTGAAAGCGTAATTCCTCACGCATCAGGACATTCCCGACAATAGGCAAGGTTATTACTTTGCCGTTGACCTTGAACTTGTCATTGGCCACATAGAAGGAATCTCTGCATTTACCTTTCTTTTTGAAGACAGGGGCATGTGCGGCCCGACCTTCCCGGCAGGATTTGAAGAACGTTGCCCATGCTCTGCCAAGATTATTAAACGGTTCGGCGTGAGCGTCCCTATGGATTTCATCAAGCCACGGGTACTGCTGGTATTTGATGGCGTTGAATTCCTTCTTGAGTGTATAGGCATTAGGCTTTAATCCTGAGTCAAACTGTCGATTCCATTCGGTCAGGGCCCAGTTCCAGGTAAAGCGCGCTGTGCCGCAAGCCTTCCCAAAGTAAAATATCTGATCCTCTGCCGGAATAAGAGTAATCTTATGACTCAACTGAATAACCGGTCCTAATGGAATCTGTTTCTTACGCCTCATTCTGTTTGTCCTGCTCCAGTGCTTCCTTTAACTTTTTTTTGTAGTTTCTCAACCCATACACCCTTGAAGAAAAACAATGGATGATGGTCATAAGGTCCTTCACCATTTCCTGCTCCGGTGAAAGCCTTTCCTGATTAAGCACCAGAACCTCGCACCCATTATGTCGCGCATAATGCTCAAACCATTCGAACCCGAATCGGGTTAGACGGTCTCGATGCGCAAGCACCAGAATCTTGACCTGTCGTGCTCCTATGTCGTCCATCAACTGAAGAAATCGCTTGCGTTTGAAATTCAGACCTCCGCCCACTTCCTCAATGAATTCGACATTTGCCATGCCTTTTGCAACGCAAAAATCTTCCAGCACCCGTCGCTGATTACGAAGATCCGGTTTCTGTGTCGTGCTCGATACTCGACAGTAGGCGATTGCCCTTGTTGCCTCTTGACCGCCAGCAAGCCGCATACCTTGATATTTTGAAAGCTGTCCCGCTGTGTAAACACGGCGATTAGTTGCTGTCCGCCCTGCTGGAACCAGTCGCTCCTCTCGTTCCCACCGCTGCATAGTCTTCACTGTAACTCCAAGACGCTTTGCTGCAGCTGTTACTGTTAATGTGTCTTCCATAGTCACTATTATACATTATTAATCACTTATTATCTATAAAATATTAATCTCCTTTGTCATTTATTCGATAGCGATTCATGGATCTTCTCTGCGATCTTCCTATGAAACCCCTTCAATGCTGCGATCTCTTCCACCGGTGCGTTTCTGATCGCCTCTATGCTGCCAAAATGCTTGAGCAAGGCAAACCTCCTCTTTTTTGCAACACCCGGGACCTTCTCAAGAGGCGATTCAAAGGTCCTTTTTGCGCGGAGCTTTTTGTGGTAGCTTATCGCGAAACGGTGGACCTCGTCTCTTATCCTTTTCAAAAGAAGCGAATGTGCATTGCCGTCTTCGAGGCTGAGGGGGACCTTGCTCTCTTTCAGGAAGACCCTGTCCGGGTCCTTGGCAAGCCCCACAGCCTCGGTTCCGGCAGCGCCGCTTTCCTCAAACACCTCCAGGGCCGCGTCGAGATGCGCCCTGCCGCCGTCGATTATCAGAAGGTCCGGCATATCCCCTTCCAGGTTCCTGATCGTCCTCCTGATCATCTCCTTCATCATTGAATAGTCGTCAGGCCCTTTCACCGCGTCCATCTTGATATGTCTGTATCTGTGTTTCTGAAACCGGCCGTCGGCCCAGTAGACAAAGGCCCCGACCGGCTCCTTTCCGGAGATGTTCGAGATATCGAAGGCCCCGATGTCTGCGGGCGGCCTTTCGAGTCCAAGAAACGCGGCGAGCTCTCTCAGCGTGGACTGCCACCCGGCCTCTTTTTCGCTCCGTGAGAGGACTTCTGCATTCTGCTGCGCCATTTCAACGAGTCCGCGTCTGATGCCCCTTTTGGGCACCGGGATCTTCACCGCAGATCCG
Source organism: Thermodesulfovibrionales bacterium (assembly GCA_044450345.1). Taxonomy (GTDB): domain Bacteria; phylum Nitrospirota; class Thermodesulfovibrionia; order Thermodesulfovibrionales; family UBA6898; genus Sulfobium. Next base: position 112,870 of record JBIOIY010000004.1, on the reverse strand, counting down.
CGTTTTTCAGAAAGCCAGGACGAAAGGACAGGCATATCATCAGGCAACAACGGGCAGAGCACCTCGGGCGGCGGGATGATTTCTCTCCCATAAAACTGGCTGATGAAGTTCTTCAGGAGATAGCCGTCCGTTTCACCTGAGACGTTGCTTACGAAGAAGTGCCTCGACCCTATCATGATGCCGTTTCTTATAAACAATATTTTGAAGACCGCCCTGTCTTCCTCACTGAAAATACCGATCGCGTCGATATCTCCGAGTTCGGGGGCTACCGCCTTCTGCGTCTCAGATATCCGGCGTATGGCCCTTATCCGGTCTCTTACGAGCGATGCCCCTTCATACTGCATCTCCTCGGACAGCCTCTTCATCTTTTTCTCGAGCATATCGATGAGCCCCTTGTTCTTCCCCTCGAGCAGGAGTCTCACCTCATTGACCATTCCCATATATTCATCGCGGTCTACCTTGCCGCCGCAGGGGGCGATGCATTTTTTGATCTGACGCTGAATGCATGGCCTCATTCGCTTTTCGAGCGAATAGCTGCAGGTCCTGATCGTGAAATGATTCCTGATAAAAGAGAGGATTTCCCACATCGCGCCTGCGGGAACATAAGGACCGAAGTATTTTGCCCCGTCCTTTTGTATCCTTCTCACCACCTCCAGGCGGGGCCATGTCTCGTTGACCGTGAGTTTCAGATACGGATAGCTCTTGTCGTCCCTGAGGAGTATGTTGTACCGCGCCCTGTACTGCTTTATGAGGTTCGCTTCAAGTACGAATGCCTCAAGTTCGTTTCCGGTGACCGTAAATTCGAAGTCCGCCACGCTCCGGATCATCGCGGCCTTTCTCTCGTCGAGGGCGGCTGATCGCTGGAAATAACTCCTGAGGCGGTTTTTGAGGTTTTTTGCCTTCCCTACATAGAGGACCCTGTTTTTTTCGTCTTTAAAAAGGTAAATGCCGGGCTTCGCCGGAACACGCGATAGTTTTTCCTCCATATCAGCGGCAACACCTTAATTCGCGATCCACGGTCTATTTTTTTGCAGTCTTCAACTCCTGGATCATCTGCCGGATCTGCGGACCATCAGGGTCATTCGGGGCAAGTTCCAAAAACTTTTCGAACTCTTTTGTGGCCTCGGCCTTGCCATGGATGTCATCGGCCAACACCACCCCCAGATTTTTATGGGCGTTCAGATGCCGGGGATCTATCTCAAGGGCCTTCCTGTATTCCTTTATCGCCTCGGCCGGTCTGCCGCTGTTTCTGTAACAGGTGCCCAGGTCCACCCTGACATCGACGTTTTTGGGATTGATGGCGAGCGCCTTTTGATATGCGTCGATCGCCTCGTTAAAACGTTTTGTATCCATCAGGGCATTGCCCAGCTTTATCCAGGCGTCTACGTTTCCCGGTTCTTTTTTCACAAAATCCTCGAGAAGTTTTGTGTCGTCCTGCGTCTGGGCGTTGCCGGCCGGAAACTGGTACTGTCCCTTAGGTTCTTCTTTTTGTTTGCATGCAGCGGCAAAGAAAACAATCAACACCACGACAATAATTTTTTTCATCTCTCCTCCATTATGATTGTATTGACTGCGCCCCTCTTTTTATCACGCGTAAGACTATGCCTCTCCGGCAAAACTGCCTATCTTCCTGAGCCTCTTGTACCTTTCTTCCACAAGCTTACCCGGTGTCTTGCTGCGAAGCTCCTCGATAGTTCCGACTATGCGGTCCGAAATGTTCTGCGCGGTCTGCAGAATGTCCCGGTGCGCTCCTCCGACCGGCTCAGCGATAATATCGTCTATTATCTTGAACTTCAGCAGGTCCTGGGCGGTCAGTTTCAGGGCATCGGCTGCCTTGGAGAAATCCTCTGTGCTCAATTCTCCATTTTTTCTCCAGAGTATCGCCGCGCACCCTTCAGGCGATATCACGGAATACACCGCATGCTCAAGCATGTAAAGCCTGTCGGCAACACTCAGGGCAAGGGCGCCGCCGCTCCCTCCCTCTCCTATGACGACCGAGATAATCGGGGTCCTCAACCTCGACATCTGCATGAGATTGCGGGCGATTGCCTCAGCCTGTCCTCTTTCTTCAGCCCCCTGTCCGGGGAAGGCGCCCTGTGTGTCCACAAAGGTAATGACCGGCCTTTTGAACTTCTCGGCCAGCTCCATGAGCCTCAGCGCCTTTCTATATCCCTCCGGATGCGGCTGGCCGAAGTTGCACCGTATCCTCTCCTTTGTGCCTCTGCCCTTCTGATGGCCTATGATAACTACCGGATTGCCCTTTATCATCGCCAGTCCGCCGACAATCGCCTTGTCGTCGGCAAACCTTCTGTCGCCGTGCAGCTCGATGAATTCTTCCGTAACAAGCGGCATGTAGTCGAGCGTATGGGGCCGGTCGGGGTGCCTCGCCAGGAGCGTCTTCTGCCAGGGTGTCAGCTTCGAAAATATCTCGGTCCGTAAGTCCCTCACCTTTTTTTCGAGTTTTTTTACCTCGCCGGCCAGGTTGATGTCCTTGCCGTCCGATATGCGCCTGAGCTCATCTATCTTCATCTCGAGCTCTTCAATCGGCTTTTCAAATTCAAGATATGAACTGATCACGAGACGGTAACGCCTCCTCTCCCAACCATGTCTTCAAGGGTGCCGATCAGCGCGTTGTCGGGGCGCAGACTGATTCCCGTAGCGATAAGCGTCTGCGACCCATCGAGCCTGATCCTGAGAAAAAGCTGACAATCCCCCGGGTATTGGGAGACGAGAGCCCTGATCTCTTTCAAACAGGACCTGCACGACTCCCGGTCCTTGAGGGATATTTCAAGCCGTTTCAGTCCATTTCTGCCTGCGTTCTCCAGACCCGAGATCTCCCTCGCCCTCACCCGTACGCCCTTTTCGTCCCTGTCTATATTTCCTTTCACGAGTACAAGCGCGTCCTTTTTCAGAAGTGCATTGACGCTCTTGTAGAGTTCAGAAAAAACGATCACTTCAACGCTGCCTTCATCGTCTTCGAGGGCCACATATGCCATCATGTCGCCAGTAGATTTCACGTTCTTTTTCTTTATCGCCCGCAACACGCCTCCGATGACGATATCTTCCTTGTCGGCGGCAGTCTCAAGCTCGGATGTCTTCCTTGCCTTTATCCTCTTCAGCAGGGGCTCAAACTTCGACAAGGGATGTCCGGTAATGTAAAAACCGAGCGATTCTTTCTCGTTGCTCAATAATTCCGTCTCCTCCCACTCCGCAACATCCTCTTCCGTCTCGATCTGCATATCGCCGAAGATGCTCTGCTGGCCTTCGTTTTTAGGCTTGCCGCCGTTGAGAAGGTCCGCGACTGTCTTCATCGCGGCCGCCCTCGTCACGTCCAGAGAATCGAAGGCCCCTGCCTTGACAAGGCCCTCGAGCACCTTCTTGTTCACCTTACGCGGGTCGACCCTCTCGATAAAGTCGGAGATCGACTTGAACGGTCCCCCCTCCGACCTCACCTCGACAATCGATTCTATCGCCGCGCCGCCGACACCTTTTACCGCCTCGAGCCCGAACCGTATCGAGTTGCCGATCACCTTGAATTCCCTTCCGGAGAGGTTGATATCGGGGGGCAGCATCTCTATCTTCATCTTCCTGCATTCGTTTATGGACTTCACGATCTTGTCGGTATCGGACATGTCTGCGCTGAGGGTCGCGGCCATGAACTCGACCGGGTAATGGGTCTTGAGATAGGCGGTCTGGAAGGAGACATAGGCATATGCAGCGGAGTGCGATTTATTGAAACCGTATTCTGCAAAGAGCTCCATAAGATCGAAGATCTTTGCCGCCTTTTTCTCTGGTATGCCGTTTGCGATCGCGCCCTTTACGAAGTTCTCTTTCTGTTTCGCCATCGCCTCGGAGTTCTTCTTCCCCATCGCCTTCCTGAGGATATCGGCCTGTCCGAGCGAGAAGTCGGCGAGCTTGTTCGCTATCCGCATGACCTGCTCCTGATAGAGTATGACCCCGTAGGTCTCATCGAGTATCTCTTTCAGCTGGGGAAGGTCATACTTCACCGCCGTCTTCCCCTTCTTGCGTTTTATGAAATCGTCGATCATGCCGCTGCCGATCGGTCCCGGCCTGTAGAGGGCCACAAGCGCGATGAGGTCTTCAAACCTGTTCGGTCCCATCTTGACGAGGATGTCCTTCATCCCCGCGCTTTCGAGCTGGAATATGCCGGTCGTCTGGCCGGAACTGAGCAGTTCGTAGGTCTCCTTGTCATCGAGCGGGATTTCGGGCAGGGATATATACCCGCCGCTCTGTCTGATAAGGTCGAGGGTCTTTTGGATGACGGTAAGCGTCTTGAGCCCGAGGAAATCGAACTTCAGGAGGCCGATCCCTTCCGCAGACCCCATATCGAACTGCGTCATAATGCTCTCATCGGAAGGGCTCTTATAAAGCGGAGTATATTCAGTCAGCGGCACCGGTGCGATAATCACGCCTGCGGCATGAGTCGAGGCGTGCCGGTTCAGACCTTCAAGGCGCATGGCGATGCTCAAAAGTTCCCTCACCCCGGCGTCCGAATCGTACATCGCCTTAAGCTGGGGTTCCGCTCTTATCGCCTCCTCGATCGTTATCTTCAGGGTGTTCGGCACGAGTTTGGCTATCCTGTCTACCTCTGCGTAAGGCATGTCCATGGCCCGGCCGACGTCCCTTATCGCCGCCTTTGCCGCCATGGTCCCGAAGGTAATGATCTGGGCCACGCGGTCCTTGCCGTATTTTTCCGAGACGTAGGATATCACCTCCGACCGCCTGTCCTGGCAGAAATCGACGTCGATGTCCGGCATGCTGATCCTCTCGGGGTTCAGGAACCGCTCGAAGAGGAGATTATACCTAAGAGGGTCTATCTCGGTTATACCTATGGAGTAGGAGACCAGGCTGCCTGCGGCAGACCCCCTGCCGGGCCCCACGGGAATGCCCCTGCTTCTTGCGAAGCTTATGAAATCCCAGACTATAAGAAAGTACGACGCATATCCCATTTTTTTTATCACGTCGAGCTCGAGGCTCAACCGTTCCCTGTATGTCTCAGGGACAGGACCGCTGAATTTCTTTTCGAGGCCGGTACGCGCGAGGGCCGTAAGATAATCATCGGGGTTCTCGCCTGTTTCTACCTTATAGCGAGGCAGGAGACTTTCACCCAGAGTGAACTCGACATTACAGCGTTCAGCGATTGAGATCGTGTTCGTGATCGCCTCGGGGACATCCTTGAACGCCTCCTTCATCTCGGCCGGCGACTTAAAATAAAACTCATCGGTGGCCATCCGCATCCTGTTGGCGTCCTTCATTGTCTTGCCGGTCTGGATGCAGAGGAGCACTTCATGGGCCTTGGCGTCTTCGCGTTTCAGGTAATGACAGTCATTCGTCGCCACTATCCCGATATGGAGCTCCCGCGCAAGTTCGATAAGCTTCTTGTTCGCCCCGGCCTGCTCGGGCATGCCGTTTTCCTGGATCTCGATATAAAAATTTTCAGCGCCGAGAATATGCTTGAACTGCAGCGCCCTCTCCCGTGCCCGGTCGACAAGGCCCCTCTGAAGGCAGTAGGGTATCTCGCCTTTCAGACATGCAGAAAGCCCGATGAGTCCGCCGCTGTATTGTTCGAGGAGGCCCATATCTATCCTCGGCTTATAGTAGAAACCCTCAAGATATGCCTTCGTGACAAGCGATACGAGGTTTTTATATCCGGCATTGTTCCTCGCAAGAAGTATAAGGTGGAATGACGCCTCTTCGTTTTCCGATCCTCCCCTGTCGAACCTGCTGCCGGGCGCAACGTATACCTCGCAGCCGATGATGGGCTTGATGCCGGCCTTCGTGACCTTTTTATAAAAATCGACAGCGCCGAAGAGGTTGCCGTGGTCGGTCATGGCGAGGGCGGGCATCCTGAATTCCTTCGCCCTTTCGACCAGTTCTTTTATGCGTATGGCCCCGTCCAGGAGACTGTATTCAGTATGCAGGTGGAGGGAGACAAAATCCGAGTGCAAATGCATACAGAAATTTTAACCTTAGGGCAAGATTCAAGTCAATTGCGCGCGTGAAGAATACCGCAGAGATACGGAGGCACAGACAGCAAAACAATAACTGCTGCAGGAAAAGCAGACTTACGGTAAGGGCTTCCATTGCAGGGGGGGAAATCAGGACGGCAAAACATGATCGCGAATGTCCGCGCGGAACTATTTGCCTCTTGCGGGCCTATTAGAAAACTTTGGCTCCGCCGATAGACTTCTGCTCTACGATATCCGTGAGGGCGCCGGCTTCGTCGAGTTTCTCCTTGAACGGGGTTATCTCTGCCAAGCTGTCGGTACGCATAAGGATGATGGTTTCGCCTCTCTCCACTCTTGCCTTCCACTGGGCAAACGACTGGTCCGGCCAGAGCTCACCCAGTCGTCTGGCTGTGATATACTGCAGCCTCTTGTCATCAGTCGCCCTAAGGATGAGAGAATATTTAAACTTTTTTTCCGTCATGGGTAAAGGATAGAAAATCCCTTTCTCAGCATGAGAAAATAATAACACGGGACAAGGTAATTTTCAAGCTAAACGTGCCCGGGAGGGCACGTAACTGCGGAGGTTCGGGGCAAGGTCGCACCCGCGGCTTTAAGAATCGTGTTATCAATGCGCGTACAGGGCTGAATATCGTGATTTTTCGGTCGGGTTTGTCAGATTCTGGGTCTGGATCTCAAGCTTGTACAAATAGGGGTTGGCGGCCGCAAAAGACTGACCGCCTGCAGCTTCGACAACACCTGTTCCGCCCAATTGTCCCGACGTAACGATTCCGCTGGTATCTGTGTTGCCCTTGACAGTATCAACAATTTTGGTATATGCCCTGAAAGTAATTCCGGGCGGACCGGGGAAGTCAACAGTCATATCGGGGCTGACAGTTGGGTCCAGCGAAAGCCTGGTAGGATCGGCCTTACAGATGGTCCATAAGGTGGTGGCCAAAGTAGTGCCAGCACCCCTTGAGGTGCTCAGCTTTTGCTGAAGACATGCGTCCAAACCAAAGGGCTGCGTTGTCAAGGCGGGAGCGAGGCCCTTGTTCTTGATCATCTCTGCTAAAGTCAATGTACCGCCGAGCCCTGCCTCATCTCCTGATTTGTAGATCTTGAGGGAGCCTGAAATCCTGGTCCCCTGTGTCAACATAAAAAGCATGGCCGATACAATTGCGAGCCCTATCAGGGAGAAGATCAAGACCATCACAAGCGCTATGCCTTTTTCGTTTCTTATTAATTTCATTATCACCTCATTGCTGCAGACTGAAATACGGCTTCGCCACCAATGTATATAATTTCCACCTGTAGTTCTTCCATCCCGTCCCAATTCCCGGCAACGCACTAACGTCAACAGCTTTATAATAAACCTGAGCACCAGTATTACTATTGGTATAGTTAATGCAGACCACGCTATCAACATCGCAGAGAGCATCTGGACCACGAACCGAATTTTTATATGTATATGTCGTGTCAATTTGTCCCTCCTGGGCGACTATATAGACACGAACGTCAATGACCTGGTCCCTTATCTGCTGGGCAGTATAACCGACTGGGATATCTCCAAAAAAATCGGCCACTTTATCTCCATTCGTATCCAATCCAAAAACCACCTGCATATCCACTACACAGTCCAGCAGGGGCATTTCTGAATGCTTGCCGTCAGCGTGGTTAAGTGTTGCCTTGTATAAAACCCCTGTCCCCGGCGCGCATCTGGCCGGCATACTTCCGGCCGTCGTAGGCCGCCTGATGTAATAATCGGCCCGGTTAAAAGGCATCCGCAGGGGACCGGCCGGGCTGATTCCATATACAAGGTTTATTGTACCGGGAGCGGCCCCTAACCGGGCAGTTGTTACGGGGGGTGTTCCGTTGAATGTGAATTGAACTCCGCCATTTAAAAGCACCGTCGGCATCCCTGTAAGGTCCGGGAACAAGGCAATAACCCAATCTGTATTTAACAGGTCTTCCTTCGCAGAACCCGTGGTTTGAATACTGCCGTCATCCGCAACATAAGTCGATTTATGCGCAGCATCGCTTGTTGCAACATTCGTTGCCTTGACAACAAGGATATCAGAGTTGTTCATTCCGTTTTGGGGCCCAATTACTATAGCCCTCGGCGGATTGTTATTATCGTTATAGCCAGTGCGAGCGTCAGGAGACGGCGTGTTCCACCATGTCGCCTGATCGTTAACCGCTTCGACATAGGTAACCCCGTTCATGTCCCTGGGCAGTCCAAAGCCCGCCTGCTCGATGTCGGCCCTCAGCAGTTCGAGTCCAATGACACCCTCAATATTCGTCTCGGCGATCTTGCTCTGCTGTTTGAACTGGGTCAGCAGCCCCACGAATATCTGGGATGCGGCAGTGATCGCCAGTATAAATATTATCATGGTAATCATCAGCTCAACCAATGTGAATCCTCCGGACTGACGGAGGACGGGTCCGCCCTGAGACCGGCAGACAGGCCGATTTTGTCTTTTACTCATCATAGTCTTCTTTTCACCCGCGAATTCGCACTCGTTGTCTGCCTTTTGTTGGGGTCGAGAAGGTCGGCAGTGGGCTGTTCCGGGTATATATAGTTAACAGTTACTGTGGCCTCTGCAATACTATACGTAGCATCTGTATAACAACCCGTCGTTGTAACAATAAATTGCTGATTGATATTTCTGATTCCCCTGTTTATAGTAGTGGATAGCGGCGCTGCAGCAGTAAACACAGCCGGGCATAAATTAACGGCAGATTGCGCCCCTGCTATCTTGTCAATATTAGCAGTCGATCTGGCCATTGACATATATTCAGAGGCGATCCTGACGGCCTCGTCCCTCATCGCATTGCGGAGGTTGTGGTTAATGCTCAAGATAGACGCCTGGATAAGCCCCATAAAGACGATCAGAAGTATCACCAGTGAGATCAGCACCTCGACAAGCGTGACCCCTTTCTGATTCAGTCCTCTATTTTGCATTGCAGACTCCTGCGGCCATAAGCCCGATATTTATCCTTGACTGGGACATTGTAATGCAGTCGTAATCCGGAGTATTCGTGGAGGTAAGGAATATTTTAACCGGAGGATTTATGATAACAGGAGGATTTTCCGGGTCGATGAGGACCGGCGGATTACCGAGATTACCCGAGGATATAAGCCCCTGCTGATCGAAGATGTAAAGTACGCCGACGATGCCGGCCGGCACTGGATACTGCAAAGTCTTCGGGACCGGGAATGCGGGCAGGCCCGTGATCTCAGCAGCATCGATTTTGCCGTCGCTGTTTGTATCATTCCAAGTCCTGATTTCGTATGAAGTCGCTGTAGGAAAATCGACAATGTATGCTACTTTCGTCGACATTGCCAGTGTCCTGGCAGTCATCAAATCTGCATGGAGTTGTTTCACCGCATTTTCGACCTTGAAGCTGCCCTGCCATCCCTGGTAGGTAAAACCGAGGGCCACGGCAAGTATGGCTATTATAGAAATAACCACCAGCAGCTCGACCAATGTGACACCCCGGTTATTCCTCATTTTTTTCTTATATGAACAAATGTATCGACCGGCGGCGGAGCAAGTATCACCGCGAGCCCCTGGCCTGAAGGCGGCACTCCCTCTATGGAGGTGGTCCTCCGGCCTAACTTGTGACTTACGTCAGTCTTATCGCCGAAACGGGCGCCCAGGTTGACCTCCGCAATAGCGCCGGTCGACACCTGCAGCAATCCCATACCCTCAATTTTGTCACCGACGGCGCCGCCAGTGTCAAATTGGACGGCCCATAGACTAGTGTTGCCGCCATAGGCGCAGATATCCGTATCCGGAGAGAAGGTAGTGAAAAAGACAACCCCGCTCTTCGCGGCGAGCGGGTCGGTGATCACCCGTTCACTGTACAGTGTTCCTGCCGGGGTATCGAGGTTTATATACCATCCATTCGGCGCACTGGTCAGAGTTGAACTTAAAGTCGCGTCCGTCAGGCAGCTCGCCGGAGAGAAGAAGTCCTTTGCCGGAGGGGTCGACGTGGTAAGGCAGGTCACAGGCGTCCCGCCATTGTCGTCACATACCGGCGCTACGGTTGTATCGGTCGTAGTGAATCCCGTCCAGTCGCCACCTGAAGGACGATTTTTGGAAAGGCAGGGCTCGACCACACCATATAGCGCCCGCTGGTTCGCAGTATCATCGAAAGGGTAAAAATAACGACCCGAGCCGAAGTAGATGTACGCCTTGTCAGGAGGCGTGTTATTCGCCGAAAAATTAGGCGCCGCAGAAAAAGGATAATGGACAAGATGCCCGATCGCAGAGGTCACCGGACCGATGTTGTCAATGACCTTGGTCACAAGCCAGTTTGCCGGGTTCAGCGCAGTGTTGCCGGTAGTTGATACATCATTGCCGCTCAGGTCCTCCCTGGTGATAAGACGGAGCACTCCGCCCTTGGTCCAGGCCGTGGTGCCCGAAGGTGTCGCGTCTTCCGATTTAGTATAGCCAAGGTACAAGGCGTCATCCTGGTAATCGAGATCCCAATCAACAGTTGCATTGGTCATGGAACCGCCAAAAGCATTTGCTATTCCGGTATCTATGGTACGGAGCAGGGTCCCTGTTTTCAGGTCAAGGACAAAGAGTCTGAGGTTCTGGTTGGAAAAGCCTTTGAACAGTGAATTCCCCACCGGGCCGGTGGGGCCGGATGCAATGACGGCAAACCACTTTCCGTTTCTCTTGATCTTGTCCGCACCAGCATCAGTCATGCTCGAAGTCCCGGTTGAAGTCCTGGCTTGTATTTTTACAACCGCCGCGCCGCTCGATGCAGCGCCGAGGTTAGGATTTGTAAATTCCCACATCAGCTGCGGCGCAGAGGGATCAGTGACATCAAGGGCAAAATATGACGAATACCCTAGATTAGTTGCAGGCGCTCCGACCGTATTCGCTGTTTTTGCACAGCTGTATCCGGTCGCGCAGTCGGCATCATCACTGCATATCGTCGTCGTTACTGTAAAAGGTGAGGCGATCAGCTTGCAATAGCTGGGACCGCTGCAGGCGCCGCCGAGCCTCATGCCGCCGATCAGTATCGATCTCCAGCTTGAATTGGCCAGGTCAAGCGTATTATTGGTGGGGGTGCACGGTTGATTTGATCCGCACATGACCTTTTTGGTCTGAGTCCAGTAATCGGTTGGATGGACGCCGGGCGCCTCTATGCTTGCATCAAATAAATAAGAGGTGGCATCGACATAGTAGAGATGGCAATAATCCGGGTTGGAAAGATACTGCAGATACGGCAGGGCACTTTTAGGTATAAACGCCCATTGTTCTTTGCCCAGGTTGCTTTTGGTGGTCTCAGACGGCTCGCATTTGCCGTTTCCGTTGGCGTCCTCGCAGAGCCTTGCCTTGATGAACCCTGAGATGTTCTGGGCCCGTATGCACACGCCACCCCCAACCCCGACGCAGTCAGCGTCAGAAAAACAGGAAGTCGTTGTGCCCTTGCACACCGATAGCGGATCAAGGGTGCCGAGTTTGAATGCATGGAGCATGCCGTCGTTGGCTCCTGTAAACACCATGCCCCTGCCTTGGTATGTCGATGTTCCGATAAATGTGGAATAGGGGCCGTCTCCGTACCATGTGTCGTATTTGTTCAGGGGTATCCAGGATGCCACGCGCGGGGTCGAATCGATGATGTCACCCAGCTTCCAGACCTTGCTGGCCTCACTCCAGGTTGCCCCGTTGATCGTATATGTATCGGTGACCGTACCGTTTGGCGGGCTGCTCAAGTCAATAGCGGTTGATCTGGACCTGTAAGAAATGGTCTCCGTCGGAGTCGTCAATGTGACAGGAGCGATATCAGTACCCCGGACATAGTTGATTATATTTTGTGCGACTGTCGTATTATTCGCAGCCGTCCTTTGGCCGATCCCGGTCCCAACTGTATAGTCTGTGTTCAACAGGCTCTGGAGCGTGGGAGTGGTGCCGGTGAGATTCGCTGTTTTGAACTCCGTCATTCCGGCAAACGCAGTTGTTGTCGCAGCATAGGTGTCGGTCACGTTCGTATAGATCTTTCTGCTATCGGCACTTGTGTTCCAGAGCATCAACCCTGCCTCCCACAGGTTCTTGACAGCTGTCCCATCGACAACCGCAGTAGGGATCGTACTGTCGGCAACGCCGTCGCCATTTGCATCAGCGAAGAGGTTCGCCTTGGTCATTTGAGTTGTATCGTCAAAGAAAAAGTTGATGATGTTGTCTTTATCGAGGTTCAGTTCATAGATTGAGCCTGTATCCGCTGTGTTCTCCCTGATAGTGCTCGCGGATGATGAACTGGGATTGATATAATACCAGAGGTTCTGGAGCGTGCTGGTCCACATAATATCAGATTGGCCGCTTATGGACCGCTTGGGGTAAAAGATGGCTTGCAGCAGGTTGGCTCCGCTACCCTGTCCTGAGGCCAGAACCGAGGCCGCGGTCCCCGACGCCGCCCTCTTCAATATTTCGGTAAGGGCGGCCGTTATGCTCGCCTGCAGTTTATAACCGTCATCGCCCTCGTAATAGGTAATGGGAGCATCCGGGTCAAGACAGGTCCCGCCCGCAGTGCAGTTAGCGTCAGTTAAGCAGGTTGTGGCAAAGGTGGGTGCCTCATTTGTGCAGAAACGATGCCTTACGGAATAAATATGGCCGTCACCATTGCTGTCCCGATAGCATTCCTCGGGCTTTGTCGTACAGTCAGGCTGATTGTTGCCGTTAATGTCCTGGAACCCGCCGTAAATTGCAGCGTCCTGCAGGAGCGTAGAACCGCTGCCGAAGAGGAAGACCGTGTAAAGGTAGATGTTCTGGGTTTTCGGGAGCCCTTGCTGCCAGTTGGTCGGCAGATCAGTTGCCCCGGTACGCATGTCGTTTGTCCTTCCCCAGTATGCCACATCAATCAGATAATCCGAGCCTGAACCGGTATAAGTCTGTCCGATCGTGGTCCCGCCAAATCTGGTGGGACGGGGCAAAGTTCCCGCACCCGAACACCCCTTTATATTCGTAAGGGAACAGGGAGCGTAGGGCGATGCCGGCGTAGTTGAGGGAAGGGCCGTATCGCTATAGGATTCCCCGTCAGTCAACAAGAGGACATATGACTGGGTACAAGGCACATATTGATTAATAGAACCCCCATAAAAATATGGGTCATTGGTGTTGACGCTTTGACCTGTACAGTTAGAAGTCCCATTTAGGGCAGTGGCGCAGCCTTTTGTATAGTCTGCAGAGCTGTAATATGTTGAATCCTGACGAAAATACCTCTCCATTTCATAAAGGGTCTCTGCCAGAGGGGTAGTGCTTGCACCTATTGTATTGCTGATCGTCTTGACAATGTTCGGGACATTGCCGGCATTGACATAGGTGGGGGTCGTTGCGCTGGTATCGGCTATCTTCCCGCCGACTCCGTTGGAATTATATTGGGCCAGTCCGAACCTGACTTCAGTGCTCATGGCATCCAGTATCCCTGTTGCCGGCGTGGTCCCCTGATCCACGATAATTTTATACGGCCCCCCGGCCGGCGGGGAGGAGACGTTTATCTGTATGTAAACCTGGCTTACCGTAGCATAGAGAGAAGATGTCGGTGATGCGTTGGATGGCCCCATTGTCTGGACACCGAAGGCCTTCAGCCTGTTCGGACCCGTCGCAGAGTTAGTACCGGTTAAGTCGCTCCAGTCCCAGGGTGCGCCTGTTATGGGATTCAATGGATAGTCAAACGGGATGTCGGCGAAACTCGTAGTCAATGCCGATAGCCCTGAAGGCTGGACCGAATCCGGCAAAAGAGGAATATTCATCCACATCACTGCCTGAAGATACAGAGTGGCGGAACCGGTCTTCTTGGCATATGCGTGAACAGTGACACTGCTGATGGTACCGGAGGCCGCCAGCAGGGCGGCGTTTGCGCGGTCGTAATCGAATAACGCCTGCTCTGTTGTTGTTTTGTTTGTTATATAGTCAGTAGTATTGGCGGTTGTTTCGTCTACTGTCTGATACGCATTTGCCTGGGTCCCTGTTGAGACTACCCAGGCGTTAGGAAAAGTATAAGCAGGATTACTGCCGGGGTAATTTCTGTTTGGATACAATTTTAATGTGCTCGGGTCATTGAACGCTATACTGAATGTGTTAGTATCGCCGGTTGCAACGGTATATTTATAATCGCCGACAAAAGGGTATATGAGATAGTTGCAGGTGTTGCCGGCGCCACAGTCACTATCAGCATCACAGGTTTGCGCATTATTATTGCTGCAAACCTTGTCCGTGCCGTCATTGGACTTAACGTTAGTAGTACACGTAAGGCCTGACGTCGCGTCGCTATCGGCATACAGCTTCACCGGGCTCGTGGTGCGGTCAGCAACATTGTATGCACCGGCGGAAGATATGCCCGTAGCCGCCCTGCCGCCTATCAGGAGTTTCTTCGCAATGTCTTGCCTGGACATGGTTATCCAGTTAAGCAGGTTGCCGCTTGCAATCGGATTTGCCACGGTACCGGTGTTCATTGCAGCATTGGTCGGTATCCATCTGTTGGGAGCAGCTGCAGTGCTGCTGGAGGTATCGTATCTATAATTCTTCGTCGGATCGAAATATCCGTAGTAAGTGCCGCTCGTGAATTGCGAGGGGTCGAATCCGCTTTGGTATGCAAGACAATTCATGCTGCCCGAGTTGTCCAGTATAATGAGGACATTCGGCTGCTTGGGGGCCACAAGAAAAGGCGGCTGGATACAGTACCCTTTCTGAGACGGCGGATTGGCCTCTGCCTGGGCAGACAACATCAGAACTGCACATAGAAAGACGCCTATTACAACAACCGGAATATTTTTTCTGCTCTTCACAGTATCACCCCCATCTATCCTGCAACTTTTTTTATCAAGGTAATCATAAAGCCCTTTGGCGTATATTCGTATTCAAAATCCACATTGTAAGGCAGTGCAATATCATTCAGTGATATGCTTCCCCCATTTTGATCCTGGACAACGACTGACGGAGACAGCAGATAGCCGGTCGACTGGCTCTTCTCACCACTTTTGTTAATACTGATTATTTTTTTAATAATGACTGTCCCATCATCTTCTAAAGATGTCATTATGCCGGATGCTTTGACCTTAACGGCGGCAAAGACAGCACTGGATGCAAAGAGGACCAGCAGGCAACCGATTGCCAGCGTTATTATACAAGTTCTTCTATTCATGACCGCCTCCATTTGTCAGCAAGATAATCAGATGCTTTCATAATTAAGCAATGCAAATGCCAAAAAGTATTATCTGTAACACCTTGTTTTTAAGGGATAAGATATCCACTGACCCGAACAAACTATGTAGCCCGCCTCCTAACTATGTAATCAGTTACACAACCCGGTGCTACTTGTTCTTGCTTCCTTCAATAATATCCTTCTCCTCTTCGTTCAGCTTCTTTACTTCGTCGTTGAATGCATTGATCCGCGTTTCGAGGTCCTTATTGCGGTTTTTTATCTCATTGAACTGGGCCTGGGTTCTTGTCATACTGGTATTCTTGACGTCTTCATAGAGCTTGTCCCGCTCTTTGATAAGCTTCTCCCTTTCATCTTTCATCTTCTGCTTCTTCCGGTTTATCTGGTCAAGCCGTTCTTCCTCTTCAGGCTTCAGACCCTTGATCGGCTCGCCTTCGGGCTGTTTTTCTGCGGCCTTCATGTCTGCCTGAGGTTTAGCAGGTCCCTTTTCCCCTGATTCGGCTTTCCCGCCTGACTTCTCCTCAGAAGCTTGCTGAGAAGGGGCCCGCTCTATGGTTATCCCCTTTACTTTCAGAACATCTTTCTTGTCGACT
Organism: Thermodesulfovibrionales bacterium; assembly: GCA_044450345.1. Classification (GTDB taxonomy): domain Bacteria; phylum Nitrospirota; class Thermodesulfovibrionia; order Thermodesulfovibrionales; family UBA6898; genus Sulfobium. The sequence continues at coordinate 97,134 of JBIOIY010000004.1, read as the reverse complement.
TCAAAAGTCCCGCCTTCTTTTTCACAGACGAGCTTTCCCTCCGAGTCACTGCATCCGTCTGCAACAATGTCCCTCCCGTTATTAAGGTAAATCCTCACCTCGGACAGCGCCGCCCGCGGGAAGACGAGCGGCAATGCAAGAATAATGAGCGTAGTGATCTGTAATGACCGTTTCATTTCCGGACTCCTTTCGTGTCCATAAGAAGCTTTGAGGGACTGAGAATCGTCACCCCTTTCACAATTATCGGCCCTATTATATCAGGTTTGCAAAAGCGCTTCAAAGCAGCGATACTGAACGGCCGCTTCATTGCAACTGCAAGGTCTATTCTAAAGCAGGGCCGCCTTCCGAACTCACGATAAGCCACTTCATCCGCTCTTTTTCGAGGAAGAATTTCATGGAAACGGGTTTCGCGGCATCACCGATGAAATATCCGGTGTCGTTCCCGCTCGTCGCAATGACCCTCAGATCGGCCCCGGCCGTTGCCTTGTCGTCCCTTATCTCTATCGCTCTGACATCGCATTCGACCTTTATGTCCTTCATCTCGCTGAAGATCCTCTTCATGCTCTCCTTTATCGTGATATAGCTGAGGCCCTTGCCGTCTGAATAGTTAAAGGATATCTTTGACATCACGTCGTCAAGTTTCTTCTGCTCGACGGCAGCTGCTCCCTCTCTGAAGAGTTTCTTGATCCGGCCCTCGTCGGTGGGCCAGAGGAAATAGATGACCACAGGAGAGAGGATCAGGAGCGCCAGCAATATGATCGATCTTTTGCTCATGTTACCTTGCCTATCGCCTCCCCTATTGCGTCAAGCATATATCTCAGGTCATCACTGGAAATGCTCAGGGGCGGCATGATCACGATCACGTTTCCGAGCGGCCTGATGAGTATTCCCTTCTCTCTCACATAATGGCAGACGCGCCAGCCCAGCTTTTCCTCCCACGGATACGCCGACTTTGTCTCCTTGTCTTTTACGAGTTCGACGCCGGCCATAAGACCTTTGTTCCGGACGTCTCCGACGTGGTCCATACCTGATATCTCTCTCAGCCGGTCTTCGAGGATTTCGATCTTAGGAAGGAGCTGTTCGAGCGTCCTCTCCTTTTCGAAGATCTCCAGGCATGCGAGCGCAGCGGCGCAGCCGAGCGGATTGCCTGTATAGGAATGGCCGTGGAAAAAGGTCTTGAGTTCGCTGAATTCGCCGAGAAATGCATTATAGATCTCTCCCGATGCTACAGTCACCGCCAGGGGGAGATATCCACCTGTGATGCCTTTGGAGAGGCAGATCAGGTCGGGGATGACGGATTCGTGTTCGCACGCAAACATCTTCCCTGTCCTCCCGAACCCCGTGGCGACCTCGTCGGCGATAAAAAGCACATCATACTTCTTACATAGCTCCCTCGCGCCTTTCAGATACCCGGGGGGCGAAACGATCATCCCGCCTGCCGCCTGGACAAGGGGTTCTATGATGAGGGCCGCGATCCCGGTGTGATGGGCGGAGAGGATATCTTCCATCTTCGAAAGGCATGCGAGGCCGCAGCCGGGATATTTCATATCGAGTTCGCAGCGGTAGCAATAGGGAGAGGGCGCCCTGTACGTATTGAAAAGAAGAGGAGCGAAGGCGCTGTGGAATATGTCGATGCCCCCGACGCTCACTGCTCCGAGCGTATCGCCGTGATACGCGTTGTTGAGCGAAAGGAAACGGTCTCTCCCTGAAACCCCTTTGTGCTTCCAGTATTGGAACGCCATCTTGAGGGCGACCTCGACAGAGGTCGAACCGTTGTCGGAATAGAAGACTTTTGTAGGGGCAGGCCCCTGTGCCTGCCCGCAAGAGGGCGACCGCATAGGGTCGCCCCTACCATCGAAAGACCGCTGTATTACCTTTACCAGCTTCTCGGCCAGTTGAATCGCCGGTACATTGCCCAGCCCGAGGAGTGTCGAATGGGATATCTTGTCTATCTGGTCCTTGATCGCCCCGTCGATCTCTTTTTTCCTGTGGCCGTGGATGTTCACCCAGAGGGAAGAAACGCCGTCAATATAAGTCCTGCCGTCAACGCCGATAAGATGACTGCCCCTCCCTTCGGCGATGATGACAGGCTTTTCATCCGCCCATTCCTTCATCTGGGTAAAGGGGTGCCAGATATATTTTTTGTCTGAGTCTTCGAGGTCCCCTGGCATGTCCATCTGAGCGGCCGCCTATTTAATCCGGCTGCCGGGCTGTCTTATATAGGCGATCAGCCCCGGGGCACCGCCGACAAAGGTGGAAAAAAACCAGGCAAGGGAAAGAGATGTCGCCACCGCCGGTGGGATGCCGATGAGGCCGAGCAATACGACAAAAGAACCTTCCCTCACCCCCAGGCCCGATATCGATATGGGGAGCGATGTAATCGTAATGATAATGGGAAGGACAACGAACAGCAGAAGTACCGGTATCTTTTCTCCCATTGCCGATGCAAGGACTGCCACCGCGATAAAACCCATCGTCTGTATGCCAAGGGATATCGCTACCGCCTTTGCAATTACGTCTTTCTTTGCCTTCAGCAGGACAAAGTATTCATAAAACTCCGAGACCGTCTTGAACCTCCTGCCGAGCTTGAGCCCGAAGAAGAGTACACTGCCGATTACAAAGGCAATGAATATTGCGGGCATGGTCCATTTGTATCCGGATCCTCCGAAGAACGGCAAGGCAAAAGGATAGGCCGCCATCCCGATGATCATAAGGCTCACATACCCCAGATACCTGTCCATAAAGACAGAGGCGAGAGTGAGGCTCAATTTCTTTGCGTCCTTGTTCAGGTAATATGCCTTCACAACGTCTCCGCCGATAACGCCTGGCAGAAAACTGCTGAAGAAGGAACCTATCATATAGAGCGAAAAAAGCCTCCTGAACCTGAACTTATCCGGGAGGAGAAGTTTCCATCTCAGCGTCGCACCGCATATCGACACCATATACAGAAGCGAGGCCAGCAGGAAAGCGGCGGGGCCGATTTTCCGCAGCATCGAAATAATCTGGTGGATGTCGGCCTTTAAGAAAACTAAATAGAGGGAGAACGCGCTGACTAATAATTTAAGCGCAAAAAAAGCGGCCTTATTTATCTTCATGACCCTGGATTTTCCTGATGACGTATATCGGCTTTTTCTGGGACTCGTGGTACACCCTGACCATCATCTCGCCCAGGAGCCCCATACCGATGAACTGGATGCCTACAATGATCAGAAGCACACCGAGGAGGAGGAGCGGCCTGCCCCCTATGTCCTTGCCGAAGAATATCTTCCCGGCACTCAGATAGAGCGAGATCAGAAACCCCGCCGCGCCGCTCGCCAGGCCCACGGGGCCGAAGAACTGCAGGGGCTTTGTCGAAAAACTCTGCAGGAACTTCACCGTGATCAGGTCGAGGACCACCTTTACGGTCCGCGAGATCCCGTACTTTGATTTTCCCCTCAGTCTGGGATGATGGGTTGTTTCGACCTCGGCGATCTTCACGCCGTACCAGCTTGCGACCGCAGGGATGAATCTGTGCATTTCTCCGTAGAGGTTCAGGTTCTTTATCACCTCCCTGCGATATGCCTTCAGGGAACATCCGTAGTCATGGAGTTTCACGCCCGTCACCCAGCTTATGAGCCGGTTGGCGATGATCGACGGAAACCGCCTAGACAGGAACGGGTCTTTTCTGTTTTTCCTCCAACCGCTCACGATATCGCAGTCCTTCAGCGCCTCAACCAGGCGGGGGATGTCACCGGGGTCGTTCTGCAGGTCGCCGTCGAGGGTGACGATAACGTCTCCCCGCGAGTAGTCGAACCCCGCGGCGAATGCGGCGGTCTGGCCGAAGTTCCTTCTGAAGCTGATGACCACCACGTTTCCGTCTCCTGCCCGGATCTCCTCAAGCAAGGGGAGGGTCCTGTCCGTGCTGCCGTCGTCTACATAAATGATCTCGTATTCCTTACGCGTAGATTCCATCACCGACTTCACCCTTCGGTGGAGTTCAGGAACGTTCTCTTCTTCGTTGTATAGAGGTATTACAAGCGATATCATCATTAAAAAGTCTCCGGGGGCCTGGATTTAATACCCTTGAAATCATAACACTTGAACACCGTAAATTTCATTACCTTGTCGCCCCTCACCGTTATGACGACCGCCACTTTCTCGGTCCTCCCGAAGCTCTTTGCCAGCTCCTGGGGAAATTCCCGGTCATCATCCATCACCAGGAGCGCGTTGCAGCCTATATAATTTTCGAAGCCCGGCCAGAGGTCGTACTGGTCCATGCGCCTGCCGAGATTGATACAGTAGGTCGTCGGGTTGCCCTTCATATAAAAGGCGAGTTCGCTGGCCATCTGGTAGCTGTCGGAAAAGACGAATGCCGGCCCCTGTGATGAGAGCCCTTCATAAATCCGGCCCGTCTCTTGACCCAGTTCCTTCCAGCCGAGTAGTCTCATCGTCGGGTCCATCTTCCTGGGGAGATGAAGGACCGAGGGGAAATAAGCGAATGCGGTAAGGGTAAAAGCCAGCAGGACCGCGAGCGCCGGAAGTATTTTGGAGCGTCCCTTTGAGGGCATCCCGCCTCCGGCAAAGTATGCGGAAAATGCTATGAACCCCGCCGCATAGCCCGGCAGCGCCCAGTTCGCCTGCACCTTTCCCTGCAAGCTTTTGAGGACAAAGAAAAGGACCACGGGCACGGAAAACCAGAATATAAACGCGCCCGCCCTGTCTTTGCGCATCTTCCAGAGCGCGACTAACATACCCACGAAAAGAAGGGGGGTGATCACGCCGGCCTGCGAACCAAGGAACTCGAAAAAATCTTTTGGCGAGATCATAAGACCGTCTGCAAGGTGGGCCTGTCCCGCAGTGTGCTTCAGGGTAACCCAGCCGTGGGCAGCGTTCCAGATGATAACCGGACTGAAGACCATAAGACTTACTAAAAGAGAGATATACGGCCCTTTGCCGTAAAGGAACTCCCGGGAGTCTTTATGAAAGACAAAGAAGAGCAAACCGGAAAGATAAAAAAATGCCATGGTATACTTCGTCAGAAGTCCGAGGCCGATCGCAATACCCAGCAAGATCCAGTTGCCAATGCGGTCGCCCTCCCCTTCATCCCCTCCTCTCCCGAAGCGGGTCTCCGCGAAGGGTCGCTCCGACAAGGGGGGGGATGAAGGGGGAGCTGCTATTTTACCGTCTACCCTGGCCGGTGCAACGGCACGCTTAGTTTCGATCGCCTTCCAGAAGAGGTAGAGCGAAAGTATCCAGAAAAAGATGAAAGGGGAGTCTATCGTCAGGAGAACTCCGTATACCGAATAAAGGGGGACCACCTGGACCAGGAGCGCCGCCAGAAGCCCCGTCCTCTCGCCGTAGAGCCTTTTTCCCAGTTTGAAAAGCACGACGCTGCTCAAGGCAGATAGGACGACCGCGAATATCCTTACGCCGAATACAGTGTTGCCGAAGACCGCTGTCCCCGCATAGATCAGGTACGCGATCATCGGGCCTTTCGAATAATAACTCCAGTCGGGCCGCCTCGCCCATTCCCAGTAATGCGCCTCGTCGGCGCTAAGGTCAAAGGGGCTGCTGAGGATATAATAAATACGGAAGAGGCTGAAGGCCATGACCATCAGAAAGAGGGCCTGGCCGTAATCCCTCCGTCTGTACACATCGGATGCCCATCGAAAGAGCCTCCTCGCCCCATATGCGCATCCGGTGCCGAGCGCTGTGCCCGCAACCACATCGAAGGGGTAGTGGACGCCCACATACACCCTCGATATGCCGATAACTGCGGCGACAAAGACAAAGAAGGAGGTCACGACATCCCTGCGCAGGGACCAAAAGGCCATCGCGAATGCAAAGGCGTTCGATGCGTGGTTTGAAGGCATAGAGAAAGATTTTCCGCACCCCACGAGAAGATTGACGCCTTCGAGGGCGTTACACGGTCTGACCCTTGCGATCAGGTTCTTCAGGACCCCTCCTCCTGCGTCTGCGAAGGCGACCGCAAGGACTGATATCACCACGTAAGACAATGCCTTGGACCGCTCTCTGACGACTATCCAGAGAAGAAGGGGCAGGAAGATGACCTTCGAATTGTTCGAGACAAAGGGCATCACTACATCGAAGAGTCCGTTCCGGAGATTTTTGTTAATGAGGAGGAATAAGGAAGTGTCTATTTCAGGAAGGCCCATATAATATTTCTTTACCCTTTTTCCTGAGCGCCTCTATGCTGAAGGGCTCTTCGATGAAATAACCGGTCATATCGTCATCGACCCCAAGTATCTTCTGAGCCATGGCACTATTAATGTACCACGCCGTGCGGGATAAGAGAAACAGAAGGCATGCCGTCTCACTCCTCGACCAACTGCCATTCGGCGTAGCCTGGTTTCCCTTTTTCGGAACGCCTTCCCTTCAGCCTGACCGAGGCCTTCTCGGGGTGTGTCTTCACAGTGATAAAGGCGCGCACGATGTTTGCCACCGCTGCCTCCTGAAAGACGAACTCCGTGCCGTCCTGGAGAACTATCCTTGTCCTAACGTGGCGATGGCCTTCGGGTATCTCCACCAGGACCTCTTTAATGTCTTCGTTGCTTATGTCCATTGCACCCTCTGCTTTTTTCTATTCACCATTCATTTTTCACTTTTTACTCTTTGCTCCACTCATCGAGCTTTTGTTGTATAAATCGGACCACCTTCTGGTGTTCTTCGACTCCCCGGCCCGCTACCGTCATCGGCTCGCCGAAGGCAAAATGGACTCTTTTCCCGGTGTCCACAGGCCCGAACTCTTTTACGTGTTTCCCGATACCCCATGCGTCGGTCTTTAACGCCACAGGAACAACAGGCACACCGGCCCTCGACGCCAACTTGATCCCGAGGCTGTTGAATTCCTCCGGGTCAAAGACCACTGACCGCGTGCTCTGGGGAAATACGATGACGGACCTTCCGGCCTGGAGCCTCTTTACACCTTCTTCAAGGACCGTCTTGAGGTCTTCCCTTGGGTTCACACGGCCGACGACAACAGGGTCACGCGACCGCATTACATGTCCGAAGACAGGCATTGTCAGAAGGCTCTTTTTAACGATAAAGGTGGCTTCCTTCACCGGCTGGATGATGCACGGCAGCACCATCGTTTCGAGCGTGCTCATGTGATTGCCGATAAAGACCGCTGGGCCCCCGAATCTCTTTATGTTGTTCATGCCGGTGATCTCGATACGCACGCCTACGTTCTCAAGAGCGCGCATCACATCCAGACTGCTCTCGGCCCACTCCCTGCTTCCATAGAGACCTTTCTCCGCCCTCCTCCCGTTCAGCCATATGATAAAGAAGAACTGAGGGTAGAACATAAATTTAGGACTGAGAAAGACCCTCGAGAACAGGGACCGCGGTCTGTAAGGGTCGGTCACATATGTGTCATTATCTGCAATCATCAGAATACGATGCTACAAAAAAGCGGAGGGACGATCATACCTCCTCCTTCCCCCCCGGAAATCATAACTCCCCTTTTACCCCCTCTTATCTTTTCACCTCGGCGAATCCGCCTGAGTGCGGAAAGAGGGGGAGAGGCGCCATGCCTGCCGGCAGGCAGGGAGCCTGGGGGCGTTATCTTAAGAGTGGGGCGTCCCGAAAACTTTCGGGAGGGGTGTTACCTGCGGCCCATCTCTTTATCTCTTCGACCATCGCTTCAACCGTCGCCTCCTCCGGCATTATCCCGACCTTTAGCCCCGCCTTGTTAACGGCGTTTGCAGTCACCGGTCCTATGACGGCTATCGCAACATTCCTGAGGAGTTCGTCTGAATCCTCCCCCATGATCTCCATGAAGTTATTGAACGTGGCAGCGCTCGTAAAAGTGGCGATGGTGATCCTTCCCTCCTTCAGAAAACGCCTCATCCTTTTGCCGTGATACTCCGGCTTGACCGCCCTGTAGGTCACAGGCACATCGATGACGCCGCCGAGTTCACGGACCTTTTCCGGAAATGTCTCCCTCGCGACCTCTGCACGGGGAAGAAGGAACCTGGTCCCTTTCAATACGTAGGGGCGGGGTGACCCCGCCCCTACTTCTTTTACAAAGGCCTCTATCAATCCCTCCGCCCTGAATTCCTCGGGGACCAGGTCGACCTTCAGCCCGAATTTCCTTATCTCACCGGCGGTCTTAGTACCTATCGCGCAGATCTTCAGGCCTTTCAAATCCCTGATGTCGACACCTTTCTCAAAAAGCCTGCTGAAGAAATATCTGACCCCGTTGGCACTCGTAAAGATCACCCAATCGTATGAGCCTATCCCTTCGATGCAGCCGTCGAGTCCATCCCAGGACTGAGGAGGGACGATCTCGACCGTCGAGAACTGGACGACTTCCGCGCCGAGTTCCTCCAGGTCCTCGAACCCCTCCGCATGCTCCCTGGTCACAAGTATCCGGTGGCCGAACATCGGCTTCAATTCGTACCATTTCAGTTCCTGCCTCAGGTTCACGACTTCGCCGACGACCATGACCGCGGGTGGTTTTATGTCCCTTTCGAAAACGAGATCGGCTATGTCTTTCAGTCTCCCCTGAAGGGTCCTTTGATCCGGCCGTGTGCCCCACCGTATCACGGCAACAGGCGTATCAGGGTCCCGGCCGTTCTCCATCAGCTTTTGCGTAAGCACCCCAATGTTTTTGACCGCCATGAGAAAAACGAGGGTGCCCACCCCTGTCGCAAGCTTCGACCAATCGATGGAGGACTCCTCTTTTGTGGTATCTTCGTAGCCCGGGATAACTGCAAACGAGGACGAGTAAAGCCTGTGGGTAAGAGGGATCCCCGCATACGCGGGTGCGGCAATGGAGGAACTCACACCCGGCACGACCTCGAACCTGATTCCCTCCCGCACAAGGACCTGGGCCTCTTCGCCGCCCCTGCCGAAGACAAAAGGGTCGCCGCCCTTGAGACGGCAGACGTTTTTTCCCTCTTTCGCCTTCGCGACAATGGTCGTGTTTATCTCGTCCTGGGTCATTGTGTGGTGGCCGCCGCGCTTGCCGGCATATATGAATTCGGCATCGTGGCTGATATAGTTGAGTATCTGTGCGTTCAGATGGAAATCGTATATGACGACCTCCGCCTTCTGAAGGCACTTAAGCCCCTTCACCGTCAGCAGGCCGATGTCACCCGGCCCCGCCCCGACAAGATACACTACTCCTTTTCCATTTTTCATAAGGCTTTCATTTTAACACATTACCACCGCACAAGAGGATACGAACTCAGGCGTCGGCGAATGCGCCGTGATATTGCCGAAGGTCTTGCGATTCCAGATTAAATGGGGGTATAGTATCCCTAATTAGGAAGAAGCATGGGAAAAAGTGCCTGATAAAGCCAACCCCTTATTAACAGGGATGGAACGCCATCCAGCATACGGACGGCCGCGCTGCCAGGGCAAGAATACAGCGCGGCTTTTTTTGTTTGAGGAGGTGATGCCCCTTTCGTTCTGAGAAGGTTCGACAAAAAATATTTCCCTGAGGAGGAAGTAATGGGAGATCCATTTAACGTTGAAGAAATGAGACGTTTTTACAGAAGACCCTTTACGGATGACGTGGAATGTCACCTTGAGAAAGGGACTTGCGTGAAGGGAAGAATTCATGATTTCAGTGAGGCGGGGATAGGTATCGAGACCGATTTCCCGCTGGAGCCGGGTCTCACACTTACGATGGAAAGCAGCTTAGGAAGCTACGCCGGTGTAGTAAAGTGGACGAAACGTATCAATGACTCCATGCTCAGGGTGGGCTTAATGTTCGAGGCAATCGAGACCGAAGCCCTTTCCGCCGCTATTGACCGGTTCCTTGCGGAGATGAAAACCATCGAGGCAAAGTGTCTGATCCCTGGCCACGATCAGGATGAGGTCATGAAGCTGACCCGTCAAACCTTCATGAATATGAAGAAGGCCTGTGAACTCTTCGAAGAAGAAAACAGAGACAACAAAAAACAGATAAAAGAAGCTCAGAAAAAACTGAGGGGAAGGACTAATCCGATCTCTGCCAAAAGCTATTTCTGGAGCCGCGTACTCACCTGGCCCCAGGGCTATCCGGGCGACTACAAAACGCTTGAAGCGTTCTACAAGAACACGCCTCAATCGACCGGCATAGGGTTCTACATAGACAGATACATCCTCTCCACCGAGCTTGGAGTGGCGGTCAGGGGGAGAAAGGAGGCCTTGAAAGACCTTCTCCTCAAAGAACTGCGAAAACATGAAAAAACAAAAGTACTGGACATAGCATGTGGCTCCTGCAGGGAGCTCGTTGAAATCTCCTCTGACATAGAAGCCAACAATTCCCATGTCACGTGCGTCGACCTCGACGGTGATGCCCTTGCATTCTCTGCCTCCAGGCTGTCTACAACGGGGATATCCATGGACCGTTTTACCTTCAGAAGGTATAATGCCCTGAAGATGATAAGCCATGAAAGGAGCCTCAAAGAGTTCGGCATGCAGGATATTATTTACAGCACCGGGCTCTACGATTACCTGGAGAGCGCTGTCCTTGTCAGGATGTTCAGGGCGCTTTACCAATTGCTTAATCCCGGCGGCACTATGATAATCTCATTCAAGGACTGCAAGAGATACTCGACGTTCGACTATCACTGGGTCTCGGACTGGGATGCTTTCTACCAAAGGCAGGAGAGCGACTGCTGGAAAATACTGGAGGATGCCGGGATAGAGAGAAAGAACGTGGCGACCGCACGTGAAGAATCAGGCGTGATCCTATTTTTTATGGTGAGCAAGGAGTTATGTGGAACGGAAGTGAGATGATTTCCCCGCGAACTCTCATAGGGCAATTTCATGGATGAGAAAAAAGAATATATAAAAGACCAGTTTCTGTCGCTCCTGCAACATTGGATAAACAAGATCCTTGTGCTCGGGGCGATCCTGTTCCTTCTTCTCGGGGTCCTTGACTACTTCTATACCCCTACGTTGTTCACGCAGTTCCTTATATACAGGGTTTCGATAACAATTGCCTTGCTTTTTCTCCTGATTCTCAATCAGAAGAAGAGCGGCGGACGCCAGCATGTGATCATCTTCGTTGCCGCCGCCTTGTCTGCCATAACGATCGAGGCCATGATCATGGCCCTCGGCGGCCATAAATCACCCTACTACGCAGGCATGATCCTTCTCATAGTCTGCGTCCTTGGATATTTTCCATTTAGCTTCTCCGCAGCGATGTTCGGCATGTCCCTGATCTATCTGATTTACCTCGTGCCGATACTTGTATTCGACACGATCACGGACATCCCCACATTTATCCTGAACAACGCGTTCCTGCTTGCCACGTTTGCAATCGCGCTGTCCTTACGAAGTCACAGCGAAAAAGCTACCGCACAGGCAGTAGAGCTCCAGTTTGACCTTGCCGAAGAAAAGAAAAAGCTTGAGAAGCAGGCGGAGGCACTTGATGATATGGTGAGGGCAAGGACAGAAGAACTGCGTCTCTCCAACAAGAGGTTCCAGGAACTCTTCGACAATGCAAACGACGGGATCCTCGTGCTCGACGAGAACGGGACAATACTCGATGCGAACAACAACCTCTGCACTATGTACGGATACGAAAAGGACGACCTCTTAGGTACCAATATACACATCCTGGAAGGGGAAGAAAACAGCGCCGCCTTTCGGGAGAGGATGAAAAACCTGCTCGCCGACAGCGCATTGGTCTTTGAGACAGAACACCTCAAAAAGGACGGGAAAAAGCTGCTTGTTGAAGTCAGTGCTAAGGCAATTGAAATCGACCGCCAGATCGTCATACAGTCTTTCCACAGGGATATCACCGACAAAAAAAGGCTCCAGGAACACCTTCTGCAGTCCCAGAAGATGGAATCCTTGGGGATCCTCGCAGGAGGACTTGCGCATGACTTCAACAACATACTTACTCAAATCATGGGTTATGCAGAGCTGATCAGCGACGAAGAAGGTGTTGACCCGTCCATACACAGCAAGGCCCTCATCATCGAGAAGGCCGGGATAAAAGCACATGTCATCGTTACAAAGCTTTTGAGCTTCGCCCGTACGGGTTCGGTTGAGATGAAGCTGCTCAACCTCAACCATGCCGTAAGCGACACGCTTGAGCTCCTGGAAAGGATGCTCTCAAAAAAGAACATCCAGGTCGTGTTTCATGCCGCCGAGAACTTCCCCTTCATCAAGGGTGACATCAACCAGATAGAACAGATACTGGTGAATCTCCTGGTGAATGCATCGGACGCAATGCCGAACGGGGGAATCATAACGATCTCAACGTCGTCCGGGAAGATTACGAGAAATATTGCAAGCCCGCTCCTTCTGGAACCCGGGGAATATGCGATACTCAAGATCCAGGACGCAGGCACCGGAATACCCGGAGAGATACGGGACAAGATATTCGACCCCTTCTTTACTACAAAGGAATCGGGAAAGGGCACCGGACTCGGGTTGGCAATGTCTTATGGAATTATTAAGGCCCACGGCGGGGCAATTGATCTTCAGTCGGAAGTCGGAAAAGGAACTACCTTCAGCCTCTATTTCCCGGTAGTCGATAACGCTGAAGGCCCGGACGATATCGTGGACTACTTCAGGATAAAACCGGGACAGTAGAGAAAATTTCCTGCCGGAAAAGTCCGGAGATAATGTGCCTACTACAGCTCTCATGAAAGAGACTATGCTATGCACCTCGAAGAATGCCGCGAAATATACTATGAGGAAAGAAAGGCGCACCGGTGATCTCAGGACTTGAGCAGGAATCAGAGAACTTCCTCGTACACGCCGTCGCAGCGGCACTGGACGGGTATGAGCTGAGGGAGCCTCAGCTGAAGATGATGGACGCCTGCGCGCGCATCATAGAGTCAGGCGGCACTCTCATCGCCGAGGCGGGCACAGGGACGGGCAAGACCTTTGCCTATCTTGTCCCGATAATCCTTTCCGGGCAAAAGGCCGTCATCTCGACGAGGACGATAACCCTTCAGGAACAGCTCGTCTCAAAGGACCTGAAGCTGCTTTCGGCCCTCAAGGATTTCGACTATGCCATTGCAAAGGGGCGAGGCAACTACGTCTGTCTGAGACGCATCAATGCCTTCCATCCCGACAACGAGGAAGAATCGGCCGAACATAAGCGTCTCCTCGATTGGTCCGCTTCGACATCTTCGGGCGACAGAGAAGACTGCAGTGGGCAGGGGAGGCCCATGATCTGGGAAAGGGTATGCGCCGATGCCGATGCCTGCCACGGGAAAAAGTGCGCGTATGCTAAAGACTGTCATTACTTCGCTGCAAGGAGGAAATGGGAATCGGCGCAGGTTGTGGTGACCAACCACGCCCTGCTCGCAATCAACGCGATGATGCCCGTCGACAAAAAAATCCTTCCCGGGGCAGGGGTACTGGTGATCGACGAAGGGCATTCACTCGACAGCATCGTCTCCGAGCAGATCGGGCTCAACCTGTCGGACAGGGGACTCGAAAGGATCCTTACTACACTGCTGAGGGTGGACCAAAGGGGCATATACAAAGGGCTCCTTTCAAAAACGCCGGTGCTCTTCCCCGACCTTGAGGCCGTGAAGGTTGAGGCGGCGGTCTTTTTCAGCAGGGCAAGGGAGATCCCTGAAACAAGGAAGGTCATAAAGGGGACTTTCGAACTCGGCGGCCCCCTTTCGGTCTTGTCCGCCTCGATAAGGGCGCTCCTCGAAAAAATCAGGACCTCCGTTACAGGTCTTTTTAGCGAAGATGAAGAGCTTGACCTGAAGGCCGCAGTCGCCAAGCTGGTGTCTCTTTGCGAGGGCATGGAGATATTTGCTGAAGAGACAGCCGGGTTCGTCAGGTGGGCCGAGACAGAGGCAAAGAGGACCGCCCTGAGGATGTCGCCCATATACCCATCGGATTTCGTCAGGGACAATCTGCTGCCGGATTACGGGCCGGTCATCCTGACATCCGCGACTCTGTCCGTGGCCGGAGACTTCGGTCTCATTAAAAACATCCTCGGCCTCGACGGCCCTGAAACACTGGCCGTGCCTTCCCCTTTCGACATGGGCAGACAGGTCAGGATTGCCGTCGAGAGGGGCATCGACCTTCAGCAGGGAAGGGGCATCGAGAAACTGGCCGCTGTGATAGTGAGGGAATCTTCAAAAGAAGAAGGGGGCACTCTCGTGCTCTTCACTTCGAGAGATGTAATGCGAAAGACATGGGAGATTTCTGCCGGGAAACTTCTCGCAGGGGGGCTGAACCCTATGGTGCAGGGGGCGGCCCCGAACAAAAAGATGCTCCAGGAGATGCGGGAAAGCACAAACAGTGTTATCTTCGGCCTCGACTCATTTTGGGAAGGGGTGGATGTAAAGGGGGATTCCCTCAACTGCCTCATCATCACAAAATTGCCTTTCGAAGTGCCGTCGGAACCTATTGTCGCAGCGCGTACCGGGGAGATAAAGAAAGCCGGCGGGAACCCTTTCCGTGACTACTCGCTGCCGAGGGCCATCCTCAAGTTTAAACAGGGCTTCGGGAGGCTGATACGATCGAAGGACGACAGGGGACGGGTGGTGATCTGCGACGAGAGGATCGAGACGAGGGAGTACGGCCGGGGGTTTTTCGAGAGCGTCAGATAAAAGGATCACATTCAGTCTTTTGTTGATCCAGCAACCCCTAATTCCATTTCTACTCTACACCATTGGATCATGTCCCGGCTGTGTTTGTTTCAGGAAGCAAGTTTCACAAAACAGAGCTCTAAAGCCAGCCCTAAAAACGCGTTCTGTTCACGGTTTTATTTTACATAGTAAGGATGGAAATGTTTCATGATCAAGGGGAAATGGCGGGAGCGTGTGGGAATCGAACCCACTTCAAACGTCTATATAGTTCTTTATTATCAAGTTCTTTCACCTTTTCCGGAAATTACTGGGGACAATTCGGGGACACTTTGTTTCACAGTCTCGACTAAAGTATGCAAAATTTTATTTTGCTTCAAGCTTAATGACGACCTTTGCGTCCAGTGCATTGGCGATCTTCTTAAGGGTCGACAGCTTCGGCAATCCGTGTGTAAGACCTTCGATTCGTGAGATCGTTGATTGTGGCATTCCGGTCTTCTTTGCAACCTGCTCTTGAGTCATCTTTTTTTTGAGCCGCTGTTCAATAATGCTCCTTGCAAGTTCGTACTCGGGGAGAAGCTTTTCGTACTCCTCTCTTACATTCTTCTTTTTCAGGAGCTCCTTTACATGCTCCTCATAGGTATTCTTTTTCATCTTACGCCTCCCGAGAAAGGTAATCTTTCATCCTTTCTTTAGCTGTGTCTATCTCCCGTTCCGGAGTCTTGTTCGTTTTTTTTGTAAAGCCGTGCAAAAGTATCAACTTCTTTCCTGTATGAGTGAAGTATAGGATTCTGCTGATTCCCGTTTTGTCTTTGATCCGGATCTCAAAAAGCTTCTTATGGCCGGTGAACTGTTTCACATAGGGCGCTTTCACCAACACGCCATATTCTTGAAGCAATCTGGTGATGAAAATATATTTAGCCTAACCTTCGGGCGAAAGCCCATCGACAAAATCTTTTACAGGACATTTTCCTTCGGCTGTCAAATAGTATTCAATACTCCACTGCATACTCTAGTATATAGCATTAGTGCTATAAATTAAAACTGCCTTTTTCACGTTTATTTAGGATTCTAAAGGACTGTATCTATTGAAGTAATTGGGACGCTGTCACCGGTTTCGGCGTTATTAGGCTGAACCGAGTATCCGATTGCCTTATAGCCATTAAGCCGCTTCTGATACATGCGCATCAGCATCGGGATATGGACATCGACATAATCGTAAACTCTGACGATTCTTTTGTTATCATGTAAGCGATGGAGGCGACCTGCGTATTGTTGAAGAGTTCCACGCCACGAAATCGGCATTGCCAAGAAGAGCGCGTCCAACCGGGCATCATCAAAACCCTCGCCTATATATTTGCCAGTCGCGATAAGTAGCCTCTCTTCTCCGTCGGGGATAGAAGCAATCTGTGCAGTTAATGCGGCTCGTTGCTTTTTCCCCATTCCACCTTTGAGTACAATCACGTTTTTGGCAAAGCCCTTCAGCCGTTCCGCAAACTCATCCACATGTTCCGTACGCTCGGTAAGCAGCAGCGGAGAACAACCCTCTTCAAGAGCGCTGAGGAGATCGTTAAATATAAGGTCATTGCGTTCTTGATCGTGGATCATGGCCGCATACATCGACTGAATACTCTCATCGGTGCTTCGCGTCCTGAATGCTGTATGCCTTGGGACTACCACATGCTCAAACGGCCTTTCTCGGGATTGTTTTCTGGCATCCACCCGAAAACGAATCGGGCCGCATTGCATAACGATAATAGGATGATGCCCATCCTTTCTGATCGGTGTAGCCGTAAGTCCTACGACATATTTGGCCCTCATCTGCCTCAGAACCTGCTCAAAACTGAAGGCCGAAACATGGTGACACTCGTCAATTATGACCTGGCCGTACTCCGCTACGATATCTTTAACTATGCCCTTGCGATTCAGGCTTTGAATCATACCTATGTCGATTTTTCCGGTCTTATCGCCGCGACCTCCTCCTATGCGACCAATAGATGGTGTATTTAGAAAGCTTTTCAGTCGCACGTGCCACTGATCCATAAGAAGCCTCCTATGAACCAATACCAGCGTATTTACTTTGCGCTCCGCAATTAGATAAGCGGCGATAGCGGTCTTGCCAAACGCAGTAGGTGCACTTAGTACGCCAATGTCATGCTTCAATATCTCAGCGGTTGGCTCATTTTGAAGAGGACGAAGGGCACCTTTGAAGACAGCATCTATCGGTATTCCCGAAAACCGCTCATCCCTAATATTTGCCTTGATGCCATGAACCTCTAACAGTTCAATTACTTCATCCAAGGAGCCTCGGGGAAGACCCAAATGTTTCCCAAAATCTTCCGCACACGAGATTATCCTGGGCTTCTCATAAGTGGACAGTCGCATTGCCTGTGCCTTATAAAACTCCGGGTTCTGAAAGGCCGAAAGTCGAATAATTCTGTTGACCAGTGCTGGAGGCAAGTCCTTCTTTTCAATATAGACCATGTTTCCCAAAATAATAGCGACTTTCTCAGGGAAGGGGCCCTCAACTGTCTTTTCTATCTTTCTACCGGAGGGGGGCAGAGTCCACGGATCTTCGTCGCCTTCTTCAGTCAGACTCATTCTAATGCCGAGAATTTTTCCTTTGCGCTGAGCTGTGTGCACAATTTCTTCGACTTCTTCTTTGTGCATTTTTTTGACGCCGGAAAGAAAAGTCCATTGGTCAGGATAAGGATTAAATTCTTCATTGAGAAAAACAGAGTTGCCTTTGTTTCTTGGCCCACGCTGAAGCGGAAAAGCAATAAGGCTGCCGAATCCTCCTTTTGGCATGGTATCCTGGCTCGGGAAAAAACGATCATAGGAATCCAGGCCCAATTGAGGATTCCTTTCCATCGTATACGTGAGCATTGCAGAACCGAATTTTCGGGCTAATGTCGCCTGAATTGGAATATTGAAAAATATCCAGATATGTCCCCCATTGCCCGAACGCGAACGCTCAAGGACTGCGGGAACGCTTAAGTCACGACAAGTTTTTAGAAACGACGAGGCATCCTCTTTCCACGTCTCCTTATCGAAATCTGTGGCTAAGAAATAGCAAGTTTCATCCGGAAGAAGAGCATAAACGCCGATGGTCTGTTTGCCTAAAAGATGGTTCTGGATTAATTCGTTTGTTACAGTGCGGAACTCGCGATGCTCGCACTCCGAGCATCTGATCTTCGGTTTCACGCATAGAGGCCGTTTCCATTCGTTTGCACAGGCAGGCGAATAGCCCGATCTTCCGTCCTTCCCTTCCCACCTTACAGGGTAAATATCGTCGCGACCATGGAAGAGATTTCGAAAAAGAGCGACCTTGTCGTCGAGGGACAAAGTTCCAACTATAGGCTGAGGAGGCGAGGGACTTTCAGGCTTTTCTTCCAAGATGCCCAGGAGTGATTTGAGCCTCTTGTTTTCCTCTTTCAGGTGGGCACATTCTTCAAGCGCTGCCTTCAGTCGCTCTGCATCTGACATGGTTTTTAATTTTAATCAAAAAGGCATGATAAAATCTTCAGTCTTTCGTACGGTCTCAGGCAGAAAAGAAGACACCATTTCTCAGGTTTGCTGGGGACAGTTGATTTTAAAGGAAAAAATTTCCGCTCCCCATAGAACTGCTTGAATTAATTAGTTTTTTTGGCGGGAGCGTGTGGGAATCGAACCCACCCTTCCCGCTTGTGGCAGGAAACACCGGCTTTGAAGGCCGGGCGGGACACCAGAACCCGATGCGCTCCCTTTGAGATGACCACTTCGATAATACTTAATTTTTCTTCCCCGCGCAACTTATTTTCGGCCGATGCGCAATTTGGGCCGCGACAGGATCACAAAGACGAGGTGTTACATTTCGATGAGATCGGCGGGCGGCAGAGGGGCCGAGTCCGCCTCACCGCTTTTTCTGGCTTTCGTTATAAAGGAGTATGTCCACCATCTCGATGCCCTTTGCAAGCAGCTCCGAAGACGGCACGTTTCTGAAGCCCTCGACGAATACGTCCTTCGACTTCTGGAATTGTCTCTGGGCCTGATACAGCTTGCCTAATCTCAGATAGAGCAGGACCACCTTCGGATGATATGAAATGCCTTTTTCGAAAATCTCCTCGGCCTTTTTATAATCCTTTCTCTCTTCGTAGACCGCCCCGAGCATGAGATGGGCCCCGGCATCGTCCTCGTTGAGTTCCAGGTGCTTCAGCAGCTTCTTTTCCGCTGTTTTGAAGTCCTCCTTAATAAACGCCTTCTCCCCTTCCTTGAAATAATGAAAATCGGCCGACTGCATGATTGCGTACCGACCTTCACCGAGTTTTATTATTTCGCTCACCTGCCCCACCTTCAGATTCCGGACCGCGTCCTGTATGGCCGTATCAAGGGTCCCTATATCCACCTCTCCGAGATAGCCGAACGCTCCCCTGGTCCTTTCGTCGATAGACCTGTCTTTTGCGATCACCGCAAAAGATTTCCCTTTCTTCAGGTCGGAAAGCACCTCCCCTGCCTCGGACTCGCTTCCCAAAACGACCATCCTTAGATGCATGCTCCTGGAGTCTTTGCCCCTGCCTGGAGAAGTGCGGCCGGCGACGGCCTTCGATGGAGGCGGCGGCGCGAGCTCGACCGCGGCAGGGGGCGTGGGCGCCACTTCTTTAACCGGCGATGCTGCCGCGGGCGCTGCTTCGGGAGCCGGGGCCCCGGCAAGGCGCGCTTCGGCATCTTTCATGCCTGTCCTGAAACCTTCTGCCTTCGGAATATACCTGAGGCCCTGCGCATATATGTCCCTGGCCTTCCGATACTCGGCATTCTGCATATAGAGTTTCCCCAGACGCACATAGGCGATCCAGCTCTTTATGTCATAGGAGAGGACTGCTTTATAGTGGGCCTCTGCCTTCTCAAAGTCCTTCCTCTGTTCCTGGATCTCGCCCAGCATGATCCTCGCCTTTACGGCATCGGGGTTCTGTCTCAGATGCTCGAGGAGGTCTGTCTCGGCAGATGTGAAGTCCCCGGCCCTGAACGCAGCCGCCCCTTTTCTATAATGGGAGAAGTCCAGCACCTGGACTATCGCATATTTGTTTTTCCTCAGTCTTATCGCACCGCTGGTATCGCCCTCCTGCATCTTCGCCACCTCCTTTCTCAACGGTGGTTCCAGGCGCGAGACATCGACCGTACCCAGGTCGCCGCTTCTGCCCCTGCTTTTGTCGAGGGACCTTTCAGCGGCCAGCCTCGTGAAGGGCACGCCTTTTTTGAGCCTCGAAAGGATGTCTTTGGCCTCGGAAGGGCTCTTCACAATAATGATCCTAAGCGGGACCTTCCCGGATTGGGCGGCAAAAGCGAAAGAGGAGGAAAGGGAAAAGACAGCTACAAGGACGAGGCATATCGCAATGCCTTTTTGGAAGCGCCGCGCTGCTCTCATTTCTTTGATTCCTCAATCATACAACGGGGTACCACATTAAAGATTTTACGCATCCCTTGCCGTCATTCCTGCTTGTCCGAAATCTTTTCCGTCTAACGCCGTTCCTTTACCGGGTATTTGTCCTTTATTTTATACGGCCCTCCTTCTTTTTTGCCATCATTCTTTTGGCCCGCTACGACTGCTGCCGCAGGCATGAAAAGGACGGGAAAGGGGGGGATGGTCGGTCCTTTAGTCCGGGCTTAAGTATCTCAGAAAAAAGTAGATAATTAATAATGAGCCGCCTTTTTCTATGGCTGCGTCGAGGAATTTAGTCTTATCTTTCATATCGTCTTTCGTCTCACGTTTTACTTTTTTCCCCGTCATTCCGGACAAGCGGGAATGACATACAATATACATGCTTTTTCCGCACTCGCGGATTTTTTACCCTCGGACCCGGTCGCAAACCTAAATTTTCGAAGGGGAATAACCATTCACGTCTTGCGTCTTACGTCTCAAGTTTCCTCACCTGAATAATCTCGTGAACCATGTTCTTTTTTGCGCATTTTCAGGATGCCCATACTTGGCAGGCCCAAGGTCCGGGATGTCTCTTCCCTCTATGATCGCCTGAGGGACGGTATTCACCAGGGCCCCGGCCCTTTCCCTCCCGACGAGGTCCGCGGCGATGCCGTACGCCTCTGACAACACCGGCCGTCTGAAGTCCGGGGAGTGCGCGTCGGACGCTATCGCATGGACAAGGTTATGCCTCAGGAGATACGCGCTGAAATCCCTTGCCTCGACGCCCAGGCCGCCCGTGATACTCATCGCCGTGATCTGGACCAACAGGCCCCTGTCCACCGCGGAGGCAAGCGCGTCGGGATGGTTCATAAACCACTCGTTCCTCTCGGGATGGGCGAGTATCGGTGTAAGACCTGAAGAGATAAGGGAGAGCAGAAACGTGTCCCAGTTGGGAGGGACGGACAGCGGCGGAAGTTCGGCAAGGAAATATCTCCCGTTATTATTCACGGTAAGATACCGCTCTTTTTTTAGATACGAGGGCGTCTCCGGCGAAACAGCGACCTCGGCGCCCGGCAGTATGCGCAGGTCCAGGCCCTCGGCCCTTGCGGCAGTCTCAAGGATGTTCACCGTATCTGTGACCTTGCGGCCCGTGAACTCATACATCCCGGGCCTGAAATGGGGTGTGGCGACTATTGTCTTTATGCCGTCGGCGACTGCCGTGCAGCACATATCCAGGGCCTCATTGAGGGACCCGGGGCCGTCATCCATGCCAGGGAGGATATGGCAATGGATGTCTATCATTTTGGTTTTAGGCACCTTTGCGGCGATATGCCGGTCCTTTTCATCTCAACCGCTTTTTCAGGATTCCGGGAAATTCAGCAGAAATTGGGCCAGCGCAAACCTGTTTTCAACCCCGAGTTTCATGTAGATATTGCTTAAGTGGTCCTTCACCGTCTGCTCCGTTATCTCGAGGTCCTCGGCGATGTCCGTGTTTTTGAATCCATTTAGCACTCGTCTAAGGACATCCGTCTCCCTCCGCGTCAATTTGAAATGACGCCTCACCTTGAGCAGATCGATCTTGTTGGAGATAGACTCTTCAGTGATAAAGACGCTTACCAAAGGCTCTGAAAACTCACATACGTCTAATTTGAAGGTCCACTTGCTCCCGGAACCTTCTATTTTTTTATAGAAATAGACCTCGCCCGGGAACAACTCCTTCAGCCGGGACGACTTGATCGCATCAAAAATACGACGGCTCAGGTCCCTTATTTCATCGGGAAGAGGGTAACGCTTTACAAAAAGGGCCGCCCATTTGTTGGTCAAGATGACCTGCAGGCGCTTGTCAAGGACCATCACCCCGGCCGGCATTTTATCAAAAATGCACTTTATAAGCTCAGTCATCTTACCCCCATTTTACCGTCACCCGCCTGGGGACGGCACCCCGGATCATTTTTTCTCGAGCACTATCCTGTGCCGCAGAAGCGAGATCTCTTTTATCTCGCCTTCAAAGACCTTCTGCTCGCCGAAAAGGTTTTTAAGGAAGATCTTCCCCTCCTCGGGTCTCATAACGTCGACGTTTTCGAGATAGAGTTCCTCGCTTCCGTCCCTGTAAATATACGCGTTGGCCTCACACATGTCCGATCTCCTTTATCCTCGCTATAACGTGTTCTATCAAATGCGGGAGCGGCTCTTTGTTCACCCCCGCGATCTCGATCTCCTCCTGGTTCAAAGGAAGAAGGATCGTCCTTGCCTTCGAAGACACTACGGCTGAAGCCATCCTGGCCGTCACCTCGCCGAGCATCGCATCGGGCAGTGCTATGCTGAGGGGGCCGACGATCACATCCACCCTGTCTGAATTCCAGACGATCGCGTTTTCTCCTGTGGCGCCCTTATTCGCCCTGGACTTCATCATCGCCGTGGTAGCAGCCGCGTTTGTGCCGAGGGCGATTATCTCGACCGCGTCTTTGAACTCCTCCCTCAGCCTCTTCACAACGAGATTTCCTATGCCGCCCCCCTGGCCGTCTATCACTGCAATCCGTAGCATTATTGAAGTATAAGAGATAGGCAGACCGGTGTCAAACTATAGGGGTCCGGAAAAAAAATTTTGGCCGGATAAAACACCAGGGGGACACTGTTCTCCGCCTCTATCATTGACTCTCAGCCCTGAAATAACAATAATATTAGAAACTAAATACCTCAAAGGGAGAGCCAGAGGGTGAAACGCAAAGAGACCGTGATACTCGCACGCAGCAACGCCGTCCTTACTTTCCTGAAGGCTTATTTCGGGAAATACAGGACATACAGGCCGGGTTATTTCGAAGAACCTGACGCCTTTCTGGACCACGTCCTCAAGAGCCCTCCGGCAGTGCTCATAGTCGAGGGGTCCCTCCTTAATTCGGTCGCTGCCAAGACGAAGAAGTTTCCATCCGTCGTGATCGTCGCCGGCGATATTAAGAAGGGCATCGAGAACATTATAGCCCACAACGTAAGGAGTTACCTCTACAGGCCGTATATCGAAAAAGACCTTCACTACAAACTTGAATCGGTCATAGCGGACAGGTATATGATCGAGACCCTCGGCGGGGAGGTCAAGGAACTCGAGACGGTCGTGACCCTCACCCGACTCCTCTCTTCCACCCTCGATCCGAAAGAACTCCTGTTCAGGATCGTCTCTAAGATCGCCGAGATTATGCCGGTGACCCGGTGCTCCGTAATCAGGGCCGACTGGAGCCGTCGTACTGCGTTCGTCGTCGCAAGCTTCGAGGACTCTCAGGTGTCGGGGATAAAGCTGGTCCTCAGAAAATACCCGGAGATCGTCGAGTCCCTCACGTCAAAAAAGCCTGTGATAGTAAAAAATATAGGGACCGACCCGCTGATGAAAAGCGTGAAGCATATCCTCTTGCCGCTCGGCATCCGCTCGATCCTCGTCATCCCGATATTTTTCAGGGACAAGGTGATAGGGACGCTCTTCCTCAGGACATCGAGGGCCGAACACGCCTTCAGCAAAAGCGAGATCAGGCTCCTCAACACCATAGCGAACACATCCGCAAACGCGCTCAACAACGCCTTTCTCTACGAGCAGATCGAGGACGAAAAATCCAGGCTCGAAAAATTATCCCTGACGGATTTTCTGACGGGCATCTACAATATCAGATATTTCTACCACCGCATCATGGAGGAATTCAGTCGTTCACAGAGGTATGCGCTACCCATAAGCTGCCTAATGCTCGACATAGACCACTTCAAAAAGGTCAACGACAGGTACGGCCATAGGACAGGCGACACGGTCCTCAAGGAATTCGCGCAGCTCCTGAATAAACATTCGCGCAAGAGCGACGTGCTGGCCCGCTACGGCGGAGAGGAGTTCATCCTGCTCCTCCCCCAGACGACCCTGGAAGGCGCTCTGTCAGAGGCTGAGAGGATCAGGGAAATAGTCGAGAATTATAGGTTCAGAAGCCTCAAAAGCACTGAGGGGCTTACCGTCAGCATCGGCATATCGGTAACTCCCAACGACCGGATCGGGACCCACGATGATCTCATCTCTTGCGCCGACCAGGCGCTCTTTAATGCAAAAAACCTGGGCAGAAACAGGGTAGCGACTTTCGGGGAATAGTCTGTATGTCCGGGACATACGGGGAGATGCCGTGAAACTTATCACCTCCCACATAAACGCCGACTTCGATGCCCTTGCCTCCATGATGGCGGCGAAGAAGATATATCCCGACGCGGCAATGGTCTTCCCCGGCTCTCAGGAACGCAAGGTAAGGGATTTTCTCGAGGTGTTTCACCCTGCGGACATCCGGCGTCTCAGGGACATAGACCTTGCGCAGGTCACCCACCTCATCGTCGTGGATGCAAAACACGCCGACAGGCTCGGCCCACTGGCTGCTCTGCTCTCACGCAGTGATGTCAAGGTCCATATCTACGATCACCACCCTTTCGGGGAAAACGACATCAGGGGAGAACAGGAGATGGTCGAAGAGGTCGGCGCTACCGCCACGATCTTCGTTGAACTTCTCAGGGACGGAAAGCTCCACCCTACGCCGATAGAGGCGACGGTACTCGCCCTCGGCATCTATGAGGAGACGGGCTCCCTCCTTTTCCCTTCGACGACTGAAAGGGATATCCTCGCAGCGGCGTATCTTCTAAAAAGGGGCGCAAACCTGAATATCGTCTCAAGCTACATAAAGATGGGCCTGAACAGGCAGGAACTCGACCTCCTGAACGAGCTCGTTACATCGTCGACAGAGACCGTCTTAAGAGGGCTGAGGGTCCTTATTGCCAAGGCGTCGAGGGACTCTTACGTCGGCGATGCGGCCCACCTCGCCCACAGGGTCATGGAGATGGAAGATATCGACGCCGTGATCATCCTTCTCGAGATGGGGGGCAAGATACTGCTCGTTGCGAGGTCAAGGGCCCCGGAACTGGACGTTGCAGAACTCATGAAGGATTTCGGCGGCGGAGGTCACCCTACCGCAGCGTCGGCCACAATAAAAGAGGCGTCGCTCGAAATGGCCGCGGACAAGGTCCGGAGGCTGCTCGACAGCCACGTGAAGCACGGCAAAGTCGCCTTAGACGTCATGACGAGCCCGGTAATAACTATTAAATGGGACAGCACCATCAGGGAGGCGGCGGATATGATGACGAGATACGGCGTCAACGTGCTCCCCATTCTCAGAGACGGAAAATACGCGGGGCTGATCTCGCGGGAGATCGTCGAGAAGGCCCTGTTCCACGGTTTCAAGAAGAACAGATGCATAGAGTTTTCGACTGCCGATGCGCTCACGGTCGGAAAAGAGACCCCGATCAGGGACATCGAGGCGATCATGATCGAGCAGAACCAGAGGTTTATGCCTGTGATAGAGGACGGAAATATCATCGGCGCCATTACGAGAACGGACCTCCTGAGGGTGATCTACGAGGACTTTCTCAGAAAAAGGCGCCTCGACAAGGAAGGCATTCACGAAAGGCCGACGACGGGCAGGAACCTTTCGACTTGGCTCAGGGAGCGCTTTCCGGAGGAGGTATACCGGATCCTCGTGCTTGCCGGAAAGGTGGCTGAAGAGATGGGGGCGAACGCCTATCTAGTCGGGGGGTCGGTAAGGGACCTCCTCCTGGGCCAGGCCAACCTGGACATCGACCTCGTTATAGAGGGAGATGGTATCCGTTTCGCAAGGGAGCTCGCTGAAAGATTACAGGCGAAGATGAGGTCCCACCACCGGTTCGGCACAGCCAACATCATACTTAACAGCCTCAAGCTGGATATAGCCACAGCGAGGACCGAATATTACGAGTCGCCCGCTGCGCTTCCCAAGGTGGAGATGTCTTCGATCAAGAAAGACCTTTACCGGAGGGACTTCACCATCAACACACTCGCGGTAAAACTGAACGCCAGGGACTTCGGCCTGCTGATAGATTTCTTCGGGGGACAACGCGACCTGAGGGAAAAGACTATCAGGGTCCTTCACAACCTCAGTTACGTCGAGGACCCGACACGCGCCTTCCGTGCGGTACGGTTCGCCGAGAGGTTCGGGTTTAAACTCAGCAGGCATACCGAAAACCTCATAAAGTCCGCAATCCAGATGGACCTGTTCGAGCGGCTCTCGGGATCGAGGCTGTTCGACGAACTTGTCATCGCCTTCAGCGAGACGAACCCTGTAAAGACGCTTAAGAGGCTTTCCGACTACGGGCTCCTGAAGGTGATACACAAGGACCTGGCCTTCGACGAAAAACTCGAGGCGACGCTCTCTTCGATGTATGAGACCCTCGCATGGCACACCCTCCTCTTTCTGGACGAGAAAGTCGACAGAGGGGTACTCTATCTGATCGCCCTCCTCTCCAACCTCGACGATGAGAAAAGGACAGAAGCCCTCCAGAGGCTGGCCCCGCCCCGGGCGACGAGGGAGATCATCCGGAAGAGCATCGCCGAATCCGCGGAAATACTCGGGAAGCTCCCCTTGAACGATCCCGTTCGTCTCTATCATCTCCTTTCGCCGAAAGACATCGAGATAATACTTTTTTCGATGGCAATAACGAAAGATACGCGAAAGAAGAGGGAGATATCTCAGTTCCTTGTCGAGTTGAGAAAGACAAAGCCTTTTCTGAAGGGCCGGGACCTGAAGAAACTCGGCATCACGCAGGGACCGCTTTACTCCATAATACTGCGGAACCTTCTCGACGAAAGACTGAGGGGGTCGCTTAAGACGGAAGAAGACGAAAAGAGACACGTATACAGTCGTTACGTGAAGGAGGCAGCTAATTGACCTTTTTAAAAAGTCTGTCCATGAAGCGATATCTCCGGGGCATCTTCGCGGTCTCCATTCTTCTTTCGCCTGCGTTTTCCTCTGCCACAACTGAATACGCCCGTCAAACAGGACGTCAATGCGGAGACTGCCATATAGATGTGAACGGAGGAGGCCTTCTGACCGATGCAGGGAAGAAGTATCGCGACGAGCTTAAGATCGAAGGCGTCTACAAACCCCTGACTGAAGTCCAGAAGGTAGTGCGCCTGATAGTAGGATATGTGCACCTCATGACCGCGATCATGTGGTTCGGGACGATCCTATACGTCCATATACTCCTCAAACCGGCCTACGCGTCGAAAGGGCTCCCCAGGGGTGAACTTCTTCTGGGCTGGATATCTATGGCGTTGATTTCGATCACGGGCGTCTTCCTCACAATTGCAAGGATCCC
Source organism: Thermodesulfovibrionales bacterium (assembly GCA_044450345.1). Classification (GTDB taxonomy): domain Bacteria; phylum Nitrospirota; class Thermodesulfovibrionia; order Thermodesulfovibrionales; family UBA6898; genus Sulfobium. Next base: position 70,038 of record JBIOIY010000004.1, on the reverse strand, counting down.
TTCGTGGAGGGCCTTTTATTCAACGAGATTCGGCATCCTCCTGAGCGTTAAGATAGCGCTCTTCCTGATTATGTTATTAAGCGCCGTGATCGTGACGCTATTTATCGGCCCGCGCCTGAGGCAGCGGAGGAACGCCGAAAGAAAGACCGACGGGAAATACTCGGCAGAGGAGCTGTCCCATTTCGACGGAAGAGAAGGAAGACCGGCGTATGTCGCATACAACGGCACCCTGTACGATGTTACGGGCAGTAAGCTCTGGAAAGGCGGATCACATTTAAAAAAACATAATGCGGGGAACGACCTTACCGAACTTTTAAAAACCGCACCCCATGGAGAAGAAAAAGTGCTTGCTATGCCGGTGGCGGGCACCCTCACAGTTACCGCGGTAAAAGCATCGCGACCATTTCATGAAAGGCTCTTTTATTTCTTTGCCTACATGAACCTGGCCTTTACGTTCCTCATCGTCTTCGTAATCGCACTGTGGAGATGGTGGTAAGTGAAATGAAGAAACGCCTTGAAAAAGCCGGCGTGGCACTGATCGGGGCCGCCGTCTCCATTATCGGTCCTCCTCATGTCTTTGCCCACGTCATTGACGAACGTCCCGGCCTCGGAACAGGCATGACCATAATCCTGTCGGTATTCTGGATTGCAGCCGTTCTCGGCATAGTTTTTTTTGTCCGACGCCTTATGCGGCCCCGGCACGGCGAGACAGGTAACCGAAGCGGCAGAGACAATCACGGGAATAAAGAACTAAAGCCAGAGACGAAGGATTAGCCCGCATTATTTATAAACTTTTTCCACTTGATCTGCAATGCAGGATAATCGGGGCGTGGGGCAAAGCCCGGCTAACTGAATAAGACCTGGATTCCCGCCTGCGCGGGAATGACGAAGAAGGATTCCGGACAAGCCGGAATGACACCGTGTTTTTTACTTCTTTTATTCCCCTTCGAAAATTTAGGTTTGTAACAGAGGGCGAGGGTTAAAGATTTTAGGCTGTCTGAGTCCGCCACGGCGGACGAGTTCCTAAAATCTACCGAGGCCGACAGAAGAAACCGTGAAGAGATGGATAGCGAGTTCAGAGCGAGCAGATGTAAAGAGTCAACATTCCTTGCATCGAAGCTCCGCAGGAGGTTCCATTTTCGTTGGGGCGGACTTCTTTACGTTAGCTTTCTTATCCACTAAGAGATTGATAGCGAGCTTTAGGCGAGCGAATTCAAGGATAAACATTCCTTGTATCGAAGCTCCGAAGGAGGTTCCACAGCTAACTGGGGTCCGGGGCAAAGCCCCGCTGGGCAATGACGGGGGAAGATTCTCGCCCCCAGCTAAAGCGATTTCACTGTCGTCGCAACGATATCTTGGCATCGAGCACCAACGCGCCTTTTGAGTACACAGCCACTGGATTGAGGTCTATCTCTTCAATCAGGCCGGTTGCCGTCAATTCCGAAGCCTTCACAATAACAGCCGCTAACGCATCAATATCAACGGGCGGTCTTCCCCTAAAGCCCTCCAGGAGCCTGTAGCCCTTCACTTCCCCGATAAGCCTCAATGCATCCTTCCCCGAGAGGGGGGCAAGACCGAACGAAACGTCCTTAAACAGTTCAACAAATATTCCTCCAAGTCCGAACATCACCACCGGGCCGAACTGTCTGTCGATAATCCCTCCGACAATGACTTCTACTCCCTGCGGAGCCATCTCCTCCACAAGCACGCCTTCCGCACGTTCAATACCCGATAGTTCCTGTATGGCCCGGGCCAGTTCAGACTCATTATTTATGCCGGCCCTTACTCCATGGACATCGGTCTTCGACGTTATCTCCGATGAAGAAACCTTTGCAAAAAGAGGATATGACAGTGTCTTGAGAGACGACAGGGCGGCATGAGGTCCTGCCGCGATCTCATCTCTGCCCAGGAATACTCCTTCAGGCACCGGCACCCCCATGCCTTTCAGAAGACCTTTGACTTCATGCTCGAGAAAGACCGTCCTGCCTCTGTTTTTTTCTATGAGATCTTCAAGCGATTTGATACGAAGGGCCTCTGCCGTCATGTCCATCGGCGCTCCTTTTCACGCACGTCGGGGGAGAGATGTATTCTCTTCCCCGACGGATTATCACCACCATGCGGGTCCTGTTTCCTGCTGCTCAGCGGACCTCATTTTTGTTCAGGTTTCTTCTCTTCCTTAGGTTTTTCCTCAACCTTTGGCTTCACCTTCTCGGCCGGCTGTACCTTAGGCATAGCGCCTTTCGGTGGGGGGGCACTTTCCGGTGTTACCGCCTTCCTCTCTACAGGTTTGATCTCACGCTTCTCCACCTTTGGCGCAGGGGTCGGTGCAGGTGTTACCGCCTTCCTCTCTACAGGTTTGAACTCACGCTTCTCCACCTTTGGCGCAGGGGTCGGTGCAGGTGTTACCGCCTTCCTCTCTACAGGTTTGAACTCACGCTTCTCCACCTTAGGCGCAGGGGCCGATTCAGGCGTTACCGCCTTCCTCTCCACAGGTTTGAACTCACGCTTCTCCACCTTAGGCGCAGGGGTCGGGGCATGTGTTACCGCCTTCCTCTCTATAGGGTTGAACTGGCCCTTTTCTCCCTTCGGTGCAGGACTGCCCTCAGGCGTCACCACTTTCTTCTCCATTGGTTTGATCTGGCCTTTTTCTCCCTTCGGTGCAGGGCCGCCCTCAGGCGTTATCGCTCTTCTTTCATACTGCTTAATCTGGCCCTTTTCTCCCTTAGGCGCAGGGCCGCTCTCGGGCGTTACCACCTTCTTTTCCAACGATTTGATCTGGCCTTTTTCCGACCTCGGTGCAAGGCCGCCTGAAACCCCGGCCTTCCCTTGAAGTCCCGGCACGGTCTTAACCTGAGGTATCACTTTACCGGGCGTTCTCGGTGTGGTGACTTTACTCAGCGGCAGAGACTTAGGTTTAGCACCCGGGTTAAAGACCGATTTCCCGGAATCCTTAACAAACGGACGCGACTGTTTTAGTTGCGTCACCTGCATGTTTTTGACGGGCTGGGGCGGAAGCTTGGCAGGTGATATATGCTTCGCCGACGCGAAATAGCTCTCCTTCGTAGGTTTTATCGCGGGCGCGCCGACGCTGATATTTTTCTTTACGAAAATCTGCTGCTGTATGACGGTCTTGTTAACATTGACTATCTTTGGCGAGGCGGTGGCGAAAGTGTTGCGGTTTACCACCGTCACCCCATTATTGATATTCACGTTCTTATACACATTGGTGACGTTGACCTGGTTAATATTTACGTTAGTGATATTTACACTGTGCCGGCCGTAATTGCCGCGGCCGTAATAGAGTTCTCCCGGAGCAAGCGGGACCCATGCCACATAATCCCCGGTGTTGACCCAGCCGACATACCCCGGACCCCAGTATACATCACCCCTGACAGGCGGAACCCACAACCACCCCACACCGGCCACAAAGGCCCACCTGCCGTAATGATAAGGCGCCCAACCCCACGGATCGGAAGACACCCATATATACTCACCGCCCCTCCATATCCACCTGCCGTCTCTGTAAGGGGCCCAACTCACACTTACGGATAGTGTCGGCGTCCAGACATGCCCGTATTCCGGGACATCGACCCACCTGCCGCCGGTGTCGAATTCATTGGAATAAGCGCTCAATTCCGGAGGAAGGTAACGCGAGCTTGTACCCTTCGTTGCGCGTATGAGGTCGTTTCGGGACTTGTTCCACTGCTCCCACTCATCCGACGGGCCAATAGGGGCCCCCTCTGCATTGGTGTTCTGCCCTATCGACACCATCTGGTCAACACCAATCCTTGTCTTGCCAACCTCGTTTTCAGCTTCGACATATCCTCTATATACAGATACATCCGTATACTGGTATTGGTCGGACATATCAACCCTGAAGACCGCCTTGTCGAAGGCGCGGGCCGACACGTCAGGGGTGTCGACCTGGAGGACCCTCCCCCTTGGAGCGCTAAAATAAATATATGCATGCCCCTGAGAGACATTAAACTGGGTAGTGTCCTTATCCAGCGAAAGTATCTGAAGAGCTGAATTCTGGTCGAGCCTTATATACGTCCCGGTATTAAGCTGCAGCTCGACCCTTCCGCCTTCGGGGACCCAGACCTGGTCACCTTCCATCAGCGGTCCGTTTATCGACGCAGCACCCCAGTCATCGGTGTCGGGCGTCTTGATCTGGACATCGCCTTCCATATAACTTATGCGGATGTCCCCTAAACCTGCCGCCTGTGAATATAGAGGCAATAACAAAAAAGTCAAAGCCAGAAATACCGTTCTCCAAGTCTTCATCGTAGTCTCCTTTTTATCCTTGGTTTTTGATCCAATATAACTATAGGTCCTTATCCACAGGCCCCACGGTTTCGCAATACAAACCCGCCTTTTACAATATCTAAATTATTATAGCTCTGAACTGGTCGCATCACCATCGATTTCATCTAAATATTCCTGCAAAAAATTATACAAAAGAAATGCCAATTTAAATTTATAACAGAATCAATCTGTTGTGATTCGATATCCAGTGCAAGGCGGACCCGGGTCCTCTTTAAAGAAAGCCCTGTACGATTTGAGGAATAACTATTCGGGGTATGATATATTTGATGGGAGATGATCTACGAATTGGCGACTGCCGGGGCAATTAATGAAGTTAGCATATTTTGATTGTTTTTCGGGTATAAGCGGTGATATGTGTCTGGGTGCGCTCGTGGACGCCGGCATGCCTTTAAAAGAAATCGAACGGGGGCTGAAGAAGCTGCCTGTGACCGGTTACACTCTGTCTGCAAGAAAAGCGAAACGTGCATCCCTCTCCTGCACGAAGGTTGATGTAGTGCTGACGGACAAAGGCAATGCGCAGGCAGGGGAAAAGAAATGGGAAGATATAGAACGGACAATTAAGAGAGCTTCTCTCCCCGATAACATCAAAAAGCAGGGTATGGGGATCTTCGAGAGGCTCTTTAAGGCCGAGGCCAAGGTCCATGGCGAACCATACAGGGGCGTACATCTCCACGAGCTGGGGGCGGTTGACTGCCTCGTGGATGTTTTCGGCACATTGATAGGTCTCGATTTTTTTGGGGTGGGGGCGGTTTACTCTTCACCTGTAAACCTCGGCGGAGGACATGTGACTGCGGCCCACGGCCTGCTGCCTGTGCCTGCGCCTGCAACCATCTCAATGCTGAAGGGCGTTCCTGTTTATTCCTCCGGCGGACCGTTTGAGTACACGACACCGACGGGGGCGGCGATACTGAGGTCGTTAGCCAGGGGTTTCGGGGAGATGCCTTTTTTCGTGCCCGAGAGGACAGGGACAGGCGCCGGCGGCAGAGACCTTAAAGACAGACCTAATGTCCTCAGGATATTCATAGGTGATTTCAACGGGGAAGCGTCTCACGACTCTGTGACGGTCATAGAGACCAATATCGACGACATGAACCCCCAGGTATACGGACATCTTGTTGATCTGCTTTTCGAGAAAGGAGCCCTCGATGTATCTTTGACCCAGACAGTCATGAAGAAAATGAGGCCGGGGGTGAAGCTGAGCGTGCTATGCAATGAGGCGGTACGAAACGACCTGATCCATCTTATACTCCGGGAAACAACCAGCATCGGCGTCAGATATTACGAGGCGTCGAGGGTCACGATGGAGAGATACTCCCGTCAGGTGAGGACAAAACACGGTAAGGTCGGGATAAAAGTCTCTTCGTTAGGAGATATCTGGAAATGTTCGCCGGAGTACGAGGACTGTAAGGCGCTGGCGAAGAAAAGCGGCATCCCGCTATTGCAAGTAATCGACGAAGCAAAAAAGGCGGCGATGAGGGAAAGCAGGAAGAAAAAATAGTTGCACGCAGGCGGCTGAGGCCCCTCGAAAGAGGTTTATGCTGCCTTGAATCTTTTGAGTCTCAAGGCGTTCGTAACGACCGTCACAGACGAAAAGCCCATCGCTGCCGCAGCCAGCATCGGATTTAAAAGTATTCCGAAAAAAGGGAAGAGTGCGCCCGCGGCCACGGGTATGAGGACCACGTTATAGGCGAACGCCCAGAAGAGGTTCTGTTTGATGTTCCTCATGGTGGCCTTCGAGAGAGAGATTGCCGTAACTACCCCTTTGAGTTTGCCGCCGATCAGGGTGATGTCCGCGGCCTCCATGGCAACGTCTGTCCCCGTGCCTATCGCAATGCCCACATCCGCCTGCGCCAGGGCAGGGGCATCGTTTATGCCGTCCCCTACCATGGCCACCACCTTCGACTCGGACTGGAGCTGCTTCACCTCGCCTGCCTTGCCTTCGGGAAGGACCTCCGCGAGCACCCTGTCGATGCCGGCCTGACGCGCGATCGCCTCGCCTGTGCGCCTGTTGTCGCCGGTCATCATCACGACCTCTACGCCGAGAGTGTGGAGCGACTTCACCGCATCAATGGAATCGTCCTTTAGAGAATCTGCAACCGCCACGATGCCTGCAGCCTTGAGGTCTACAGCGACATACATCGGCGTCTTTCCCTCTTCCGAAAGACCGGCCGCTTTATGTTTAAGGCCGGCGATATCGATATTTTCCTCTTCCATGAACCTCTCGTTGCCGAGAAGGACGGCCTTTCCGTCTACAGTCGCCCTTATGCCATGGCCCGGCACAGCCTGGAATCCCTCAGGCTCCCTGACCTCTATATTATTTGCCCTCGCCTTATTTATGATGGCCTCTCCAAGTGGATGCTCAGATCCTTTTTCGGCCGATGCCGCATAGTGGAGGATATCGCTATGGCCCAGTCCGGCCTCGACGATGTCGGTGACTTCAGGTTCACCCTTTGTGAGGGTGCCTGTCTTGTCGAATACAACGGTGGTGATCTTATGGGCGGTTTCGAGCGCCTCGCCGCTTCTGATCAGAACGCCGTTTTCCGCCCCCTTCCCGGTCCCCACCATGATGGAGGTCGGGGTCGCAAGGCCCAGCGCACAGGGACAGGCTATAATGAGGACCGCGATAAAATTGAGCATCGCATAGGTGAAAGAAGGCTCGGGTCCGAAGAAGTACCATGCAACGAAGGTGAGCGCGGCGGCGGCCATGACCGCGGGCACAAAGTACGAGGCTATCAGATCTGCAAGGCGCGCAATAGGAGGTTTCGATCCCTGGGCGGTCTGGACCATCTCGATGATATGGGAGAGCATAGTGTCGCGTCCGACTTTTGTCGCCTCGAACCTGAAGGTCCCGGTCTTGTTTATCGTGGCGCCGATGACGCTGTCTCCAGCCCCCTTTTCGACGGGCATCGACTCGCCTGTCACCATCGACTCATCCAAGGAAGAATACCCTTCCTTGATCACCCCGTCCACAGGGACCTTTTCGCCGGGTCTCACTACCACAATATCTCCGATCTCGACCTCTTCAATCGGGATATCGACCTCCCCTCCGTCTCTAACGACCCTCGCGGTTTTCGGCTGGAGGCCCATCAACTTCTTGATCGCCTCCGAGGTCTGTCCCTTTGCCCTCGCCTCAAAGAGCCTGCCCAAAAGGATGAGGACGACTATCGTAGCGGCCGTGTCGTAATACACCCCTGCCGAATAGCCCTTTATATCAAACACAGAAGGGAAGAAAGTCGCGATAACGCTGTAGATATAGGCGGAAGAAGTGCCGACCGCAATAAGAGTATTCATATTCGTCGTCCTGTGGCGGGCGGCGGAAAAGGCGCCGGTATAGAACCGCCATCCTATCCAGAACTGTATCGGGGTTTCGATGATGAATTGAAGGAGAAAATTCGCCTGATGAGACAATGGTACCAGACGCGAAAGTCCGATATGGTCCCACTGCATGAGGACCAGTAAAGGGACCGTGAGGATCCCTCCGGTGATCACTTTTGTCCTTAAAGCCCGGTATGCGGCCTCTCTTTCCCTCTGCTCCTTTTCGACGACATCCTCGCCTTTCTCGGGCTCGACGATGTCGTACCCTGCGTCCTTGATCGCCTTCTTGAAATCCCTTATCCCGACCTGCGAGGGAAAGTATTCGATCGTCGCCTGCTCAGTCGCGAAATTTACCGATGCCGAAACCACTCCATCGAGAGAATTCAATGTCCTCTGCACGGCCTCCACGCAGGATGCGCAGGACATGCCTTTGATAGGAAGCGTTATCTTAGATATCGAAACGCCATAGCCGAGGTCCTTCACTATATTGACGAAACTGTCCATCGTTACTTTTGATTTATCATAGACGACCGTTGCCTTTTCAGCGGCAAAATTTACCGACGCGGTCTGAACGCCGTCGAGCGCCGAAAGGCCTTCCTGGATATGGGCAGCACAGGAGGCACAGGACATGCCGGTGACCGGAAGGTCTATCCTGCCCAATGTTTTCGACTTTTCACTCATCATTTTCCTTTCAAGATCTCGTCTACCATCTTTTCGATCTCTTGCCTGTTCTGCCTGAAACCCAAAAAAACCCGGTCGCCGATCACGAGCGTCGGGGTGGCCATCCTGCCGTGCCTTTCGATAAGCTCTTCCCGGGCGGATTTGTCCGTACCGACATCCTTGTGGGTGAACTTAACCCCTCTGGCCGAAAGAAAATCTTTCAGTGCATGACAGTCGGTTCAGTTAGGAGCCGTATAGAGAATGATTTCAGTATCTTTTTCCACTTTCACACCCTATTTAATAATACAAGAGTTAAGAATATATATAATTATATCACTGATGAAGAACGTTGCGGCAAAGCGGAAGATAACGCCCCCAGGCGCCCTGCCTGCCGGCAGGCAGGGCGCCTCTCCCCCTCTTTCCGCACTCAGGCGGATTCGCTGAGGTGAAAAGATAAGAGGGGGTCAAGGGGAGTTATGATTTCCGAAGGGGGGACACAGAGGGTGGATTAAGTCTACTTCACCTCGACTGAGACCATATTGCATGAATAGTGCTTGAGGTTGCCGTCATAATCTCCGACAGCTATCTCTACGAGGCCTTCCCTTGATATGGCCGAAGGAGAGCTGTGTTTTTTTACGCGGATGTCCCCGAGAAAACCGTCCTTATGGAACACGGCAAGCATATTGCCGCCGGTATCGGCCTCAAATACGCGTATCCTTCCATCCTGCTCGCCCACAAGAAGAGAGAGCCTGTCTCCCTCCCTGAAAAGCGACGGGGCCGCATAGCCCCCGACTTTCACCTCATCAAAGATCCCCTTCATCTCCTCCCATTGCGGCATCCCGTCAGGCCCTGATTCATAGCGGAAGCCTCGGACATGCCCCTTCACATCACCAACGATCAGTTCCCATTTCCCGTCGCCCTCCAGATCGAATACCGCCGGAGAAGCATGCATCATCTTCGGAATTCCCCTGAAGAAATCCTTTAGCTCGACCCACGCAGGTCTATCGATACTTCCCGAATTCAGAAATGCCCTGACCGCGCCATCTTGCTGCCCTGTGATAAGGAGCGTGCGTCCCTGCCACTCGGCAAAAACCCCCTTCGAAAAGCCGGAAAGCTTGACGCCCCTGAAAAAGTCACGTCTTTCGACCGGCAGTTCCGCCCCCGAGGCGTCCTGGACAAACAGCTTTATTTCACCATGGATATTTCCTATCGTGATGACCCTTCCGATGCCGTTATTCGCCACTGTCGGGGCGCATGCCGGGCCTGGAAACAGCCGGCCGGCAAAGGGCCCGGAAGATGTCTCCCATTCCCGGTAGTTGCCCCTTTTGTTCTTGTAATAATAAATCTGTCCGTCACCATCCGAGACCATGAGGTTGTGGCCCTTCCCGTCCTGCGTCCTTATCAGAGCGGGCGAGGCAAAGCCGGGAGTCGATATCTTCAGAAGGGTCCGTGTCCAGACGCCGTTCTTTCCATTCGTCTTTTCTAGGAGATACAGTTTCCCCATATCGTTGCCTGCAATAATAACGGCTTTGCCTCCCCACCTGGCGGCTGCAGGCACCGCATACATCCCCAGACGCACCCCGCCAAAAAAACTTCGATCTTTTGTGAATACTATCCTTCCGTTTTTTGAACCGTTCCTGAAGAGAATGAGTTTGCCCTCGGAATTGCCAACGACAATGTCCGGCCGGCCGTTATTATCTGTGTCGAGAAGGGTCGGGGCCGCATCATTACCTACCCTTATCTCCGGCGCGTCGACCCTTTTCCATTCAGGCTCGGCGAGGGACCCCATATTTCTGAAGATAAGGACCCTGCCTGAGTCCGAGGAAAAACCGCCGGTCCCGACTATCACCTCCGGCTTTCCGTCATTATCTATGTCGCCGACTGCGGGCGAAGAAAAGGCGCCGGCAGATATGCCTTTGAAATAATTTTCCACTTCCCTCCAGTCCGGACCCGTCTCAGTGCCGTAATTCTTAAAAAGCCTGAGGTGCCCCTCCTTGCCGCCGACTATCATCTCCTCTTCCCCGTCGCCGTCCATATCGTAGAAAGTCGCCCTGAGGAAAGGAAGGGCCTCGATGCCGCAACGATTAAAGACTCTTTTTGTGTCCTCCCTGCATTGCAAGGAAGTCTTCATCTTAGGCGCAGGCGCTGCAGGCTCCGGTACCGCCATCCGGGGCTGAGTCGCCCGGGGGGGAACAGGAGGAGGCATTACAAGTTCCCTCTCCGCGGCGCATGAAAAAAGAACAATAACCGCAGACAGTAGAGCGATGGACTTCAATGCATCAATTAGGGAAGCACGTTTTCTCATAATCCAAAAGCGCAGAATAGCGAAAGCCCCCGGATTGATCTCCGCCGGGGGCTTTCGATTCATTCACTAAATTATAAACTATTTTTCGATAATTTGAAAATGTACGCGTCTGTTTATCTTTGCAGCTTCCGACTCCTTCTTCCTGGGGTTCAACTCCGGGACCTCAAGCCGCGTTTTTCCATATCCCACTGTCGTCATTCTGTCAGGGGAGATGCCCTCTTTCACAAGATAGCCTTTCACCATATCCGCCCTTTTCCAGCTGAGTTTCATGTTGTACAATGCGCTGCCGATCGCCGAGGTGTGCCCCTGGATTTCGACCTTGACCCCGGGGTTCTCTTTCAGAAGCTGTATGTTCTTCGCGAGGATCTCCTTTGCCAGAGGCGTCAGTGCCGCCTTGTTATTCTCAAAATGCACGTCTTCCAGGATTATCCTAAGAGGCTCGGGCGAGGGGGTAGCGGGGACCGCAGGCTCGCGCTTTGGAGAGGGCGCGGGAGCAGGCGAAGGCGCCGGTTCAGGTTTGGTTTCGGTTGTCGGGGCCGGGATCGGCGCCGGGGCCACTACTGCGGATTTTGGTGTCTTTCCCCCGAACGCGAAGGTAAGCCCTGCCGTGAGGACGGCGTTATGGGAATGCGTTATAACGTCCCTGAAATCGGACCTTACCGCCACGGTCTCATTTAAAAAATATTTAAAGCCGGCCCCGACGTCAGCCATCAAGGTCGTATAGGACTCACTAAATCTCGGGCGCACATGGGCCTCGCCCAGACCCGCAACGAGGAAAGGATGAAAAGATTTCTTTTCAGGCATGAAATTGTAGAGCACGTCCGCATGAAACATTTCGGCTGCGGAATCGACAAAATCAAAGGCTCCTTCTATTTCCCAGTTCTTTGTGACCGCGTAACCCGCGCGAATGCCGAAGAAGTCCCTATGACAAAGGGTCCGCGACGTGGCGCCCGTACAATACCCCATAAAGGGATTGATTTCGAAGCTGCCCTCCCTTATTTCCGCCCACGAGATACCAGCCGACGCAATCAGAAATAATGTTATTAAAAAGCCAGGCAAGAATTTTTTCATTTGCCCCCCCTCATAAATTTTCAATTATAATAAGGACAATGTGATTCTCTGTCAACGTCCCGCCGTCTCCTCGTGACCCCAATTCGGGTAGCTCTATGCCAAAAAATTGACCCACGGCTGAAGGGATACGTCCTCTCATAATTGGGTTGACATAATTTCTCATATGCTTTAGTCTGAATCGGATCTTTTTCATCCGGACGCGGCATTTTTCTGCTGCGTTTCTGTCATTTTTGATACTACAAAAATAAATGGAAAGGGAGACAAAATGAAAAAACCTGCCGTCTTACTCTTTTTTGCACTACTGCTTTCGGCTTTTCTGACAGGCTGCGGCTGCGGGGGCGGAGACAACCCTCCCAGCCCTCCTGTCCTTATGTCTCTGGAGGTGAGTCCTGTGGACCCAAGTATCGCGCTGGGGACAGCCCAGCAGTTTAAGGCCACCGGCGTCTTTTCGGACAATACGACCCAGGACATGACTGAATCCGTAACGTGGAGTCTGTCGGACGAGGCAATAGCGTCCATAAGCAATGAGGCTGCTACAAAGGGATTGGCGCACTCGCTTTCAGCAGGCACCACAAAAGTAACAGCAACCTCTGGCAGTGTCTCGGGTTCCACCTCGCTTACGGTCACCGCTGCTACCCTGGTCTCTATAGAGGTCACCCCTGCAAACCCGACCTCGGCGGTCGGCGGCTCGCAGCCGTTCAAGGCCACCGGTACGTTTACGGACGACTCCACTCAGGACATGACGTCCCTGGTAACGTGGAGTTCCTCGGACCAAGCGGTCGCAACGATAGGCAATAACGCAGCCTCTAAAGGGTTGGCGCAGGCACTTTCTGCGGGTACGACCTCGATAACAGCGACGTTCGGCGATATCTTCGGCTCCACCTCTTTTACGGTTACCGGCGCCTCGCTGGTCTCGCTGGATGTCACTCCTAAAAACCCGACTGTGGTAAAAGGCATGACCCAGCAATTCAAGGCAACCGGTACTTTTTCGGACAACTCTACTCAGGACCTGACTTCTGTGGTATCATGGAGTTCCTCAGCCCCGGCCATAGCTTCGATCAGTAATGCAGCTGGGTCCAGGGGCTTGGCGACATCGCTTTCTGCAGGTACGACCCCGATAACAGCGACGTTCGGAAATATCACCGGTCAGACAGCGATGACGGTTACCGCCGTCACTCTCGTATCGATAAAGGTCACCCCTGTCAATCCGATGGTTCACTTCGGCGCCACTGTTCAGTTCACGGCTACCGGGCTATATTCAGACGGCAGCAGCGCGGATATTACTACAGTTGTGACCTGGAGCTCCGCCGACACTTCGATCGCAACCATAAGCAATGCGCCGGGAACAAAGGGTCTGGCCACCGCCGACCATAAGCAGGGCTCGACCATAATCACCGCGACATTGGGAACGATATCGGGTTCTACGATGCTGGTAGACCCTTAAGAGGGAATCTCGGACGCAGCACAAAGAGAAAGCCCCTGACAGTATAAGCAGTCAGGGGCTTTCTTGTTATCCGCCTTTTATTAATCTTTACTTCATGATGACTTCGAAATGGACTCTCCTGTCAGATTTCATGCACTCGGAGTTTTTATTTTTAGGAGTAGGCTCCTCGACACAAAGAGGTCTTGTCTTGCCATAGGCTATCGTCGTAAGCCTCTCTTCCTGGATTCCGGCCTTTACGAGGTATTCCTTCACCGCATTCGCCCTTCTTTCGCTGAGACCCATGTTATATTTATCTGATCCATGCGGGCAGGCATGCCCTTCGATCTGGACGCGAATGCCGGGATTATCCCTTATGACGCTCAAATTGCTGTCAAGGATTTCCCTGGCGGCAGCGGTGAGCGTCGCTTTGTCGAATTCAAAATGGATGTCCTCAAGTATTATCTTCACCTCTTTTGCAGGTGCAGGAGGAGGAGGCGCGGGTTTCTCCTCCGGCGCAGGTGGTGGCGGAGTGGGTTTTACCTCAGGCGCAGGTGGTGGCGGAGGTGGTGGAGGTGGAGGCACCGCCTTCGGGGTCTTTCCGCCGAAGGTGAAAGTAACACCCGCTGTTGCCAGAACACAGCTGAACTGCGTCATGACTTCTCTGACATCGAACCTGGCGGCAATTCTGTCGGAAAAGGAATACTTGACGCCAATACCCACATCTCCCATAAACTTGTTACGGGTGCCGTCTTTTATGAAGGCGTCTCCTATGCCTGCGGTAACAAAGGGATTGAAAGCGCCATCCGGCATAATGTGATACAGGGCGTTGGCATGGTATAGCTCCGCTTTCGAGGCAAGATGGTCATAGACGCCCTCCAAGCCCCAGTTTTTTGTAAAATTGTATCCCAGACGGAGGCCGGCAGCCCCCTTGTCGGCCCTGTCCCCTGATGGGAAATAATACCCTACGTATGGGTTGACCTCGAAGCTTCCTTCTTTTATTTCCGCATACAGCATCGTGGGAAGTACAAATACCGAAATAAAAACAAAGAGAAAAAATGCAAGTTTTTTCATACTCCCTCCTTACAGATGGTTAAATTTAAAAAAATCATATATCCAAAAAGGGGGCATGTCAACCACTGAAGATCAAGGACAGGCAAATAATTCTTGGACTGGGAAGCAGCGGCAGGTCCGTCAGTACTTTAGGATCTCGATGTAGTCCTGTATGTCCCGCTCCTCACTGCCTTTTGCCTTTAACTTCCTGAGACTGAGGTCTTCGATCGCCTTTTCCCTGTCGCCGCCGTACTCCAGTTTTACCGCCTCGGAAACAGCAGTCGACGCGTCGCCGTATCTGCCCATTGCGTTAAGACAAAGAGCGATCTTCCAGTATGCAAGGCTAAGACCCGGCGACCTTTTTATCGCTTCCTTGTAAGATTGTAAGGCCGCACCGAAGTTGCCGAGCCGGTAGTAGGAATTGCCCATATTGATGTATGCCTTTTCAGCGGTCGGATAAAGCGGATTTGAAAGCGCCTTCCTGTAAAAAGATATCGCCTTTTCGAAGTCGCCTTTTTTTTCAAAGCCGTAGCCGAGGCTGTTGAATGCCTCCGAATAAAGCGGGTCCTCCTTCACAGCCTTTTCGAAATACTCGATGGCCTTGTCCGTCTCATCGAGGTGAAGGAGATAGACTGTCCCTATTGCGAAGAGGATCTCCTTGTTGTGCGGATCGAGTTCATAGGCCTTATGGAATTCAACGAACGCCTGCTGGATCTTGTTTTCATTGAGATATGCGATGCCGAGCTTATGGTACGCCTCCGCCTTGTTCGTCCTGTCTGTCGTCGCGCAGGCCCCGGAAAGGCAGATAATAATTACAAGAAGAAAAATCTTCGATCTTATCAAACCATTTGCCTCCCGGCACATAAATTTATTGTCACTGTTTTTTAAGCTATCAGAAGGCCGTCCGTCAAGTAAAGAGAAATATACGACAACCTTCTCTCAGTAATCACCCCAAAGGGCGGGTCAACTGCCCTTCTTCGGATAATCCGCCCTGAGCTGTCCGCAGGCCGCAAGGATGTCCTGTCCCTTGCTCTCCCTTATAAGGGCGGTAAGGCTGTGGCTGGAAAGTACTTTCTGAAACGCAAGCACGGTCGTGTCGGCCGGCCGCTTCAGTGCGCTTCCCGCATGAGGGTTCAGCGGTATTAGGTTTACCTTGCACCGAAGGCCCCTCACAAGTTCCACAAGCCGCCGGGCGTCTTCGACAGAATCGTTCACACCGCCTATCAGGACATATTCGAAGGTTATCCTCCTCCCCGGCCCGAGAGGGAACCTCCTGCAGGCCTCGATGAGGGACTTAAGCGGGTACCTCTTGTTCACCGGCATGATCTTGTCCCTTACCCGGTCGGTCGAGGCGTTCAGCGAAACCGCGAGATTCACCTCGGGCGCCTTATCGGCGAGAAGCCCCATCCCCGGGACAAGTCCGGCTGTCGAAAGGGTTATCCTCCTCTTTGATATGCCGATATATTCGGTGGTCCGCCAGAGCGCCTCCGAAACCTCACCGAGGTTCGCAAGCGGCTCTCCCATCCCCATCAAGACAATATTCGTAATCTTCCGGGGAAGGATAAGCCTGTTCACCGCGATCACCTGGTCGACGATCTCGAAGGCCCTCAGGCTTCTGACCAGGCCTAGCTTCCCGGTAAGGCAAAATTTGCAGCCCATCGCGCATCCGACCTGAGATGATATGCAGAGCGTCAGGCGTGCGTCATCAGGGATAAGTACGCTCTCGATCGTTTCGCCGTCTTCGAGGGAGAAGAGGAACTTTTCCGTGCCATCCGAAGACTTCAGCCTCCCGGCAAGTTGCAGGTCGCTTATATATGACAGACCACTCAGCGTGGACCTGAGTTCCTTCGAAAACTCGGTGATGCCGGCGATATCTGAAACATACTTCTGATATATCCAGTGGATGAGTTGCCCCGCCCGGAAGCGGGGGAGACCGGCCTCTTCAATAAACAGATGGAGGCCGTCCTTCGGGAGAGATTTTAGATTAATTCTCTTTGCCATTCAGGGAGCTTCTATAGGATCTCCTCGAGGGTGATATCAAACACCAGGTCCTTACCGGCGAGGGGCTGGTTGCAATCCAGCGTGACCGTCTTATCGCCCAAGCCGCTGATCGTCACCGTTACCGGCTGTCCGTCTGCGCGGAACATCTGGAACTGCCCGCCCACTGTCGGAATAAAGCCCTCGGGCAGCCTGGACCGGTCGTACTCGAAGACCCTTTCCTTATGGTATGGGTAGCCTTCTCCCGCGGCAATCCGTATCGTCCTTTTTTCTCCGGCGCTCATGCCGAGGACGCCCCTTTCGAGCCCCGGGAGAAATTCTCCACTGCCTACCTTTATTTCGAGTGAGGCCCCGCCCTCCGACGTATCGAAAACAGTGCCGTCGGCAAGTTTGCCTACGAAATGTATCCTGATGGTATCTCCTTCTTTGACTGTGGTCATTTGAGACTCCTTTCAACGTGATTTTCTATTATAACCGATGAAACGGCCATTTTCGGATATCCCTCCGGCAAGTGCTATACTATTCCTTCAGGTCGCGGAAAATGCAAAAATACCAGCTCGCCATATTGTGCGCGTATCTCTTTGTCCAGGGGTTCGAATACTGGCTCAAATTCCTGAACCTCAGTTATATGAAAAAATACGGCATGCTCGTCCCGGAAGGGTTCGAGGGATATATCGATGAGTCGGTGCTCAGGAAGTCTCATGAATACACCATCGAGACGAGTTCGCTTTCTTTCATCGAGTCCATCTTCGGCAATATAGTCATAATAATTTTTCTTTACGGAGGGGTACTAAGCCTCTACAACCGCTGGATCGGTTCCCTTGGCCTGCCGTTTGTCATGAAAGGCGCTGTATTTTTCCTTGTTTTGACCTTCGCCAATACATTGCTCACCATCCCCTTCAGCCTTTACTCGACGTTCCGGATAGAAAACAAATACGGGTTCAATACCATGACCTGGAAGCTCTGGGTCGCCGACCTGATCAAATCGCTCTTCCTGTCGACGGTCATTCTCGGGACCATATCGCTCGGCGGGCTTTCCATCGTACGGCAGAGCCCGGGGTACTGGTGGCTTTTCGTATGGGGGTTTTTCTTCGTCCTCAGCATATTCCTTATGTATATATCCCCCTACGTCATCGAACCGCTCTTCAACAAGTTCACCCCTTTGGAAGGCGGTGAACTGGAAGAAAAGATCAGGGAGATGATGCAGAAGGTCGGGGTCCGCGTAAGCCGCGTTTTCACTATCGACGCGTCGAAAAGGAGCCGCCACACAAACGCCTATTTCACCGGGATCGGAAGGGTGAAAAGGATCGTCCTGTTCGATACGCTGATGGAGATGATGGCGCAGAGCGAGATTCTCGCCGTACTTGCCCATGAAGCCGGACACTGGAAAAAGAAGCACGTCTTAAAACGGATCGTACTCTTCGAATGCATGTCCCTGGCAGGCGCCTATCTGTCCTTTCTGATCCTCAGGTCGGATGTTCTTTCAGATATGTTCAATCTTCAGGGGGAAGCTTTCTTCGCAAAGTTGATCATCATCGGATTTCTCTTCGGCATTGCCGCCTTCCCCTTTACGCCGCTGTCGAGTTACTTTTCAAGAAGGCACGAAGACGAAGCGGACCGTTTCGCAATTGAATTGACGGGAGACCCCGGGAGCCTCGCAACATCCCTGATTAAGCTCTCGAAGGACAATCTCTCGAACCTTCATCCGCATCCGCTCTATGCGAAGTTCTACTATTCGCACCCGCCTATCGTCGAGCGCATACGAAAGCTACGGGGAGAGGTTCATTAATATTCTCATAAGGGAATAACGCCCCCGCCTCCGGCACCCCCTCTTAAGCTAAGAGGGGGAAGGGGGAGTTATGATCCCCGGGAGTGGGTCAGGGGAGATTTTTCAATAAAATGTCTTTTCAATTATGAGACCTTAATAATGCATTCTCCGGCCAAAAACCATTCGGCTTGGACTTCGTCGAGATATAGCGTATACGTAACTCCGTCGCCGCCCCTGACTTTGAAAAATCTCCTTCGTCCCTTGTCCTGCAACGACTCTTCTATCCACGACCTTATAACTGAGACGACATCTACTTTGACGTCTCCGAGCAAAAAAGATCGGGGCGTCTCCTCTCCTTTATAGCCTGAATAGGCGACGACCCCGATTTTTTTCTTGTCTTCTACTCTATGTTGAATACCGCAACTTCCTTTATGCCCGGCAGGTATTGACCGACAGGGACCAGTTTTTTGCCTTCGCTCACGCATCCGATTACTATCGTCCAGAGCTGGTTCAGTTCCGCCTTTTCCCTGTCGTTTTCCGGCGTGAACTTCAAAAGCGTGCCCTCAAGTTCCATCTTCATAATTTTTCCTCCGTAAATAGTTCGACTTATGATTACAGGTTATCATATCAAACGGCAATAGCAAGGGTAAAAAATGAGTTCGAATGAAATGAGAGGCGAAGGGATTTACAGCCTTACCGCGACCCCTTTTGAGCGGAGATATTCCTTAGCCTCTTTGACGGTAAATTCCCTGAAGTGAAAGATGGACGCCGCAAGCACTGCATCCGCCTTGCCACTGACGAGTCCGTCGTAGAGGTGAGCAAGAGTTCCGGCGCCGCCCGAGGCGATGACCGGGATGGAAACTGTTTCTGATATGGTCCGCGTCAATTCGATGTCGTAGCCGTCCTTGGTCCCGTCCTTGTCCATGCTTGTCAGCATAAACTCGCCGGCCCCGAGTTCCTCCATCTTCTTTGCCCACTTGACCGCATCGATACGCTTCATCTTCCTGCCGCCGTGCGTCGAGATAGCCCACACCCTCCCGTTGCCCCGGGGAACAGGGGGGGCAGGAAGTGTAAGGCGGACGTCTTTAAGAGCGGGGTCGTCCAGCCAGCCCTCGCCTGTAAAGTCGGACATATCGGACGTTACCCTCTTGGCATCTATCGCCACTACAATGCATTGGCTCCCGAATTTCTCGGCCGCCCTGCTGATAAAGAAAGGGTCTTTCACCGCGGTCGTGTTGATCGAGACCTTATCGCATCCCGCGTTAAGGAGGTCCCGGATATCGTCGAGGGTCTTTATCCCGCCGCCGACGGTCAAGGGCATGAAAACGTCCTCGGCGGTGCGTTCCACCACGTCGAGTATGATCTTCCGTTTTTCATGAGAGGCGGTGATATCGAGGAAAATCAGTTCATCGGCACCCTGTTCGTCGTAAAATTTCGCATTATCGACGGGGTCGCCGGCGTCCCGCAAGTTTACAAAACTGACGCCCTTGACCACGCGGCCGTCCTTTACGTCGAGACAGGGGATGATTCGTTTAGCGAGCATCAGTCGACAGCATCCGCAGCCAGGCGTATTGCTTCGCGAAGATCGAGCGAGCCGGCATATATCGCCTTGCCCGTTATCGCCCCCCAAAGGCCCTTTATCTGCAAAAGCCCTTTTATGTCATCTATCGTCGCGATGCCGCCCGAGGCGATCACCGGAATAGTGACCGTACCGACCATCTCCTGCTGGGCCGAAATGTTAGGGCCGGTAAGCATGCCGTCTCTCGAAATGTCCGTATAGACTATGCCGGCAACGCCGACAGTCTCGACCCGTTCGGCAAGTTCCTTCGCCTCAACAGTGCTCACCTCTTCCCATCCCCTCACCGCCACTTTCCCGTCCTTCGCATCTATTCCGACAAATATCTTTCCCGGGAATTTATTGCAGGCCTCGACCACAAAGGCCGAGTCTTCTATGGCAGATGTCCCTATTATGACGCGGTCGATTCCCGCGGAAAGAAGTTTGGTTACGGCCGCAATGTCTCTTATCCCGCCGCCGACCTCCATCACCATCTTTACGGATTTTCTTATCTGCAGGATGCTCCCGAAGTTCTTCTGGCCTCCGCTGAAGGCGCCGTCAAGGTCAACGACATGAAGCACTTCGGCCCCGCCTGCCTCCCACCTCTTGGCGGTAAGGACGGGGTCTTTGGAATAGACGGTCACCGCTTCCTTCTTGCCCTGCTGGAGTCTCACACAGCACCCGTCTTTTAAATCTATTGCAGGAATAATCAACATAGATTAATATAGCAGAAAAAATCTGCAATTCTCCAGGAGGTCTCATGAAGTCGCCGGTCGGGGAAATAATCCTGATATGAAAAAATGCGCGCGTATCGGCCTATTGGCGCTTTTTTTTGTCTTTTCCGCCCTCACCTATGCCTCGGGCTTCCGGGTGCCGGAGAGGCTGGTGTACGACCTCACATGGGCCGGAATAAAAACCGGGACTGCGACCCTCGAGGTCAGAAGTGAAAATGAGATAACGAGGATCGTCTCGACCGCCCGGTCGGCCGACTGGATTTCCGTATTTTACACGGTAGACGACAAGATAGAGGCGGAACTCTCAGCGCCCGGCCCCCGTGCGGTAATCGGCACGCCCCGGAATTACAGGGTCAGGATCAGGGAAGGCAGATACAAAAGGAACAAAGAGGTCGTCTTCGACGGCACCAAGCACAGGGCCTCCTTAACCGACCACTTGACCGGAGAGAAGAAAGACATAGAGATACGGGACAAAACCTTAGATCCGCTTTCCGGCTTTTACTATGTCAGAACGCTGAAGGCTGAGGTGGGTAAATCCGTCTATGTTGATGTCCTTGACAACAAGAAGCTGTGGAACGTAGAAGTCCAGGTCATCAGGAAGGAAAGAATCGGCACCAAAGTCGGGAACTTCGATACCATCGTCATAAAACCGCTTCTGAAGTCGGAAGGCATCTTCAACAAAAGAGGCGACATGTATATCTGGCTCACGGACGACGAGAAACGCGTCCCCGTCAAAATGCAGACTAAGGTGGCGGTGGGCAGGGTCACCG
Organism: Thermodesulfovibrionales bacterium; assembly: GCA_044450345.1. GTDB lineage: Bacteria > Nitrospirota > Thermodesulfovibrionia > Thermodesulfovibrionales > UBA6898 > Sulfobium. Next base: position 49,063 of record JBIOIY010000004.1, on the reverse strand, counting down.
CAACACTTATGGGAGGCACTTATTAAGTCCATACACAGGGTCAAATCCGCTGCGGAAGCCCTTGCCGTTTTTTTTGTCGATGTGGTCGCCGTCCTGACGATATTCCGTATCGCGGTATTTATGAGGACCGACGTGCTTCCTCTTTTTTATTACGGCTTCCCGCGCGTCTTCTTTTACAAGGGCATCGGCGACGTCTGGTGGGTGTTTCTCGTCTGGCTTTTCTTCTTATATTATGAGGGCATGTATACAAAAAGGTTCTCGTTCTGGGACGAAATAGAGGCGCTATGGAAAGTCTCTTTCTTCTCCACAGTCGGCGTCTTCACCGTTTCATCGATAGGGAAACTGGGAGAGGATATGTCCAGGACGGTCGTAGTCGTCATGGGGGTTGTCTCGCTCATAGTCTTCCCGCTCATACGGACCATCTCGAAGAAGGTCCTTAGACGATTCGGTCTTCTCAAGCGCAGGGTCCTCATCCTGGGAGCAGGAGAGACAGGGAAGCTTATTGTGAGGGCGCTCAAGAAAGAACCTAATTACGGTTATGAAATACTTGGTTTCGTAGACGACGACCCCAAGAAATACGGTATGAGAATAGACGGGATAAAGGTCCACAGGGGCATAGACAGGGCCGCAGAATATGTAAAGGGATGTAATATCGAGGACCTCTTTATCGCCATGCCCGGGGCCGGCAAGGAGAGATTGCAAGGGCTCATCAACGGTCTGCAGCATAAGGTCGAACGCATTCTTTTCGTTCCGGACATTTTCGGCATCGCCGTCACCGGGACGAACCTTCAGCATTTCTTCCATGAGGAGGCATTTGCCTTCGAGATGAAGAACAACCTCTCCAACCCGTTGAACATCTTTATCAAGCGGTGTTTCGATATGATCATGAGCGTCCTGATGCTGCCCCTCCTATCGATACCCATGGCCGTCATTGCGGCCCTGATCAGACTTGACTCAAAGGGGCAGGCTTTTTTTTCTCAGGAGCGCATAGGCAAAAAAGGCCTGTCCTTTAACTGTTACAAGTTCAGGACCATGTACGAAGACGCGGAGGATAGTCTGACCGGGCTACTCGACGGAGACCCTGAAGCACAGCGCGAATGGGACACTCATTGGAAGCTCAGCGAGGACCCTAGGGTGACAAGGGTAGGAAGGTTTCTGCGATCGACCTCCCTCGATGAACTGCCCCAGGTCTTCAACGTCCTGAAAGGGCAGATGAGCCTCGTCGGCCCCAGACCGTACCTGCCCAGAGAAAAGCAGGAGATGGGGGACCGTGATTATACCATCCTGCTGACAAAGCCGGGGATAACAGGCCTTTGGCAGGTGAGCGGCAGAAGCAACACGAGTTATGATTACCGCATGTCGCTGGATTCGTGGTATGTCAGAAACTGGAACCTCTGGCTCGACATCGTGATCCTTCTCAAGACCGTGCGGATCGTCATAAAAAGAGAAGGGGCGTACTGACTTCCCGTCGTCCCCCTCTTCCGCAGACCTGAACCGTCATGGAAATTTTAGGGCCTCATCCAATATAATAAGAACGCGTACTTACAGGGAATTTCGGATATCATGTTGCCGCCATTCCCGCTGAGGCGGGAATCCAGAGAACTATTTAAATGAGGAATAATATATTGGAAGAAAGCATGACTTTGGTTTCCATAATCGTCAGGACAAAAGACAGGCCCAAGCTGCTCAAAAAAGCCTTGCAGAGCATCGCTGCGCAGACCTACCGGCCGATAGAGGTCGTCCTTGTCAATGACGGCGGCTGCGACCTGGACGTCGAGGAAATCAGAGGGATTCTCGGGGATGTCTCGTGCAACTACATAAGACTCGAAAAAAATACCGGCCGCGCACATGCCGGGAATGTCGGGATCGAGAACGCAAAAGGCGAATTCCTAGGGTTTCTCGATGACGACGATGAGTTTTATCCGGATCATGTGGAAACGCTTTTGCAGTTTCTGGAAAACAGCGATTACAGGATCGCATACACAGATGCGGACATTATACGGTCTCACTACGACCCCATGCAGAAAAGGTTTATCCCGATCAACGAGGGGGTTTTCTTTTCCGAGGACTTTTCGCCGGATATTCTGCTTTTCGAAAATTACATACCCTTAATTTGTCTCCTGATCCATCGGGAGATTTTTGACCGGGTAGGTCTGTTTGATGTTAATTTCGAAATCTTTGAAGATTGGGACCTCCTGATAAGAATGTCCCGTACATATCCATTTCAGCACATAGCATCACCGACGGCGAAATACTATCAGTGGAGCCGAGATTTTCAGATCGCGCATTCTGACCCGGCTTTAGCAAGAATTAAATATATTGAGGTCCTCAAAAAACATGGATCAGGGAGAACGGCTCAGGTCGCATATGGTTATTTCCTGAAAAAGCAGGAACAGCTTGGTCGCCGTGACCTGCAGATTAGAGAACTTCTCGCACAGGGCGTCAAGGGAAGCTGGGAGGAATTACGGAAAAAGGACGAGGAATTACAGAAAAAGGACATTGAACTTCGCGAGGTGATGGATAAACTGCAGGACAAAGAGGAAGATCTTGAAAAAATAAAAGAGGAATTGCGGAATGCCGCAGAAGAAAGCCGAAAGTTCAGAGAAGAACTTAATGCGACTGCGGGGGAATTGCGTGAAGTCGGGCGTGAACTGCAAAAAACCAGGGAAGAATTAACAGTCAAAATTGCTTACATCGAAGAGGTGCGGTCAGGCATAGGATGGATGATTTTGGAATGGTACCGCAGAAATATAAAGAGTGTAGTGGCACCGGTCGGATCGAGTCGGTGGAAGGCTTACCATAAGGTATTAAGAGGAATCAGGACGTTAAAGAAGGACGGGATAAAAATTTTCTTCGGCAAGGTAAAAAGGCAGTTCCGCGAGGTAAAGGCCAGTTCCTCCATAAAGACCGAACTCTTTAAGGTTCCGGATGTCAAATGCAATGGGGTGGAAAACCTCGGCGTAAAGGTATCGGTGGTCATACCGACAAAAAATGGCGGGACTGACTTCAGGCAGGTCCTCGAAAGGATCAGGATGCAGAAAGGCATAGACGTGGAAATAATCGTGGTCGATTCGGGCTCCACGGATGATACCATTGACCTGGCCGGTCGTTTCGGATCACAGGTATTTTCTATCCTTCCTTCTGAATTTGGCCACGGAAAAACCAGAAACTATGGGGCCCGGCATGCAACAGGAGACTTTATTGTCTTCCTTTCTCAGGATGCGATACCCATCGGCGAAACGTGTTTTGCCGATATGGTCAGGGGTATGAAGAATGATCCGAAAATCGCCGCCGTATCAGCGAAACAAGTGCCCCGCAGCGACGCTGATTTTTTTGCGTGTTGGCAGATATGGAACCATTATGAGAATTTCCTGAGGTACCCTAAAGACGAGATCGTCTCTCTGCGCAAAAAAAATTTGGAGGAGTTGGGTCACGGTGACAGGAGGAGGATATCACAGATAGACAATATCTGCTCCTGTATCAGGAGGGACGTATTCGCGAAGTATGAGTTTAACGACTTGCCCTATGCTGAAGATCTGGATCTGGGGTTGCGTCTGGTAAGAAGCGGGTACAAAATAGGCTTTCTGTCGTCGGTGGGCGTGATACACTCACATACCAGAGAGGCGGCATATTATTTCAAGAGAAGTTATATTGACAGAAAGGCCTTGATTCAACTGCTTAACGTCGAGCCGGTCAATTGGCAAGAAATCGGGATAAGAGATTTTTCCGAAATGCTCGAGTACATATATTCTACTTACCGAAAACTCGACTCTGCATTCAACATGCTCGCCCAGGCTGATCTTCATGGAGGGGAAGAAGATGTCCCTCTCGTAGCGACATTGCAGCATATCATCTCCTCTCACTCCGCCGGAGATGGATATCGCGGGGAGCCGAGCATGGAAAGGGTGCTGCGGGATCTGATGGAAGCTTATGGTACCTGCGACAATAGGATCTTGGCAACGCCGGATGTGCTCATGGAACAATTCTATTCAACCCTTTATAGCTTTAATAATTTCCTGGTGCGTCGCCAGTTTGCTGATATTGAGATAAAAGACATTGTCCTTTCGTTGCACAGTCTTGCCGGTGTAGTCCTCGGGGCCAACCTCGGTGATTTTTCCGCATTTCATAAGACAGGCGACGACGCCTCGTCAAGGATCGGCGCTATCTTTGGGAACTGCGTATGAGGATTCTCTATGTGGTCCACGATTTTTTCCCTAAATTCTTTGGCGGGACAGAGCGTTATGTCCTCAACATAGCGAAACAGATGCAGAGGATGGGGAATACCGTGAAGGTGTTGACATACGGTGTCGACGATCAGGCCGACGAGTTCCAGCCTGTCGGCAACATACTTTACCGGTCTTACGCCTTCGAGGGTATCCCGGTTGACTGCATACGGCACAAGGAGATCCCGATTGATCAGGGTTACAGGATATACGACGATCTGCTGGAAGACGTGAGGGATATCCTCAAGAAGGAGCGACCAGACGTCATCCATATAGCCCATCCGATGCGTCTATCGTATGTTGTCGCTGCGGCAAAGCAAATCGGCATTCCGGTGGTATTGACGATTACGGATTTCTGGCTTATCTGCGCCAGGGGGCGGTTCTTCAAACCTGATTATTCTTCCTGCAATTCTCCAGAGGAAGGCAAAAAATGTCAGGCCCAGTGCGGGGTCGATGATTCGATCTTTGTGCGGCTGCGCAATGCCAGAATATTATTCGACTCAGTTGATGCGCGTATAGCGCCGTCGAGGTTCCTGATAGAAATATTCAGGGCAAACGGCTGGGACAAGCCGATCCACCACGTCAACCACGGGGTGGATTACCGATACGTCGCATCAAAAAAGCGAACCAGACAGGAGGGGGCGCCGATTATCTTTGCCTACATGGGAGTTGTCGGCAGGTACAAGGGGATTAATCTCCTCGTTGACACGTTCAAGGGTGTGACATCCCCAAATATCAGGCTCAATATTTACGGGAACTCTATTGGCATTGATGGTACTATCGACTTCCTCCGCAACGCAGAGTCGGAAGACCCGCGGATCAAAGTTATGGGCCGCTTCAATCACGATGAACTGCCGAATATACTGAATGAGGTCGATGTCGTGCTCGTCCCGTCCTCCACGTTGGAGAGCTACGGACTTGTCGTAATCGAGAGTCTTGCATATGAAGTGCCCGTGATCGCGTCGGACATGGTAGGAAGCGCTTATGAATTTATAAGAAACGGGGAAAACGGCTTTATATTTTCGATTCAGGATCCCGATGGACTTGCGGAAATAATTAGGAGGATTGCGGATCAGCCTTCTGTTTTGGAAGCGCTGAGGTCAAATATTCATCTTCCTGTGCGACTGGAAGATGAGGCGTTTACGGTGGAAAAGATTTACAAATCCGTTCTTGCAGGTTGCGATATTTCATGCGCAAAAAAAAAGATTAGGAAACATACGAGCAATAAAGAACTGACCGCAGTAAACTCTGTCTATAAGAAACTCGGCATCGACGATATAAACGCTTTTTATGCGGATAAATTTGTCTGGAACCATGGCCCCAACATCGTTAAGTGTGATCCGACTTCCAGATTCAATATTGCATACGTGAAACAATACTGGATATACAACAATGTTACAGAAGGTGCTTCTGCACTTGATGTAGGCTGCGGCTCAGGGACTCTCAATCTTTTGAAAAGCAAGCGGACTTACCTTGTGGGCGCGGATCTCTCCGAAAAAGGCCTGGAACAGGCGCTTCTCGCTGGGTATGATGAGGCTGTGCTCTGTGACGGGTATGACATCCCTTATCCCGATAAATCGTTTGACTTTGTAGTAAGTCTCGATGTCCTGGGACACATAGAGAACGAGGTGAAAGATGTGTATCTTGCCGAATGGCTGCGCTTACTGAAGGATGACGGGGTTATGTTGCACGGTATTGAGGCGGACGACATAGATTACTGCAGATTGCCCGAAAGCGAAAAACAACACCTATTGGTCGATGGACATGTGGGGCTTGAGCCTTTTGACAAGGTCTTGAAAAGGTTCGAGAGATATTTTGAAGAAGTTATCGCCGAAAATTGTATGGGGCCGTGCTATAACTGGTATGACATCGAAAAGTATGAAAAGACCGAGGAGCGGGTAGGCAAAGACTTTAGGGAGTTTCTCTTAACTTTTTCCTCGGAACAGATCAAGGCCTTTAATGCGGCAATGCTGCTCATGCGGAACCTGCTCGTAAAGGATAATTCACTCGGCACATCCGGAGGGTTTATGTTCGTTAAGGCTCGAAAGAAGAGGGGGAAAAACACTCCATGAAGTTTTTATGGACGAAAGAGATACGACAGTCAGCTGCTATTCAAAAAAAGCGTTCCCATGCCAGGATATGTCTTTTTGAGGATAGTCAGCATAATAGTCGTTAACTTCAACGGGAAAGGACTTATCGTAAGGTGTCCGGATGCCCTGAACAAGTTAGCCCAAAATCGGGATACATGACAAAATAGGGAGGGCAATGTTATGCGATTCTTAAAGGAATTAGCCTTAAAAATACCACAAATCAAAAAGCTGAAGGATGAAAGAGACTCTTTGTTGCAGGGCTATACTCATGTTCCGCCGGGACATTTCTATTCTCCGATACCTTCGCTCGATGACATTAGAAGCAGGGAAGATAAAATTTGGGGCAGCATTCCGGAAAATCTGCCCGGAATTGATCTTAATACAGAAAAACAGCTTAATTACTTCAGGGAGTTCGTGACATTCTATAAAGAGATGCCTTTTACTCCTCAAAAAAATCCCTCTCTGCGCTATTTTTTTAATAATCCAGCTTACTCGTATTCTGATGCCATATGTCTCTATTCGATGATCAGAAAAGCAAAACCTAAAAAAATTATTGAAGTGGGTTCAGGATATTCGTCGTGTGTCATGATGGATACAAATGAAATTTTTTTTCAGAACGGCATTGATATTGCATTTATTGAGCCATATACTAATTTATTTTCATTAATGAAAGAAGGGGATAGATCAAAATATCGCATCCTTCCTAAAACCCTGCAAAATGTTGAATTGGACTTCTTCCGTGAATTGTCAGAGGACGACATATTGTTCATTGACTCGACTCACGTATCAAAAGTTGGAAGTGATGTGAATGCTATAATATTTGATATCTTGCCGAGTTTATCCAAAGGTGTGCTTGTTCACTTTCACGATGTGTTCTATCCTTTCGAATACAACAAAGAATGGATTTACCAGGGGATTGCCTGGAATGAAGCGTATATTCTCAAAGCCTTTCTTCAATATAATAATGCCTTTGAAATTGTCTTTTTTAATACTTATCTCGAATATTTCTATAGAGAGCAATTTGAAAAATGGATGCCCCTATGCTTGATGAACCCTGGAGGGAGTATCTGGCTACGAAAGACATCTTAACGAAGTCACTTCATAAAACGCTTCCTGGACACCACACTCTGTGAAATGATATAATTGCATCCATAGAAATCCCAGAGAGGGAGTACAGTTTGAATGTTTTGTCCTAAGATTAAATCATGAGAAAAGAAATAGCATACGAAGGATATTTGGATGGATTTAATGATAAAACGGTATTTGGCTGGTGTTATAAAAAGGATGAACCGGACAGGCCCATCAATCTTGATGTATATATCGACGCTGTACGTGTTGCAAGCATTGCAGCTTCCCAGTTTCGTGAGGACCTGTTAAAGGCCGGGAAGGGTAATGGAAAACATTCTTTTGTGTATAACGCGGAGAATTATCTTAAGGATGATAATAAGCCGCACATTATTGGGGTAAAAGTCTCCGGAACAGATATAGAGTTGTCCTCCAGTCCTATTCTTATCAGCGATAAGCGTCAGATCACGGAAAAATGCTACTTTCCCTGGAACAATCTTTATATCATGGCATCGGGGGATGTGCATACGTGTCAGTGTCCCAGCTGGCTTGCCAGCATAAGTTACTCAATAGGCAATATAAATGAACAGTCTTATGACGAGTTGTGGAATGGGATCAAAATACGTCAATATCGTGAAGCTTTTCTGGAAGACAATCATAGAAAGTTTTGTCGTGTGCATATATGCCCTTATTTGAATGGTGCGGCTGTGCAAGAATCGCCAAGCATACGTGCCTTGAATGCCATTAACAATAGAAAAACTGAATTGGATTTCGCACCTTCTAAATTAGTGTACGACATAAGTGACGGCTGTAATCTGAAATGCACTATATGTCGCGAAGACGTCAAGGTTGTCAACAGAAAGGCCGTTCAGGATGCCGTAAACAACATTAAACGGATCGCTTCGTCCGGCGATCTGCAAAGCATAACTACTTCAGGCGCCGGAGAGATTTTTCTATTTGATGAATTCGTAGATCTGCTGCGCTCTGACTTTTTCTCCTCCCGTGGAATTACCATAAACCTGATCACAAATTTGACGGTTTTTACCCCTAAAATCTGGAAAGAAATCAGACATAATAATATTACGCTGTCAATTTCTGTTGACGGAGCTACAAGAGAGACGTATGAAAGTATCAGGAGAGGCTCTAAATGGGAAAATGTCTATAAAAAACTGTTATACATCTCGGACGCACTGGGTAAAGGTGAGATAAAGACAGTTAACCTGGCCTGTGTTATCACCTTAGGCAATGCACACGAAGTTGACAAGATCATTGAACTGAGTAATAGGCTGGGATTTGATTTGATATTTTTGTCTCATAGAGGTCGTCTTCCTGCCAAATGGGACAATATTTTTGAGACCTGTAATATGGAAAAGTTAGACATGGTTTATGATCTCATAAGTAAAGTTGACGGCTTCAATATGCCACGGGTGTCTTTGGCGTCATGCGGTGTCCTAGAAAATAGAAAATATCGTGAATTCAGTTCCAGAATAGAGATGGTGGAATATCAAATCAGGGAGTATAATGACGAGGAAATAGCGACACATATTGTGCAAGAGTGCTTAAATGATATAAATAATGGAATTATTGAAGTACAACAATCTCAACTGATCGCTTACAAAAATGTTATTGAGAGATTTTCTGACCCGCCCAACTCTGAAAAACTCTTTGACAAATAATCCTGACATGAATCTCCCCCTCGGGACTCCCTTCCTTTAAGATGTCATTGCCGAAAGCTATTCTGTTTAGGGCGTTGCCTTGCGGTAAAGGATTTCGCCAGTGCCAGTTATCCAAGGCATGAACCCCGTCAGCAGGAGGTTGCGTGTTGTCTGATCCTGAAGCGCTGCTTCCCCCGCAGGCTGAGATCAAAAGAGGAACCACAAGGAAAAATAGAATCATCAAGACAATTCGTTTCATAACACACACCCTCCGTATTGTCTGTAAAAAATCCCCAGTGCGCGGGCAATCGATACTGCAAAGAATACCGCAAATCTCAGGAAAATTATGTCAGTGGCGCCTTGATAGAGCAAAATTTTTTTACGGGATATCAGGGACCTTTTTCCCCGGGGAATAGGCGGGACGAGAATCCCGACACCCATCAGGGCCGTCGGCTCACCGCGATAACATTACCGTCATTGAATTTTTTCCTGCAAATTGGTAAAGTGTTGCGAACGTTATGATCTCTATATTTTGAGTAACCGCGACTTCCTTTCGTGGGAGCCCCGGATCTCTTTCCGGGAGGGGTAGCTAAAGACGATCCGGTGGATAAAAAAATAGCTGCTCAGGGAAATAGAGGCAAAATACTACTTAATGAAGAGGGTTTTAATGAAAGATCCAGCTAAGGTCGCGAAATTTCTTTACGAGAAAGACAACTCTCTGAAATCCGGCGGGTATTTCATTAAAGGGATTTAGACTCATGGTGTTTAGTTCAGTCATATTTCTTTTTTTCTTCCTGCCTATAGTACTGTCGGGTTATTTCCTCATCAGGAGAGACCTGAGGAATATGTTTCTTCTTGCCGCAAGCCTGGTCTTTTACTTTTGGGGAGAGGGCAAGTATGTGCTCGTAATGGTCGCCTACATGGTCTTCAATTATTACTTCGCGATATTCATCGAAAAACAAAAAGAACTCCGAACAGCAGGGGGAGACAGGAAGGCAAAAGCCGGCTTTATCGCAGCCTTGTCCTTTAATTTAGGGGTCTTTGTGTTTTATAAGTATTTTAACTTCGTAATAAGCAATATCAATCAGGTCGTCAGATTTGCCGGGCATGCGGTCCAGGCCCCTTCAGTCCATCTCCCAATAGGCATTTCCTTCTTCACCTTTCAGGCGCTTTCGTATGTTATCGATGTCTATAAGGGAGATGTTAAGGCACAAAGGAGCCTTATTAATTTCTCGATGTACAAGGCGTTGTTCCCGCAATTAATAGCCGGGCCGATCGTCCGCTATAAAGATGTCGCCGGTCAGATAGCAGATCGTGTAATTGCTCCCGAACTCTTTTTCAGCGGGGTCCGGAGATTTATTATAGGCCTTGGCAAGAAAGTGATTATCGCAAATACAGTCGCTTCCGTGGCTGACCAAATCTTCAGGACCCCTTCTTCAGCCCTGTCCCCTGGGGCTGCCTGGCTGGGCGCTCTCTGCTATGCCCTCCAGATCTATTTCGACTTCTCCGGATATTCGGATATGGCTATCGGGCTCGGCAGAATGTTCGGCTTTCATTTCCTAGAGAACTTCAATTACCCTTACATCTCCCGTTCGATACGGGAATTCTGGAGGAGGTGGCATATATCTTTGTCCACCTGGTTTAGGGACTATCTGTATATTCCACTTGGCGGAAACCGGGTCTCGCCATACAGGGCATATCTGAATCTCCTAGTGGTGTTTTTTCTTTGTGGCCTGTGGCATGGGGCAAGCTGGACCTTTGTCATATGGGGACTGTGGCACGGCGTTTTTCTGTCCTTGGAGAGGACGCGGTTCGGCAGGTTCATTGAATCAGCACCAAGTCCGGTGGGACGCGGCTATACCTTGCTGGTTGTGCTTATCGGTTGGGTCTTTTTCAGATCAGAGACCGTGGTGGCCTCCGCGCAGTACCTCAAGGTCATGTTCGGATTCGGCAGCGCCACACGTATCCCCATAAACGACCTGCTGAATGTAAAGACTGTTGTCGTCATTTTATGCGGCCTGATCGGAAGCACCCCCACGGTCGCCCGGATGGTCCTTGCGCTCACTAATACGCCTGTTAATGGAAAAGGGCGCGGAACGATAATGTCAACTGCATACGATTTCGTAGGGCTCGTGATGCTTTTTTCAGTCCTCATGGCCTGCATAGTCCTGCTGTCCGGCGGTACTTATAACCCGTTCATTTACTTCAGGTTCTGACGATGCAGATCTCTAAAAAAAGTGCGCTTTTTGCCGGGGGACTATTTATGATCATCCTGTGGCTGCCGCTCCTACAGATGACCCTGTCACTATTTCCTGAGAAGCCAGGCACTGAGAACAGGACTCTTTCCGAAAAACCGGTGCTGAAGCGTTTCAGCCTTGGTGCTGTACTGAGCTACCCTAAAGAATACGAAATGTATTTCAATGACCACTTCGGTTTTCGCAATTACCTTGTGAGACTCAACAGCCTGTCGCATGTCAGGCTGGCAGCCACTTCACCAACAGAGCGTGTAGTTATAGGAGAGGACAAATGGCTCTTTTATGACGACCCTAAAGACGGGGTGAATCTGAAAGATTATGCCGGGGAAGCCAACTTTACTGCGGATGAACTCGCGCAAATAAAAGATAAAATTATAAAACTGAATGAACGGCTACGGGCGAATAAAATTCATTTCATTGTCGCGATAATACCCAACAAACACACGATATATCCCGAAAAATTACCTCTGTCAGTAGCACGTAAGGGGGGCAAAATAACCAGGATCGGCCAGGTTAGCGAGTGTCTCATTGCGACAGGCGTAGACCTTGTCGATCTCCGCCAAAAACTCCTGTCAAACAAAAGCCTTCACTCTTATCCCCTTTATTACCGAACTGACACGCACTGGAACAATCTCGGCGCTTTCCTCGGATATGAAGAAATCATGACGCACGTTAAAGCGTTCTATCCCATAGTGGCGCCAATGAAGCTCTCCGATTTTGTTGTCCGGCTAGGCAATAACAGAGACATAGCGGATCTGGCCGGCTTTATTAACATCCAGGGGTCGATAACCGACCCGGAAATAATACTTGAGCCCAAAATGGCGAAAGAGGCAAGACCAATACCGGTAGCTTATGAATCAATGGCAGGATGCGATACTGTGGGAGCAATGACAAACGACAAAGGCCTGCCTAAGCTTGTAATGTTCAGAGATTCCTTTGCTGATGGGCTGATTCCGTATCTGTCAGAGAATTTCTCAAGGAGCGTATATGTTTGGAAACCGAAGATGGATTTTCGGGTGATTGAGCAGGAGAAACCCGACGTTGTGATCTTCGAGGTTGTCGAAAGATACCTTGGTGCACTCCTTAGTATTCAGTGAACTACTTATGAAATTTATTCAGAAAGAAAAATATACGGGTTTTCCGCTTATCTCGATAATCATCGTCAACTATAACGGCCGGGAATTATTGCGGCTTTGCCTTGAGTCCGTCTTTGCCCAGTCCCTTCAGGATATCGAGGTAATTGCAGTGGACAACGGCTCTGCTGACGGTTCAGTAGAATATATTAGAGAAAACTTCCCGGCAGTCGAGGTGGTTGCGCTGCCCTCAAACATAGGCTTCCCAGGCGCCAACAACGAGGGCATCAAGCACGCCAAGGGCAGTTTCATAATGCTCCTCAACAATGACGTAGAAGCGGACAAGGACTGCCTTGCAGGTCTTGTCTCGGCGATGGAAAAAGACACCTCGGTCGGTATCTGCGCGACGAAGATGCTCGTTGCGGGCACGGATTTGATTGACAGCGCAGGAGACGGCTTCTCGTCTAATTTGAAAGGATTCAAGCGCGGCGAAGGCAAGCCTGCTCACTTGTATAATGAAAACGAATATGTATTCGGTGCATGTGCAGGTGCTGCCATGTACAGGAGGAAAATGATCGAGGAGATCGGGTTTCTGGACGAGGATTTTTTCTTGATTTACGAAGACGCCGATTTCAATTTGAGGGCGCAGTTGGCCGGCTGGAAGGTGAAGTACGTCCCTTCAGCCGTTGTTCATCACAAAGTCCGCTCCACGATCGGAAACATGAGTGATACCGCGGTGTTTTATTCATTGAGAAACAGTGAACTGACCAGAATGAAGAACATCCCTTCGTGGGTCTTCATCCGCTGCCTTCCGGCCTATATTCTCGGGACGCTCCTGGAATTTCTTTTTTTCGTCGTCAGGCACGGGAGACTAAAGCTCTACGTTAGGGCGAAACTCGATGCACTCAGGCTGCTGCCGAAGATGTTGAAGAAGAGAAAGGCCGTAATGCGCATTAGGAAAGTGAGCAATGGAGACCTCTATAGTTTGATAACCTCTATCTGCAGCAGGGAATTCTTTACCGCAAAAATCAGCAAGTTTCTGCACGGGTAGGCAGTGATGAAACTCGCCTGCTGATTCCTCTTACCCTGCGGACACTGAAGGGCGACGAATTCTACAAGGGACGCGCAGCTTCTAAACCCGCTGGCGGGCAAAAAGAGGCCCCGCCAATAAAGTGTCATAAGTGTCACGCCCGTTTGTCGAGAATATTTCTTACTTTTCGATGATGATCAGAAAGCCCTGATCGGGCCGAAAAACCTTTTACCGCAAAGGTATTCCATTGAATTTTTTCCCGCAAATTGGTAAAGTGATGCTAACGTTATGATCTCTATTTTTTCGCGGAAAAGGACCGACCTCAGGATAAAGCAGGAGATGCTGAGGGGGGTTTATGAAGAGAACCTGAGGATCATCGGCAAAGGCGACTGGGCCGTATCCCGTTCAAAACATTTTGTTCTCAATAAGTTTTTTCTGACCCTGCTCATTTCGACGGTCGCGATCCTCGTCCACGGGTCTTATGTCTCCAACTCCTTCCTTTCGGAGAGGCAGTTGACCGCAGGCGAGATAAAGCACATGGCCCCTCCTCAGAGCCCCAAGGCAAACGCGGCCGATTACAGGGCCTTTATCACCAACCCCGATATGTCCGTCAGCCGCACCTTCGGCTTAGGGGTAAAAACGATCATGATAGACGCAGGACACGGCGGCGCAGACTCCGGCACAAAGGGAATAATGGGCACGCTGGAGAAGGACATCACCCTGGATATCGCAAAAAGGCTGAAAGACCGCCTCGACAAGTACGGCCGTTTTAATGTGCTGATGACCCGCGACCAGGACGTCACCATGCCCCTCAACAAGAGGGTCGATCTCGCAATGTCGAAGAAGACGGACCTCTTCATATCCATCCATCTTAATTATCTTCCTCACAAGCCGATCAACATAATCGAGACCTATTACTTCGGCCCCTCTTCCGACACCGGCACCCAGCGTCTTGCGGAGCAGGAGAACGCCGGTTCCCAGTACGGCCTGAGCGATTTCAAGGAGATCATCGAGAAACTGGGCGAGAGGCTGAAGACGCAGGAGTCCAGAGGCCTCGCATATTCGATACAGAAAAAGCTTTTCCTGAACTTCAAGAAAGACAACGGAAACGCGTATGATTTCGGGGTCAAGAGGGCGCCCTTCGTTGTCCTGCTCGGGGTGGACATCCCGGCAGTGCTGGCGGAGGTCTCCTGTCTCAGCAACAAGGAGGAGGAACAGCTGCTCAACACCCCGGGGCACAGAGAGAACATCGCCCATTATCTTGAGGCCGGGATACTGGATTACCTAAATAAAGGAGAACTGAGTTATGAGGCAAACGGATCCGCAGAAAAAAGATAATATCCTGTTCGTCGGGATCGACCTCGGTACATCGAGGAGCGCCATCTCCGCAAGCAACAGCAAGAGGGAGTGGATCGAGAGTTTCGTGGGATGGCCCAAGGACTTTATCTCGATGCAGGTGGTCGGCAAGCCGGTGCTGTTCGGCGCCGAGGCCCTGCAGAACAGGCTTTCCCTCGACGTCTGCAGGCCTCTTGAGCACGGCGTGATAAAGGAGGGTATCGACAAAAATGAAGAGGCCGTGAAAGAGATCATAAAACACCTCATCGAGCTCGCAGGCCCTGACCCGGAACAGAAGATCCACGCCGTGGTAGGCGTGCCCGCCGACACCCTGAAGGTGAACAAGCTCGCCATCAGAAAGGCCGTGACCGAATTCGTCCACGCCCTGATGGTCGTGACCGAACCCTTTGCGGTCGCATACGGTATGAACCTTTTGAACAACTCGCTCGTAATCGATATAGGGGCCGGCACAACGGATTTCTGCATCATGCACGGGGCGATCCCTGCCGAGGAAGACCAGAAGACCATACTGAACGCAGGGGATTACATCGACGACCAGCTCTTCAGTTATCTGAGCGAGAAGTATCCGAACTCGAAGTTCAACAAGAACATGGTGCGTCTGTTCAAAGAAAAATACAGTTTTGTAGGAAACACGGCCGAAGAGGTCCTGGTGGAGATACCCGTCGACGGCAAGCCGGTCATGCACGATATCAAGAACGAGATCAAAAGGGCCTGCGAAAGCATTCTCCCGGCGCTCACCGAGACCACGACCGAGATGATCGCGCGGTTCGATCCTGAATTCCAGGTCAGGATAAAGAACAACATCGTCCTGGCGGGCGGCGGCAGCCTTATAAGGGGTCTCCGCGAATATCTCCAGGACGCCCTGAAAGAATACGGCCCCTGCAGGGTATCATGCGTCGAAGAGCCCCTGTTTGCCGGATCAAACGGCGCGCTCAAACTCGCGCAAGATATGCCTTCCAAGTATTGGGAACCTCTTTGAGGCCCTCTGAATACCGATAACCAGTTGAAGGGGGATTTACCATGGCAAGCAAAACAATCCTTGTAATCGACGCAGACAGCGAAACAGAGCAGCTCATCGCGTCGACTCTTGAATCGGAAGGATATCTTGTTTTTGCAGTCCCCGGCGGCGACGTCGGCACGGAAATGGCGCAGAAAGTCAGCCCCTCGCTCATATTCATAAATCCTGATGAAACAGGGCTTGAAATCTGCAAAACGATCCACGAGTTCGAGTCGCTGCAAAAGGTCCCTATCATCTTGCTGACCTCTCCCTCCAGCGGCATTGACTTGCGCGACGTTGCTTCTTTCGGGGTCGCCGATTTTCTGGATGTCCCCTGCACTCCGGGTAAGCTACTTGAAAAAACAGTGAAGGTCCTCTCTACAAAGGCCCCCATCGTGCTGCACGTCAAGGAAAAAGAGCGGGTGCCCAAAAAAGAAGAGAGTGGCACGCCTGATTTTTTAAATGCTCCTGCCACACAGCAGGGCAAAGGCGCCCGGCTTGAGGCCCCTGAAATGTCCGGGATACCTGAGTTCGATGAAGAGCGGGAAAGTACTGGCGGGCCGACTCGGGAGATCGCTCCTGACTTTTCTTACGATGCCTCTCCTAAAGAGGGAACGCCTCGCAGGAAAAAGAAAAGCAATTCCCCTGTCGTTGCTGCCGGTCTGGTCATCGTGATAGCCGGTATTGCAGGTTTCCTCTTTTACACCGGAACAAAAAAATCCGTCTCCGTGAAACCCATGAGTACGGCAGCAAGGCCGAAGGCCGAAGCACCCGCTCCTGCGCCTTCTCCTTCGCCTGCTCAATCCCCCGCCGAGTCACCCACCCCGTCAAATGAACAGCAGAAACAGCAACCCGTCATTGAAAGTAAGGCGGTCCCTTCGCCTCCGGCCCCGGCCCAAAGGGCGGCACCCTCAACAGCCGCAAAGAAGGAGCAGGTGCCTGTACCGGCGCCCGCAGCCTCCCCGGAAAAGTCCTCTTCGAAAACAGCCGGGAAGAAGACCTATTCCGTCCAGCTCGGCGTGTTCAAAAGTGAAAGTAATGCCGCAGCGCTCGCTAAACAATTTAAAGCCAAGGGATACGATACCTTCATGAGCAAAGGCACCGGTAAGGACAACGGGACTCTCTACCGGGTGTTGATCGGAAAGTCAGAAGACAGGAAGGAATCAGTGAAATTGGCTGCCAAGTTGAGAGATGAGGAGAAGATCAAAGCGATAATCTACACAGAATAAGGACATCTCATCACAGAAAACGGCCTTGCCGCTGCACTGCCTTCAGGAGGAAATCTTCATATTGTTCGGCGATCCTGTCCCAGGTGAAATCCTTGACCCATTCCCTTCCCTTCAGCCCCATTTCGCCGAGGCCGGCGCTCGCTGCGAGCCCTTTCATCGAGACGGCAAGCGAGGCCGGGTCTCCTGATTTGAAGGCGACCCCCGCTCCGTTTTGCGTGACAAAAGAGCATTCGGGGATATCGCTCACCACTACCGCCTTGCCGCACGCCATCGCCTCAAGAACAGATATGGGCTGCACCTCATACCGTGAAGGGAAGACCACGAACAGTGCCTTGCGCAATGCCTCCTTCTTCTCATCCCCCAAGACCCATCCGAGCAGTTCTATCTTTTCCCTTACGGGGCCGGGAAGCTTCATCAGTCTCTCCCGGAATTTTTCCATGTCCCTGCCGTCTCCCGCAACAGCCAGCCTTATTCCGGGGAAAAAGGGAGAGAACTCTCTATAGGCATCGAGAAGAACATCAAGCCCCTTATGGTGGATGTCTATCCTGCCCATAAAAAGAACATAGTCCGATTTTTCCGGCGTGCAGCCGAGGAGTTCCCGGGATATGCCGTTGGGTATCATCCCGACAGAGGTGTGGTCTCCATGCAGCGAGTACCTCTGCCGCGTGACGTCCGATACGAGCAAGACATTTCTGTAGAATGAAGGCCTCAGCCTTTCGAGGGCATATAGAACGGCAGAGTATAACGGGTTGTATTTTCCGAAATATTTTGTCCCGGTATACCCCTGGATCTGCAGCACTACAGGTCTTTTTTTGTAAAAATTGAGGAAGGCAGGGACGGCAGGGGAAAACTCCTCGACGATAACATCGAACTTTTCCCCTTCTCTTTTCACGAAAAGGGCCGAATTCAAGGCATAAGACAGGAGAGTCCTTGTCAGGTTCCCGCTCTCAGCGCCGGCAAAGATATGCCTCAAGCCGTCTATCTCCCGGTCTTTGGCGCCCGGATATCTCTTGCAGAGGAGGGTGATGTCGTGGCGTTCCTTCAAATACCGGTAAATCTCGTATGCACGCATGCCCACGCCGCCGATCCCAAAATAGTCACCCTTACTTTCATAAAGTATATGGAGTATCTTCATTGTTTCTCTTCCAGCGCCTTCCTGCACGACTCCATAATCCCGGCTGCGGTTTTTTCCCAAGAGAATTTCAGTGTCTGTGCAAATCCTTTTTCGACCAGACGCTTTCGCAGGCCCTCGTCACCTAATACCCTGACGATCAGCCGCCCCATAGAGCCGGTATCAGCAGGCTCAAAGAACATCCCCGAATCCCCTATGACCTCTTTAAGGGAGCCCCCGGTGGATGAAATGACGGGGGTGCCGCAGGCCATTGCCTCCAGAGGCGTAAGTCCGAAGCCCTCGCTCAGGGAGGGATGCACGAGAAGGTCGGCATAAGAATAAAACTTAGGCAGGTCTTCGTCCGGCACATAGTCGGTATACAGTATCCTCTCGTCATTCAACGGCCGCCCGGCTGCATACTCCTTTCTTCCGACGATAACGAGTGAATGGGGGACCTTATCCTTGATTGTGAGAAACGCTTCCACCAGACTGTCGATATTTTTATAGGGGAAGAGATTTCCCACGGTGAGAATGTAACGTCCCCTCAGCGAATATTTTTTGAAAAAAACATTTCTTCCCTCGGGTCCTTGCGGATAAAACCGGTCCCGGCTATAGGCAAGGGGGACCACATCGATTATCTCTTCCCTTATTCCTGTAGCTGCAAGGAGTTCTTTCTTCACGGCCGCGGACGAGACGGTCACTCTCCCGGCGACTTTCTCCAGCCTTTTCAGTGAATATCTGAAGTGGGCGGCGGCACGCCTGAACTGGGCTGAAAACAGTATCGGGTGCAGGTCATGGATATGCACAACAAGCGGGACAAGGGGTAAGAACGGGAACTCTATCATCGGACAAAACAGGACGTCTATCTTTTTGTTCCGGCAGAGCAAGGGCAGACGAAGGTTCAGGTACACAAACCGCAGGAGGTTATCGCGGAATCTTAGGGAGCCCCTGATCGAAGGAGGGACTCTATAGACGAAATCCTCGGGAACCCCCTCAAGCGCAGCAGATGAAAATACCACAAAATCCCTGCTCACGGCCGAAAGATACCGTGATATCTCTTGTGTGAAAACCCCTAACCCGGTCGGTTTTTCGCCAAGGAATGTTGCATTGACGCCTATCTTCAATTGTTCAGGTCCTTTTCATTGCAATTAAAATCAGTCCGGACTCTTGAACCATGTAAGAGTTTAGCACAGCCGGGGGAAGGGTTTCACCGTTTTAGAGACGTAGGGACATTAGTGAAGAAGACGGGGCGGATGCTGTATAATATCAAACCGGGGCACGGCAATGGCAATGTATAATAACGAAATATTCGACATCCTCAGATATAAGGAACTCCTGAGAAATCTGGTTATGCGGGACATTAAGGTGCGCTACAAGAGGTCTGTTCTCGGGTTCCTCTGGGTCATGCTCAACCCGTTGTTCATGATGCTCATTCTCAACATGGTTTTTTCCGAGATCTTCAAGGTCGCTACCAAGAACTATACCTCCTACCTGCTTTCGGGAATCATCCTGTGGAACTTCTTCTCGCAGAGCACTTCTTCGGCTCTCAAAAGCCTTCTGACCAACAGCAATCTTATCAAGAAGATATATCTCCCGAAGGCCATTTTCCCGCTGTCCGTAGTGATGTCCGCCGTTGTTAATTTCGTCTTCTCCCTTGTCCCGCTCTTCCTCATCTTTTATCTGACCGGCACCCCGATGCACGGCCATATCGTCATGCTTCCGCTGGTGGTCATCATGGCAGGGCTTTTTTGCGTCGGCGTTTCGCTCATCCTCTCGACGCTGACTGTTTTTTTCCATGATACGATTTATATTTATGAAGTCGGCCTGCTCGCCTGGATGTATATGACCCCTGTGTTTTTCCCTGAGTCGATAGTCCCTGAAAAATTCAGGATCATCTTCCAGCTGAACCCCATGTACTATTTTATAAGTATCTTCAGGGGTGTCTTATACATGGATGTCCCTTTTTTTTATGAAAAACTCCTCTATGCATTTTTGTGTTCCCTCGTCGCGTTGTCTGCCGGCTGGTTTATTTACGACAGATATAAAGACAGGGTGGTTTACCATCTGTGATCATGGGCAGAGACATGTCACCTGCGGTTCTTCGGAATGAGTGAGCTTTCAATACGCGTTGCCGGCGTCTCTGTCCGCTACCGTCTTTCCAGGGAAAAACCGAAGACGCTTCAGGAATTTCTCATACAGAAACTAAAAGGCAGGAAGACCGATTATGAGGATTTCTGGGCGTTGAAGGACGTGAACTTCGAGGTCGGCAAAGGGGAGACGCTCGGAATCATCGGCGCAAACGGCGCGGGGAAAAGCACGCTCCTGAAGGTCGTGGCCCGCGTGCTGAAGCCTATAACGGGGAGCGTTTTCGTGAGCGGCAAAATCGCCCCTCTCATAGAGCTCGGCGCAGGTTTTGACATGGAACTCACCGGCTCCGAAAACATATACCTCAATGCTTCGATCCTCGGACTCTCGAAAAAGGAGATCGACAACAAGTTTAAAGCGATCGTGGATTTTTCCGAGCTCAGCGGTTTTATTTACAGCCCGCTGAAGACATATTCCTCAGGGATGATCGCGAGACTCGGTTTTTCGATCGCGACCGAAGTCGATCCGGCGGTACTCATCATCGACGAGATCCTGGCTGTCGGTGACGAACATTTCAAGAAGAAGTGCAAGGAAAGGATCTCACGCTTCAGAGAAAAGGGGGTCACGATGCTTTTCGTCTCTCACACCATGGAAGACGTCAGGAAACTTTGCAACAGTGTCTTATGGATGCACCGTGGCTCGCCCAGGATGTGCGGAGACCCTCAAGAGGTCACAAAAGAATATCTGAAGGCCACTTCTTAATCTCCGGCAGGATATCCCTCCGAGAACGTCGACCGCCCCTCTTTCCCCTCCTTGGCAAGGGATGGGGGAGGTAAAGAATTCCCGATTCTCCTCGTGCTCCGCAAGGTTGTTCACTTTTTTATCTGACTGGATATTATTTTTTGCTTGCTTTCACCTTTTATATAGTTTATTCTATAGTAAATTGGATAATATTAAAGAGAAAAAAAGCGCCATAACACCTTAATTATCAAAGGATTTTTAAATATTATAGAAACTTATTAAAATAACTTAATTTTGTAGGATAAAGCCTTACAATAAAATCAGACTAAGTCCGATTGTTCTCTTTTGTTATTATGTGCAATATTTTAAAGTAACTCAAAGACATGCGAGGGGGGAAGTTGATATTGCGGCTCGTTATTTTTGAGACACTTTTCAGGGTGCTTTTATACAGAAAGGAGAAATTTGATGTTTAGAGTATGGCAAGACTTTATTAAAAACCATCTTTGGTTATCAGAGGAGGAAGGGTGCTTATGGTAAAAAACCGACCTTGTAATTATGGTATCACGAGAACACGTAAAAAGGAGGAAATGGAATTATGAGTAACCGAAGATCAATCTTGAGATGGCTGATGATAGCTGTCGCCCTTTGCTGTTGTGCCGGCATTGCTGCTGCAGACGAACCATTGAGCAGGCAGGATGCCATGAAGGCTATTGAGCAGGCGGCAATAGACCGGGCCGCGAACGACCCCCTGTTCAAGCAAGTCCTTACGAATATTGCCAACTCGCCACAGCCGGAAGGCGTGACGCCGGCGCTGCCTTCGACGCCGCCGCCGCACGTACGGACACCTAACGTCGCGTACGTCTATCCGTGGGCGGCGAACGTTGCGCCGCCGCACTACAATCCTGGCATAGGGTTCAACAACTCGGTCAACTACGACCTGCCGAATTACAGCCAGAGCCCTAATATCAGGAAGTTCGTCGACAAGCTGCCCGGTTTGGGGACGGCGGGTTGCTTTTTAGGCACTCCGACCTTCTCAAATGCATCCTGCACCGGAGCCGGCGCGCCCGTTGCTTGTTGTACCGCAGCCGGAACAGGTTCGTGTGTAGCTTATTCCGACGGTACTTGCAATGCGAACAATCTCGGACAGTTTATACCTGTAGCCGTTCCGGAGGCGAACCCATTATATCCGGGTCACGATTATTATGAAATAAAAGGAAAAGCTTATAGTACCAAGATGAACTCGGACCTGCCGCCGACCTCACTCTGGGGTTATCAGCAAACTGAGTCGCTGCCGCACACCGGCTATACCGGCGGCTGCACCCCTGGCGACAATGTCTGCGGAGTGAGCCAGTACCTTGGACCGCTGCTCCTCGCCAGGGTATATGACCCCAGCAAGCCGCCCAAAGACGGCTGCCCATCTTCGATCTCGGGCAGGGCCTGTAACGGCGCGCCGGTGCGCCTCAAATTCACCAATGGACTTCCGCTTTCGAATACTGCGGGGGGCAGGATGGGCTTACCCATTGACACAACCCTCATGGGCGCGGGGACAGGTCCCACGAACGCGACCACTCTTTACACTGAGAACCGCCTCACCACACCTCACCTCCACGGCGGCCGCACCCCGTGGATCAGCGACGGCACGCCGCACCAATGGCTTACCCCTGCCGGGGACCCGACTATCTATCAAAAGGGCGTGGCTCTTACAAACGTGCCCGACATGATCGGCGCGGGAAAAACCATTGCGGCTCCGTCAGCCGGCGACGGCATGACAACTTCCTTCTTTAGTAATGAGCAGAGCGCCCGGTTGATGTTCTGGCACGACCATGCCTTCGGGACCACCCGCCTGACCGTCTATAAGGGAGTTGCTGCAGGCTACCTGCTCGTCGACCAGGTCGAGGACGACCTCATCGACGGCTCCAACTATTCAGGCGTTTACGGCCCGCTCGCCCCGCTACCTGCTGGTAGCAACCCTAAGATATTGCCTAACCTTGGCGGGATTTACCGCTATGGGATTCCGCTGGTAATTCAGGACAAGTCCTTTGTGAACGACGGCTCTACGGATGCCCTCCGGTCTCCGAATTTCCCGAGTGCGACGTACGATCATACCTTCCATACGGCCGACACCGACCCTCTCTGGTTTGCACCACCAACGGCAATGTCACGATACCCGGGACCAACGGTCGGCGGCGGGAACCTCTGGATGAGCCACGAGTATATGCCGGTCGAAAACATCTTTGACCCGACCGGAAACATGACCAACGGCAGATGGGACTACGGCCCGTTCATGATCCCGCCTATGGCCCCATTGTTTCTCACACTGCCCAGCCCGACCACTACTCCTGAGTCATTCGGGGACACGGCCGTCGTAAACGGCACCGCATTCCCTTACGTCGAGCTGCCGCCCGATGCGGTCCGCTTCAGGATCCTGAGCGTAGGCAACGACCGCTCCTTTAACCTGCAGTTGTATAAGGCGGACCCCTTGACGATCACCCTGACAAATCCAGGTTCGGGGTATCTTAATGCGTCCTGCACCGCGGCCGGAGTGCCTGCTCTCTGCTGCACCGGAGCGGGAACAGGTACATGCACGCCGCCTACCGTCACCATAACAAATGCCTTGGGTGACGTAACAGGCACCTATACTTCAGCGGCAGCACAAGTTTCTACAGGTGAAATAACCAACATCTCGGCTTCCTGGGGTTGCATCGGTTACACGGCCCCTCCCGTTGTCACTATCACGCCCGTAGCGCCTGACACGTCGTTGACAGCTGGATGTACTCAAGTTGCGGCGATAATCGGCATGAATAGCGGTGGTATGATAACAGGATTCCAGTTTAACGGGTGCACAGGTTTCACGGTTGCTCCCATTGTCACTGTCACGGGCAGCGGAGTCACCACCTGTGTAGCAACGGCGACGGTAGCCCCTCCGGGACAGATCCTCGGAATCACGGTTACAGGCGCAGCGGGCTACACGGCCGTTCCTGCTGTTGCTGTCGTACCCGGCACCGGCGGCGGCTCAGGCGCTACCGCTAACGCGTATACCAATACCGAAGTCAGGATGGTTGACGCGGCCCCGAACCCGTCGTATCCGACCTGGCCCAAAGACGGCAGGGACGGCGGCGTGCCTGATCCGACCACACAGGGCCCGCCCTGGATCCTGATCGGAAACGAAGGCGGCCTCCTGGCCCAGGTCGCTGTGATCCCCCCGCAGCCGGTAGATTTCGAATATGTTCGCCAGAACATCCCGTTTGCGGGCGTCACGAGCCATTCGCTCCTTATGTTCCCGGCCCAGCGCGCAGACGTCATCGTGGACCTAAGGGGTGCCACGGACGGCAGCACGTATCTTCTTTATAACGACGCTCCGGCGCCCTTGCCGCAGCCATGGCCGATCAACGACTACTACACGGACAACCCTGACCAGAGGGTAGTCGGCGGGCCGCCCACAACCCCTCCGGGTTTCGGCCCCAACACCAGGACAGTTATGCAGATCAGGATCAAGACCCCTGCGGGTTTTGTTCCGTCGACCTTCAACCTGGCCGCGCTGCAGACAATGATACCGAAGGCCTTCGCAATTGCCCAGGACCCTCCTATAGTGCCGCAGCTGGCCTATAATGCTGCCTTTCCCACTGGTCCTCACACTGCAACGGCTAACAATTATGTCCAGGCCCCTGAAAGCACAGTGAATCTTTCAGGCGTCGCTCAGAGCATCAAACAGATCAAGACAATAGCTCCGGGCAACAATTATGGGACGATAGCCGGGCCGGCCGGGCTTCCAGTCGTCACAATCGTCGGCGGCGGCGGCTCAGGCGCTTTGGCCACCGCGGGACTTAATCCCATGGGCGGCGTTACGCTCTTGACTTCCGGCGCGGGCTGCACCTCGGCTGCTGCCGTTGCGATAGGTGCGCCTGGCGCAGGCGGTGTACAAGCTACAGTCAAGGCGATAGTGTCGGGCGGCATCGTCAACTCACTGACCGTCGATGAGCCGGGCTCGAACTACAGCACTACTGTGGCCCCTACATGCACCATAACAGGCTGCACGACCGCGGCCACATGCTCGACATTCGTAGCAGTGGCAAATACCGTGGGCTCCATCACGGTCACGAACCCGGGCGGCGGGTATACCAGGGAACCTCGTGTATACATAACCGATCCGGCCAACCACGGCCAAGCTGCCGCGGCAGTAGCCCTTCTTAATGGAGCGATAGCGGTTATGACAACTAAAAGCATCACTGAGGGTAACGACCCTGAGTATGGAAGGTTGGACATCAGATTGGGATCGACCCCTAACCCGCTCACGCCGACTGTAGGCGCGGGCTTTGTTATGGGCTTGGCGCGTTATATAGACCCGCCGACCGAGATCGTAAACGACAACGAAGCTACCGTCTGGCGTATTACGCACCTGGGTGTCGACTCTCATGCCCTACACTTCCACCTGTTCGACGTGCAGGTTGTCAACAGGATCGACTGGACCAACGTCGTAAAGCCGCCCTATTCAGAGGAGATCGGGTGGAGGGACACCATCAGGACCAACCCGATGGAAGACATCATCGTGGCGTTCAAGCCGCATCAGGTGTATCTGCCGTTTACGCTACCGGTAAGCATGCGGGTTTTGGACCCGACTACACCGCTTAACTCCACTGTGAGCTTCTATCCGGTCGCGCCGCCTGCAGGCATAGCGGCCGTGCCCCAACTCAGCAATGTGATGACCAACTTCGGCTTTGAGTACGTCTTCCACTGCCACATGCTGGGGCATGAAGAGAATGACTTTATGCGGCCTGTCGTGTTTAATGTCCCTGTGCCGGCTACACCCACAGGATTGTTTTACAATATGTTTAACGTGCCGTCGCTACACGTGAATTTGGGGTGGGCCGAGTCCAACTTAAACGGGGCGACCAAATACGTAATCCAGAGGGCGACTAACACCACCAACTTTACGACCCCAGCCCCGGCACAGTGGTCAGTCATCGGGAATCCCGCGCCGACCACAACCGTCGACAACACTGTCGTGCTGAACCAGACGTACTACTACAGGGTCTCGGCATCGAACGCGGCGGGCGCATCCGGATGGAGCGCTCCCTTTGCCGTTGCGACGGTCTGGCCCCCGACTGGTCTTGCGGGAGGTGCCGTGAGCGCAGGTAATGGAACGGACACAGCGACGTTGACCTGGGTCTCCGGCGTAAATCCCACCAGCTTCACGATACAGAGGCTCGACTTCACCGTGGGAATAACGACCTACGTCGTCACCCCCGGGACGCTGAGGACCTTTGTAAATACCGGTCTTACACCGGGCAATACGTACTGGTACCGTATAAGGACGGATATGCTGCCGGGAGTTTCTACGCCGTATACGGCGGAAATTGCGGTAGTAGCGCCTTAGGGTAGTTCAATCGGAGTCTTGGGGAGGGCGGCAAGCCTGCCCCCCTCCCCTCAGTTTTCATCCGGATGTGCTGACCGGATATGCTGAATTGAATTTAACGAGGAGGAATTATGAGACAGAAATGGATTATAGGAATCGCCGCCCTTGCATTTTGGCTTTTTGCGGCGCAGTTTGGATTCACCGTGGGGCCGATGACGACAGCGGACGCCGCTGTCTCCGCTCCGGCTGTAGCGGCAAAGGCAAACGCGGACACGGTGACGTTAACATGGAGTGCCACAGGAGCACCCCAGGGCTTCACAATACAGAGCGCCGACTTCATCCAGGGAGCAAAGACGTATAAGGCCGGGGCCGCTGCGCGGACCTTTACCACGGGCCGTTTGCCCAAGTCTAATACGTACCACTTCCGTATGAGACAGGAGACCGCGACGGGGCCCTCGGCATGGTCGAAGATAACGACAGTGAAGATACCTTAGCAAGCTAGTTTTTGGAAGGGCGGCAGGCCTGCCGCCCTTCAACTCATTCCCCTATTTACCAATTATATTTCACCAATTATAATTATATTTTACTGATTATATTTCACCGAGGAGGACTCATGAGACGGAGATGGATGAAAGGGCTGGTCGCCCTGATAGTTTGGCTGTTGGCAGCGCAGGTGGGCTTCACCGAAGAGGTCGCTCCTGTCCCGCCCGATAAAGCCGGCGGCGGGACGCCGGTCCTTACGACAAAAAAGGAATGGAACAGTTACAGCCTGGGCGTGGAGACCGTCAAAAACTACAAGCGGCTGGGGATGGACATAGACCTCGACCTCGTAATCAGGGGGATGAAGGACGCGGACGCGGGCCGCAAACTCCTGATGTCCGCCGAGGACATCGCTGATACCATGATTGAATTCAGGGGCGAAATGGTTGCGAAGCAGCGCGGAGGAAGGATGGTCGCCGGGCTGGACAATAAGAAGGAAGGACAGGAGTTCCTGGCTTCCAACAAGACCAAGGAAGGCGTAGTGACCCTGCCCAGCGGACTACAGTACAAGATTCTAAAGGCGGGCGAGGGCAAAAAACCCACCGCCGAAGATACGGTGGAGGTCTATTACCGGGGCACTCTTATCAATGGGACAGAGTTCGAGAACAACTTTGACACCGGTCAGCCGGCGACGATCAAGGTCTCCGACTACAGGGTAATCGCGGGGTTGAGAGAGGCGTTCAAGCTCATGCCGGTAGGGTCCAAGTGGCAGCTCTTCATCCCATCCCGACTCGCTTACGTGGGGGGAGGAAGGGGCATCATCGGCCCGTATGCAACGCTGATTTATGAGGTAGAGTTACTAGCCATAAAGTGATCCAGGATTGACGGGATCCGGTGAGCCCTCAGTGCGTGAGAGGTGTAACCAAGACGATACCCAAACCGCCTCACCGCCCTGGTGAGGCGGCACAGTGCCTCTTCGCCACAAGGTAATCCGACGCCGAGGAGTAAGCGAGACCATCTTCTACGAAGCTCTATCAAAGAAATGTCCTTTCCCGTGCCTGCCTCGGCAGCGAGGCAGATTCCGGCGGCGGTCGCAGCGACTGTCTGAGACAGTATTGATATTGCTTATTTTTGATAAAAGGGGTATTTTATTAA
This sequence comes from Thermodesulfovibrionales bacterium, assembly GCA_044450345.1. GTDB lineage: Bacteria > Nitrospirota > Thermodesulfovibrionia > Thermodesulfovibrionales > UBA6898 > Sulfobium. The sequence goes on along the minus strand of JBIOIY010000004.1, from coordinate 21,165 downwards.
ATATGGGGGAAAGTGGAGAATAAGTGAGCCTTCTTTAAAATAAAACACTCACCTGAAAGGAGAAAAGATATGAAAAAGTTATTGGTAGTTGTTATGGCGGTTGCAGCCCTCGCAAGTCTCTTGGTAACGCCGGGGTTTGGCGCTGATAAGCTGAAAGTGATGGACTCAGGGGGTACGAATCCGGCGTTTACTGTAACCGATGGGGGGCTAGTTGGAGTTGGCAATGTGGCACCGACGGAGCCGATGGATATTCAGGGGGATGGCATATCAACAAACATTCGACTTACAAGATATGGCGCCAATCCAGGAGCAGTATTCAGGGCCGCAGGAGGTAGTGCTGCCAGTCCATCGCAGGTCCTTGCTAATGGACTCTTAGGGGGGTTTGTTGCTGCAGGATATACGAGTGCAGGTGCTTTCAGCGCTAATAAGATAGGTGTCTATTTCAGAGCCGCAGAGAATTTCACAGCAAGTGCGCAGGGGACCTACTTCACTTTTGAGACAACTCATGTAGGAAGCATAACAAAGGCTGTCAAAATGACACTCAATGATACTGGCCTAAATGTTGTCGGAACGATTTCGCAGACTTCAAGTCGCGCAGCCAAGGACAACATAAACGAACTTTCTGCAGAAAAGGCCATGGATGCAATAAAGACTATTACCCCCGTGACTTACAACTATAAGAATAACGATGAGTCCCATGTTGGTTTTATCGCTGAAGATGTTCCTGAATTAGTGGCATCGAAAGATCGAAAGAGCCTTAGCCCTATGGACATAGTGGCTGTCTTGACGAAAGTAGTTCAGGAGCAGAACAAAACGATCGAGGCGTTGTCGGCCAAGATCGATATGATCGAGAAAGCTTCAAAGAATCACAAAGACCTTTAAGCATAAATAATAGCATCCTTTATTTTTGGGAAATCAGCTGCCTGTTGTAGCCGGGCAGCTGATTTCCTGAAGAAAATGTTCAGCCAAGGCCGATCTCACAACGTTTTTTCCTCTCTGACGCTTCCACTCTTCGTGTGTTGATCTGCGCCGCTCAGTATCCATTCTGTGCAACTTCTGTTATTATATTTAATGTCCTGATGAGGGCAGATCGCGCCAAAATGAAACACAATACTTGCATACAAAGGAACTCGTTGGATAAAGGGCTTGAGAATGGGTTCTCCAAATAGACGCCTCTTCCCAAAGAGATACGACCATAATTACTATGCGTTGATCCGACTTAAGAATGTCGTCAATGAGGTGATAGGAAAATATATCGACGGCAATCCGGAGTACAAGAAACTTATGGATTATGGGTGCGGAGACATGCCATATTTGCCTTTGTTTGTCAGCAAAGTAACACAATATGTTACCTGTGATATAGAAGGAAACCCCCACGCTGAAATAACAATTGGGGCGGACAGTAAGGTCCCTCTCCCCGCTGAGAGTTTTGATATAGTACTTTCGATTCAGGTCTTGGAACATGTCGAGGATGTTACGACTTATCTCGCGGAAGCAAACAGACTTCTTGGGAAAAATGGACTGCTTTTGCTGTCGACACATGGTCAGTGGATTTGGCATCCATGTCCAAAAGACTTGTGGCGATGGACGCATGAAGGACTGTCGCGAATTATTGAAGAGTCAGGGTTTAAAGTTATTGACACATTATGGATATTGGGGACACTTGCTTATAGCTCACAATTAAGACTTTTTTACCTGAAGCGTATATTAGCGGACAGGGGCCCCATTTTAAAATTCTTATTTCACGCTGTTTCTTTTTTCACCAATGTTATGATGTCGTTTCAAGATAAACTGGAGAAACAATACGCTAAAGATAATGCCGCAATTTATTTTGTCGTCGCGAAAAAAATGTAGTTTGGAAAAATGAGTCCGAATCTAAATACTCTGCCGCCTTCGGAGTTATCCTCATTTCTTACTATGTTCATCCGCACCTATTCACTGAATTGGAATCATTCCCTTGACGGCAATTTACAGGTAGCAGTTTTTTGGTGGGCGGTAATGGCACAATCAGATACCTGGACGCGATTATTTTGAGCGGTATATGTGAAATTCAGCCTTACAAAACAAAAAAAGATACCCCCTTGTGGTCGATGTAAAAGGCCGGAATAGAGACCCGAAAATGTTATAATTGGATATCTATCAGGTGATTATGCTCCCTGAGAAGATCCGGAGAATCCCGTGTGGAAAAAAAGTGCGCCGGGGTAAATCTTTTTTAGGCAGTGGGAAATCTATGCTCCCTAAAATATATGTGACTATGATAACAGGGTTCTTAGCATGTCAAAAGACAACAAAATAAGTTCTGGCCTTTCGGATCTTGTAATCGGTTGCGTGGCGGAAAATTCTCCGAAATATCTTGCACAGGCATTGAGACTGCTGCAATCTGTTCGCTGGTTTGGAGGAAAGCTTTCGGGGACAACATTCATTATCTGCGCTGTTGATGGGATTGACCCTGCGGTAAGGGATGCATTCGAAAAATATTCTGCTACAGTTCGTATTGTGGAGCGGTTCAGCGGGAAACATCCTCAGTCAAACAAATTAAGATTGCTGCAGCAAGAAGAAGTGACCTCTTACAAAAACATGTTACTTCTTGATTGCGACACTATAGTTGTCCAAGACCCAAGCTTATATTTAGGGAGAGACGGTTTCCAAGCCAAAATTGCCGATGCAGCGACTATACCCCACTCAGTATTTGAAAAGCTATTTAATTTTTTTCAACTGTCCTTGCCCCCTCGAAAATACGAATGTACGGTTACCGGAGAAGCGACAATCCCTTATTTCAATGCCGGGGTCCTCATTTTCTCCGGGACTGCAATATCAGATTTTTTAACGAAGTGGCTTGAACTGAATGAGCGGTTAATCGAAAGGATGGACCTTCTCTCCGGGTGCTCAAATTTTTGCGAGCAGGCGAGTCTTAGCCTAGCCCTTGTCGCTTCGCGTATGCCGTTCACCACTTTGGGGAATGAAATGAATTTTCCATGCCATTTTGAAAAGCTCAATCCCCGTTTGGATAATATAGACCCCGTTATCCTGCATTACCACTGGCTAGTTGATGCAGCCGGATATATAAAGCCGTCTCCTTATCCTTTCGTTAATCGCAGGATTGAACAGTTCAATCAGAGATTACGCGTAGAAAGAGAGAAGGACTTTAATAATCGATTGTTCTGGAATTTCCGTTACACAGAAAATCCGGAACTCGGCTCAGGCCTTGGCTCTCGCGGAGAACACAGAGACTATAAACGTGCCCTTTTGACTGAAGTGTCGTCGGCCTTCAGGCCGAATTCCATCTTGGATATTGGCTGCGGCGATATGGAAGTTGGTCTTGCTTTGCCGGCGCAGGGCTACGCGGGATTAGACATTTCTGATGTTGTTGTAGAAAAGAACAGACAGTCTTTTCTGGATAGGACATTTGTCTGCGGAAATTTTCTTGATCTCAAGGTGGCGCCGGCTGATATGGTCGTGTGCATGGATGTTTTAATACACCTCAACGATTATGACTATTACAAGAAATTTATCGCAAAAATAGTGGCTGTGACTGCCGAAGTGGGGGTTATTGCTGGATACGAAAGAGATCCGGGATACAAAGGCATTGTATTTTTTCATGAGGCTCTGAGCAAGACGCTCCGTTTGAATGGAGTCGGCGAGATCAAAAAAATCGGGGAGTACCGTGATACAACGATCTTACAGTTCATTGCTCCGTCATCTCAAAGACATGCCGCAAACAGCCTCACCAGAGACGATAAAAAAAACAAAATCAATGTTTTCGTCCCGGATAAGAATAACCATAGGGCCATCTGCATCTTGGGAATGCACCGGAGCGGGACATCTGCGATAGCGCGGGCGCTTAATCTGTTGGGTGTATATCTTGGAGAAGAGTCGGATCTTTACCCTGCCCTGGACTATAATCCCGAAGGACTCTGGGAGAGAATTGATTTCAATAAACTGCAGGAACGACTTCTGGCGGAGATGAAGAGAAAATGGGATACGACTGTTCCTTTTCCCGACGGTTGGCAAAACGCTTCAGAGCTGAGGCCTTTCAGGGATGAGATCAGCTCGCTCGTCAGGGCCAACTTCTCCGGCGTTCCTCTGTGGGGCTGGAAGGATCCGCGTTCGACGATATTTATAGAGCTTTGGAAAGAGGTTCTCATTGATCTAGGGGTTGATCTCTCAATAGTTTTTATGGTAAGAAACCCCCTTGACGTTGCACGCTCACTTCAGAAACGAGACGGGTTTGCCCTCGATAAAGGTTTCGGAATATGGTTCAATTACAACATCACTGCTCTTCAGGCGATAGATATGATACCAAGGGTCTTCATCTCCTATGATCGCTTCCTTGAAGACTGGGAGGCGGAGTTGAGACGCATTTCAGAAGGTCTGGCTATCTCGTGGCCCCGAGACGATGGCGCGCTTCGGGAGAAGATAGCTTCCTTTATAAGATTTGATTTGAGGCACAGTGCTTCAACGGTAGAGGACCTCAAAAAATGCGGAGCGCCATGGCCCATAATAGAACTCTATGAACTTTTTGAGCGCCTGCTTGCGGGCGAGGCCCTGAACTCATCTCCAAACCGGGAGACCGTCGACCGGCTATGGAACGCGTTTTCTTCTTATGCGCGATTCTATCATCATGACATGACCGATCTTTGGAAATGTAAGAAAACTCTGGACTTGCGGGAGAAGCAGATAGCCCAAGTTAATCGGCAGTTGCTCAAGTTGGCTGAGATCGACTGTCAGTTGGCTGACAGAGACCAGCGGTTGGACAAATGGGGCAGACAATTGGCTGAAAAAGACAAGCTGATACATGATTTGAGAAACTCATTGAGCTGGAAGATTACAGCCCCCCTAAGGTGGCTGGCGGACCGTTTATTCGCAAAATAATTGGACATCATCTAAAGGGAGCTATGCTACACCAGAAGTCAGACTTCAAGGCCCGTTTGATCGCATTCTACCTTCCGCAGTTCCATCCGATCCCGGAAAACGACGAATGGTGGGGCAAGGGGTTCACGGAATGGACTAACGTCGCTAGGGCAACATCGCTGTTTCCCGGCCACCAGCAGCCGAATCTCCCGGCCGACCTCGGCTTTTACGACCTGCGGCTGGCCGAATCCAGGATTGCCCAGGCGGATATAGCCAGACAGTACGGCGTAGAGGGGTTCTGTTATTGGCATTACTGGTTTGGCGGCGGCAAGAGACTTTTGGAGAGGCCCTTCAATGAAGTTCTGAAATCAAGAAAGCCGGACTTTCCCTTTTGCCTTGCATGGGCCAACCAAACATGGTCCGGCATCTGGCATGGCTGCCCGGACCGGATACTGATAAAGCAGACGTATCCCGGTGTAGAGGATTTTACTGCTCACTTCTACGCCATGCTTGACGCCTTCCGCGACCCGCGCTACATGAAGATAAACGGCAGAAACATCTTCTGCGTCTCTCGCCCTGATGATCTCTGGGAGCCAAAACTCTTCATGGATACCTGGCGGCGGTTGGCCGAGAAAGAGGGTTCGCCGGGATTCTATTTCATCGCCATTACGGCTTATCCGTGGAAAATACCGGAGGATGGCTACGACGCCTGCACGGCGAATTCACCGGTGGCAATGGTTGCGTGCCAGGGGATCAAGCGCCTCAACGAAGAGATCCTGCGTGTTCTCCCTGCTGAAAAACCGCAGTTGCCTAAAATCTACTCCTATGAAACCTTTGTGCGAAACGCCTTTCCGGAAAAGACCCGCCGAGCAGAATTTTACCCTTGTGTGGTTCCCAACTGGGACAACACACCCCGCGCCGGAGTCAACGGCTTCGTCCTTGCTGGTTCGACACCTGAGCTCTATGCCCAACACCTACGTGAGGCTTTGGGACTGGTAGCGGACCGCAGCGATGATAGGAAGGTTGTCTTCATAAAGTCTTGGAACGAGTGGGCGGAGACCAACTATCTGGAACCTGATTTGAGATGGGGCAAAGCATATCTTGAAAAAACATTGCATGTCGTAACATCGTGGTGTGAGAAGAACGATGCTGGATAAAAGTATCGCCAATCCGAGGACGGGTTCCAACCACTTGATCGATCTGCTCAATTCGCATCCGGATATCACGTGGCAGGTATATGGATAGCACAAAAACGCATAGCGCAGAAAATGAAAGAAATAGTGTGCTTTTCTTCAGCCGGTTTGTGCTCAATGAAAATGCCGGAGGAGGCTGCAGGAGGGAAACACAACTCGGCGAGGCGCTCAAACCGCTGGACTATACGTTCATCAGCTGGCGGGATTCGGATAGCTTCTTGAGGCGGATGGGACTAAGAGACAGGTTCCTGGACCGGACAGGCAGGTTCCTGCATCCGTTCGGTCTTTACTGGGACCGCGCTTTTGTGGATCAAGCATGGAACATGAAGTCGGCGACGCTCGAATGGAAGCGCTATGCGGACCGTTGCCCGGATGTCACGCTTGCAATAATTGACGACCCGATTTTCTTTTATCCCCTTGTGGAACATTTTCATGAGCGGGGGATCCCTGTCGTAGCCTTATGCCAGAATATCGAGAGCCTGAGTTTCAACCAGGTGGACGGCTCACGGCAGGCACGGCTTTTCAGCAGGGAGATATCCGTCCTGAAGAAGTGTAAACTTGTTGTGACCATATCGAGGGAAGAGACTTTTCTGTTGAAGAACTTTAACATTCCGGCGTATTTTTTCCCTTACCATCCTGTCCGGTCCATCGAAGACAGGATGAAAAGGGTGCGCGATAATAGGAGGCATACTGATAAGAGTGATTTTCTCTTATTGGGGACCGTGGGAAATATGGTTACTCTCGAAGGCATGAAGACATTCATCGAGTTTTGGAACAGGCGGGACGCTGAAGACGGGATGACCCTGCTTGTCGGCGGCTACGGTACGCCCAAGTACCTGGGCGGCAAGAGCACCGAGCTCGTGAGATACATCGGAGCACTTTCCAATGAGGAACTGGATCAGACACTTTCGACCATCAGGGCCTTCATATGCTTCCAGGAATTCGGTGCCGGAGCCCTGACCAAGATAAAGGAGATGATGATTGCCGGTGTGCCTGTTCTGGCGAGTTCTCATGCCGCCCGCTCATATTACGGAAGCAGGGGCGTTATCGAATTCAGCGGACTCGGAGATTTCGACAAAGCTGTGGATGCCCTGAATCGCCTGCAAGATGCCCCTCACCATGAAGACGAGATTCTCATACCAGATGCCGACGAACTCGTCGGACGGATACGCGAGGTGCTGGAGTGAAAAGAGGGTGGAGCAGGAGATACCTTCTGTATAGAAGGATGGCATGACGATCTCCCTTGCCCATGTCATCAACCCCGTTATTGTGCCGCAGTCGAGCGATCTTTACATTGCCCAGCCTATTACGTTTGAGACCATGAGGATTGCCCAAGAGCGCGCAGGGTCGGACGTCAGCGTCGAACTATGGGCAGCCTTCTACCCTGAAGACGAGGGGATTGTCCCCGGTCACTTCAGGAAAACAGCCCCCCTCGATCGCTCGGTTTTGGACCTCGGAGTCACAGGGGGAACTAAAAAACTCCCGCTCGTGAAAGACGTCATAGACAGGCTATATCAGAGGAGCACGGCCGATTATTTCATTTATACCAACACGGACATTGCCCTCACACCGGACTTTTATCTTGCGGTGAGAGACATTATCGGGAAGGGATACGACGGGTTTGCGATCAACCGGCGAACGATCAGTATGACTTATGCCGACCTGCAGGACATTCATCTCATGGTGGAGGAGGCGCTGCAGGGGGAAAAACACCCGGGGTACGACTGTTTTGTATTCAGGCGGGAAAGTTACAGCCGTTTCGTGCTCGGCAATGTCTGCATCGGCGCCAACTGGATCGGGAGGGCCATGCTCGGCAATGTTATGGCTTTTTCAACCAATTTTAACGTTTTTGAAGATCTGCATCTGACTTTCCACAGGGGCGATGAAAGGCCGTGGCAGGGCAATGAACATAATAGCTACAACCGTCATAATGAGCAGGAACTGGTGAAGATCCTGGAAGCGCTCCTTGAATCGGATAACATAAATCAAAGGGACTGGCTTGAGCAGTGGTACGAATTTCACCGCCGGCGCCTGTCCTCTGCGCGGTCTCATTCCCCGGGCTTAGATAAAACCCGCCGTTATATGGAAGGCCTGCCGCCTTGCGTTGACCAGATTATCCCTTGGGAGGCAGGCAAAGTCATATCCGGGCTATCGGCGCAGGTACGTCAGGACCCAATTTTTATAGTGGGCTTTCCCCGCTCCGGGACCACCCTGCTGCAGGCACTCCTTGCGACGCAGAGAAATGTCTCTTCCTTTCCCGAGACCCATTTCTTCAGTATCGCCGAGAACCTGTTCGGCAATACAGGCGGCGTGGTTACCACTTCCGGCGTCGAACAGGCCCTCGAAAGGATCAGACAGCGGCTTGACGTTTCGCCCGCCGCCGAAGAGCACAGCAAGAAACTGGCAGCTATCAAGGCGCTGGGCGTGAAGTCATTCTTCGAGATCATCGTAGCAGACCAGCTTGCGGCAAGGGTCGGTCCCGGCAAGGTAGCAGATGTCAGATGGATTGAAAAGACCCCTGATCATGTCTTTTCCTTAGGCCGCATATTCAGTCTTTATCCTCAAGCGAAGGTCATCTGCGTCATGCGTGATCCGGGCAAGGCCATCATCTCGCGAAGAAGACATTTCAAGTTTTCGAGGGAGGAGGAATGGCCTATACAGAGGCATGCAGTACTCTGGCTCCGGACTGCGCAGATGATCATGAGGTGGCAAAAGAAGCAGCCTCTATCGGTGCTGATTGTGAGGCTGGAGGATATCATCAGCGATCTTGTCGGCGTTGTCGGATCGCTATGCGGGTTCGCCGGAATCGCATTTGACAAGGACCTGCTTGCTGCGTACAAAGGGAACGCCGCTTCGATCATCCGCGCGACCGAGTCCTGGAAGGAGGGTGTTCGCGAGGACCTTTCCCGCAGCGTTGCCCTCGGGAGGGGCAATTCGTTATCATATACCGACTCGATTCTCCTTCATACCATGGCTGGCAAAGAACTCAGGCAATACGGATACCATTCCTTAGCGCAGGGTGGCCCTTTACCCGAACCTGCGTCCACGGGCTCAGACGGCGGCGATTTACCGAAAAAGGTCCTGATCTTCTTTCCGCAGAACCCTTATCCGCCCAAAACAGGGGCCCACAGACGTTGTCTTTCGGTGTTGAAGGTCTTCCTTCGGATGGGATACGACGTAACTCTTTTCAGCCACAACCTATCAGGCGGGTTCCGCTGGACTGACCAGGATGTGCAGGTCATGCGTGACACATACGGCATAAACGTGGTTGTATACAGCGAAACCCAAGACGATATCATGTTCATGGAGGGAGCTCGGCGCCTGCTCACGGACGTGACTAACTGGCAGATGTATACGCCTCCCGGCATGGCGAGCGCCTTCCGGCAGATATTCAGGAACCTCAGTCCCGACGTGACTTTCATAAGCTATGCCTATTGGGGAGGGCTTCTGAACGGCGACGACTTTTATTCCTCTCTCAACATTATCGATACCCTTGATCTTGTTACAGCCAGCACAAAGATGTGGCGGAAGCTCCAGACCTGCCTGAAAGAACCGCCCTACGATGCCTCTGCTGCTGACCCGGAACTCCTGAAGGAAGATTTCTATTCTGCGGAGGACCGTGCGGCAGCCCCGGAGGAATTCATGATCTATGACCGCTTCGACCATGCGATAGCCATATCGGAGATGGAGGCGAAGTCGATACGGGAACATACGCTATGGACAAATGTGATCACCGCTCCTATCACATACGATGTTGTCGCGTCGGAAGGGTCATATGCCCGCGGTCCGATCTTTGTTATGGGGGACAATCCCTTCAACATCCAGGGGTATCTCTTCTTTGCCGCTAAAGTGCTGCCCGAGGTCCGCCGGCAGGTCCCTGACTTTGAATTGACCGTCGTCGGGGAAGTTACGTCGCGGCTTGTCGCCGTCGACGGCGTGCGCCTTGCGGGTTATGTCCCTGATCTGAGGGGGCTCTATGCGGAGGCCTCTTTTGCGATATGCCCTGTCACCGGCGGCACAGGCATGCCTGTAAAGATCATCGAGGCCATGGCTCATGGGTTGCCGGTCATTGCGATGAGAAGCGGTGGACAGAGTTCACCGATTGTGCATGGCGGCAACGGTTATATTGCAGAAAACAACGAGGAATTTGCACGCTATGCAGTCTCGTTGTCCCTTGACAGGGCTAGATGCAGACACATGGGTGCGGCAGCGAGAAAAAGCATCGCTGAGGGCTACTCCGAGGACGTTCTTTACGAAAGACTGTCGTCCATCCTGGCCAAGCGGGAGCGTCCCAAGGATTTTTATTTGCGCGACCTCAGGGTAAGGGTAAACAACATGGAGACCTATATCAGTGAAATGCAGGAATACGTGGTAAATCAGGAAAACGAACTCCGGGAAGTCCGTACGATTCTGGAGGGCATGATCCATGAAAAGGACCGCTATATCAAAAGCCTCCTGGAAGACCGTTATATTGCGCGTTACGTGGGGGCCCTTGAGGCAAGGGGGAAAAGATATCTTGTCCGGGCGTTGGCATTTATCAAATCTCTCCTAAAGGGAAAAGGCGAAAGTGGTGACAACTGACCGGCCTGACGGACCGGGAGGGCTTCAGAAGGATTCCGTCTATGGGCAAAACCATGCGGATGGAAAATTCCCGCAGGTGGTAGAGGCGACTGAGTGACCGATACGGCAATATTCACCATAGTCTCGAAAAACTATCTTAGCTATGCGCGGGTTCTGATGGCCTCTGTGCTCAAGCACCATCCGGAGTGCGACCGCTATGTCCTGCTCGTCGATAAGATCGACGGCCTTTTCGATCCCGGCCGGGAAAACTTCCGGACCGTAGAGATAGAACAGATCGATTTCCCGGACAAGTACCCCTTCATGTTCAAATACACGATCATGGAACTCAATACCGCGGTTAAGCCCTTCTTTATAGATCATCTCTTCTCCCAATACGGGTATCGCAAGGTTATTTATTTAGACCCTGATATCCTTGTAATGAGGGGCCTCCAGGAGCTTTGCGCCATCCTTGATGAATACTCGATCGTCATCACCCCTCATTTTACCTCCCCTATCCCGGACGACGGGAAAAAGTTGAGCGAGATAGAGATTATGCAGGCCGGCTGTTATAACCTCGGCTTCATCGCGCTCTCATCATATTACCGTGTCAGGGAGTTTTTGAAATGGTGGAAGGCCCGTTTGCACAAGTACTGCTACTCCGCCCCTGAACAGGGGCTCTTCGTAGACCAGAAATGGATAGACCTCGTCCCTTCTTTATATGAAGGCGTATACATACTGAAACATCCGGGTTACAACGCTGCCTATTGGAACCTGCATGAGAAGAGCTTCGATATCGTGCAGGGCGAATATGAGGTAAACGGACAGCCGTTGGTTTTCTACCACTTCAGCGGAATCGTTCTGGATAACCTGAAAGGGATTTCGAAATACCAGAGCCGTTACCATCTCGGGGACATCAAGAATTTGAAGGGCCTGTTTGACCGGTATAAGGGCCTGATAATAGATGCCGGATATCGTGACTCCAGACAATGGCCTTATTTCTATGGCTATTTCGACAACGGGGCTGAAATTCCCGCTATAGTAAGAAAACTGTATGGAGGCATTTCGAATTCTATTGAGTTCGGCAATCCCTTCCAGGCTGAAGGAGAGAAAAGTTTCTTTAATTGGTTGAATTCTCCGGTTTCGAAGGGTTCTCAAATTACAAATCTGCTCAACTACATATACAAGGAGCGGTATGATCTGCAGTGTGCTTTTCCTATAGGCCTGCATAAGAATGAGAAGAAGTTGATAACGTGGGCGCGTTCAGTACTTTCCGGGCAGTATGGCATAGGAGAAGATTTCATAAAACATCTGGGGGGCGAAAATCGGAACATCGAGACTTCTGTTGCCGTCCATGCAAAACACGGCTGGAACCGCCCTAAAGAGATGCTTTGGAAATGTGGGAAAAAATACGCTTCCCAAATAAAAAAGATATCGACAGTCAGAGATATCGCGGAAAAAATGTACTTCAGGTTGTCCCGCGAAAGGCCGGCGGATATCCCGTATCACGGCCACATTGGTACATTAGGTGTGTGGACCCGCATTAGAGAAATGCTTTGGAAATACGGGAACAAATATACCGCTCAAATAAAAAAAATACCGATGGTGAGAGATATCGCGGAAAAAATGTATTTCAGGTTGTCCCGCGAAAAACCGGCGCATATCCCGTATCAGGGCCGCATTGGTACATTAGGTGCGGTCTCCGATAAATTGCCTGCCGGATACTCCGCATCGCCGGCCGCCGATGATGAAATCGGCATCAATGTGGCCGGATATATCGACACTGAAAGCGGTGTCGGCGAGGCGGCAAGAGGAATGATAAGGAGTATCGAAAAAGCGGGAATAAAATTCGTATTGAATAACGTCGAGCAGCAATGGCTGAGGAGAAACGACAGGACCTATACACAGTTCTCCGAGGAAAACCCATATGCTATCAACCTCGTTCACGTGAATGCCGATCAGGTACCCCATTTTTTTAATCAGATTGGTGAGGACTATTCCAAGGGAAAGTATAACATTGGCTATTGGTTCTGGGAACTGTCGGAGTTCCCGAAAAAGTGGCTTAATTCTTTCTCATATTTCAATGAGATCTGGGTCGCAAGCGACTTCCTCCTCGATGCGATTTCGAGAGTATCTCCGATTCCTGTCGTAAAAGTTCCCATTTCGGTAGAGTTCTCACCTCCCGGCATCCTGACAAGGAGGGTCCTCGGTGTGAGGGAGGATGCATTCATGTTTCTCAATATCTTTGACAGCAGGTCCTTCGCGGAGCGGAAAAACCCCCTTGCGCTGATCGATGCATTCGCATCGGCCTATAACGATCTTGATTGCAAGGAAAGCGTGCTTGTATTGAAGATGTCAAATGCCGACAAGAACTCCCCTCTGCTGAAGGCGATAAGGGAAAAGACCGCGGGATTGCCTGTGAAAATAATGAGTGACTATTTTGACAGGCATCAAGTGTATGACTTGATCGCACTAGCGGACTGTTATGCCTCCCTGCACAGATCGGAGGGTTTCGGCCTGCCTCTTGCCGAGGCGATGTATCTCGGCAAACCGGTCATCGCCACCGGATACTCCGGCAATATGGAGTTTATGAATATTAATAATAGCTATCCAGTTAAATATGATCTCATCGAGATTGAGGAAGACATTGGTCCTTATGAAAAGGGAGTCGCCTGGGCCGACCCTGACGTCGGCCATGCTGCCAGGCTTATGAGCGACGTCTATACGGGTGGAGAAGACGTCAGGCGAATAGGCGCCAATGGGGCAGAGGACGTGAGAACGTTCCTCGGTGCGGATGTGCTCAGCGGCAAGATCATCAAACGGCTGCAGCAGGTCTGCAAGAATCGGCAAAGACAATTAATATGATAAATCCGATATCGCGCAAATCCACACGTGAATGGGCCGTCATTATCGGTATATATGGGATGCTGACGGTGCTCGTATGGGGATTGTTTGCCCCGGATCGGGGTATGTGGCAGGACGAACTGCTGGTCCTTTATTTGGTTCAGGTCCATTCTGACAGCCCGGTTGCGCAACTGATTTCACCGGGCGTAACCCCGACGCGGCTGTTGGAGAATGTCCCCTATACATTGTCCCACTGGTCAGGCTCTTTGATCCTGTCCCTGCAGCTTTTATACGGGATTAACTGGTTCATCACCGGAATCCTGGCATATCTGCTGTTACGACGACTTTTCCCCCAACAGAGCCTGCTGGCTTATCTCGGGGGCGGGTTAACGCTCACGGCTACAAGTGATTTCCTCACCAATTCCATTGTCCCGATGCATATCGCTTTTTCAGCGACCTTTTATTTTCTCTCGCTTCTCTGTCTGATACGATGGTGGCAGGGGAATAGATGGCCATGGCTTATCCTCTCGGGTATTGCGTTAAGTTGCAGTGTTTGGACATACGACGCCGCGTTTGCGTCCGTGCTGCTCACCCCCCTGCTCCTCCTAGCGCTGGACAATTTCCGGATTTCCAAGCGACTGCTGAAATTGACAGCATTCTGGTATGCTGTGCTTGCTCCCTACCTCATCGTTTTCATTTTGTTTTTGATGAGCCCCCAAAGCTACGCAGCAGTATCTCTGCGCCCTTTGCCGCTCAAGGGAAAAGTCTTCAACGCGCTCGTTATGTTCATGCATAATTTTACGCCTTGGAATTGGGCGATAGGCAGACGACAGTGGTTTCCTGCGCCGCCGTCCATACTCTCATTCTCATTTAAATTTTTGATTGCGCTGTTTGGCGCCATTGTTTTTGGGGTTGTGGCCGCCTGGTTGTGGCGCAGACAGTCTGAAACTAAAGAGCGGTCGCGGAAAGATGGACGTCGTATGGCAGTCGTATTTATTATCTGCTTACTGATGGCCTTGTGTTCGAATGCCATTTACTCGTCTGTTCAGTTTTCAGAGGTTTTTTATCGCACGCATTGGGTTTCCCGGGTATGGGCCTCAATGGCCGTCGCATTGTTGACGTACTGGCTTGGCCGGTCCGTACTGAAAAGTCGTCAGTATACATCGTTGGTTTTGCCCACGCTTTTTATCGCCCTCGGCATTTACGGGGGGCTGGAGCGTCAGGACTATTTCCTCGGGTACTGGAGGCAACATCAGTCTGAATTGCGTTCTATAGTCGAGCAGATACCAGGGCTTAAACCCGACGCACGACTGATTCTTTTCGTTCCGCCCCAGTCGTCCTACCTGGCCACAACGGCAAACTACTTGGCGAAGTCATGGATGAGCTATCTCTATGAGGATCCATCTCTATTCTCGAGGGTCTTTGTGTGGTCAGAGGGCAGGAAAACAGACTGCACGATTAGAGATGATATATTTATCTGTAAAGGTGAGGAAAATGAAGACGTACTCCTACCAATCGCCAAGAGTATCCTGTTAAAATATTCGCCTAAGGAGAACCGGTATCTTCTCCAGCCCAAATTGCCGAGGGCATTGATTCAAGGTGTCGTTGGGGAGACACTGGGCTATAACCCTTTGTCACAGATTGTGAATAGACCACTTTCCGGACATATCAAGGCCATCCTATACAGGCCCGAGTATTTGGGTGCGCTGTTTCATGGAAAAGCCTCTCCTGACATTGAAGAGAAGGCCGTATTGGCGCGTTATGATTCATCTTTGGTCATGAAGGATCTTCAGGCTGGACATATCGACATCTTCGAACCGAGCGAAACGTCATCTGTGATTTCTCTGCGCGGCGCAGTACATGCAACAGGGTGGGCCTATGATCCTGTTGCGAAAAAGCCCGCAAAATGGGTAGTCGTACTCGACAACGGAAAGCCCTTCGCTGCCGTTCCCATCAATATACAACGCAGAGATGTCGCGACAACCCTGGCCAACAGGAACCTCCTGCTTTCAGGCTGGAACATCGCCGTGCCGGCCGAGGACCTTGGAGCCGGCAGACACAGGTTGGAATTCTATGCTCTGCAATCAAACGGCGCCTTCGTCCCGCTCACGATTCGCACCGGGGTGGTGTATATCGATGTCGAAGTCAACGATTCGATGTAATGCGTCTTAAGCACGTCGGGCAGTCCCGGCGCATTGTCAGCGATTCCGAATTGATTCAATGGCGCTCTCCCATGAGTCACGAAAGGATTTCGTGGAGATACTTAGAGGATCACTGCTTGCGTGCGTGCACATAGTATTGTCCTCCCAGAGGGAGCCAGCCCAGCTTTGCCTCCAAGGACCTCAATTTTTTCAGAAAAGAAGGAAAGAATAAAATATACTTTCGCGAAACGACCTTAAAACCTGCCCTGTCGCACAAGCATCTGGTCTCCTTCGGCCACAAAAGAGTGACATCCTTGTCAAAAGGGCATATATGCACTATATACCTCGTGAGAGGATTGCAGGGATTGTGCTCAAATATGAATATCTCGCCGCCGTCAGCAACATATTTGGCGAGCTTTTTCATCGTTTCCTCTCTTTGCTCAGGGGGGATGTGATGAAATACATTTGCAACCAGTACTACGTCGAACCTGCCCGAAGGATCAATGCAGTCGTCCTTAATCGGGAAAAAATTTACTGACTGGTACCGGGAGGACGCCTTTTCCAGACTTCTTTCGGATACGTCGCAACCGAACACGCTGGCATTGGGAAAGAAATCGAGCAACCATCTAATGTTTGTGCCGATTCCACAGCCGAACTCAAGAATCCTTGCGGGAGATTTTCGGATATTTTCTTGAATGATTCTTATCTTACTTTCAGCATAGTAATCTGTTTCTTCTCCGAAGACTTTTAGTTTCTTTTTCAAGATAGTGTCATAGTCTTCGGCGTACTCATCAAAGTTTTTATTTCTCATGGTTCACATTCCATAGCGTGCTGCCGCCAGAAAGCTCCCATCGACACCATGCAGCTATTTTTCTTCCTGCCATTTCTTTTCAAGATGAAAAAAACTGAGTTGTCACCTTCAGAAGACATGTTCCGCCCATATCCGGGAATGAGTCCACCGCTACTTGCGAGAATGGTGCGATGTCCCGGCACATGTTTCTCGAACCACAAACTGCGGTTTTCTGTTGAGTTTCAGATACGCCCTGCCCAAATACTCTCCGATGAGTCCAAGGCACAGAAGCTGAACGCCTCCAATAAAGAGCACTGTTGCAATGAGGGAGGCCCAGCCTGCGGGAGTCTCTGGATGTCTGAGCTTTTCAAGTACCACAGCCGCGATAAACACAAGACTCAGCCCTGCTAAAACAATTCCAAAAACCGAGGCAAGGCGCAGGGGAAACACAGAAAAGCTGGTCGCCATTTTTAGCCAGAGGGATAAGGATTTAAGGAAGGTGTAGTTTCCCGTGCCCTCAAATCGTTCCTGATGTAGTATTTCGACTGACGCAATCGATCGGGTCGTGTCCAGGATGAGACCGTCAACATAGGCATAGGGGCCGTCATACTTGATTATCTCGGTCACAATGGACCGTCTCAACGCCTTAAAAGACGAAAGATAGAGTTCGCGTGGTTTTCCTAGCAAGACCGTGGCAGCCACGTCATTAACCCAACTTCCTATTTTTTTCCACGCCGCATGCCGCCGAGCCCGATAGTACGTGTAGCAGACATCCGCTCCTGCCTCAATAGTGTCCAAGAGGCTGGTAATTGTCGAAGGCGGGTGCTGCAGGTCATCATCCATAATCACTACCACATCGCCACTGGCATGATTAAGGCCAGCCATCGTAGCATTATGCTGACCAAAATTCTTCATCAGCGAAAGGCCTACGATAAATTTGTGTTCTCCTGCCAATCTCTTAATCTGCTCCCAACTCCCGTCTGGACTTGCATCGTTGACGAGCACCAATTCAAACGAGTCCTGAAGACCTTTCTCCTGCATTACCGCATGCACCTCATCAACCAGCCTGGGAAGTATTTTTTCGCTGCGGTAAACCGGCACAACGATGGAGACCTTTAGGCTAAGCGCTGATTGCTTTTCCATAGTATTTCATGAAGACCTGTTCTGTGTATTGGGGGTCGAACGAAATGCCGCACCGTTTCGTGATGGCATTGATTCGTCGCGTATCAATCATGTAGGGGGCCCCTTTCTCTACATAATCACATAGGGCTTTTTTGCCGATAACCCGTTCCATTATTTCTACGAGATCCGGCATATCAATATTGGAAAAATTTGCAACGTTGATGCGCTCGCCCCTGGCGCCTTCAACCAGAGCCAGGTCAACAATAATGCGCACGACGTCGTCTATGTCGATTATGTTGCGCTGGGCGTTTTTCCATACCTGAAAGCGTTCCCCCCTGCTAATGCGGGCGAAAATATAATTAAGCAATGTGTGCGGGTTACTCGTCGGTCCTGCTACCTGCGGTAATCGCACAATCAAATGACCCGGGTGTGTCATGACAAGCTGTTCCATCTTGAGTTTATGCTGAACATACGGAGATAAACGCACAACGGGGTCATTCACGCTGCATGTGCCGAAGTAGAGAAATAGCTTTGCTGTCCTATATTGTTCCACCGCTGCCCTCAGGCGAATCAGTTCACGCTCGAATTCCCGGTGATCAGAACTTCCCGAATTTGAAACACCCGCGGCATAAACGCAAATCGATGGAGCATCTCCCAGCGAGGAAGTGAACGCTCCTGCCATCATTCCTGAACCAATAACCATTCTATCTGTTCTAAGAGAGCAAAACCGATTCTTGTCCTCATTGGCTGCAGATTACATGCATCCCAGTCTATGATTTCATTTGACAACAAGACACCGTAACAGCACTGTTTTTTGTTCCATCTGATTATAACGCAAACGCCCGGCCTATTGGAAGGTAACAAGAAGAACTTAATTGCGAATGTTGAGTTTGTCAGGTAACACTCAGCCGATCTTCACAGGCGAAATACCCCAAGCGTTCCGATAGTCAGTGCGCCATTCAATGTGAATTTCATGTTGCCCGTACCGGATGCCTCGTACCCGGCAGTGGAAATCTGCTCGGACAATTCCGCAGCCGGGACAATCCTCTCCGCGAGAGTGAAGCAATAATTGGGGACAAACGTCCTGATTTCCCGTTGGCTATAATATCACGGCAATCCGCTTCATGCAAAAACATAAGTCGTCCCCACTTCACTGCCTCCCTCATGAGGACGGCATCTGAGCGGCAACATTATTCCCGCTGCAAATATTTTAGGAGAAATTTAAGGTAAGTTGAAGCTTCTTTGCAACGCAGTACTTTTCAGCGCCGTCATCGGTCCGTGCCGTTTCAGCACTTCCAATTGCCTTTCATTCCGGACGAGCAAAGCCCCTGCATATGCAAGCGAATTAATTGAAATGCCTTCAAAAAATTCTGTTGATCTCGGCACGAGCAGCATCCATTCACGAGTGACGATGAGACAGTAAGGGGGAGACTGCCTTACCCGGCCGCCCGCACTCGTGACACTCAGACCAATATGTTGGAGCATTTGGCAATAAAGGTCAAAAGACCTTGCCGCTGCGGCAGGGTGATCCGAAGGGTCGCCGTCACCGGTGTCCAGACGGCCAAAGGCGTGGAGGAAAGGAAATCCGGGAACGTTGCCTATCCGACCCTGGACTTTCACCGATACGAGAAGAGGCTCAACCGGAACCCGCGGACCTTCGGGCGCAAGAGGAAGAGGCACCAACTGAAGATGTTTGTGGGGCTGACTCGCGCCGGCAGTTTCGCCCCCATTGTAGAAGCCGAGCCCATCATACGCGTCCAGACAAGCCCATAACGCCTCGAAATCCATTACGGTAAGCAAGGTCTTCTGTTCCTCAAATTCCCTTGTGATAATGAGAAGGTGGTGTCCCACGACATTGAACTTGTTCAAGACCGCCACATGAGTTTCTGAGATATCTGCAACGAAGAGATCTCTCTCAAAGGGAAGAAAGGGATTTATCCTCTCGCCTTTTTCCCCCTGCTTCTTCCTCTCTTCATCCTTCGCTGTGAGATTTGCGAGGATTCTCACAAAAAAGCGCACACCGCCGTCTTCGATAAACTCGTAATTGGTGGGGATAGGAAGAAGCGCGCCGGTGGCCAGTGCATTGGCTGTGGTTTTCACGATCTTTTTCCAGAGGGTCCCCTTATCAAGCAGGATAGATGATTTCATTTTCATCTGCTAAAAAGTACCATAAATCATCTAAAACCACAACAGCGGCCCGATATCTGCTGATTTTTCCAAAGGGTGACTTTCATTGTTGCCAGTAATCCCATTCACTTTGAGATAGATTATCCGGGTTTTGCGCCCCGTGTTTCCGGTCTTCTTGACAAAGTCTGCACCTTTGTTTTATATTAATGGGTTTTGTATTGAAGGTCCTCGATCGCGGCTTTCCCCGGTAAAGGATGTGCAATCTTTTGAGGATAATTGTGGGGCCGACATCATGTCTTCAAGACAGCGAGAATGCGAATTTGCCTGATCGAGGCATGAATATAAGAAAGGAGGTTTCATCATGGCAGGAGAAAAAAAATCCAAGACAGACGTTTCTGCAAGAGCAGATAACAAAAGCAAAGGCAGTTTCTGCAGCAACTGCGGGAAAAAAGTAGATGTCGTCCTCGCCGTTTCACCGAACGGGAAAAAAAGTATGAGGCGTATTTGCTGCGAGGGATAATAGAAAGTCTCCTGCGGCACTAAACATCGTCGCAGGAGACTTTCACGCGGGCGGGGTTCATTTCGGACCCGTCTCTTTCGTAAAGTTGTATTTGGCCATGGCAGCAGTCACTAGGTCCAGGCGCGAGGCGTCTATGTCGAAAAGCCTCTGAAAGACCCTATGTACCCGCTCGTCGGTCTCTTTGCCTAGAAGGTCATTTTGATAGCTCTCATTCTTCTTTTTCAGAAGACTGATCACCATTTCAAAGGCATCTCTCAGTGACACGCTATCCTTCACCAGCATCTTTTTGAACTCTGTTGCGTATTCGGCCGTCTGTCTTATATATTGAAGGACAGGGGGGACATCAAAATCAGTGAAGTTTTCGGGATCGTTGAAGTTCATACCCTTGGCGATAATCTCTGCATGCGCTTCCTCGTCCATTGCTATTTGGCTCCATAATTCGCCTTCTCTCGGAAAATTCAGCGCCATCAGATGGAAAACCGCAGCACACGCAGATTCCATGAACATGCAGCTCCTGATTCTCGCAATAGAATCGTCCTTTTTCATTTATCCCAATAAAATCATAGCAGCAAATGGCCGGAAATCAAGCGGGAAGACGATCTCTGCCGGAGTACAAAGAAATATTTGAGGCAATTTATTGCCTGCAACAAAAAAGGCCCGCATTTCTGCGGGCCTTTTATTTTAATCCGGCAGCAACCTACTTTCCCAGGACCTCGCGATCCAAGTATCATCGGCCATGGAGGGCTTAACTTCCGTGTTCGAGATGGGAACGGGTGTGGCCCCTCCTGCAACGCCACCGGAAACCTTAATTTCCGTGTAGGGGCGAACTGCTGTTCGCCCAATATCTTATACCATTCAAAGAACCAAATGCAAGTTCTTTTGACACCAGGAGGGAAGAAATAAATAAGGGTCAAGACACACGGTCAATTAGTACTGGTCAGCTGAATGCATTACTGCACTTACACCTCCAGCCTATCAACGTGGTAGTCTACCACAGACCTTCAGGGGGATTGCTCCCCG